>CAKRFP010000016.1 GCA_934320645.1 uncultured Bariatricus sp.
CCAACATCTTCTTAATGTTGAACATATATTTTTCCGGTCCACCCGAAATAAAATATCTATAATTAACCAGTAAAATTTTCATATCTTAATCCCTCTGAAAAATGTCTCTTGTATAAACCTTATCCTTCACATCGTCCAAGCTCTTATCGTAGCGGTTTGCAATGATTGCCTGACTCTTTTTCTTGAACTCGTCCAAATCATTAACCACAACGCTGCCGAAGAACTTTTCACCGTCTTTCAGCGTCGGCTCGTAAATGATGACAGTTGCGCCTTTTGCCTTGATGCGCTTCATGACACCCTGAATGGAACTCTGGCGGAAGTTATCGCTGTTACTCTTCATTGTCAGACGGTAAACGCCGACAACTACTTCTTTTTCTTTGCTTTCATCCCAGCTGTCATTTGCTTCATAAGCACCTGCAATCTCCAAAACACGGTCAGCAATGAAGTCCTTACGGGTTCTATTGCTCTCAACAATTGCTTCAATCAGGTTCTCCGGAACATCAGCATAATTGGCCAGCAGCTGCTTGGTGTCCTTCGGCAGGCAATATCCACCATATCCGAAGGACGGATTATTATAATGAGTTCCAATACGAGGATCAAGGCAGACACCATTGATGATCTGCTGGGTATTCAGACCCTTCATCTCGGCATAAGTATCCAGTTCGTTGAAGTAGCTAACACGCAGTGCCAGATAGGTGTTGGCGAACAGTTTAACAGCCTCTGCCTCAGTGAATCCCATGAACAGAGTGTCGATGTTCTCCTTGATAGCGCCCTCCTGCAGGAGCTCTGCAAAAGTGTGTGCCGCCTTCACCAGGCGAGCATTATCCACATCAGTACCGACAATGATACGGGAAGGATAAAGGTTGTCGTACAGAGCCTTGCTCTCTCGCAGAAACTCTGGGCTAAAAATAATGTTGTCGCAGTGGAATTTTTCACGAACGCTCGCAGTATATCCAACCGGAATTGTGGACTTAATGACCATAATAGCTTCCGGATTGTACTCGATAACCAACTTAATCACAGCTTCCACTGCACTAGTGTCGAAAAAGTTCTTCTTGCTATCATAGTTTGTCGGTGCAGCGATTACTACAAAATCAGCATCACTGTATGCTTCCTTTGCATCAAGAGTTGCGGTCAGATTCAGTTCTTTTTCTGCCAGATACTTTTCAATGTAATCATCCTGAATCGGGGACTTCTTGTTGTTGATCATCTCCACTTTCTCAGGAATAATATCTACTGCAGTCACCTTATGGTGCTGAGACAACAGCGTAGCAATGGAAAGGCCAACGTAACCAGTACCAGCCACAGCAATCTTTAAATCCTTAAACTCTCTCATGATATTTATCTCCTTTATTTGTAATCAGCAAAGTGCCAATATGAAACTTTCCTTATTTATAAAACTCAGCGTACCACTCAGCGAAGTTCCTCAGGCCTTCACGCAGGCTTGTACTCGGCTTGTAACCGAAGTCCCGTTCCAGTGCGCTGGTATCTGCATAGGTCACAGGCACATCACCCGGCTGCATCGGAACCAGTTCCTTGTGTGCCTCGAAGTCATAATCTTCCGGCAGAACTTTCGCTCTTACTAACTCCTCACTCAAAATCTGCACGAAGTCCAGCAAGTTTTCCGGATTCTGATTGCCGATGTTGTAAACTGCATACGGCGGAATCGGCAAACCGTCCTCGCCATTCTTCTTGTCCGGAGCCTTCTTCATCACACGGACAACACCCTCAACGATGTCATCCACATAAGTAAAGTCACGCTTGCAGTTGCCATAGTTGAAGATCTTGATGGTTTCACCCTTCACCAATTTATTGGTGAAGCCGAAGTAAGCCATATCGGGACGACCTGCAGGACCGTACACGGTAAAGAAACGCAGGCCAGTGGACGGGATGTTGTACAGCTTAGAGTAGGCGTGTGCCATTAACTCATTAGATTTCTTAGTGGCTGCATAAAGGGAAACTGGGTTGTCAACCTTATCGTCCGTGCTGTACGGAACCTTTTTATTAGAACCGTAGACAGAGGAGGAAGAGGCATAAACCAAATGCTCCAGACTCTCGCAATGACGGCAGGCTTCGAGGATATTAAAGAAGCCGACCAAGTTAGATTCCACATAAGCATCCGGGTTGGTGATGGAGTAACGCACACCAGCCTGTGCTGCAAGGTTGACGACCACAGACGGCTTGTACTTTTCGAACAGTTCAGTGATCAGTTCCTTATCAGCGATGTTGCCTTTGACAAAAGTAAATGTGGGATACTTGGCCAGCTCATTCAGGCGGAACTCTTTCAATGCCACATCATAGTAGGCATTCATGTTGTCGATGCCGATGACCGTAGCAGCAGGAGCCTCCTGATAAATTCGCTTCACAAGGTTGGAGCCTATAAAGCCAGCCGCACCTGTGACTAAAATCGTTTTATTCTCTAAATTAACTATACTCATTGCATTTGTCTCCTTATTTTTTTGAAGCCTATATTTTAAGTGTCACTACCTCTGTTCATATGAAGCACTTCCAATGTGTTGTTCATAAACCAGAGTGCTCCATACAAACGCAGGTAGTGATACTGAAAGTTCTTATGATAAAATCATCTGCTGTTACTGAACCCAGGTAGCGAGATAAAAACTGCTCTCGCAGCTTTGCCCATCTCTCGAAAAGCGCCGTAAATACGCTATTTTTCCGGCATTTTCACTATGTACATCTCACTACCTGCGTTCGGTTAGAGGAGATTATTAATCATCAAAACTTTCATCTATCTCTTACTCCCATACAGCTCTTCTGTCTCTTCAACAACTCTGTCCCAACTATATTTTCCGCAAATATAATCTGCAGATTCATCCTTCAACCGCTGTACTTTTTCATACTCATCGCAGGCATCCTGCAATTTTTCTTTTAAATCTTCTACGTTTGATTTCTTAAAAATCAACGCCTTATCTTCTACCACTTCTGTACATTCCGGAATATCCGAAACCAGGCAACAATTCCCATAACTCATTGCCTCTAATAAGCTGAGTGGCATTCCTTCCAAATCGGAAGGTAATGTATAAATATATGCATTGCTATACAGTTCTTCCAACATCTGACCTTGTACAAAACCTGTAAATATGATACGCTTGTCATCTTTCGCCATCTCTTTTAGCTCTTTTGCAAAATCATCTGTATCACTGGAACCACCTGCAATTACTAGCTTTTTATCTGTTTTTATCTCTTTAAATGCTTCAATCAGATATTGAATCCCTTTTTCTGGCACAAGTCTTCCAAGGAATAAAATGTAAGAATCTTTTTCCAATCCAAATTTTTCCGCTATAAGTCTTGCATCCTTTTTATCCGGTCGATTGACTCCATTTGGAATAAATCTGGTCTGACGCCCATATGTCTTTTGGAAATAATCCTGTACGCTTTTACTCAGAACGATGATTTCATCTGCATATTTCACAGCATTTTTTTCGCCCTGATGAATAAACTTTGAGCCAAATCCTGATTTCCACTTTGCACGCTGCCAGTCAATACCATGAACAGTAACGATCACCCTTTTTCTAAACATTTTCGGCAACCACGTAAAAAAAGCCGGTCCTTCTGCGTGAATATGTACAACATCGTACTTTCCAAATGCACAGCATAAAGAAGCAAAGAAAGAAGCACTTACTGCTGCCAAACCTTTTTTCTCAATAGTCGGCACCGACTTCAATCGAATTCCTTTATAGACACTTCTCTTGCCTGTATCATATTCTGAACCACTTACATGATGACCCGCTCTGTTATAACAAGTAACTTGATTGCTATCTCGCACCATTCTGGTGCAAAGTTCTTCCACAACAATTTCAATACCGCCTTCCCGGCTCGGTATTCTCTTGTGTCCAAACATCGCAATTCGCAATTGTTTCTTCATTTTCCCCTCATTCTTTCACTGTAGTTTCTTTACTCCAGTTTTATTTCATAACTTCAAACACCCTCTCCTCCCCACCGCACTCTCATGCGCCGGGCAGAATGTCTTCGCCACTTCTCCCCTCCCGGACTTCACCATCCGGCAGATCAGACGTGACAGGCGGTGTTCAACCCAAAAGTCCCGGCACATACACCCGAACCCTTCTTCAGCTCTCACCTTTTATAAAACAATGGTTATTCACCATCTGTTTCCTCTTTTAACTTTTCTTTGCAGATACATTTTTCTCTTTTCCGGCTTTCTTCCGAAACTGCTCCATACACCGCTTCGCCACATTTCTAGCAACATTCAGGTACGCATCGCCCTGATGTCCTTTCTCGCAGACAAATCGTTTTGACTGCTTATCCTGCTGCGCAATCTCACTTCCACAAACCGCACAAATCCGGTGCATTTCTTTTGCATTCACATCCAGCACCAGAATTCCTTCTTTCCACGCCTTATAGGTGAGATACTCCCGGATCCTTGTACTCAGATGCAGTGTCCCAAAATTTCCCGCGCCCTTCAGCACATGCCTCCGATACTCTTCGTCATACTTTGGAAATGCGATCACCGAGACATCCTGCTCTTTGCAAAATGTCACAATGTTCAGACTAACCTGGTGTGCATACTGCTCGCCCAGATGCTTCAAATGCATCCAATATTTCTGATTCACCCGTCCACCGGCATTTTCACCCCGCGACTTCCGGGACTTGTCAATCTTCTCCAATACCTTACTGCACTGGTGCGTGTATTCTTTTCCGCCTTTAAAATAGCGGACTGCCAGCTCTTTTCCCTCGCAGTTCATCACACTCGCCACCGCAAATGCATCTTCATTTGTAAAATGAATCCCACAGACATTTCTGCCTTCTGCGATTCTTTCTTTCACAGTCGATGCATCCTGGACAATTTCTTTTACCGGAACATGCAGCATCTCATACTTCTGATCCAGAACAACAGAAGGCGACATCAGCTGCGCCCCCTCCGGAAATGCTTTTCCGTAAAGTCTGCACCGCATCCATCTCCATTCGCTTCCATTCCAGATGCGAAGCGTAATTTCACCGGATTCAAAATCCCGGTACATCCCTTTGTAGTACGTGACCGCCGAATGAAAACTCTCTGCTTTCCCGGCATAGCCATTTTCCAGTCTCGACAAATGACTCTTCGCCGCCGCAATCCCTGCATTGGCTGCTGCCCTCCGAAAATAAAGCGGCACCTTTTCCCACGGAAGCGGACTTGGCACTTCTTTTCCATCCCGTCCCCTGATACTCAGACGCTCCATTTCACGCAGGCAAACCTGTGAATTATCCTCTCGCAGTTCCGAATGCTCCAGAAATAAGTCATAATAAAATTTTTGTATCTGGTTATAGAAATACTGCGTCTCGCTCAGCCATTCCGGATGTCTACATCTCAGTCGCAGGCATTTGGTTGTGATAATATATCCCTGCTTCTTCCCCATAGAATATCTGTATCCTTTCTGCTGAACCTGATTTTGCAAATGTCGCTTATCTTCCACTTAAGCGACTTTCCAAAAAATCACGAAAAAAAGCGCTCCCCAAAATTTGTAGGAACGCCTGATTTTCGCAAATCATCTGAGCTGCAGATTCTTCGGCAAAGTCTGCTTCTGACTTCGCATCTGACTGCTTATTTTCAAATAGAAAGCCGGTTCAAATATTCTTTTTTCTGTGCCATGTTGCTGTGTACATAGATGTCCAATGTGATTTTTACGGACGAATGTCCAAGAATTTCAGAAAGTGCTTTGCTGTCGATTCCATTTTCAATGCATAGTGTTGCAAAGCTATGCCGCAGAGAATGAAAAGTCACCTGCGGAAGATTACATCCTTTTAACATATTTTTGAATTGTCGCTGTACATTCCGCGGCTCAGTCGGTTTCGTACTGCCTGTCAGAAAATAAAACTGGTCTGAAACGGACCATTTTCGTAAAAAAGGAATGATCTGATCCGGAATCGGTATCGTTCGGATAGAAGAAAGTGATTTCGGTGTGCTGATAAATATGATAGTTTGCGAACCGCCAGAGGAAATGTCGGGATTTGTGATTCGCGATACCGTCCGCCGAATGGTCAGGATTCCTCTTTTCAGATCAATATCTGCTCCTTTTATTCCACATAACTCTCCAATCCGGATTCCTGTGTACATGCATAACAAAACGCCCGCAGCAAAAGCGGTATCTGCCTCCACCAAATGTCTGCTCAGCAGGGAAAGATCTTCGGGACTTAACAGAACTTTTTTAAATGGAATGGTTTTGGGATGAACTTTCGTCCGTTTGACCGTTGGCAAAAGTTCTTGCTCTTCTGAAAATGCCAAAATCCGTTCCAACAGCATAAGGATCATTTTTACACTCTGCGTCGACAGACCGGATGCGATTTTGTCATTATAGAAAATTTGCAAACCATTATTGCTAAGTAATTGTTGAGGATTTTTCTTAAAATATGGAACGATATGCTTTTGCACCAATACTGCATAACACATATAGGTGCTTTCTTTCAGGTTAAAGTGCACATACTCCAACCACAGGCTGCTTAACTCCTGTATCTGAAATGCAGAATAATTCTTGCTTCTTTTCGTTGGCATCTGCTTCTGTAATGCCTGAAGCTTTTTTGCCTTTGCCTCCCGATAGCTCTTTCCGTACAAAAATCCATAGATAATTGTCCCATTTTCGGTTCGACCTTTTTCGTAACGTGCTTCCCAGCGTCCGTCTTTTCTTTTGTGGATATTTTCTCCTCGTCTTGACATGATAAATAGACTCCTTTTTCCATCATTATAAATAGAAAAAAGGAATGATTGATATAAAACATTAACAGTTGACTCCTATTTTGACTCTTTAAAAAGAAATATTATGCAAAATAGCAAAAAAAGTTGCGATATTTCGATAAAGTTTTACAGTTAAAGCACCTAAATCCATTATGCCTAACTTGACGAAATATGTTATAAATGATAACATTACATATGTTATAGAAAAATACTGGGTAAAAAAGATGTCGCTTAAGTGGAAGATAAGCGACATTTGTTTTTGCGATTAATCCAAAAAAATGCCGCTCCATCATCGTTTTGATGACTTTGCGACACTTTTTATACTCTATAACTAATTTCTTTATTCCGTTTTTTATTGAGGTGCATCTTTTTTCAAAACATCCTGCACGTAATCAACCGGCTTTTTTACTGCTTCCGAAATCATATCATCTGTAAAATCCATTTCATTTAAATTATTCTTACTTTATCTTTCATTCCGATCCAAATTCTACTGTTCGCATACCTTTTACTTTCCACTCTTCACGATTTCCCACATCCGGTATCCCACGCTTCCATAATAATAACTCATCGGAGCATCTCCCGGAAAATACCTTACCATTCGGTACATATAATATAGAATCAGTCCTACGCACAGAAGAATTACCCATTTTCCAAGGCTCTTCGTTTCTTTCCTCTGTATGTATCTCCGCACGCAAAACCATCCCACTAGGACAATCACACCATAAATAAACGGATGCATCTTCCATGCCCCGGCAAAGTCCCCTCGCAGCACCATAAACATCGCTCTTGTAAGCCCGCATCCCGGACACGGAAATCCCGTCATGATCACCATTGGACACAGACTGTACAAAATCTTTCTTCCTATAACAAAATAAATTACAAATACAAGAATCGCAATGCGGATATTCCATAAGTCCTGTAAAAGTAACTTTATTCCTTTTACTAATCTATTTTTCACAGAAGTGTTTCCAGCTTTCTTACTGAGGTGCATCTTTTTTCAAAATATCCTGCACATAATCAACTGGTTTTTTTACTGCTTCCGAAATCATTTCATCTGTGCATTTCATTTCATGTAAACTCCAGATAAATTTAACCGTTGTCTCTTCCTGCCCTATCTCTCGTCCTTCTTCTCTACCTTCTATTCTACCTTCTATTCTCCCTTCTTCTCTTCCCTCTTTTCTTCCTTCTTCTCTCCCTCTTCTAACCAGCACATCACTAAATCCTGTCATCGTCATAGCCACATCCTCCTTAAATTCCTCTTCCCATTCAATATGTGAATATGTCTCTATTTCTTCTATATTTCCCACAAATACCTGATTAAGATAATCAAATATCCCTCTGTCTTCTGCTTTCTCTCCCATTCGGATAACGATCACACTCATCAAATCATAATCTTCTTCCGGTTCATCCGTCTCTCCCAGAATATCTTCTTTTCTTATTCGGTATTCTGTCATTGTATTCCTTAATTTTACCGGCACATTCTCCAGACAGATCCAGATTGAATAGCACTTCTCCAGATCTGCATAATTCGTCTTTCCGGTTGCCACTCCAAGCTGACTGCACAAATCCCTTGCGACATAATAAAATCCTCTTTTTATAATTGGATACGTCGGATTCTTCGGTGTATAACTTTTCTGTCCCTCCAGATCAATATGAAGATTCACCAGCATATTTTCCTCTGAAAGCTTCGGATTACGAATCCTGAACTTTGAATCAAACCGAATTAACTTATCCAAACCTCCGGAAAGTTCGGTATCTTCACCCCGTATCCGATACTCCTCCATCTCCGAAACCGGAGTATCACTGACAACTTCATCCGATGTAATGGATGCCAGATCCAGACAACTTAAAATTTCTTCCTGTGAACACCCTTCAAATTCCGGGATCACCATCTCCATAATCGGGACAATGATCTCTTTACTCTTAAAGAGCTTCTTCACACCCTTGTCATACTCTGCGCCAACGTTTACCGATGATGCAATGTCGTATTTTGTCTCTATTCTCATTTTTATTTTGGATGATTTTCTACATAATCGTCAACCAATAAATAAATTTTCTTTTCCCTCGCCATTTTTTATATTATAACATCCCCCACTACATTCTAAAAATTAAATTTTCTTAATTTATAATTTCCAAAATTTTATAAAACTTTTCCTAATCCCACTTTCTCCAACTTACCCAACACCCCTAAAAATTCTCCATTATTTAGGGAAAGGCGCCGCATCCCCATGCGGCGCCTTTCCCGTCCCCTCTCCCTCTCTGACTTCCGCAGTCGACTGAACTCAATGAAAGAAAAGGATCCGAAACAGCATCCGGATCCTTTTCTTTCATTGCTCTTTATTTAATTATCTTCTTCGGACATTTCTCCGCACATTTTCCACAGTTTGTACATTTTTCCGGATCAATGTGTGCAATGTTATCTACCACATGTACTGCATCAGACTCACATACTTTTTCACACATCTTACATCCGATACATCCTACGGAACATACGCTCATAACGTCTTTTCCTTTATCTTTTGAGCTGCACTGTACGAGATGCTTCTGTGCATAAGGTACAAGCTCGATCAGATGTTTTGGACAGGTAGCGATACATTTACCACAGGCTTTACATGCCTCTTTGTCTACGACTGCAATTCCGTCTACAACGTGGATTGCATCGAATGGACATGCCTTTACACAGCTTCCGAAACCAAGACATCCGAAAGAACATCCTTTTGGTCCGCCATTCTGCATCATGGCTGCCATCTGGCAGTCTGTAATCCCTGTATAATCATATGCCTGTTTTGCTTTTTCGCAGGTTCCTGCACATTTTACAAATGCAACTTCGTGTACGCTTTCACCGGCTTCTTCGCCCATGATCGCTGCGATCTTTGCTGCTACCGGAGCACCGCCGACCGGACACTGTCCGACCGGAGCTTCTCCTTTTGCGATAGCTGCTGCAAGACCGGAACATCCGGCATATCCACATCCACCACAGTTGTTACCCGGAAGTTCTGCGAGAATCGCTTCTTCTTTTTCATCTACTTCAACTGCAAATTTCTTACCTGCAATTCCAAGGAAGACACCGATGAATACGCCGGTACCGCCTACGATAAGTGCAGCAATCAATACTCCTGTTATACTCATAACACGGTCCTCCTTCTGTTAAATGATTCCTGAGAATCCAAAGAACGCGATGGACATCAGTGCTGCTGTAAGCAGTACGATCGGGGTTCCCTGGAAAGACTCACTGATATCGTTGTATTCGATCTTCTCACGGATACCAGCCATGATCACGATCGCGATCGTAAATCCGACTGCTGTAGAGAATCCGTATACAACACCTTCAAGGATGTTATATCCTTTTGTTACACAGTTCAGTGATACACCAAGTACTGCACAGTTTGTTGTGATCAGCGGAAGATATACACCCAGTGCATTATAAAGCGGAGGCATAACCTTCTTGAGGAACATCTCTACAAACTGAACCAGTGCTGCGATAACCAGGATGAATACGATTGTCTGCAAATATTCGAATCCTGCCGGGTGCAAAATAAACTGGTAGATCGCACCAGTAATAAAAGATGCAATCGTGATAACGAAAACAACTGCGCCGCCCATGCCGGCTGCTGTCTCAATTTTCTTAGAAACGCCAAGGAAAGGACAGATACCGAGGAACTGGCTGAGTACGACGTTGTTAACAAGCGCCGAACCAACTGCTATAATAAGTAATTCTTTCATCTCTTATCTCCCTCCTATTCCTTTTCCTGACCTGTCGGGAATACGTGTCCATCGCATCCGCCACATGAAGCGCATCCGCCTTCGCAGCATCCCTGTGCTTTGACAACCTTCTTGCCTTTTGCTTCCAGTCTCTTCATGATCTTGTTACGTGCTGCAACAAGGAATGCAAGTACAAGGAATGCACCAGGAGCAAGGATAAAAATTGTAACAGGTTCATAGATATCCGGCATTACCTGAAGACCGAATACTTTTCCGGAACCGATCAGCTCTCTGACGATACCGATGCAGGTAAGACCAAGAGTAAATCCAAGTCCCATACCGATACCATCAAAGATAGACGGAAGAACCGGGTTCTTTGATGCGTATGCTTCTGCACGTCCGAGGATGATACAGTTAACTACGATCAGAGGAATATATACACCAAGTGATGCGTAAAGACCAGGTACAAATCCTTCCATAAGGAACTGTACCACAGTAACAAGTGTTGCTACGACAACGATGAATGCCGGCATACGAACGGAATCCGGAATGATCTTACGCAGCAGGGAAATCAAAAGGTTGGAGAAAATCAGTACCACTGTGGTAGAGAGTCCCATACCAATACCGTTGATTGCAGATGTTGTAACCGCCAGTGTCGGACACATACCAAGCATCATAACAAAGGTCGGGTTTTCTTTTACAAGACCGTTATACAATCTTTCTGTACATTTATTCATTTCCACTACCTCCTAACGCTGTCTGGTAATATCCAAGTGCTGTGTTGACAGCTCCTGTGACTGCACGGGAAGTGATGGTTGCACCACTTAAAGCATCGATCGGCTGTCCGTCTCCGCCATCTTTGGATACATAGAATTTCTCAGCCTGCTGTCCGGCAAACTGATTGTAGAAGCTCGGTTCTTTCGCACGCATACCAAGACCTGCTGTCTCGCTGATGGAAAGGAAAGAAATACCATTGACCGTACCGTCAGCCATGATACCAACTGTGATCTGGATATCTCCGCCGTAACCGTCTTTGTCTGTTACGGTTACAACATAACCAGCTTCACTTCCATCCATAGTTGCTGAATAAACTTCATCAACCGTTGCATTGGTTCCCATCTTTTTGATTGCTTCTTTTGCAGCTTTCTGATCTACATCCATTGCTTCGAAGGAATCAGCTTCCGGATAAACTGCCTGGCAGGCTTCCTGTTTCTGCTTTGCCTGTGTCTGGGCGATCGGATCTTTTGTTACTTCATAAGCTGCTCCGAGCACCAGACCGGATACTACTGTGATCGCTGCAAGGATCAGTGTATTTTTGATAATCTTATTCATTATTTTTCTCCTCCTTTACCGAAAGGTTTTGGAAGAGTAACTCTCTCGATCAGCGGTACAAGAAGGTTACTGAAGATGATCGCATAAGATACACCTTCTGCTGAACCACCGAACAGACGGAACAGACCAGTCAGACATCCAAGAAGGATACCATATACGATCTGACCTTTCTTCGTGATCGGGGAAGTTACATAATCGGTTGCCATAAACCATGCTCCAAGCATCAGACCACCACCGCAGAGTTCTGCTGTCATGTACTGAACGTTGAAGAATCCAATTCCATCTACAAATCCACCGAAGATTCCGATGAAAAGTGCAAATGTCACAATATATGTACCCGGAATACGAAGATCAATGATTCCTTTGAGGATCAGGATGATCGCTCCGATTACGATTGCAATAACGGATGTCTCACCGATAGTTCCGGCAATATTTCCGATCAGCATGTCCATGCTGTTCACACCGTCAAGTGCTGCGTTTCCTGCTTCGATATTGGCACGGATCGTTGCCAGTGGTGTTGCACCGGATACGCCGTCATATACAAAGCTTGTCATTCTTCCTGTGAAGGAAATCAGAAGGAAACACCTTGCTCCAAGTGCAGGGTTCATGAAGTTCTGTCCCAATCCGCCAAAGAGCTGCTTTACAACCAGGATTGCGAATACGCTTCCGATGATTCCCATCCAGATCGGGGCTGTCGGCGGAAGGTTGAGTGCAAGCAGAAGTCCTGTAACTGCGGCACTGAAATCCTTGATCGTAATCTTTTTATGCATCAGTTTTTCGTAAATGTACTCCGTAAGAACTGCTGCTGCTGTTGTCACGATAACAAGCAGCCATGCATGTGTGTCACGGAAGTTGTAAATTCCAAAGAAAGTTGCCGGTAACAGAGCGATGATAACCCACAGCATGATATTGCCGGTTGTCTCTTTAGAACGGATATGTGGTGAAGATGATACTTTTAACTGTTCACTCACTTTTGTTCACCTCTTCCTCTCTATTCTATTTTTTCTTTTTGTTGGCAAGTGCGGTTTTTCTCATCGATCCGATTGCCTGCTTCAGCTGTCTCTTAGCCGGACATACATAACTGCAGGATCCACATTCTACACATTCAAGACCATTGAATTTGAGGAACGCTTCTTCGTCATGGCGTTCTGCAAAATCAGCCAGTCTTGACGGAATAATGCGGCTTGGACAGGCGTCAACGCACCGTCCGCAGTTGATACATGCTGTCGGTTCACAGGCTGATACTTCATCTTTTGACATGCAAAGAATAGATGAAGATGTCTTGGTGATCGGTGTATCTGTCGTATACATCGCAAATCCCATCATCGGTCCACCTGAAATGACTTTTTCACAGCCTTCTTTGAGTCCGCCGGCGGCTTCGATCAGTTCGTTCTGGTTGGTTCCGAAGAGTACTTTGTAGTTACCAGGATTTACAACTCCATCCCCTGTTACAGTAACGACACGTTCCATAGAAGGAATGCCTTTTACTACTGCATTGTAAATGCTGATGATGGTCTCTACGTTGTCTACTACACATCCAGCATCTGCCGGAAGCATGGTAGAATTGATCGCACGTCCTGTATTTGCAAAAATCAGCTGACGTTCTGCGCCCTGTGGGTACTTGGTCATCATCTCTCTGACTTCCATACGAGGCTCGTCCTTGGTCAGCTCTTTTAATTTTGCGATACAGTCCGGTTTGTTATCTTCGATTGCAAATAAACCTTTCGCATTGTCAAAAAGCTTCAGGATCACACGCATACCTTCTACCAGAAGTTCCGGATTCTCCAGCATTCTTCTGTAATCGGCAGTAATATACGGCTCACATTCCGCACAGTTTGCAATGATATAATCAATCTTGTCTGGCTCTTTTGGTGAAAGCTTCACTCTGGTAGGGAAACCTGCTCCACCCATACCTACTACGCCAGCCTCTCCAATGATATTCAGAATCTCTTCTTTTGTCAGTTCAGAAAGAGGTTTTGGCTGTGGATATTCTACTTCTTCGTACTGACCGTCATTTGTAATGATGATACTGTTCACTTTAGAACCTGTCGGATTCACACGTGGTTCAATCGCTTTTACAGTACCTGATACGGATGCATAGATCGGTGCAGACACGAAGCCCCCCGCTTCGGCAATTTTCTGCCCTTTAAGCACATGGTCACCTTTTGCTACTACTGGCTTAGCCGGTGCTCCGATATGCTGGGATAACGGGTATACAAGATCACCCTGTGGCAGAAGTTCTACGATTGCCTTGTCTTTCGCAAGACTTTTTCCGTCGTTCGGATGAACTCCGCCTTTAAATGTCAAAAGTCCCATTTTGATATCCTTCCTTCCTGTTTTCTCTCTTATAAATATACTAAAATAAATCCTACAATTCCAGTAACTTTCGTCATTTTATTGTATATTTTCCAGTACATCTTGTCGTTTTTTTAACACAATAGTCTCTCTGCGCAAAAAAGAGAGGTTACTACGACCTCTCTTTGTGAATTTTCTGACTATTCGGTAAAATTTTCCATCTTACTTATCGAGATCACTTATGGATCCGAAAACTTTTTTCAGCTGTAGTTAGTTATGCCTACCAGTTTTTTCAAACAAAAGATAGAGACTTCACTCAGCCTCTATCCTTGTATATCTTATTTAATTATTCTTCAGTTTCTTCCTGAACTTCTGCATTTTCAAGTGCTTTCATGCTAAGGCTGATCTTCTTGTCAGCTTCGTTAAGATCTACGACCTTAGCTGTGATTTCCTGACCTACTGAAAGTACGTCTGAAGGTTTTTCAACATGTGCTCTTGAGATCTGTGATACATGAAGGAGTGCATCTACTCCAGGAGCAAGTTCTACGAATGCACCAAAGTCTGTCATTCTTGCAACTTTTCCTGTTACAACTGTACCTACAGCGTACTTCTCAGCTGCGTTAGCCCATGGATTTGTCTCCGGGAATTTTAAGCTGAGTGCAACTTTTGTATCATGGATATCTTTAACAAGGACTTTAAGAGTTTCACCAACAGTGAATACTTTCTTCGGATTGTCAACTCTTCCCCATGACATCTCAGAGATATGAAGAAGTCCGTCTACTCCGCCGAGATCGATAAATGCACCGAAATCTGTTACGTTCTTAACTGTTCCTTCGATCACATCACCGACTTTAAGTTTAGCGAAGAGTTCTTTCTGCTTTTCTGCTCTTTCAGCAACAAGAAGCTGTCTTCTGTCACCGATGATACGGTTTCTTCTTGGATTGAATTCGCTGATAACAAATTCGATTTCCTGATCTTTGTACTTAGAAAGGTCTTTTTCGTAAGTATCTGATACAAGACTTGCCGGGATGAATACTCTTGCTTCATCTACAACAACGCTTAATCCACCGCCAAGAATCTGAGTAACCGGTGCTTTCAGGACTTCTTTGTTCTCGAATGCTTCTTTTAATCTTTCGTTACCTTTTTCTGCAACAAGTCTCTTGTATGTAAGAAGAACCTGTCCTTCTCCATCATTGACTTTCAGTACTTTAACAGTCATCGGATCACCAACAGAAACAACAGTTGTAAGATCTACACTGTTATCATTGGTATATTCACTTCTGGTGATGATACCGTCTGCTTTGTATCCTATATTTAAGATGATTTCATCTGGCTTAACATCAATTACAGTACCATCTACGACCTCTCCATTATGAATTGTTTTAAATGACTCGTCTAACATTTGTTCAAAAGTTAATTCTGACATTATTTTGAACCTCCTCAATTATATTGTTGGGCGTGGATGCCCCTGCTGTAATACCTACTGTTTCCACGGACCTTAATTGATTCATATCAAAATCGTCAAGTGTCTGTATATAGTACGTATTGTGACATTCCCTGCTGCATATTTCATACAGTTTCTGGGTGTTGGAACTATGTTTGTCTCCGATTACAATCATAGCATCCACCTCTTTTGCAATGCTCCTTGCTTCTGTCTGACGCTCTCTGGTCGCATTACAAATCGTATTTAAAACACTTATATCATAACCCTTTTTCGAAATAATTTCAACTAAATCTTTGAATTTATTGTAATTAAATGTCGTCTGAGACACAATACAAATTCTTTCGGATGTAGTATTTTCAAATTTTTCTGCTTCTTCTGCATTTTTTATAACGGTTACATTTCCTCCTGCCCAGCCCCGGATTCCTTCAACCTCAGGGTGATCCGGATTACCAATGATGATGATCCGGCTGCCTTTTTTACTTTCTTCGGCAACAATTTTATGGATTCTTTTCACAAACGGACAGGTTGCATCCACATATTCGATGCCTTTTTCATCCATCAGGTCACAGATTCTCTTTGGGACACCATGAGAGCGGATGATCACCAGCCCTTCTTCCAGACCTTTTAGTTCTTCCTCACTGCGCAGGACTTTTACGCCATGTGCTTCCATGTCCTTTACAACCTCTTCATTATGGATGATCGGACCATAAGTGTAAATCTGTTTTCCAGTCTGTTTTTCGACCTGTTCATATACCGTGTCAACAGCGCGTTTCACGCCAAAACAGAACCCGGCACTTTTTGCACGTATTACTTCCATCTTGTCTTCCTCCCGTTTCCGTTCTTTTCCATTCTCACATCATAATTCCGCTGTTCCGGATAATTTTTATGTTCCAAGGAAATGCAGACATGCATACCGAAGAATCATTTTCATCTTCAGACTGCATTTTCCACCGGGAACTGTAAGTTTTTTCATAAACTGGTTCAGAGTTCTTTTTTCATACGGTTCCAGTTCAAGTTCTCCATAAATCGACTTTTCCAGAAGCTCACAGACACGGCTGTACTCACCTGCCCGCACCGCTGTGATCTTTTTCGCGATCATCCGGTCTGTTTCCTCGGTATTCCAGCCCAGATGTGCCTCAATCCCCCAGAGCTTCAGGTACCTGCTGATAATCATTTCCGCTCTGACGATCTGCGCTTCTCCATCGGTACGGTCATACTGTTTCTTCAGCACACATCCGGCAAATACCCGCATCACTTCTGCCAGTGCAAAAATAATAACCACCAGGATCAGTAACACTGCTACGATTCCAAACAGAATCCGGACAGTTGTTCCGGCGAGCCGGAAAACCTCCTGTTTTTTTGCACCGGTGCTGCTTCCACCAGTAATCTGATCCGCCTCAAAAGAATTATTTCCCAGTGATGCATTCTGGCGAACCGTATCCGGCACTCCGACCATCTGCTGCAGCGCAACAGATTCATAGTAATACCCCGGTGTCACATCCACCGGAAGCCAGCCAATCCCATCAAAATAGATTTCTGTCCATGCATGTGCATCCAGTCCGGTAACTGCCGCTGTTCCATCTTTCCTTCCTGCAATGTCATTCTCCGACATATAGTAACCTTCTATATACCGCGCCGGAATCCCATGCAGCCGCAGTGCCTCAACTGCGGTTGACGCATAAAACATGGCATTTCCCTGATGTGATCCATTCAGGAAATACCGGATCGGATCTACACCTTCAGGAACTTCTGATGGTGTATCCGTATACTGAACACGCTCTTTGAGCACTTCTCTGATATGTGTCAGTGAACTGTAAATTCCTTCATTTTCCGTCTCATAATCATCCCAGAAGGTAGTTCTGATCAGTTCTGCCAGATCTGCATCTGCTTTTGTATAATTATCATATACGAACTGGCGGTACACCGCCTCTGCTTCGCAGTACTCCTTCTGTGCCTTCGTCTGCGGATCTGTCACCCAGTCATCTGCAACTGTCAGCTCGGAAGGTCTGCTTCCCGACACTTCCTCGATCGCATAATTCTTCTCTCCGATGATTCCACGGCTTGCATAACGGATATCTTTCTTTTCTTTTAAACTTCCATCTGTCACTTCCTTTAAAGTAGATGGAAGATACACATAGTATCTTGATGCGTCGCCAATACGATACTTTATCCGATTTGCCTCCGGTGCATCCTGACTTTCGCCGATTCTGTAATAATCTGCCACCTGTGTCAGCGGATCAAATTCTTTTTTCAGCAGCCATTTCAACATTCCGGCATTGTCTCCGCTATATGCCAAATCCGGCATCTTTTTCCAGACTCCATCCTCATAGCTGCTTCCTACAAATCCTCTCAGATACAGGGATTTTTCCTGTTCTGACTGCACCTGCAGCATGGTTTCCTCTTTTTGATGCAGTGTTGCTGCCTCTCGCAAATCTCCCTCAGGCAGAGAGTCTTCTCCATAGCGTATTTCATGAACCGTCTGTCTGACATTTTCGCGCAGTTCGTATGCGAATTGCAGTTCTCCTTTCGAAAGAAAAGCCGCACCAGCCAGAAGAAGTACACCAATTCCTGACATCCAGACAAAGCCGTTTCTCGTAACCATAGTTCCCGCATCAGACACATTCATCCCAAGGAATGCGATCAGAAGGAAACTGCTCGCCCACGGATCAAAGGTATTTCCAACGACTTCTACCGTAATTAATACAATACAAAAAATCATACCAACCACACGGGAATGTTCTTCTGCCAGTATCCATGCTGCCTGTCCCAGGATTAACGCCCAAAACAGTGTAAATACCAGAACATCTCTTCCCGACGCGCGGACTGAAAAAAGTTCTGTTCCTCCGTTATATGCCAGATTCCATTTGGTGATCAGCACATTGACCCATGCCTTTGCACCATTCAGACACCCAAGCGGTGTTCCGGCCACAAGAAGAATCACCCACGGGAAAATACGTACCAGCCAACCATAAGAGTAACGTCTGGTAATCCATTTTTCCAGAATGCAGCTTAGAATGCCTGCAAATGCCATTCCCCCTGCTGTCCAGATGGACGGAGCCAGATCATCCCAGCTTTTCAGAATGATCATTACACCACCCACTAAGAACATACAGGCAAGAAAGGCTGTCCATCCTATGGTTTTGTATGAAGTTTTCTCCCCATTCGGTTCGATTTTCTGAATGGGTATTTTTTTTGTTCTGTCTTTCATTTTCTGTACATCCCTAACATCGAATCCGGTAAGTTTCCCGGTTATCTATTCCGGCAGGTATTTCCACAATTTCACAACCATTACTGATCTCTGCATTTACATACTTCGCCGTTGCCGATACATGAAGAACCGTAATTCCGATCCGCTCTTCCAGTCCGCTCAGATTCTGCCTGTATTCTCCGCCATTTAGAATCAGAAGCCTTGTAAAATATTGCTCAAGATGTTCCATCATAAAGCATCTCAGTCCGTCACCGCTCTCCGGGGCAACCGGGCATTGCAGCCACAGTGCAAGGATCCGCTGCATCTCACGCCGGTCTTTCACTTCGCAGATCTTAAGACCGCTTGCTGCCGGAAGTGCCATACAAAATGACACTCTTTTTTCCATCAGTCTTTCGCCGATCGCAGCTCCAACCGCAACAGCCGCATTCATAATTTCTTCTGCATTCTGCTCCGTCAGCAGGTTCTGTCCCAAATCCGGAAGCAGAACTACATTGTAATGAGAAGGATCACTTGCCTCACGCAGGATCAGATTCTCCGTCTTGCTGGAAAGCTTCCAGTGAATAGAACGGATATCATCTCCCGGTACATATTCTCTGATATCAAAAATTTCACTCAGGTCATTTCCTTTTCGGTTCTGCATCATACCTTCACTCTTAGGCGCACCGATCGTCATCTGTGAAAGTTCAACCTGCAGATTCACTTTTCTTGGGTAAACAATCATTCTGATTTCCGGGAACTTCTGTACGCGAAGCCGGAAAAGATTCAGCAAGTCTCTTACCGCTGCCTCTTTGCATGCGATCCTTACCTCTCCGCACAGACTGTTTGCAAGAGGCACTTCGTATTGCATGTTCTCTCCGGTCAGTCTGAGAAGCAGTTCTCTTTCCTGACTCTGCCCAGACATCTCATTTGTCTCACATACATAAAGCACCAGATAACGCGCTGCCCGCAGTTTCCTCTTTGTATGGGTTTCAACAATAAAGAAGTTTTCTTTCCCTTCCTGTGCGCCCATCTGTGCCCGCACAGAAATTCCAAGCCTTGCCGCATCTTTCCTTACAAGCAAAAACATTGCAATTGCAATCAGAAAAAGTAGTATTACTACACAGAACAGATACGGGCTTCCGGAAAGCACCAGAAGTACAACCGATGTAGCCAGAAAGAAAATGTAGCCCAGCAGATTTTTCCACATGTTTCTACCTCTCTGCTCTTGTCGGCGGCTTGATGATCGCCATAATGTCCCGCAGAAGTTCCCGGGCACTGACACCTTCCACCTGTGCCTGTGGTCTGAGAACCAGACGATGGGCACAGACATCACAGAATACGTTCTGTACATCTTCCGGGATCACATAATTACGTTCCCGCAGAATTGCATTTGCACGTGCCATTTTTACAACCGCAGAAACTCCTCGCGGAGAAATTCCAAGTTCTACAAGCGGATGTTTTCTTGTCTCTTCACAAAGACGGATTGCATAAGCAAGCACCGCATCCTTCACTTTGATCGATGTCAGATAGTTCTGTACTTCCAGCACATTCTGTGCGCTTACCACTGGTTCGATCTCCTGCAGCGGATTGTGATATCTCTGTGCATTGATGATCATCATCTGATTTTCCAGACTTGGATATCCGATTGACAGGCAGACCATAAAACGGTCAAGCTGTGACTCCGGAAGTGGCTGGGTTCCGGCAAATCCAAGCGGGTTCTGCGTTGCAATACAGATAAATGGTTCCGGCAGTGCAAATGTCTGTCCATCAATACTGATCGTATGTTCCTCCATGACCTCAAGAAGCGCCGCCTGTGTCTTTGGTGATGTACGGTTGATCTCATCTGCCAGAAGCAGCTGACAGTTCGCTGCGCCATCCCGGTATTCAAACTGATTGGTTTCGCGGTTAAACATATTGAAACCTGTGATATCAGACGGCAGCGTATCCGTCGTAAACTGAATACGCTTATTGCTAAGTCCAAGTGCCTTTGAAAACGCCAGTGCCAGTGTTGTCTTACCAACTCCCGGGCAATCCTCAAGCAGTACGTGACCACCTGCATAGATGGTCATCAGTACTTTTTCTACGATGTCATTCTTTCCGATAAATGCCTTATTTACTTCAGCAATAATCTCTTTCGACTGTTCAACGATCATTTTTCCTCTGTATCCTCCTCAATTGTCCCGGTCTGTTCCTCATCCTTATTTTTCGAACTGGTCTGTTCCTCGCCCGGCTTTATTTCTTCATTTGCAGATGCATTCTTCTCCGGAAGTGCATCTTCTTTCTTTTCTGCATCAGCAGTGTCGTCCCCGGTAATGGTCTCATCTGTATTGCCATTTTCCGGAATATCAACGCCTGCATCATTTCCAGGTTCTTCCTGATCATCTTTGCCTGGCTGATCCGTGTCTCCCGTTTCATCTTCTGGCACTTCCAGTATCGCACGGAACTGTTCTTCTACCGGTTTCAGTCGTTCTTCCATCTCAGCCTGAACTTCTTCATCCGTCGGTTCTGTTCCATCTGCAGAAAGTTCTGCGTAGATAGCTGCTTTCATATGTTCTTCATCTTCATATCCTGCCATCGGGTATTTCCATGCTTCCAGATAATCTTCTGCAACCGTTTCACCACCCAGTACGACCAGACGAAGTTTATCATAATCCACACCAAAATCAAACGGTTTTCCTTCTGTAACTCCCATAAGTTTGATTGGTTCGGAACTCCAGACGTAGAGTTTTAATTCATCACTTTCCACACCTTTAAAAGCATTTTCATAGATTCCCTGAAGCGCCTCCATGATCCATACTGACTGCAGATTTTTGCATTTTCCAAATGCACCACTTCCTATATAATCCAGCATCCATCCATTTGGAAGTCCTACTTCATCTCCCCAGAGGAACGCATCTTCGATATTGCCGGATGCACCGATCAGAGTAATATTTCCATCTCCATCCACACGATATGGATAGAATTCTGTTGGTTCTGTTACCTCTTCAACTCCCATCATCTTCCGGATCCGGTTCTCATGTTTCAGAAGAACTGACTCCACAAATGCATCGACTTCCTCTTCTGCCGGCATCGTACCGGTATCCCAGTCGATCAACGCACTTTCCAGATCACTCCATAGTCTCTGGTATGCACTCTCTCCGCCAAAATCATAATATCCTGCAAACAAATATCGCCATTTCTTAATGTAGTCTCCTTCCACATCCTCCGGAACATGGATGGAAAGTTTTTCTGCTTCTTCTTCTACTGTCCAGCTGTAGTTAAACTGGTAAGAACCCGCTCCGTAAATGGAAAGTTCTGTCGGTGTCGTACTGTCAAAACTGATCTCTTCCAAATTATCACAGTCATTAAACGTACCGGCCGACATGGTTGTAGTCATATTAAACTCTACCCGTTTTAGCGCGCTGTCCCCTTCAAAAATGAACTGTCCAAGCTGTGTCTGATAAGCATCAACCGTTACACTGGTAATATTTGGACAGTCCGCCAGCGATGAAGTAAGCAGGTAGAACATATAATCACCATGGAAATTCAGATCTCCGGCAAGGTCAGATTGATAGAACGCACCGTCATCCAATGCAAAAAATTCTGAAAGTTCTTCCCAGTTAACTGTATAGCTTCCTGATTCTGATGTCGTATTTGCCATCGCGTACTGGAAAATTTCGACAGTCGTATTCGGAAGTGTGACCTTCTCCTCTACCGATATTCCTGACCTGAGCGCGAGCCAGAGCCCCTGTTCGTCGTTGGTTCCATAAAGCATTCTGGTTCCGCCGATCTCGGTCATGGCATAGCCTGTCACATTGGACTCCACCGTAAAGTTCTCGCAATATCCGACATACCCTTCTGCATCGGTCGGAATATAAAAATAGGAATTTTTGTCACTTCCTGCACCATGTTCTTCCGAACTCATGACCTCATAGTCATCTTTCATAACCGCATACATCGCATTTGATGCTGCAAACCGAAGAGCGGTACAGCCATCCAGTGCCTGATTTCCGATCGTGATCGTATCTTTGTTATTGATCAGCAGTCCCTCCATAGAACTACATCCGGCAAATGCCTCATAACCAATGGTATCCGTTTCCTCCGGAAGTTCTGCCCACTGCAGTTTATCACACTCTGCAAATGCCTGATCTCCAATCTCATGGATCAGCACCAGTTCACCCTTTTTCGATGTCACAGTTCCATCATAAAAAGTAATCTTCTTCGGTGCTGCAATCAGGATATTCCTTATCGCTCCATCCACCTCTGTACTGCAATAAGTGAATCCCTCTTTTGAAGTTTCAAGCAGCTCCACTGCGATCTGATCTGCATCTGAGAGCTTTGCAACTTCATCTTTCATCTGCTCATACTGTTTCTGTGTATAGCATAAAATTTTATTCAGACTGCTTCCTTCAAAGCATCCCTCCTGCAATTTCACACTCTTTCCGTTTTCCGGCATGATCAGTGCATTTGCGTCTGCCGCATCTGCAAATGCACCTTCCTGGATTCCTTCTACGGTCTTCGGCAGCTTAATGCTATTTCCTGACCGAAGTACCTTGCGAACCCATTTGTTATTATCTACGATCATTCCGTTATCTACCGTATAAGTTGTCTGCTCATCTCCAGATACTGCCACGCAGTTTCCTGTAGATGCATTAAAGTACTTACTTTCATCCTGCAAAACTTCATCCAGCAGTGCTTCATCCACAATCACCGTACAGTTTTCAAGATTGGTGTAATCGATCTGCGGAAAATCCTCTATCGTAGATGCATGCACCTGAATGGAGCTAAGTTGATTCTTTTTCAGAACTACTACACTCTCAACCGTATCCGGTATCTCAATTTTCCTGATCTTTGTCGGAATTCCGATCATCTTCGTCGCAGCTTTATTCATCAGGACTCCATCATCTGTCGCGCTGTAGAACAAGTTATCTTCGCTTATTTCATAACCATTTTCAACTTCCAGTCCGCTGTCTGATAATTCGATATATAATACCGTTGACGGAATCTTGAGCTCTTCTACTTTCAGTGAAGTATCTTCATCAACTCGGATTGCCTGAATATAATCCGGCACATCTAATTTTTTATAAGATCCACCATCTTTATAATTCTTAAGGGTCTGCAGATAGCACAGATTGGAATACTGATTATCGACCTGATAATCATCTGACATCCATACATGCTGTACCTGCACCGTGTAATCTTCAGAAACCGGAACCATATCTGCCGGTTCCAGAATATGTCTGCCGGCTGTGATCTCATAATACCACGGAACCAGCTTTCCGTCCTCTGTCCACCCCGGGAATAATTCTGTCAGTGTATCCTGCCCCGTGAACAGATCATCAATATATCCAAACAGATTGACGATCGTTCCTTCATCCTGATACTGTCTTTCTGTATTCAGAAGATTCTTGATGTCAATCGTTTCATTCTCTTCTTTGAGCTGTTCTTTCAGAATAAACAGACGGTTATTGGCAGGTGCGTATTCGATCGTTCGTGTCACCCAGTTCTCACTGGACAGAGTCATACGATAGGATGCCTGGATTTTCATCATTCCCTCGCCCAGTCCCTTCGGGATCGTCACAGGAAATTCACTGATCCAGCTTGCTCCTCCATCGAAAGACACCGCCTCGATCCGAATGTAGTTATCCAATGCATCTGCTCCCCACAGATACTGGCTTCCATCTTTTCCACGCACTAAGGTCTGCAAAGCATTGAAAATCGTTTTCTGATCAACAGACTGACCTTCATACATCATTTCATCGGTATACCCGAATGGCTGTTCAATAACTACACTTTCATTATCGCCGTCTTCCTTCGTATCCGTATTTGGTATGATTCCTTCTATGTAAGGCTTGTTTGACCCTCCCCACATATTTCCCGGATTGTATTTCCCGGAATCCGGATCCTTTGCGGTGTCAGAAGGTCTGGTTGTATTTCCCGGATCAGGCGTTGGAAGATCTCCTGGATTTGGCAGTGGTGTGTTGGAAGAACCATTGCCATTACCATTCCCACCATTGTTGTCCCCGGTCGTTCCATTTGAACCGCCATTTTGTCCACCGACACCGATCACGGTATCTCCCTTTTCTCCATCTCCGGACACATCATAAACCCGATCCGGCGTAGTCCCGGTATTTTCATTCAGTTGCGCACGGTTCCTGTCATCACTTACCACGCCCACTGTATTATCCGCATTTGCTGTTGTCTGCATATTTTCAAACAGATAATCCGCATTTTTGTTCTGTTCCGGACTCTGGTCACTATTGGAATCTTTGTTCTTCTGCCACAACTCACTTTCGTCGTTGTTCTTTTTCTTATCCTGTCCGGTAGTATCTTTATTATCAGGAAAAACAACCTGGTTCACCTGTAACTCCCTGTCAGCTCCTTTTGGCTGAAAACTGACACCTGCCTGATATGCCGCTGCAGATGCAACTGCCCCAGCCGTCAAAATCGGTACAGCGGCTGTAACCAATTTCTTTTTGTTTTTCTTTATCTTACTCATTTGTTGCTCCGTTCTTTCTCTCTGAGAATCGCTCCTACATTTTGCTGAAGCGCTACAAAGTCCACCGGTTTTGCATAATGTCCGTTCATTCCACTTTCAAGAGACTGGCGTTCATCCTCAACAAACGCATCTGCTGAAAGTGCAAAGATCAGAATCTCTCCTGCATCTTTTCTCGGCAACTTTCGGATTGCCTTCACCGCATCTCTTCCGTTCATAACCGGCATCTGTACATCCATAAGAATGAAAGAATAGTAGCCTTCCGGATGTGAATCAAACATTTCTACAGCACGCTGTCCATTTTCTGCCACATCGACCTTGGCTCCCATCTGTCCCAGGATTTCCTGTGCAACCATTGCGTTGATCTCATTATCTTCTGCCATAAGGATTCTACAGCCTCTGAACGCTTCTGCATCTGCATTTTCCGGCTCTTCTTTTTCATAACCGGTATCTGGCTGCTGTCTCTGTTCCTGTTCTTCCGCTACTGGAAGATGTAAAAATACGGAGAAATCAGAACCCTCTCCCGGCACACTTTTTACAACGATCTCACCATTCATCAGCTTGACAAGCTCGTCTGTAATCGCCATTCCTAGACCGGTTCCTCCGTACTTTCGGGAAGTATCTGCTCCTTCCTGCTCGAACGGTCGGAAAATACGATTGATAAATTCCGGATTTATTCCGATTCCCGTATCATGTACACGGATCATCAGATCTACATTTCCATCCTGAAGAAACATCTGACGGAATGTAACACCAATCTCACCTTCCTGTGTGAATTTTACAGCATTTGACAGGAAGTTGATAATAATCTGGCTAATGCGCAGTTCATCACCGACTACATAATCTACAGACATATCTTCAAACGTAACTTCATAATGGATTCCCCTGCTTTCCAGGTTCTTCGCAAACATATCGTAAAGCTTGTCTCCAAGACTTCTCAGACTGAATGCCTTTTCTTCCAGTTCAACTTTTCCGGCTTCAATACGGGACATATCCAGAATATCATTGATCAGGGATAATAAATGGTCTGACAGTTCTTCTACCTTCGACAGATACTGTGCTGCTGGATGATCGGCATCCAGTTTTTCTTTTGCAAGAGTAAGCATACCCATAATTCCGTTCATCGGAGTACGGATCTCATGAGACATCTGATACAGAAAACTGGTTTTGGACTGACTCGCTTCTTCTGCCTGTTCCAGTTCTTTTTCATACTCTTCCATTCGTCTGTGAGTTCCTGTCGTCTTGATGAAACAGACCAGATCGTGCTTCTCATCTTTGCAGTCATACACGGTCACCCGTATCCACTGCAGATTCTCCATCTGGATTTCTGCATACAATGGTTCTTTCCGGTCCCAGGTCCGGTAACTCTTCCAGAGCATTTTCACTGCATGATCGCTTTTCATCTTCTTGCGTAGCAATGTGATGTCTTCCTGAACCTGCTGAAGACTGACACCTAAAAGCTGCTCCAGATCACCTACCGCATAAACAGGCATCGTATCCTTCCGCCGTACAAGCATATATCCTTCGTCCGTACTCTTTCCAAGCTCATACAGAAAAAGTTGCTCAGCCGACTTTGTATCCGGCTTTTTCTCTTTTTTCATCTTTCTGGCAATCCCGGTGGTTGCCAGTGCTACTGCTGCTGCAAGTTCTGCGCATCCGATCACAACAAATTCAATGTTAGACCCCAGCACTGTCATAAGTTCCGTTATCTGTCCCATACTGTTCTCCCTTTTTCCTCTTTCAGAGAAAAATTTATCATTACAAAAAAGTACGTTAATTTGTGCAAAATATCTCTAAGTTAACATAACATATTTAAACACTGTATTCAAGTAAACCACCGATAATTCTGAAATAGTTATCTGCTTTTTTGCAAAATAATAAGGCGGAAATCTTTTACTCATTTCCGCCTTAACTTTACTATTTTTATTCTTTTTACCAGTATCTTCTATACCAGTGATATGCATAATCTACACTTGTGTAGCATACAACCTCTCCTGGCTGTGGTGCATGGATCATCTGTCCGCCACCTGCATAGATACCTACATGTCCACCGTAACATACAACGTCTCCCGGCTGTGGATCTGATACTGCCTGTCCACCGCTTCCCTGGCTGTATGAGTTACGTGTGATTGAAATACCACATGCCTGATGTGCCAGATATACAAGTCCTGAGCAGTCAACGCCACTTGCTGATGTGCCGCCCCATACATACGGAACTCCGAGGTATGCTGCTGCTGCACTTAAGATTGCGCTTCCATTGCCATAATTGCTTCCACCATTGTTACTACTATTATTATCATTGCTTGTATCCGGTGTTACAGCCGGTGTACTTGGTGTACTTGGTGTCTCAATTGTGGAATTATTATTGCTGTTGCCTGTATTTGTATTATCTGCAACCTGTGATCCACTGTTACCTGTAGATGCAACTGTTGTATTTGACTTATTGGATTCTGCTGCTTTCGCTGCCTTAGCTGCTTCTTCTGCCTGCTTCTTGGCTTCTGCTGCCGCTACTGCTGCCTGAAGCTGTTCATCCAGATTGGCAACTTCTTCCCGCTTTGATTCCAGCGTTGTACTTAAAGTATTCTGCTCAGATTCATAATCTGACTGCATCGATTCCAGATTCGCCTGATCTGTCTCAAGCTGTGCTTTCAGATCTGCGATCTGCTGCTTGGTATCAATGTATTCCTGAAGCTGCTTTCTGTCATAACTATGTACATTCTGAACATATTCTGCTTTGTTCAGTAAATCCGAGAAATTCTCTGCGCTGATCAATGTCTCAATCGCGCTTGTGTTACCAGCCTCGTACATGTACTTGATACGCTTCTTCATATCTTCGTATTGCTGATGTTCTTTCTCTTCTGCAACAACAAGGTCATCCTGTGCCTGTACGATCTGCTGACCGGTTGACATCAGTTTTTCTTCCAGATCATTCATCTTCTCGATCAATGCCTGTAATTCATCCTGAAGCGAATTCACCTCGCTCTGCGCTGCACTTTTACTGTTCTGCAGATTGCTTACATCGTCCGCGAATACAGGTGTAACCACCATCGAACTTGCAAGAATAGATGCCACAAATACATATTTAAATTTTCTCATAATCACCCATCCTATATTATTTTACTAATTATTTTCCTAACCCTGTTGTCGATTATATACCATTTTTCTAATTTTTGCAATACAATTTAACATTTTTGTAACATTGTGTCCCAGAAAAGTTTCTTTTGAGGGAGGTGAAAGAGGGGGGGTTGTGAGGTCAGAGAGCGGAAGATATCCGGTCAGATTCTTTGTGCAGACCATTCCGAGGAACCTCTTAGGGCGGGAATCGTGTTCAGCAAAGGCTTCCACGATTCCTGAGTTTCCTCTCCATTGCACAAAAATTGAATCTGACCGGATATCTTCCGCTCTCTGACCGCTTCACTTTTGTCGACTTTGCTTTCACCTTGTTGTATCATGGTGTGTGTTGAAGATTTGTACACATTCTACTAAGATAAACATATTCAAACACTTTATTTCTTTTAACTATATAAGGGGACGCGAGGCGCTGCGCTGTCGTTGGAAACTGTGGCAACCGTTATTGAGTATTTTATAAATAAATACTTAGTTGCATAGTCTTCATTTCTTATGTTAAACTAACCTCGTATTCAGCAACTTTATATTTTAAACAGGAAAGAAGGATCTCATTATGAATTTCAAATTCAATCATAACAACTTAAATGTACGTAACCTTGAAAAATCTATCCAGTTCTATAAGGACGCTCTCGGTCTCACTGTAGTCCGTGAAAAAGAAGCCGCTGACGGCAGTTTTAAACTCGTCTACCTCAGTGACGGTAGCTCCGCTCATCAACTCGAACTCACCTGGCTTCGCGATATGGACCGCCCATACGACCTCGGCGATAACGAAATCCACCTCGCCTTCACCGTAGACGACATGGATGCCGCCCTCGCACACCATAAAGAAATGAACTGTGTCTGTTTTGAAAACGAGTCCATGGGCATCTACTTCATCGAAGACCCAGACGGCTACTGGTTAGAAATCGTACCTGAGAAGTAAAATTTCTTCCGTCAAACAGCCACTGCACGAAGTTTCGGCGCATTGGGTGGTGGGATTAGCAGATGTAAGAAAAGGAAAGGGACCGTTGATAACGGTCCCTTTCCTTTTCTTACATCTGCTTTCCGCCACCCACAGCGCCGGAACCACTTCCTGCACCTCGCGGCGGGCGTCCCCCTTCATAAACCAAACACCACTACTGCACCGACAGATTCGTATAACCCATCAGATCCAGATCTATCTGCTGTGCCGCTTCTCTTCCTTCCCGGATTGCCCACACAACCAGCGACTGTCCTCTGTGCATATCTCCTGCCGTAAATATATTCGGCACATTCGTTTTATACTCACCCAGAGCTGTTTTTACATTCGTACGCTCATTGACTTCCACACCGAATGCCTTTGTCACATAATCCTCGCTTCCGAGGAACCCCGCTGCGATCAGCACCAGTTCTGCATTTACCGTATACTCACTTCCTGCAACCTCTGCCATCATCATACGTCCGGTCTTTTCATCCTTTTTGCTTTCCAGTTTCACAAGTACCACCTTGCAAAGATTTCCATTCTTATCTTTGACAAATTCCTTTACCGTTGTCTGATAAACCCTCGGATCATGTCCCCAGAGAGCAATTGCTTCCTGCTGGCCATAGTCTGTCTTGCAGACTCTCGGCCACTCCGGCCATGGATTCATAGCGCTTCTCTCATCCGGAAGCTTCGGCATCATTTCCAACTGAAGAACGGATTTTGCGCCATGACGGATTGACGTTCCCACACAATCATTTCCCGTATCGCCGCCACCGATGACAATTACATTTTTGCCCTTTGCAGAAATATATTCGCCTTCTTTCAGCTGCATCTCATTTTTCCAGAGACATTTCGTAGTTGATTTCAGAAAATCTACTGCAAAGTAGATTCCTTTTGCATCTCTTCCAGGTGCTTTTATATCACGCGGATGGGATGCACCGCAGCAAAGCACCACCCGGTCAAATTCTTTCAGAAGTTCTGCAGATTTCTTATCTTTTCCAATATTGCAGCCAGTTTCAAAACGGATGCCTTCTTCTTCCATTACTGCAAGTTTCCGGTCGATGAACTGTTTTTCCAGCTTCATATTCGGGATTCCATAGCGGAGAAGTCCACCCGGCTTATCTTCCCGCTCAAATACTGTCACCAGATGTCCTCGTTTATTTAACTGATCTGCGACTGCGAGACCGGAAGGTCCGGAACCGATTACCGCTATCTTTTTGCCGGTACGCGCTTTCGGCGGACATGCTTTTGCATATCCCTTTTCGTAAGCATTTTCAATAATCCCATATTCATTTGCTTTAGTCGTCACCGGGCTTCCGTGCAGGTTACAGGTACATGCCGCCTCGCAAAGCCCCGGGCATACCCTGGAAGTAAATTCCGGGAAATTGTTTGTCTTTTTCAGCCGGTAATATGCTTCTTCCCAGTTGCCGTGATAAATCAGGTCATTCCACTCCGGCACCAGATTGTGCAGAGGACAGCCGCTTGCCATCCCTGCGATCATCTGACCTGCCTGACAGAACGGGACGCCGCATGCCATACATCTGGCGCCCTGTATTTCCTGCTCTTCTTTTGACAGAGGCGTGTGGAATTCCCGGAAATGCTTAATTCTCTCTTTTGGAGATTCGCACTCGGCATCGCGTCTGTCATAATCCATAAATCCTGTTGCTTTTCCCACGTTTTCCGCCTCCTATCTTCCTTCTTTGATTGCATAAAATGCTTCTGTTTTTGCCTGTTCGCTGCTGAGACCTTTTTCCTCCAGCTGAAGGATGCGGGTCAGCATTCTCTCGTAATCACGCGGAATGATCTTCTTGAACTTCGGCAGGTATTCTTTGAAATGATCCAGGATTTCTTTTCCCGTCTCGGAATTGGTTGCTGCTACATGTTCTTCGATCATGCCTTTTAATTCAGATACATCGAACTTGGATGTTACTTTTTCGATATTAACCATCTGTTTGTTGACTTTTGTATAAAGATCACTGTCCATATCCAGAACGTAGGCAACACCGCCACTCATACCTGCTGCAAAGTTCTTTCCGGTCTTGCCAAGAATTGCAACTCGTCCACCGGTCATATACTCGCATCCATGATCACCGACCCCTTCTACAACTGCTGTTGCTCCGGAGTTACGGACACAGAAACGTTCGCCTGCCACACCATTGATATAGGCTTTTCCGCTTGTTGCACCATAAAGCGCTACGTTACCGATAATAATATTTTCATCAGCTTTGAATTTCACACCAGTCGGTGGATAAACAATCAGTTTACCACCGGAAAGTCCTTTTCCAAAGTAATCATTGCTGTCACCGGTCAGCTCCAGTGTCAGACCTTTTGGTATAAATGCTCCGAATGACTGTCCGCCTGCACCCTTACATTTCAGAACGTAGCTGTCCTCTTCCAGTCCGTCCGGATAACGTTTTGTGATCTCGGAACCGAAAATCGTACCAAATGTACGGTCTGTATTTTTGACATCCAGCTCCAGGATTCTCTTCTGCTTCTTTTCCAGTGACGGAAGCAGTTCTTTTACCAGAACTCTTTCATCCAGTGTTTTATTCAGTTCAAAATCAAAGACTTTCTTCGGATTGAAGATCATGCCTTTCTTCTCTTTTGCATACGGATTATTGAGAATTCCGGAAAGATCCAGTGTTGCGGCACGTTTGGATGTCGGCACATCTCTTACTTTCAGAAGATCGGTTCTTCCTACCAGCTCATCCACGGTACGGATACCAAGTTTTGCCATATATTCTCTTAATTCTTCTGCGATAAAACGCATGAAGTTGATCACATATTCCGGTTTTCCGGCAAACCGCTTTCTCAGCTCCGGATTCTGGGTTGCAATTCCGACCGGGCAGGTGTCCAGGTTACATACACGCATCATAACACATCCCATGGTTACAAGCGGTGCGGTTGCAAATCCGAATTCCTCTGCTCCGAGAAGTGCTGCGATTGCCACGTCACGACCGCTCATCAGCTTACCGTCTGTCTCGATACGGACTCTCTCTCTCAGTCCGTTCTGGATCAGTGTCTGATGTGTTTCAGAAAGTCCAAGCTCCCACGGAAGTCCGGTGTTATGGATAGAACTTCTCGGTGCAGCTCCTGTACCTCCGTCATAACCGGAGATCAGAACCAGTCCGGCTCCTGCTTTTGCAACACCCGCTGCAACCGTTCCGACACCGGCTTCAGATACCAGTTTGACAGAAATTCTTGCATCCTTGTTTGCATTTTTACAGTCGTAGATCAGCTGCGCCAGATCTTCGATCGAGTAAATATCGTGATGCGGCGGTGGTGAGATCAGTCCCACACCCGGCGTAGAATGTCTGGTTTTTGCTACCCAAGGGTAAACCTTTCCACCCGGCAGATGACCACCTTCTCCAGGTTTTGCTCCCTGCGCCATCTTGATCTGGATCTCTTTTGCGCTGACAAGATATCTGCTTGTAACGCCAAAACGTCCACTGGCAACCTGTTTGATTGCAGAGCCTCTGTCGGTTCCAAGACGCTCGATATCCTCTCCACCTTCACCGGAGTTTGACTTACCGTGCAGTGCATTCATTGCAAGGGCAAGGGTTTCGTGGGCTTCCTGCGAAATCGATCCGTAAGACATTGCTCCGGTCTTAAATCTGGTCACGATTGAATCCACGCTCTCTACTTCTGAAAGTGGGATTCCTTTCTTCGGATAATTGAAATCCATCTGTCCACGGAGTGTGATTCCTTTGGACTCTTCATCAACCATCTGTGTGTACTGTTTGAACATCTCATAATCGCCGCGTCTTGTGGACTGCTGGAGCATATGGATCGTTCTCGGGTTGTACAGATGCTTTTCACCACCGCTCTTCGATTTGTGCTGTCCCACACTGTTCAGTGTCAGATCTACCGAAAGTCCCAGCGGATCAAATGCTTCGGAATGTCTTGCCATATAGTCTTTTGCGATCTCTTCCAGACCGATACCACCGACACGGCTGACAGTTCCGGTGAAATATTTTTCAATGAATTCCTGTTTTAATCCAATCGCTTCAAAGATCATGGATCCCTGATAAGACTGGATCGTGGAAATTCCCATCTTCGATGCAATCTTGACGATTCCGCTTATAACAGCTTCATTATAGTCATTGACTGCTGCATAATAATCTTTCTGAAGCATATCTGTATCGATCAGCTGTTTGATCGATTCATGTGCAAGATACGGGTTGATCGCAGATGCACCATATCCCAAAAGGGTTGCAAAATGATGTACTTCTCTTGGTTCTCCGGTCTCAAGGATCATGGCAACCTCTGTTCTTCTCTTAGTTCTTACCAGATGCTGGTGAACCGCTGAGGTTGCAAGCAGGGACGGGATTGCAATGTGATATTCATCCACACCTCTGTCGCTTAAGATCAGGATATTCATACCTTCACGGATCGCACGGTCTACCTGGATAAACAGATAATCGATCGCTTTTTCCAGGCTGGAATTTTTATAATAGGTAGTAGAAATTTCTGCCACACGGAAACCGTCGACTTTCATGTTACGGATCTTCAGGAGATCGGTATCTGTCAGGATTGGATCATTGATTTTCAGTACATGACAGTTTTCCTCTTTCTGTTCCAGAAGGTTTCCTTCTTCTCCGACATATACCGTTGTCGAAGTCACGATTTTTTCACGGATCGCGTCGATCGGCGGGTTCGTTACCTGTGCAAATAACTGTTTGAAATATCCAAACAGAGACTGATGCTGTTCAGAAAGAACGGCAAGCGGTGCGTCGATACCCATAGCTCCGATTCCTTCACTTCCGTTCATTGCCATATTCAAAATCGAAGTCTTTACTTCTTCGTAAGAATAGCCAAATGCTTTCTGTAGTCTCTGGCATTCTTCTTTGGAATACTGCGGTACCTTCTGGTTCGGGATCTTTAAGTCGCTTAAGTTAACCAGCTGACTGTTCAGCCATTCACCATAAGGCTGCCTTGCCGCATATTCTTCTTTCAGTTCCTGGTCATCGATGACGCGTCCCTGTACAGTATCGACAAGAAGCATCTTACCAGGATGGATTCTTTCTTTGACTACGATCTTCTCCGGCGGGATATCCAGGACTCCGACCTCAGAAGAAAGGATCAATGTATCATCATCCGTGATGTAATATCTGGAAGGTCTCAGACCATTTCGGTCAAGTACAGCTCCTAAAATATCTCCATCTGAGAACAGGATGGATGCCGGTCCGTCCCAAGGTTCCATCATGGTTGCATAATACTGATAGAAATCCTTGATCTTCTGTGACATCGTTGCATTCTGTGCCCATGGTTCCGGGATGGTAATCATGACTGCCAGTGGAAGCGGCATGCCACTCATGACCATGAATTCCAGCGTGTTATCCAGCATAGCAGAATCGGAACCTGCGGTGTTGATTGCCGGAAGGACTTTATAAAGTTCTCCTTCCAGATGCTCGGATTCCATGTTTTCCTCTCTGGCACGCATCTTGTCTGCGTTACCACGGATGGTATTGATCTCTCCGTTATGTACGATAAACCGGTTCGGATGTGCTCTTTCCCAGCTCGGGTTGGTGTTCGTACTGAATCGGGAATGAACCACTGCGATTGCAGATTCATAATCCGGGTTCTGCAGATCTTCAAAGAACATCCGGAGCTGTTTTACCAGGAACATTCCTTTGTACACGATGGTTCTGCTTGACAGGGATGCCACATAAGTATCATCGCTGCTCTGTTCAAAGACTCGTCTTACCACATAAAGGCGACGGTCAAAATCCAGTCCCTGTTTTACCTTTTTCGGACGTTCGATAAATCCCTGCATGATGCACGGCATGCATTCAAGTGCTTTCTTACCGAGGATGTCTTTGTGGATCGGTACTTCTCTCCATCCAAGGAATTTCAGTCCTTCTTTTTCGACAATGACTTCAAAAATATTTTTTGCCTGATTTCTTTTCAGTTCATCCTGCGGGAAGAAAAACATTCCCACACCGTAATCTCTCTCAGAACCTAAAAAGATGCCGAGGGGACGACAGACATTTGTAAAGAACTTGTGCGAAATCTGTAACAGTATTCCTACACCGTCTCCTGTCTTCCCTTCGGCATCCTTGCCAGCTCTATGTTCAAGATTTTCTACAATTTTCAGCGCATTCGCGACTGTGTCATGACTCTTTTGCCCTTTGATGTTCACAACAGCTCCGATACCGCAGTTGTCATGCTCAAAATCAGGGCTGTATAAGCCTTGGTCTTTCTTCTGTTGTACTACGCTCATATAACCTGCCCTTTCTGTAAAACGGTTTTGTTGTTGCTTTTATGATTTAACACTATACAGCATTTATCTCAAAAAGTAAACCCCTAATTTTACAGAAATTGTCAGATATTATTTGTTTTGTGAACTTTTTCTATAATTTTCAGTTAATTATCGTATTTCTTGTCTTATATTTTTGATTTTTACATAAATTAGAACGGTAACAAGCGTTGCCAACATGGTAATTCCAACCGTTTTTCCTTCTGTTTCCAGGATCCAGTCAAAGCCTCCGTACCATGAAAGCAATAATGATGTAATATTCACAACAATATGGAACAGGACCGGCGCTGCAATATTCCGGAATTTCTCATAAATGCAGGCAAGCAGAAGTCCGAGTATCATTGCATAAAGTCCCTGTGGCAGATTTCCATGACCGACACCGAACAAAATGGATACAAACACACCTGCCTGCACAGCGGTAAGGCTCTCACGCATCCGCCGGTAGATCATCCCGCGGTAAACAAGCTCTTCTGCGACCGGAGCCAGGATCCCGCCTCCCGCCAGCTGAAGCCAGCGTGGTGCACTGTAAATGATCTGCTCTGTGCTCTGATAAACCTGGCTGATCCTCTGCATATTCATCAGCATGACGATATCATTCATCGCCACACACGCAGTCACTGCACCGACGAGCATAACAAACCACATTCCATATCCGGAAGCCGCCTTATATTTCCACCAGGATTCCTGCTGCTTTTCATATCGTCCCTGATCTTTCCGGTAGATCCACGCAATCATTGGGATCGTAATGATCGAAGAGACTGCCCCAATTCCCATATTGCTGCGCAGACCGCAGGAAAGTGCAAATGTCGCTACTGCGATCTCCACACCCCATTTGATCAGAACCGCACTGAATAAATACCAGATGATTCTTCCTGTTTTCCTGTCTCGCATTCTCTATCTCCGCCTTTTCTTACTCAAATACTTTCCGGATTGCTTCTTCGCTTCCATTTACGGAGCCCTGTACCATGACCGGTTTTCCGCCGCCTCTTCCGTCAAACTGTTCTTTGAGGATCTTGCTGTACGGGCGCACATCTTCGGTCTCGCTTCCGATCACGTAACGGTATCCGTCTGCCTCTGTTCCTGCAAATACCGCACACACTTTGGTTTCTCGTTTCAGCACAAGATTCATCAGTTCACGTGGCTCATTTCCACTTAATTTTTCATCAAAAATACAGACTATCTTCTGTCCTTCCGGTATCTTTTCTGCCTGCACTGCAAGAAGCTGCATTCTTGCCTCAGCGAGTTCACTTTTCAGCTGTGTGCCTTCGTCTTTGACGCGCTCTACAGCTTCTGCGATCAGCTCTTCTTTTGCCGAAAGGCTGCCCATGATTGCCCTGACACTGTCTTCTTTTTGCTGATAGTCCTTCAGCGCCCGTCTTCCGCACAGCATGGTGATCCGGATTCCGCCTTTGTAATTCTGGCTCTGTACCAGCTTGATCAGACCGATCTCTCCGGTAAAATTCACGTGCGGTGCACAGCAGGCACACACGTCATATCCCGGTATCGTCACGATACGCACCTGTCCGTCAATCTCAATCTTACTGCGGTAATCCAGCGTCTTCAGTTCTTCTTTGGACGGATAGCTTACCTGAACCGGCACATTTGCAAATACCGCTTCATTTGCCGCATCCTCTACCTCGCGGAGCTCTTCTTTTGTGAGCGGACCGCTTAAATCCAGAGTGCAGAGCTCATCATTCAAATGGAATCCCACATTATCATATCCAAAACGTGCATGAACGATTCCCGATACGATATGTTCTCCGCTGTGCTGCTGCATCCGTGAAAAACGTTTGTCCCAGTCAATCTGACCGGTCACGGTCTTTCCTTCTTCCAGTGCCCCTTCCAGATAGTGGAAGATCTGGTCTCCTTTTTCCTGTACATCATATACTCTGATCCCGTCAATCAGTCCGGTATCAGCTGCCTGACCGCCGCCTTCTGGAAAAAAGGCAGTTCTTGAAAGAACTGCCTCATATCCGTTATCGCACGGGCGGCAGGACACAATCTCCGCAGTAAATTCCTGCTGGTGACTGTCTGTGTAAAACAATTTCTCTGTCATATGTCCTCGCCTCTTTATCATATTGTCATTACTTCTGATGCTTCTGCCTTTTTACATTCTCTCCGGTGCTTCAAATCCAAGCAGATCGATGCAGGTTGTCAGAATGTCTCTTGTCAGTGTGAGAAGGGCAATGTAGCTCTTCTGCTTCTGTTCATCCTCTTCTGCCAGAATCTTGGTCTCATGGTAGAAACGGTTGAATGCATTTGCAAGATCGTAAATATATGCACAGATCTTGTGTGGTGCAAGCTCTTCGTAGACATTCTGCATTACGCTTCCAAACTTCGCAACTTCCAGCATCAGAGCTTTTTCGCTCTCGCTTGCAGCCGGAAGGATCTTAATATCGTCCATGCTCTTTCCTGATTCTTTGTATTTGTTCAGGATGGATTTGATACGAACGATGGTGTACAGGATGTACGGACCTGTATTTCCCTCAAAGGAAGTGAATCTGTCCACATCAAATACATAGTCTTTTGCTGCCTGGTTGGAGAGATCTCCGTATTTGATCGCAGCCATTCCGACCATCTTCGCTGTCGCTTTTGCTTCTTCTTCCGATACGGTACGGTTCTCAGTAATCTTCTCATACATCTTCTCGGTGATCTCACGGATCAGGTTCTCAAGACGCATAACGCCGCCTTCTCTGGTCTTGAACGGCTTTCCGTCTTTTCCGTTCATCGTACCGAATCCAAGGAAGGTCAGCTTGGTATCGTCTTTTACGATACCGGTCTTCTTCGCGCAGCGGAATACCTGTACAAAATGCAGTTCCTGACGCTTGTCAACCACATAGATGACTTCATTTGGCCGGAACAGTTCTTCACGTTCTACCAGTGTTGCAAGGTCTGTGGTGTCATAAAGTGCTGCACCGTCAGATTTCAGGATCATACATGGTGGAATCTCTTTGGTATCGGTCTCTTCTTTGACATCTACAACAAGGGCTCCGTTATCAATATGTGCATAGCCTTCATTTTTCAGTCTTTCTACCATATCCGGGATGTATTTCTGTGCGTCAGATTCCCCTTTCCAGAGGTCAAATTCAACATTCAGGTTCGCATAGTTTTTCTTTAAGTCTGTCACAGACACCTTCATAATGTGATCCCAGATTGCGCGGTAACCGCGCTTTCCGCTCTGCAGCTGGAAGGTCGCATCCAGTGCTTCTTCTCTGTAATCATCATGCTCTTTTGCATAAGCAGATGCTGCCGGATAGATTTCCTCCAGGTCACTGATGGTAAATGGTGCCTCTTTTGGATATTCTCCGGTGAAATTATCATCAAAATACGGGAGATCCGGCTGGCGTTTCTTCAGTTCTGTGATGATCAGTCCCATCTGATATCCCCAGTCTCCAAGGTGGATATCACCAACTACTTTATTGCCCATAAAACGGGTGATTCTCTTTACGCTTTCTCCGATGATCGCGGAGCGGAGATGTCCAACGTGAAGCGGTTTTGCCACGTTCGGTCCGCCGTAATCAATGACGATTGTCTTTGGATTTGCTACTTCTTCCGCACCGAGCTTTTTATCTGCTTCCATCTGGTTCAGATATTCTGCGACTGCTGCCGGGTTGGTCTTCAGGTTGATGAAACCTGGCTTTACGGCTTCTGCTTCGCTGACATATCCATTTTCCGGAATCTTTGCCACAACTTCTTCTGCGATCATGATCGGTGCTTTGTGGTATTTCTTTGCACCTGCCATCGCGCCATTACACTGATATTCACATAAATCCGGGCGGTTGGAAAGTGTAACCCGCGCCAGCTCTTTCTCATATCCGGCATCTGCAAATGCCTGTTCCAGTTCTTCTGTTATCAGATCCAGGATCTTCTTCATAGTATCGATCGTTCCTCTCTTTTTCATCATAAACGTTAGCGCAGACTCTCTGCCTGCGCCGCTTTATTTATTATATCGGAATCCTTATGTAAGCGCAATAGAAAATCGTAATCTGGGGACGGGATTTTCACTGGCTCGCCGCATTTTTCAGATCCTCCACTGCCTGTGCGAGCATTGCATCTGAACCAAGTGCCTGTTCGTAATCCGTTTCTACCTGTGCAAACAGCTCCTGCACATCTGTCTGTGTGGAAACTTCTTCAATTACCGTCTGAATCTGCTCGTCAGAAATCTCTGCCTGAATATCGAATTTCCCTTCTTTATCCTTAACCACATACAAGGTTCCAAGCCCCGGTACTTCGGTGTAAATTCCACGGATCTTCATATTGTACCGTACATACAGGATCCTGCTGTCTTTTGCTTTGCCGTCTTTTGTGTAAATCGCAATCCCATCGTATGCTTCGGCATAAGCTTCTTTTCCGGAAAGTTCCTGATAGTATGCTTCTACTGCATCCGCAAGCTCTTCGTCCTGATTCTCCAGAAGCGGATTGGTTTCCATCGCTGCGTACCCGGTATTTACTTTTGGCTCTTCTGTAACAACTGCACTGACTTCTTTTACCTCATCTTTTTTCTCTTTCGTAAGAAAAACGGTGACTCCCGCCGTCATAAAGCAGACCAACAGATACACAAGACCAGTGTAGAAAATCTGCTTCTTTCGGCCTGTAAGAACGGACTTCCTTTTTTCTTCCGACATGGCAATTTCCTCCTTTGCCACCTATCATACGCAATGCCTGTTTTTGCGTCAATAGCGAAGAAAGACTTGTTTTGACTGGTTTTGTCGAAGCTCTTTCTCACATTCAAAATTTCTGCTTGCTTTTTTCTCATGCAAGTGCTATATTAGTAAATGTCCTTGTAGCTCAGTGGATAGAGCACCGCCCTCCGGAGGCGGGTGCGTCAGTTCGATTCTGATCAGGGACGTAAAAAGACTGTGAAGCTTTTGTAGCTTGACAGTCTTTTTTAATAACTTGATCGTCTTTTCTTTATTGTCATTTTTTAAGTTATCGCTTCCATACAGGCAATTATCCTGACAAAAGATTTAACATCGTAATTTGTATTTTCAGTCAGGAAATCCATTCTAAATAAAGTATCACTTTTTGCGTTTTTCTCTCATACACAACACAAGAAAAACAACACACGCAAGAGCACTTAAGAACACACCTATATAAAATGTTGGCAACGCACTGGATTTTGCGGCATCAAAGGAAACCATCGGATAATACCATCCTTTATACCAGGTAAAATAAGCATACAGCTCACCAAGAACGATTGCCACTAATCCGATTTCTGCCAGAATCCGTTCTTTTGCTCCTATGTCTTTTGCCTGGATCAACAGGACACCAATGATAAGCAGTCCAATCCCAACCGGATTGGCAATACTCTTAAATCCCCATTCTGATAACTCCGTCATATACTCCGGCGCAAACCATTTGAACGGCATTAGAATCATGCTGATTATGTAGCAATACAGGATATAGCTTTTCTTCATCTTGAATCCTCCTCAGATAATCTTTTCCCTTATGAACTTTTAAAGATTCTCCAAATACTTAATTGCCTCATGTACATTAGAAAAAGTTTTACAGTTCTTACAAAGCCATTGATTTCTTACATCCGTATCTTCTAACATAGGCATCCCATCTTCTAATAACCTGTTCATAGTACGCGCTGCATTTTTTACAGCTATTGGATAATCTTCCGCAATTTTTGCAGTTATTGCTCGATTTCCTTTTTCATACAATGGTTCCTCAACCTTCAAATCTGCAATAACTTTTTCCTTTTCTGAAACTGATTGAAGTGGTGGTATATAATACTTTTTATGCAACATAAGCCAATATTCTATACACCCACTTGTCATCAGAAGTCTTACTCTGATATTCTGATCCTTTCGCAATTTCCGAAGCTTTTTAATTATCCGATGCCGTTCGTTCCATTTATTGATATCCTTGCTTTCAACATCAAAGAAAAACCATACCTCATCAATAACTTCTGTATAATCCCGATATTTGGGATCCTTTTTAAATCTTTCCTCTGCCCGGTCAAACAGCCCCGGTTCTTTAGGATATTGTATAACTGCCACATCACTAAATTTTCTCTTCAGATATTCTGTATAAGCCTGTTCACTCTCTCCTTCACAAAATACTTTTATGATAGATTTCCCTGCACCTCTACTCCCACACTCTCGCCTCTTTCTGGGCATTTATTCAACCTCCTCAATTTCCAGTTCCGGAGTGGCTCCATACTTTCCAGCCAGGTATCCTTTCCTGATATTGTCTGCTGTTTTGGTTGTAAAATCGGTAACACTATAGAGTTCAGACGAACCATCCTCTCTATTTTTATCCGCAAAATAAATCTGATCTTTTCGCATAAATTCCATATTCATCAGCTCAGTATTATGCGTAGTAAATATAATTTGTGCTCCATTTGGATTGCTGTTTTTACTCTGGAATTTTGCAATTATAAAATTCACAAGCATCGGATGCAGTTCTCGTTCTATTTCATCAACCAAAAGGACTCCTCCTTTTTCCAAAACAGATTCGATTGCCGGTGCCAATGACATCAGTTTCCTTGTTCCATCCGATTCATCTTCCAATTCCAGATTAAATAACCCTGTATCTCCATTTTCTAATACACCTTTGTGTTTCGACTGAGCCTTTATCTGGCACATCTTTAATTTTCCTTCTGAATTATTCGATGTTTCCGATAAGATTTGTATAAATGATGATAATGCGGTCTTCATGCCTTCTGGTATGTTCTCCGGGAAATCAATTGCTCCTTCAATTTCTTTATTTTCAATCTCAAACTGCATTTCCTCGATTCCAAAATCTGCTGTTTTCGCATAGTCAGAAATTGCATTCAGCATATTACTGTCTCCTGAATATTCCAGAAGCTGTTTAGGAATATCTGTATAATCTCTCGAAAAAAATATAGCTTCCCGAAACCATTTCATTGCCCTTGCACAGGCTGCATCATTCATTGTACATGCAATAGAGAAAAACAGCTGATTCTCTGCCACAGTTTCACTGATCAATTTTCTCCGGGCTTTCTCTTCTGTAAAACTAAATTTTTGCAATTTTCTTGAAAATACCAGCGCCTTCTGACCTTTCGGAGCATGATACAATGACTCTTTTATGATCTTTTCTCTGGTCGCAGCAAATGAATACCAATATTTAACGCCATCTTCAATATAATCAAACGAAAACTCTGTTGGTTCATTCAACGAATAATCATTCAGTAAAAAAGGTACTACAGGCACTGCTGCCTTTTCATGCTGAATTCTTTGTGCATTCCGAATAAATTGTACACCAAGCCAGAATGCTCTTATCACATTGCTTTTACCGCCACCGTTTTTCCCATAAATGGCTGCCCCTGGTAAAAGTTTCATATTATTTTGTTCAATCAGACTTTTTTTGAAAGAGCCAAGTCCTACTGCTTCCATCGAAAGAACCGCTTCATCTCTGAATGATCTGTAATTTTTAAAACGAAATTCTATTAGCATATTTTCCACCTCTGGTTACAGTATATCCATTTTCCGAAAGAAATACAATCTATTTTATTTGTTTTTTTAATTTTTTGCATTCAATTTCTTATAATTTACTATAAGCTTTTAAAATACAGAATAATATGAGTCTTTCTGTTCTACTCTTCCAATAATTGTCATCAAAAGCAGCCATTTCTGACTGCTTTTAACTAATTGTCACTATTTATTTAATGCGTACATAACGTTCTTTCCACTTTAGTATCGATTGTGACCTGATATCCACATCTATTACACTTGTATGTCGTGTGTTTCGTTGTCCTTTGTTTAGAATCATAAAGATTATTGTTTTTTGAGCATTTAGTAGAAGCATATGTTTCCCATGCGTCATACGACACTCTATTTTGATTTAAACTACCTCCACAAGTACACGCCGTTCCATAAGTAACAATATCTGCTGCTAATACTTTCTGCCCACCGAAGCTTAATCCTAACATCATAATCATAATAAATGCACAAATTTTTTTCATATTCATTTCCTCCTATTTCCGTCTACAAATACTCCATAACGTAAGAACTCCAATTACTCCCGCAATTCCCATCATCCAAAGAACTTCTATTCGATGCATTTTCTTCCGAAACTTTTCTTCCATTCCAAGTGACTGCAGGATTTCCCATTCTCTTTTTTCTTCCTGCTTCTCCGCAAGAAACATCTGATACAGAACTATGGAAATCAGAATCATGTAAAACACTGCAAAAATGCTGTACATTCCTATAAAGGAATACAATTCCTGACGTATTTTCTTATACTCTTCATGGTTATTCTGCACATTTACAGCTGTTCCCTGTTTTAAAATACTTAAAATATGCCCTTCCGTATCATACGCATCCGCATCATCCGATACCAGAATTTTTACAGTCTGATCATATTCCATAATTCTGCTTTTCCCAAATTTCTTCCAGAAATTCTTTCCAACAATCATTGATATACCAGATCCACCTATCTGTGGATTCCGCACATCTTCTTCCTTCATGCCACGTAAAATCGCTGTTACTTGAATCGGATTTTCGTTTCTGCTTCCATCCTCATTCAATGTATAAACCGGAAGTTCATCACCAACTTGTACCGTATCTTCTGATATTCCTTGTCCGTCCGGGCTGAATGCACTCAGATATTTTCCGTCATATTCCTGCAACTCTGTAAGATCCAGAATGCAAAAATCTCCCTGTTCAAATTCTTCTTTTGTCAGGCTGCCTTCATCCAGATTTCTCAGGAAACGCTGTATATCCTGCCATCTGTCTATTGTAAGCAAAGACAATCTTACTTTCTCAATAGATATCTTTTCCTTTATTGATGTCTCATTCAGATATGCTGCCAATGTTTCGACTACTTTCTGAAAATACTCGCTTTCGGCATATTCTGACAGATCAATCCAGAACTCCTCTTTTTCATTGTTGTGATATTGCTCTACAGAAGTCACTCCGGCAACCTGTTCCAGTTTATCCACTGTCTGCCTGGAAATTCCAGGAGAATTCGTAATTTCCATTGTACTTAAATAATATCCATTTTCTGTCAGTCTTTGATATACTTTCAGCTTTTCCTGTCTGGTTGAGATCTCTATCTTCCCAAATCCCACAACCAGTAAAACACTTGCCAGAAGAACGATTTCCACACTCTTACGCACACGATGCATCTGCCATTTATGAAGTAAAACTCTCCCCGGCGTAAACCTTACGATCTTCCTATATTTTTCTCTTCTTTTCTGAACTTTCTTCTTTTTTTCTTTCAGAAGTATGCAAAGCTGCACTGCACTGAGTCCATAACTTGCCCCAATGCATAACACACTGAATCCAGTTCCAAAAAGAACTCCTTCCCATGCAATCGCCTGTGGTAATGTCTGCTCGGTTATCTTTTCAAAAACAGGGATAACCAGCTGGTAAATCCCAATCCCTGCAAGATTTCCAACAATAACAGCCCCTGCACCAAACAGAACTGCTTCCCAGAAAATAATCTGATACATCTGCCCTTTTCGCATTCCAAGTGCATCCAGGAACCTCCAGAACTGCTCTCTTGATACAATTGAACGCGATACCGTAAGAAACAGGATACAGATCGACGCGCCACCAATCAGCAGGCGGATATTTTCCAGAAAATCCATATACGGAAGATTTACATCAGAAAGCCTGTCCTGTTCCACATTGTCATCCATGCCACAGGTAAATTCTTCACTGTTTTTCAGATCTTCATAAACACTTTCACTGCCTTCTTTCGCTTTTACAAGCATATGCATATCCTGAACAGCGCCGATCCTGTTCCCACCTTCCTGTGTCACAATTCCAGTTGGAAACCGATGCCGGTTGCATATCTCCCAGTTTATCTGATAATCTTTTAGTATCCCGCACAAAGTATAAGAATAGCTTTTTGATTCCCCCTGCTCCAGAACGGAAAGTGCCGGTGTAATGTCCAGTGTAATCTCTTTTCCAAGCATCTCCTCATATCCAAGTGAGCGAAGTGTACTGTATTCCATTGCGATCTCATGCTCATTTTCCGGCAGGCGCCCTTCTTTCATTTCCAGTCTGCCAAGCTTCCACGCCGTCTCGTCCATCGTCCCGATATTCATCTGACGGTTTTCCAGATAATCCCCGGAGATCGCACCATAGATCCTTATTTTCCCGGTCTGTGCAAGAAATGGATTCTCTTCTGCTACTTTCACCGAGCTATCATCCATATCCACAAATACCTGTTCCCATTCCCCATATACTGCTTTACGATTCTCAATATATGCGGCTTTCAGTCCTTCTGACATCTGGAAGCCAATCTGGACCAGTGTGCAGGTAAGAAGCAGGACTGAGACAATCAGGATGCTGTATTTCTTCTGGCTGCGGATTCTTTTTATACTGAGTTCCCGTTCAATTCCATGTCTTTTCTCTCTTTTCATCGCAATGCACCATCTTCCATATACACAATCCTGTCCGCATAATTGGCACTGTCCATATCATGTGTCACCATGACAATTGTCTGACGGTAAAGTTCTCTGGATGCGCAGATCAGCTTCATGATCTTCTGTCCGGTCTGGTAGTCCAGATTCCCGGTCGGTTCATCCGCAAGTATCACTCCCGGCTTTGCCGCCATTGCACGGGCAATTGCCACTCTCTGCTGCTCTCCACCGGATAACTGATCGGGGTAATCTCCGTTCCTGTCCCATAATCCGACCTTTTCAAGAAGCTGTCGGATATAAGCTTTATCCGGTACCGTATGCGCGATATAAAGCGGCATGCATACATTATCCCAGATCGTATACTCCGGCAGTAACTGATACTGTTGGAAAATAAACCCGACTTTCTTCTGCCGGATCTTGCAGATCCTCTTTTGGGAAAGCCCGTTGATCTGTATTCCATTCAGGAAGACTGCTCCTATATCTGGCTTTTCCAGTGTTCCTGCAATCTTAAGAAAAGTAGATTTCCCGGATCCGCTTCGTCCCATCACTGCCACAAATTCACCACTTTTCACTTCAAAAGAAAAATCCTTTAATGCTGTAATTTTCTTTTCACCAAGGGTATAGCTTTTGCTTACCTTGTCCAGTCTGATTACGGTTTTCATCTTCTGTCACCTCCTTCATTTGTTAGTCTTACTATAGCAGATCTGTCTTTCGTTTCACTTACCCTAATCTTACGAAATCGTAAGATTTCTCTCTTCCTGCGCATGGTCTTTTGCAATCATCTTCGGCAGTATAAACTGGAAGGTTGTCGCCTCCTCCAAACCACTTCGGTCCACAATCTTCAGCGTTCCCTGATGAAGCGTGACAATTTCCCTTGCCAGATGCAGACCGATTCCGATTCCACTGCCCTGTTCCATCTGGTAGAAACGGTCAAAAATCAGCTCTCTTTTCTCTTCTTCAATCCGTTTCCCCTGATTGGTGATATACAGCTTGTAATAGTCCGTATCTTCTTTCAGCAGAATCTGAATCCTGCTTCCTGTATCTGCATATTCTATGGCATTTTTCAGTACATTTTCCATTGCCTCTTTCAGCCAGAATCCGTCACAGGAAAGCAGGCATTCTTTTGGAACATCCTTTTCAAATCCAACGCTTTTTTCTTCCGCTAAAGGCTGTGTTCTGTCCATGCATTCTTCGATGAGTCCGGTCAGATTTTCTTTTTTCCGCTTCATCCAGATTTTCCCGGAATCAATCTGTGCAAGCCTCAGAAGCACGATCGTCATATCGGACATCCATTGCACCTTTTTCACACAGTCTTCCAACTTCTGATACCGCTTTTCATCCTCTTCTGTCACAAGAAGCACCTCCAGATTCAGAAGTGTTCCCGCGATCGGTGTTTTTAGCTGATGGGAAATATTTTCCATGTAAGTTCCCATTTTCTGCCGGTCACGATGCAGAAATTCTTTTTCTTCCTCCAGCTTTTCTTCCAGTTCTCTGTCTTTTTCTGCAAATTGATTATTCAGTGTTTTTTTCCGTCTTTTCTCCATGTGCAGTTCTGTCAGCAGACCAGCAATGCAGATGATGCCGATTGCGAACACAAACGTGCCTCTTCCATAGCTTCGGATTCTTTTTCCCAGCCAGACTTTTCCTGTCTCTTCATATCCTGCCTCTTTCAATGCCTCGCAGCCCTTCTGATATGCTTCTTCATCCGGTTCTGTAAAGACGGAAACTGTTCTGTCTTTTTCTGTCTGTCCGATCCAGGAAACAGCCTGTCTTTCATAATTTTCTGCAAGAATATTCTGGTATCCATAAAAAGCCAGCAATATCAAAAGAAAAATCAGAATCCATTTTCCCGGTATTCTCCATTTCTCCGTCTTTCTCTCAGATTTCATCATACACATCCTCTGCTTTCAACGTCCATGCATAACCGACTCCACGCTTTGTCTCAATCGGATCCTGCTCACTTTCTGCAGTCAGCTTCTTTCTCAGCCGGTTCATATGTACAGACAAGGTATTATCATCGATATAATTTTCATTGAAATCCCAGATAGTGTCCAACAGGAACTCCCGTGCGACAAGATTCGGTGCATTTTCCAGAAGACTTCGCAGAACCTGGTACTCCGTCCTTGTAAGATCGATCCGGACACCATCCTTCTGCAAAATCTGATTCTGCAAATCCAGTTCATATTCTCCGCTTTTGATTCCTTTTTTCACTTTCTTACCGTTCTGCATACCGGTACGTCGCAGTAAAGCCTTGATTCTCGCAATAAATTCAAATGTGCGGAAAGGCTTTATCACATAATCATTTGCTCCCGCTTCAAATCCCTCTACAATAAATTCTTCACTGTCATAGGCTGATAAGAAAAGAATGGGATTGTCTGTATATCTGCGGATCTCCCTGCAGAGCATGATTCCGTTCCCGTCTGGCAGCTTCATGTCCAGTACATACAGCATATATTCTTCTCCTCGGATCCTTGCGAGTGCTTCACTACAAGACTTCGCTGCAACTGCATTCCATCCCTTTAATTCCAGGATGTCTACGATTCCCTGTCTTACCAGGTCGTCATCTTCAATTACCAAAATTTCTGTGTTCATGCTCGGAATTCCTTTCTTACACAACTTTATACATCTGTTAGTAAAAAGGGATGCCACATACCCGTGACATCCCTGTAAACATTATCACTTATCCTAACCATAACGATGCTTTTTTGTAAACTCAAATCATGATTGCATAAATTATTATCGATATCTATTCCTTCTGGCTTTTCCTTTTCAATAGCATCTGGCGATTTCTTTCCACCATAGGCTGAATGCTTTCCATAACTTCCTTGTTTGCTTTTCTGCTCTTTTCCAGTCTGATCTTTTCTTCTGCAAACCATTTTGCCGCATCTTTGCAAAGTTCCAAAGATTCACCAAGCACTGCATGATCATATGTCATAACGTTCACCCTCCTATCGATCTTCATATATAATCCCAACCTTATAACAATTACTTAAAAAATATCGAACAGCTTTTTGATACCCTTTGATATTACATAGAAAAAAACGAATATCCATTAGAGACACCAATGATAAAGACGGATGGTTATGCAACGACACCACTGCACATTCCTGCGATTTCATAATCAAATGATACGTCTGAGGATCTGCCAATGGATCCACGGAATGCATATTCTTGCTCCGGTATTTCTCGATAACGAATATACGGTACTTTTTGAATTGCCTCTTTTGTTATCATCACCTTTTTATCTCTACTTTTTGTCATTTCCAGACGGTCAAGCTTTTTCTGAAATATCTTGTATCACGCCCATTTCTATTTTTATTATAAAACATTTTTCTCAAATAACAACTAAACTTATAATTTTTCTTAAACATACTAAATTTTTCACTCTACTTCGCCACGATCCGAATCTCCTCCCCATCAAAGTAATACACGGAATCCGAAAGCACTTCCTCCGGCGCCACTCCGGTCTGATTGATCTCTTTTACCATCTCTGCCATCCGCTCCGGCTCCAGTCCAAAGCTTTCCGGAACCAGTATCACTTCATGGATACTACTTGGCAGGATATAGAAATCCCCTCTGATCATCCCCCGGACCTTTTCCCGGAAATCCGGATACCGCATCACTGCTGCCCCCAGACTGCACTGCTCGTTCGTCGCCACATACATAAAGCGCACAATTTTCTGGATCTGCGCCGGATAGATCCGCGGTGTATTCTTCTCGGCAAGACGCCGGATCTCTTCCTTTTCCACACGCCAGTACCGCAGATGCTCGTTGCGGATCTGGATCGCCGCCGAGCCAAAGCGTGTGTTGTCTATCTGGATATAATAGACCACTGCCAGATCCAGGAACGGCTCATAAGGAATCTGCTTTAACAGTTCTTCGTTGGCATCCCGCCGGATCAGCTTGTACACAATATGCTCTTTTACATGATTAAAATCAAACAGATTCTGACAATCACAGGTCTTTTTCACCCGAATCTCCTGATAAATACTGCAAATGGAATCTGCCAGATCCGGTACCTGCTGCCCCTGCAGATACTTCTGGTAAAACTCCTCCAGATAGATTGTCGGTGCAAGGTTACTGTCCGTCTGCTTAAAAAGAATCCCCGTCCTTCTGGTTCCGTTATTCTTCGTCACGGTGTACAGCTCTGTCCTCACTTCAACCCCGATCTGTCCTCTGATCTCGCATAACATAGCATTCATAAATTCTGTATAATTCATCTGTTCTCCTTCCCGAAAGCCATGCGCCGCAAAGAACCTTTTCTGCCATCTTAAGGCAGCTTATGATTTGAATATCACCCGCATTCAAGCAGGTGTGTACTGCCAATTATATCTGCCCTTTTTTCAGATTACAAGAACATTCTTTTTCCCTCCAAAATGGCATTGACACGCAAAAAGCCGAAAACATGAGGACTTGCCTCTGCTTTCGGCTTTTGTTTTTTTCTTAATTTTGTGAATTATGACGAAGCGATTATGCTCTTGAACTGTACTCTCCTGTACGGGTATCAATTTTGATTCTGTCACCCTGGTTAACGAACAGAGGTACAAGAACGCTTGCTCCTGTCTCAACGATAGCCGGTTTGGTAGCACCTGTAGCTGTGTCACCTTTTACTCCCGGCTCTGTCTCTGTAACTTCAAGTTCCACACTGATCGGCGGCTCTACTGAGAATACGTTGCCTTCATGTGAACATACTTTAACCATCTCGTTCTCTTTTACGAACTTGAGGGAATCTCCTACTGTAGCTCCATCAACTGCGATCTGGTCGAATGTCTCAACATCCATGAAGTGATAGAGTTCACCATCAGAATACAGATACTGCATATCTTTTCTGTCGATATGAGCGGTATCGAATTTCTCTGTCGGACGGAAAGTCTTTTCTACTACACCACCACTGATGATGTTTTTAAGTTTTGTTCTAACGAAAGCTGCTCCCTTTCCCGGTTTTACATGCTGGAATTCCAGAATCTGATAAATGTTACCTTCGATCAGTACTGTAAGACCATTTCTAAAATCGCCTGCTGAAATCATTGTAATATCCTCCTTATATATGCCCTGGGGCATTCCTTTTACTTTTTATATACATTACTTATAATTCTATAATAAAAAACTCTATTTTTCAACAAAAAATTTCAATCAATTACAGATTTCCCTGATTTTCCGTATTTTTTTGCTATTTCATATAGGCATTATAGAGTTTTTTATCCACATTTTTCTCGATTTCATTGTAAACCGGCTGCACTACCTCACGGATTTCCGCTCTCAGTTCATCACTAAGTGTAACAATCTGTGTTCCACTGTCCTCAATTACTTTGATCTTGTCTGCAATCCGGTCATCCGATGCCTGGCGAGCCTCTTCTTTGGCGATCTCAGCAGCTTCTACAAGGATTGCCTGCTTATCTTCCGGCAGATCCTGAAAAAATTCATCACTGACGATCAGAGAGATCAGATGCGGCAGGTGATTGGTTTCCACCACATAATCCTGCTGTTCATAAAGCTTGTTGGATACGATAACCTCGTATGGATTCTCCTGGGCGTCAATGGTTCCCTGCTGCAGCCCGATATACACCTCACTGAAACTCATCGGTGTCGGAGATGCTTTCAGTTTTTTCCAGAAATCCATATGGTAGGAATTCTCCATGGTACGGATCTTCTGTCCTTTAAAATCAGCCAATGATTCGACCATTTTATTCGTTGACATGACACGGAATCCCTGGTCTGCATAGCCAAGGAGCTTATATCCGCCATTCTCATAGACATCCTCCAGAATCCCATAGAACTCCGGATCATCTACCTTTTCACGTACTTCATCAATCGTACTGAATCGGCACGGAATATCAAACACCGCAAGGTCCGGCATGAAAGTTACCTGCGGTGCGGTATTCTGGATTACAAACGGAATGTCCCCATCCTTACAGCTCTCCAGAAGCTCCCTATCCCCTCCGATCGTACCGTTCGGATAGACCTGAATCTTCATCTTGCCATCACTTAATTCTTCTACTTCTTCTGCAAATTTTTCTGCATAGATCTGTGTTACGGTATCTTCCGGACTCGCCGTTGCAAGCGGCCATGCATATCGCTGTACTTCATCATCCGCAACTGTCTTTTTCTGACACCCCGCACTGAGTGCAAGTGCCGCACACATTCCTGCCGCTACTGCCATTCTTACTGCTTTCTTCATGCTGCTACCTCCTATATCAGTGCCAGGCTGATCGCCGGGATAAATGTAATTAACAGAAGGGCAACAAGGAAGAAACCAATCATTGGCATCGCATGTTTGGAAATCCGCATGATCGGAATATCTGTAAGCGAACTTGCCACAAATAAGTTAACCCCGATCGGCGGTGTTACAAATCCGATCGCAAGGTTGACAACCATCATGATTCCAAAGTGGATCGGATTCATGCCGACTGCCGTTACGATTGGCAGAAGGATCGGTGTCAGAATCAGGATTGCCGGTGTGGTATCCATGACCATTCCCACGATCAGAAGGAATACATTGATCACCAGAAGAAGGACGATCTTGTTGGTAAAGTGTGTCAGGATCCAGGTGCTGACCATCTGCGGGATCTGCATCAGAGTCAGAACTCTTGAAAATGCAATCGATGCCGCAAGAATGAACATGATCGGTGCATAGGTGCGCACCCCTTCCACCAGTGCCGGCCAGATATCTTTAAACGTCATCGTCTTATAAATAAACAGGCTGACGATCAATGCGTAAAATACCGAAATAACTGCCGCTTCTGTCGGCGATGCGATTCCGGAATAGATGCATCCCAGAATGATAACCGGACTCAAAAGTGCCCAGAAGCTTTCTTTTAAAACCTTCAAAAGTCCTTTCTCATGAAGCTCCCCGACTACTTTCTGGATCTTTTCTTTGTTTTCTCCATTCTTTTTACAGTAATAGACTGCATAAACCATCAGAAGTCCGCCGATCAGAAGTCCCGGAATGATCCCTGCGATAAACAGGTCACTTACTGATTCGCCGGAAGCACTTCCGAACATGATAAACGGAATACTTGGTGGAATAATAACTCCAAGACCACCTGCAACGGCTACGATCGCCGCGGAAAAATCCTTATCGTATCCTAGCTCGATCAGAATCGGGATCGTCATACTTCCGACTGCTGCAACCGTCGCCGGTCCGGAACCTGAGATTGCGCCATAAAACAGACAGGTTACAATGACCGCGCACGGAAGACCTGCTGTCAGATTTCCAAGGAAATACGAAAATACATCAAATAATTTTTTGGAAATACCACCTCTTGCCATGATGATTCCGGAAAGTACAAACATCGGAACCGCAAGGAGCGGGAAACTGTCAATTCCTCCCAGCATGGAACGGATCACGAACTGTCCGCTGGCTGTGAAGGATGGATCAAAAGCACCCGGGAGAACCGATGCGATCGTAAGCGCGATCGATACCGGAATGGCAATGATCAGACAGATTACAAATAAGATAAATACTACTGCTGCCGGCATGCTTTGTCTCCTTTCTCCTCTTTATCTCTTACGACTTTTAACTCTGCAAACCACCGCTGGACGATACGGATCGCCACCAGGATAAAGCTGACAAGCGGTGCCGCCTGTACATAATACATCGGAATGTGGCACGCCGGACTCACCTGCCCGCTCTCCGCTGCCGACATCATATACTTGAATGCAAATGGAATCAGATAGAGGAATACCATCAGCTCAAAAGTATGATTGACCAATTTAAACATTGCCTTTCCTCTTCTCGGAAAAATCGCCACAAACTGTTCGATCTTAATAGAAATACACTTTCTCGTACAATAGCTGACACTCAAAAAGCCCGACCATACAAACAGGTATCGGGTAATCTCCTCCGACCAGGACGGAGCTGAGCCGAGTACATATCTGGAAAACACCTGGATTCCCATGATCACCGTCATCAGGATCAGGCTGACCACCATGAGAAATTCTTCCAGATAGTTATCCAGCCAGATTACTGTTTTCTTCATTCACGTTTGCCCTCCATTCATGTAGTCATATAGAAAAATGATAACAATTTCCGTGGAATTTGTCTATTATTTTCCATATTGATTTTATCCCTTTAAATAGCGAAAATCTCTATAACCGTTCCGCTCCGGACATCGGTTAGATTTTTAACAAATATCAGATATAAATAACCCGCAGCCTCACCGGAATCCCCGGTATGACTGCGGGTTATTATCCTGCCTTTTTTTCACTCTTCATTCAGGTTAAACATAACGGATCTGCCACAGGACTTCTCCGGATGTTTCTTTACTAGATGCTCTTATCGATCAGAGTCAGGATTTCTCTTAAATCTGATGCATTCATCTGTCCAGGTGCAGAAGCTTTTCCTACTGCTCCGAAAGTAAGTGCGGAACCGAATACTTCACCGCAAAGACGGCTGATCAGTCCTGTACCTGCCATAGACATTGTAATGATCGGACGGTCTGCATGTTCTTCTGCCATTTCACGTGTTGCTTCAAGAAGTGTAAGCACATCCTTTTTGCACTGTGGCATTACTGCAATTTTCGGGATATCTGCACCGAGTTCCTGCATTTTCACAAGGCGTCCTACGATATCGTCTTTGTCCGGTGTCTTATCGAAATCATGGTTGGATGCAACAACTTTTACGCCGTGTGCATGCGCACCTTCAATGATATCTTTTACCACTTCATCACCTGTAAATGCTTCTACATCTACAAGGTCAACCAGTCCTGTTGCTGCTGCTTTCTTGTTAAGCTCTGCATATGCATCTGCTTCGATTGCTTTTTCGCCGCCTTCTTTGGAAGTACGGAATGTGAAAAGGATCGGAGTTTCGCCGAGTGCCGGACGAAGGTCTTTTAATACATCTTCAACCTGTGCAAAGTCAAATACTCCTTCGAACCAGTCCACACGCCATTCTACAACGTCAAGTGCAACATCCTCAAAAGATTTTGCTGCTGCAAGAATTTCTTCTTTTGTCTTTCCAACGATCGGTACACAGATCTTCGGTACCCCTTCGCCGATTTTAACGCCACGAACTTCTACATATTTACTCATGTCCATTTTCTCCTTTTTCTTAGTTGTCAGCCTGTGCCTGTTCTACCATCTTAGTATAACGTAAATTTACGAATAATCCAAGGAGGACTCCGACTGCTGTAAGAACAATATTCATAACCATAACCTGTTCCGGCTGCATTTTGGATGCTGCGGTAAGGATGGTGTAGTTACACAGGGAAGATGCGATCATTACAAGTGCTGTTACAGTTCCTTTGATCTTCGGGAACAGCATATTGCATACAGAAGTTGCGATCTGAAGAAGTCCGCCTGCTCCTGCCCATCCGATCAGGAATGCACCTGCGATCATAAGTGTCTGGCTCTTTCCAACCAGAACAGCGATCATCGTTACAAGACAGATTACCGGGTATCCCAGAATAAATCTTACGTCTTTGATCTTTCTTGTTAAAAGTGCAGTTACAACAAGTGCAAGCATTGTTCCTGCTGAATAATATGTCTGCATAATAGACGGATCAGCCCAGCCTACATTCTCTTTTGCAAAGTTCTGTGCACAGTTCAGCCATAACTGGAAAGTACCTGTACATGTGAATCCGATCAGGATCATTGCGATGGATTCTACAGAGAAATGGGTATGCTTTAAACTGTCGATCAGTCCTTCTTTCTTTCCTGCTGCTTTCTGATCTGTATCCGGGAGTGGGAAGATCATAACCAGTACCAGAAGTACAAGATAAGCGATTCCACATGCATAGAAAAGCGTGTTGTAAGAAGTTGCTCCTGTTGCTGTGGTAGCAACAGTTACACCAAGTACGAACGGCAAAAGCATCTGTGATACAGAAATAAAGAATTTGATTCCCATAGTTGCAACGCCCGGTGCTTTGTAAATGATTTCTGAAACAGCCGGGTAAATTCCTGTATCCAGGAAAGAATTTGCGATACCACCAACGATTGCACAGATATATGCGATCTGGTATCCGCCATTTGTTCCTGCATTAAATGCAAGTGCAAGTCCGATCAGGTAGATTGCATAGGATCCACTACCGATCGCTGTTGAAATACGACGTCCGAGTTTGTCAGAAAGCGGTCCGGCGAACGGAAGCGCGATCAGACGTCCAAGTCCGAGTGCTGCTGAAATTGCAGTGATTGCCATAACTTCTACGCCCCAGGAAGCGGCAAGTGCTTCCTTGATGACTGCCTGTCCAAGGATGGAACATCCGACACCGTGGATAAAGTAGTTTAAATAAAGGATCAGGGCGCTTGGTATGTATTTCTTATTCATCTCTTTTCCTCACATTCCTGTTTTTCAAATTTTTTCGATTTCTTCTTATATTCAATACAAGCCTGCCGGGTATTAATCATCGTATCTGATGTTTAATACTTCTTTCATGTGTTCGATCGGCATTTCTTTTCCTGTCCAGAGTTTGAATGCTGCTGCTCCCTGGAATAACATCATTCCAAGACCGTTCATTGTCTTACATCCAACTTCTTTTGCCATAGAACGCATCTTTGTTTCCAGTGGTGAGTAAGGAACATCAATAACAATAAGTTCCGGACGGAAGAATGATTTATCCGGTACAACTGACATTCCTTCCAGTGGTTTCATACCAACACCTGTTCCGTTTACGAAGATGTATGAATCGTTCATTTCTTCTCTTAATTTTTCTTTGTCATCCAGATCGTAAAGAGTAGCTTTGCAATTTGTCTTTTCATTGATCTTTCTTACTGTTTCTTCAGCATTTGCCCAGAATTTATCATGAATGTTGAAAATAGAGATTTCTTTTACGCCGTCAAGTGCAGCCTGGATTTCAATTGCTGTAGCAGCTCCGCCTGCGCCTGCGATTGTCATCTTCTTTCCGATTACATCGATATCGTTATCTTTTAATGCCTGCATGAATCCGATACCGTCTGTGATGTGTCCTGTTAAAACACCATCTTCATTTACGATTGTGTTTACTGCTCCACAAAGCTCTGCTGCCGGAGATAATTTGTCCAGATACTGTCCAACAACTGTTTTATTTGGCATAGACACGTTAGATCCTACCATTTTCAGAGCACGAAGTCCTTTTACTGCATCTTCCAGTGTGCTGTTGTCAACTTCAAATGCAAG
>CAKRFP010000017.1 GCA_934320645.1 uncultured Bariatricus sp.
GAAAGCTCCGGTTTCGGTTCTCCCTTCGGTTTACCAAGATGTGAGCAGAGGATTACTTTTCCTCCGTCAGCGATCAGCTTCTTGATTGTAGGAAGTGCTGCAACAAGACGGTTCTCGTCTGTGATCTTTCCATCGATCAGAGGTACGTTAAAATCGCATCTTACAAGGACTTTTTTCCCTTTTACATTGATATCATCTACAGATTTTTTGTTAAGCATAATCCTGCCTCCTGTTTACATTTCGATTTAAAAAGGGCCCGGTCCATGTAGACCGGACCCTTGCTTGAGCCTATCTCTGGAATATTCCAGTAAGAATCAATTCAGCCTGTCCAAACAAACGTTACGGATTAAAGTAATGTTCCGAAGTGTTTGATTGTTCTTACCATCTGGCTTGTGTAAGAGTTTTCGTTGTCATACCAAGAAACAACCTGTACTTCTGTTGTTCCGTTTTCAAGCGGAAGTACCATTGTCTGGGTAGCATCGAAGAGAGAACCAAATCTCATTCCTACGATATCGCTGGAAACGATCTGATCTTCGTTGTATCCGAAGGATTCGTTAGAAGCTGCTTTCATAGCTGCATTGATCTGTTCAACTGTTACATTTCCTTCAACTACAGCTGTAAGGATTGTTGTAGATCCTGTAGGGGTTGGTACACGCTGTGCAGATCCGATCAGTTTTCCGTTCAGTTCCGGAATAACAAGTCCGATTGCTTTAGCTGCTCCTGTGCTGTTCGGAACGATGTTAACTGCTGCTGCACGAGATCTTCTCAGATCACCTTTTCTCTGTGGTCCGTCAAGAGTCATCTGATCACCTGTGTATGCATGGATTGTGCACATGATACCAGATTTGATTGTAGCAAGGTCATTAAGAGCCTTAGCCATCGGTGCAAGACAGTTTGTTGTACAAGAAGCTGCAGAGATGATTGTGTCATCTTTTGTAAGCTGTGAGTGATTTACATTGTAAACGATTGTAGGAAGGTCATTTCCTGCCGGTGCAGAAATGATAACGTGCTTAGCACCTGCGTCGATATGTGCCTGAGCTTTTGCTTTAGATGTGTAGAATCCTGTACATTCAAGAACTACATCTACTCCGATTTCTCCCCATGGAAGTTCAGCTGCGTTAGCTTTAGCGTAGATTTTAATTTCTTTTCCGTCAACTGTGATGGAGTCTTCTCCAGCAGATACTTTATCAGCTAATTCATATTTTCCCTGTGTTGAATCATATTTTAATAAGTGAGCCAGCATCTTAGGAGATGTAAGGTCGTTGATTGCTACGATCTCAAATCCCTCTGCTCCAAACATCTGTCTGAATGCAAGACGTCCAATACGTCCAAATCCATTGATTGCTACTTTTACTGCCATGATTTAGTCCTCCTAAAGATAAATTGTATTACTGTATATTACAGTCACATTTTTCTTGATAAATCTTTGTCATTGTTTAAGATTCATCAACTGTAATTTATTGTACTAAATTCAGAACAAAAATTCAATCCCCTTTTTTCACTTTATTTTCCTGAAAACCGGGGTTCTTTTTATGAATTCTGCATAATATTTAAAACCACAGGATTCCAGAATATTGTCAACTATGTTAAAATCATACCCTACATGCTCCGGTTTATGTGCATCTGCGCCGACGGTGATAATCTCTCCACCCAGCTCTTTGTATCTTTTTAACACGTCCGGATGTGGGTGTGCAAACGGAAGTCCATACTTCAGCCCTGCTGTATTTACCTCCAGTCCTTTCCCGTTCTCGATCAGATAATGTAAAATTTCATCAATCTCATCCGCAAACTTATGATAAGAATACTCCTGTTCCTGGTGTTTTCCGTACCGCACGACATAATCCAGATGTCCAAGCACGTCAAAATCCGACACCGACCGGATATCCCGGATCGTCTCCTGCAATGCCTCCCGGTATGCTTCTTCATCAGAAATCCCTTCAAAAAACTCCGGAAAATACGGATCTTTCCCGCCAATTACGTGCATAGATCCGATCACAAAGTCATATGGATGTGCCCCGGTAAATTCTTTCGCCTTTTCTCCCAGATGCGGCTGCATTCCAAATTCCACACCGATCCGGATATCCAGCTTCCCTTTATACTTTTCCCTCAGTTCTTCAAGCTCTTTAAAATACCGTTCCGGATCAAATACAAATTCGATGTCATCACAATAATAATCAATGTCTTCATGATCCGTAAAACAGATTGCTTCCAGTCCTTTGTCGATTGCCGAAAGAACCATATCTTCCGGTTTTGCTTCGGAATCTCCGGAAAAATAAGTGTGCATATGGCAGTCTGCTCTCATCTCGTCTCCCTCCTTCTTCTGTTCCATACCTCGTACCTTAACCCGGCTTTTATTTAACTCCGGATTCCGATCCTCTCATACGCCAGAAGGCGGGACAATCCCGGGTTATCCCAGAATTGTTCCGCCTCCAAGTACATAATCACCATCATACAGCACCAGTGCCTGTCCCGGTGTAACCGCTCTCTGCGGTGTCTCAAAGATGCACTCAATCTCATCTTCTCCCGTTTTGCGGACTGTGCACCAGTCTCCTTTATGGTTATATCTGATTTTTGCAAATACGCGCATCTCACCTTCCAGGTCTTCTACCGTCATAAAGTTCAGCTTATTGGCACGAACCCGTGTCGTCATCAGATCCTCATTGGTTCCGATCACAACCTCGTTCGTCTCCGGACGGATTTCCAGCACAAATGCCGGACGTCCAAGGGGAAGCCCGAGTCCTTTTCTCTGTCCGATCGTATAATGGATGATTCCTTTATGCCGTCCCAGAACCTTTCCATCCGGTGTCACGAAATTGCCTTCCGGTATCTTCTGCTTACTCTCTTCTTCAATAAAAGATGCATAATCATCATCCGACACAAAACAGATATCCTGACTGTCTGGTTTGTTCGCGACCTGAAGTCCGATCTCTTTTGCGATCTCACGGATCTGATCTTTTTCGTATTCTCCGACCGGCATCAGCGTTCTTCTCAGCTGATCCTGGGTAAGATTATAAAGCGCATAGGTCTGGTCTTTTGACCAGGTTGCCGAATGTCGGATCGCATAGCGTCCGTTCGGCAGCTGTTCTACTCTCGCATAGTGACCGGTCGCAATATAGTCTGCTCCGATCTCCATACTCCGTGTAAGAAGAGATTCCCATTTTACATAGCGGTTGCATGCAATGCATGGATTTGGCGTTCTTCCGTGCAGATATTCATCTACAAAATAGTCGATTACCTTCTCCTGAAAATCCTTCTTGAAATTCATCACATAATACGGGATTCCGATCTGTGCCGCCACTCTTCGCGCATCATCCACTGCACTGAGTCCGCAGCAACCACCATTTTCCTCCTGTATCTTTGATTCTTCATCCTGCCAGATCTGCATCGTCACACCGATCACATCATAGCCCTGTTTTTTTAAAAGGTATGCTGCAACCGATGAATCGACACCGCCCGACATTCCGACAACTACTTTCTTTTTTGTCATCTTCTTTTCTCCGGCAGAAAATTCTAGTATTCTTCCTCTTCTGCTTCTTCACCTTCACTGATATCGTTCTTCGGCTTCTGGAGTCCTTCAATCTTGATACCATGCTTCTCTGCATAATCCCAGAGTGCTGCATGGATTGCCTCCTCTGCCAGCAAAGAACAGTGTACCTTAACCGGCGGCAGTCCGTCAAGTGCTTCCATAACGGCTTTGTTTGTTACCTGCATTGCTTCTGAAATATGTTTTCCCTTTACAAGTTCTGTCGCCATACTGCTTGTTGCAACAGCTGCGCCACATCCGAATGTTTTAAATTTTACATCGTTGATGATTCCATTGTCATCAATATCAAGGTAGATTCTCATGATATCGCCACATTTTGCGTTACCAACAGTACCTACGCCACTTGCGTTCTCGATTTCTCCCATGTTACGTGGGTGCTGAAAATGATCCATTACTTTCTCTGTATACATTGTAAATTCCTCCTAAAACTGTACTTTTCTGTCTTATTTATTCTGTTTTCTTACAAAGTCTTCATAAAGCGGAGACATGCCTCGCAGGTCACTCACAATTGTCTTAAGCTGATCTACCACATAATCGATGTCTTCTTTTGTGATCTCTTCGTTCAAAGTCAGGCGCAGAGATCCGTGAGCGATTTCGTGCGGCAGTCCGATTGCAAGAAGTACATGGGACGGATCCAGTGATCCGGATGTACATGCAGATCCACTGGATCCACAGATTCCTGCCATATCAAGACGGATCAACATAGACTCACCTTCGATGAAACGGAAACAAAAGTTTGCGTTGTTCGGCAGACGGTCTGTTGGATGTCCGTTCAGTTTGGTGTATGGAATTTCTTCCATGACACGCTTGATCAGATAATCTCTTGTCTCACGTTCTTTTGCTGTACGTGTTTCCATCGTATCAACTGCACGTTTTGCCGCAGTACCGATTCCTACGATACCCGGAACATTTTCTGTACCTGCACGACGTTTTCTTTCCTGTGCACCACCGTGAACGAAAGAACGGATCTTCACACCTTTTCTGATATAAAGGAATCCAATTCCCTTTGGTCCGTTCAGCTTGTGTCCGCTGGCGCTTAACATATCAATGTGGCACTCATCTACATTGATCGGAACCTGTCCAAATGCCTGTACTGCGTCTGTGTGGAACAGGATGCCGTGTTTGTGAGCGATCTCACCGATCTCTTTGATTGGTTCAATGGTTCCGATCTCATTGTTTGCATACATGACAGAGATCAGGATGGTGTCCGGACGAATTGCTGCTTCCACATCTGCCGGATTTACTTTTCCGAACTCATCTACATCAAGATAAGTAACTTCAAAACCGCGTTCTTCCAGATAAGCTGCTGTATGCAGGATTGCATGATGTTCGATCTTGGTTGTGATAATATGTTTTCCTTTATTCTGATAAGCCTCTGCAGTTGCTTTGAGTGCCCAGTTGTCAGACTCTGATCCGCCGGCTGTAAAATAAATCTCGTTGCTCTTTGCGCCAAGTGCGTTTGCGATTCTTTCTCTCTGTTCTGCCACAACATCTTTGTTATGGGATGCGAAGCTGTAGATCGCAGACGGATTGCCGTACTGCTCTGTAAAATATGGCAGCATTGCTTCCAGAACTTCTGGTGCAGTTTTTGTTGTTGCTGCGTTATCCAAATAAATTAACTTACTCATCTTTTTGTCCTTCTTTCTTTACTTCTTTATTCATTTCCACAAGGGTATTTATCATAATACTGTCTACCGTCTGTGCCATGCTTTCATTGACTTTCTTCCAGACGTATTTCGTGATACAGCTGCCCTGGATCTCACAGCTGTCTTCCGAATGAAGTGCCGCACAGGTCGCAGGTTCTAAGTCTCCTTCAAGCGCTCTGAGTACATCACCAACAGAAACTTCCGCCGCATCCTTTGCCAGCAGATAGCCTCCTCCCGCTCCACGGATGCTCTTGACAAGCCCTGCCTTTTTCAGCTTTGCCATTAGCTGTTCCAGATAGCGTTCCGAGATATCCTGTCTCGCCGATATACTGCTGATGGAAACCGGTTCCTCTGCACCATAACACGCAAGATCAATAAAGGCGCGCAAACCATAGCGTCCCTTCGTTGAGATCTTCAATCCATCACCTTCTCTTTGCTTTTATATCCCACTATTTTACTAGGATTTCTGACAAGTTGAGGATATCACCTCTTCCATGTTCTGTCAAGGTTGTTTCTTGCATATATTTTAAAACAAAAACGTCTTCGGAGCTGCCATGTCTCAAAAACATTTTATCCTGAAAGGAACTTTTATCCTTACCACAGCCGGACTCCTCACCCGTGTGATGGGATTCTTTTACCGAATCTTTCTCGGCAGATCCTTTTCGGCAGAAGAAATTGGTCTGTATCAGCTGATCTTCCCGGTTTATACCCTTGCTTTTGCCGCTACGTCTGCCGGAATTCAGACGGCGCTTGCCCGGCTGGTTGCCACAGCCTCCGCAAAAAAACAACATGCCAAAGCTCACTCTTACCTAAAAGCTGCGCTGCTTTGCTCTTTGTCGCTTTCTTTTGGTTTTCTTTTTCTGATACAGAAAAATGCCGTTTTTCTTGCTGCCGTTGTGCTTGGCGAACCGCGCTGTGCCTCCCTCATTTCCCTGATGGCATACGCGCTTCCTTTTGCCGCCCTGCACAGTTGCACCTGTGGTTACTTTTTAGGACTCAGACAGATTCGTTTCCCCGCGCTCTCCCAGTTACTTGAACAGTTTGCACGAATCCTCTTTGTGATTCTCCTTTACATAACTGGTACACACACTGCCTTCCATCCGCCAATCGCCATTGCCGTACTCGGTCTTGCCGGAGGGGAAATTTTTGCTGCACTCCTGTGCATCCATGCACTCCGAAACGCCGGACAGGAATCCCCTGCCGCTCAGGAGTCGGTCTTTCCGACTGTTCCCTCCCTGCTTTTTGCTGCACTTCCACTGACCGCAAGCAGAGTCCTTCTGAATCTTTTTCAGAGTCTGGAAGCCGTCTCCATTCCGCTTGCCCTGCAAAAATACGGGATGAGTGTTTCAGATTCTCTTGGCACTTACGGAATCCTGACCGGAATCGCACTTCCCTGCATCCTTTTTCCCTCTGCCCTTACCAATTCCATTTCCACAATGCTTCTTCCTGAAGTCGCCGGAATGCCGGAAAGTCAAAGAAAATATGCGCTTCCAGGTCTCTTGCGCAAGGTGATTTTTTTCTGTCTGTTTCTTGGTTTTGCCTGCCTGCTGTTTTTCTTTGTGGCATCTGATTTTATCAGCAGACGGATCTTTCATACTCCGGAAGCCGGAAACTATCTTTTAACACTCGCCTTTATCTGTCCGTTTTTATACAGCAACACCGCACTCATCAGTGTTCTGAACGGTCTTGATCTTGCCGGGAAAACATTTCTGATCAATCTGTTTTCCCTTGCAGTTCGTATCTGCGGTGTGATGTTTCTGATCCCACATTTCGGGATTCTTGGTTATCTGTGGGTTCTTCTTGCAAGCCAGCTGCTCACTTTTATCTGTTCACTTTTCCTTCTGCTAAAACAAGAGCGATAGGAGTCCGGCAGCCCTCTTTACGAAATATTCCAACAAAGGGGAACGCCGTCATTTTCCTATCGCTCTTATTCGCGTGAAAATATACTGATGCACATCTTTTCTATCGGATTCATATCAGAATTTTTACAAACCACCGGACAATCCCCGGATTCAGATACACCTCCGACAAAATCCCGGCAAGTATCATCATGACTGTAAATCCGGTCTTCGTTCCATTCCATTCGCTTTGTGGATAACGGTAATAATATCGGATCAGCAACAAATACGCAGGAATGTAAAACATATATTGCGGAAAAATGCCCGCAATACAGAGAAGCATCCCTCGAAGTCCCATCCTTAAGACCGCACCCACAGATAATATTCCGGCGGCAAAGCCTGTCCAAAGCAGGATTCCGGCGGCGGTGAGTCTTCGCAGCCCCAGATTCGCCACACAGACCGCTAACACCAGAGGCATCGCCCTCCATCTGAGCAGATACCACAGATAATCTTCGTTGATAATCTTCACCTGTGTATACTGATCCAGAAAATATTCATGGAAAATCCCCGTCATCGTAACATAATTTTTTGCAATAAAATTCGCATACAGGATCCCCGCCACAAAACCAGTCAGATATAGCAGGGGCAACTGGTACTTCTTCTGATAAAATCCCACATTCCGGCCTCCAATAATTTCACATAGTTCATTATATGACAGGAGATACCAATTATGCGTAAGACTTATCTGTTATATTTTGCATCATATGCAAGAATCGATGCTACCGTCTTGGAATCCTCAATTTTTCCTTCAAAAATCATCTGCTTCAATTCTTCAACCGTATGTGCCTCTACATTCACAAATTCATTCTCATCCAGATGCTGATGGGTACGGATCAGGTTTCGTGCCACATAAACTTCAATTTTTTCATTGCAGAGCGCCACGGTCGTCCGGAGCGTGATCAGCCATTCCAGATCCTCACTGCGGTACCCGGTCTCTTCTTCCAGTTCCCTTGCTGAGCACGCACGTCCCGGTTCATCTGCCTTGTCCAGACCTCCCGCCGGAAGTTCCAGCGTAAAACGATCCAGTGCATTCCGGTACTGTCTTACCATCAGAAGTCTGCCGTCATCCATCACAGGAATCACAGCCGCTGCTCCTTTGTGGTGGATATAATCCCATACCTCATGATTTCCATTGGAAAATTCCATATAGTCTTTATATACATCAACGATCGTTCCCTGATATACCCGTTCTCTTCTTATTCGCCTGATCTCTTTTTTCATCTGTTTCGCACTCCTTTTTACTATCTATATAATCTCTTAAATATGCCCCGTGTAAGCACAGACTTTGGCTCGTTGCTCGCGTAAACGAAGCAAAACATGTTCTACGGATTTTGCCCGTTATCGCGGCAGTCGCCAAGGTCCCGTGCAAGCACAGACTTTGGCTCGTTGCTCGCGTAAATTAAATACAGCCATCCAAAAGATCTAATCTTTTGAACGGCTGTCGTTTTCTGATTATCGTGTTATTTAGCATAATCTGTAACTCGGGATTCCCGGATTACATTTACTTTAATCTGACCTGGATATTCCAATTCATACTCAATCTGCTTTGAAATATCTCTTGCCAGCAATACCATATCATCATCAGATACTTGTTCTGGAACTACCATTACGCGAATCTCTCTACCCGCCTGAATAGCAAATGATTTTTCAACCCCTTTGAACTGGTTGGTGATATCTTCTAACTGTTTTAATCTGTTTGTGTATGTCTCCAAGGTTTCTCTTCTTGCACCTGGTCTTGCAGCGGAAATCGCATCTGCTGCCTGAACAACACCTGCAATCAGAGACTGTGGTTCTACATCTCCATGATGTGCTTCTACCGCATTGATAATAAGCGATGACTCTTTGTATTTTCTACAAAGGTCTACACCAATCTGAACATGTGAACCTTCTACATCGTGGTCGATTGATTTACCGATGTCATGTAAAAGACCTGCACGCTTTGCGATACGGACATCCAGCCCGATCTCGCCCGCAAGTAATCCGGAAAGCTGAGCAACCTCGATCGAATGCTTCAGTGCATTCTGACCATAGCTTGTTCTGAACTTCATACGTCCGAGAAGACGAATCAGTTCCGGATGGATGCCGTGTACACCAACTTCAAGTGCCGCAGCTTCTCCTTCTTCGCGCATCATAGTCTCTACTTCTTTCTGCGCTTTCTCAACCATCTCTTCGATTCTTGCAGGATGGATTCGTCCGTCTACGATCAAACGCTCCAGTGCAATTCTTGCCACTTCTCTTCGGATTGGATCAAATCCGGAAAGAACAACTGCCTCCGGAGTATCATCAATGATGAGTTCTACTCCTGTCAGTGTCTCAAGAGTACGGATATTCCGTCCCTCTCGTCCGATAATTCTACCCTTCATCTCGTCACTTGGAAGCTGAACTACCGAGATTGTAGTTTCAGCCACATGATCTGCCGCGCATCTCTGGATTGCGGTGACAACATACTCTTTCGCTTTCTTGTCAGCCTCTTCCTTCGCACGTGTTTCAAGCTCTTTCACCATCTTGGCAGTGTCATGTTTCACATCTTCTTCAACAGTTTTTAATAGATAATCCTTTGCCTGTTCGGAGGTAAGTCCTGAGATTCTTTCTAGTTCCTGTACTCTTTTCTGGCTGAGTTCTTCCACTTCAGCCTCCCGCTGCTTCATCGCTGTCTCTTTTGCAGTAAATGCAGTCTCTCTCTGCTCGATTGCCGCAGATCTCTTATCCAGAGATTCTTCTTTTGAAAGTACACGCTTTTCATAACGCTGAAGTTCAGCTCTGCGTTCCTTAGTCTCTTTTTCAAGTTCATTCTTTGTCTTGATGGACTCTTCCTTTACTTCCAAAAGTGCTTCCTTCTTCTTTGTCTCTGCTGTCTTCAAAGCGTCATCAATGATCTCTCTTGCTTTTACATCAGCGTTCCCAATCTTGGAATTTGCATCATTCTTCAGCTTGGAAACTGTAACAAAATAAGTAACCGGCATTACTACTATAAGCGTAACAACTACAGCAATAATTATAGGTATCAGCACAGGAGCACCTCCTTATTTAGTTTTCATTGTACAAATACAACACTTAAATTCTATACTGTTTTCACAAATATGTCAAGCATTCCAATCGCAAACTTGTATTACTTGACGGATATCTTCATAACGGAATCCTTTTCGCACCAAATATCCATAGATTTTCTGCTTTTCTTTGGGGTCTGTACAGGCAAAATCCCAGTGTTTTTTACGCAAAAGCTCCCGGATTGCTTCCTGATCAGAATACTCTTCATACATCTCTTCCAGAATTTCTTCTGCCCGGTTCATATCCACGCCCTTCTGCCTTAGAAGCGCATAAATCTCCCGTCTGCTCTTCTTTTCTTTCCGGCTGTCGATAAAGCTCCTGATATAGGCATCATCATTGATATATCCGAATGATTTTACATAAGCGATCGCTGCCTCTGTGATCTCCGGCGGATAACCACCTATCTTCAGCTTATCCCTGAGCTGGGATTCTGTTCTTGCCATATCATTCAGCAGGTGCATCGCACGAAGCTTGGCACGCTTCAACAGAACCTCTTTGATCTCTGCATAAGTATCCTCGGTTAGTTCACTCTCTTCTTTCAGGTGAAAACGGGACAGTTCGCCTTTGTAAACTACAAAGGCGAACTGCTCGTTAATAGATACCCGGTACTTTGTCTTCGTAACTGGCTCGATTCGGGTAATTCTCATCATATGTTTTATTCTTCCTCATCCATCGCTTCTTCAGCATCTGCCGGAGCAGCCGGTGCCGTCTCTTCTGCTGCTTCCTGACCTTCTGCGCCGATTCCATAATGTGCACGGACTTTTTCTTCGATCTCTTCCATAATCTCCGGATGTGCAGTCAGATAAGACTTGGCATTCTCACGTCCCTGTCCAATCTTTTCTCCATTGTATGCATACCATGCACCGCTCTTATTGACCAGATCGATCTTTGTTGCAAGATCCAGTATATCTCCTTCTCTGGAAATTCCTTTTCCGAACATGATGTCGAATTCTGCTTCCTTGAACGGAGGTGCAATCTTATTCTTCACGATCTTCACGCGGACATGGTTACCAACCATCTCTCCGCCCTGCTTCAAAGTCTCTGTTCTGCGGACATCCATACGGACAGATGAGTAGAACTTCAGTGCACGTCCACCGGTTGTTGTCTCCGGATTACCAAACATCACACCAACTTTCTCACGCAACTGGTTGATAAAGATTACAACACAGTTCGACTTACTGATAACCGGTGTCAGCTTTCTGAGCGCCTGTGACATCAGTCTTGCTTGAAGACCTACATGTGTATCCCCCATATCGCCCTCGATCTCCTGCTTCGGAACGAGAGCTGCAACAGAGTCTACTACAATAATATCAATCGCACCGGAACGCACCATCGTCTCTGTGATCTCCAGTGCTTGATCTCCGCTGTCCGGCTGTGAAATGTAAAGTTCATCAATATCCACACCGATATTCTTCGCATAAACCGGATCCAGTGCATGCTCTGCATCAATAAATCCTGCAATACCGCCTCTCTTCTGAACCTCTGCGATCATATGCAGTGCAACAGTCGTCTTACCACTGGATTCTGGTCCGTAGATCTCAATGATACGTCCCTTCGGCACTCCGCCGACACCAAGTGCCAGATCCAGACTCAGAGATCCGGTCGGAACCGTCTCAACATGTACCTGTGCCGCCGGATCACCCAGCTTCATCACCGCACCCTTACCAAAATCCTTCTCAAGCTTCGCAATTGCCGCGTCCAGCGCTTTCTTTTTATTCTCGTCATTCATTGTATTATTAGCCATCGTCAATCTCCTTATCCCAGATAATTTCGCCCATGCTCACCATCGAACGAATGTTTGTTCTGGTTCTATATTAGTACATACGTTCTGGTTTGTCAACTATATTTTTAAATCAGATCCACACGCCTCACTCCCCGGAGAAGAAACCGAACCCCTCCTAAAAAGCCACGCGCCCAGATCCCGAAAGCTTCTGACTCCCCCATCATACCATATCTCCCTCTCCCCACACAACCAGAACACTCTTTCTCTTTTGCGCCGGATATCCCCCTCTCACATCACAGCTTTCAACCTACCAGCACACAAGGTCTGCCCCATAGCCAGCCGCACAGCGAATAAAAAATAAACAGGGCAGATTGTCTTTTGTGCAATGGAGATGAGACTCAAAAATTATGGAAGCCACTGCTGACATAATTTTCGCATTCAGAGGCTCATCGGAATGCCCTGCACAACTAAATCTGCCCTGTTTATTTTTTTATTCGCGTCCGTCCGCCACTATCCCCGCAGACCGCCTGTCATACTATCACTTAAAGCTCAAACACTTCCAGATCATCCGGCACAAACAACTCCCCGTGATAGTACTGCTGTCCTTCCTGCGTATAAAGCGTCTTCCTCTCCGCCAGATGCGTCTCCTCCGTATGATACAGGATCAGATGCGGAATCTGAAGCTCCTCGGCAAGCTGGCACGCTTCTCTTACGGTACTGTGGTGCTTTTCATAAGGCTTAAACTTATCCGCCTCCCCATACAGGCAGAAAGCCTCATGGGTCAGCCAGTCGCTGCCTTTTACAAACTCATAATCCTTCTCATTATATGGCTCGTCACCGCAACAGGTAAATTTCACCCCGTCCGGAAGCTGCATCGTAAATCCAAACTGCTTTGCCTTCGTAGAAAAGATATCAAAAAATGTAACCGGACAGCCAAGAATCTCTCTGGTCTCCCCGTGCTGCACCGGTACAAAAAGAATCCGGTCATCAAAATATTTTGTCACCTTTTTCTGGATTGTAAGCTTCGCGATCGTGCGGATTGATTTCGCCAGTTCTTCGTGACAATAGATTCGCAGATTCCCTTCGTATTTTCCCTGACCGATCTTCTTCTGCCCGATCATCCGGATCAGCCAGATCACCCCGAGAAGATGATCAATATGCTCATGGGTGATGAAAATATCATGGATGTCTTCCAGCTGGATTCCCATATCCTTTAACACTTTTAAAATCCGGTTTCCGCCACCCGTATCTACCAGAAAATGCCGGTTTCCATCCGAAAGGGCAAAACAGGTATTATAACATTCGGTTACGGTTGCATTTCCTGTTCCAAGTATTGTAAGCTTCATTTTGTTCTACTCCTGTCTCATCCTGGCTACTTCGCCTGCACGTTTGTAAATACTGCCACCCGGCACAAATCCTCTGACCGAAGAAAGCGGATAAATATTCGTATGCGGTCCGACTACGCTTCCCGGATTCAAGATCGTACCGCAGCCAACCTCCACATGATCTCCAAGCATGGCACCAAATTTCTTCATACCTGTCTCGATATTTCCTTCCGGTGTCTTTACAATAACCAGCTTTTTGTCGGATTTCACATTGGATGTAATCGAACCGGCTCCCATATGAGATTTATATCCAAGGATGGAATCCCCAACATAATTGTAATGCGGAACCTGTACTTTATTAAAAAGAACCACGTTTTTCAGCTCGGTAGAATTTCCGACAACTGCCCCTTCTCCTACAATCGCATTGCCACGGATAAATGCACAGTGTCTTACTTCTGCTTCTTTGCCGATGATCGCCGGTCCACCGATAAATGCAGTCGGTGCCACCTTTGCGGATCTGGCAACCCACACATTTTCCCCACGTTTTTCATATTCTTCCTCCGGGAGAGTCGCTCCCAGTTCCAGGATGAAACTGCTGATCTTCGGAAGCACTTCCCACGGATAAGTTACTCCGTCAAACAGATCCTTTGCAATCGTTTCTTCCAGTGTATACATTTCTTTCACAGTCATTTCTTTCATGATTTCTTTCCTTTCGATGCTCTGCCTTTGGTTTCATTTTTATAAAATGCTGCTGTCCTGTCATAGCAGCCTCTTAACTGATACTGGTTATTCAGTCCCAGAACCCCGTTGGTCCTGCTGACGATAAAATGATCCAACTTCGTCATATATTCATCCGATGTGATCTGCCCTTCTGCCACGTAGGTCAGCCCCTTTTCCCAGCTCGCCGTCAGTTCCGGATTCAGCAGGGAACGGATGGAATTTTGCACCACATCATAAATCATCTCTCCAAGAAGTGTCGGCGTGATCACCTGCGTCTTTTTATTGAGCGCCAGATATTTGATATTGAAAAGCTTTTTCAAAATTTCCGCCCTGGTCGCACTGGTTCCGATCCCGCTTCCCTTGATCTGTGCACGCAGTTCTTCATCTTCAATCAGCTGTCCTGCATTTTCCATTGCAAGGATCATGGAGCCGGAATTGTATCTCTTCGGCGGTGAGGTCTCGCCCTCTTTGATATCCAATGATTTCACTTCCACGGTATCACCCTTTTTCAGCTTCTGGATACATGCGAAAAATGCCGCATCCAGATCTACATTATTGTCGCCTCCATCACTGTCTGCATCATTTCCACCGGCATTCTTCTTTGGCGTTGGAACGCCTGCCACTTTCAGATAGCCTTCCTCCGCCAGCACCCGGAAATTCGAGAAAAACTGTTCTTTTCCAATCTGTGTCACCAGCGCCACTTTCTGATAGACTGCCGGTGGATAGAAAATACTTAAGAATCTCCGCACGATCACGTCATACACATGATGTGCGGTTGCAGATACGGAATTCAGCGCGGAAAGTCCCTGTCCTGTCGGAATGATCGCATAATGGTCCGTGATCTGCTTGTCGTTGACATAACGCGTCTTTGCCAGATTCTTATAAGCTCCGTAATGCAGAATATCCTGCATATAAGGCGCTGCCATCGGGTATTTGCTCAGTCCGTTCAGGTTCTTCGTGATCTCCTTGGATACCGCCGTTGAAAGCACTCTGGCATCCGTTCTCGGATAAGTCACAAGCTTCTTCTCATACAGTTCCTGCACAATACGAAGGGTCTCATCCGGACTGATCTTGAACCGTTTGGAACACTCATTCTGAAGCTCTGCCAGGTTGAACAGAAGCGGCGGATTCTTTTTCTCTTTTTTCTTCTCGATCGACAGAATCTGACAGGTAAGCAGATCTGTACTTCCTTTCAGTGCCGCAATCAACTTCTCGGCTTCTTCTTTTTCCTTAAATCCATTCTCCTTATAGAGCTTTGGCGATTCATAATACGCCGATCCTTTTACCGCGCGCCACTCACCCGTAAAGATATGTCCATCTACATTGACCGATTCAATCACACGGTAAAACGGGGTCTTTACAAATTCCCGGATCTCCCGCTCCCGTCTTACGACCATTCCAAGAACACAGGTCATCACACGTCCGACAGATACAACCGTGTATTTATTTCCAAGATAATTGGAAATGCTGTTTCCATATTTGAGTGTCAGAAGTCTGGAAAAGTTGATTCCCATCAGATAATCTTCCTTCGCACGGAGATAGGCCGAAGCTGACAGATTATCGTATTCCGACAGATCCTTCGCCTCACGGATTCCTCTGAGGATCTCTTCCTCCGTCTGTGAGTCGATCCACACACGCCGGCGTTCTTTCCCTTTTACGCCTGCCATCTGTTCCACCAGACGGTAAATGTATTCTCCTTCTCTTCCCGAGTCGGTACAGACATAAATCCGGTCTACGTCCTTCCTGGTCAGGATTCCTTTTACAATCTCAAACTGCTTCTTTACTCCCGGTATCACTTCGTAAAGAAATTCTTTTGGAATAAAAGGCAGTGTCTGCAAAGACCATCTCTTATACTTTTCATCATATACTTCCGGATAGCTCATCGTGACAAGATGACCAACACACCAGGTTACGATCGCCTCATCTGATTCCAGATATCCGTCTTTTCTTTTCAAATTCAAATGCAGTGCCTTGGCAAATTCCTGTGCCACACTCGGCTTTTCTGCAATATATACCGATTTACCCATATAATAAATTTTGTACTCCTGTATTTTCACGCCATAACCGCTCTCACAGCGTTTAAAAAGTGAAGCTGATACCAGCTCCACTTTTTTATCATATCATATTCAGAACATAAAACAAATTATTTTCTTCGAAAAATCTTCCGGATTTTATCAATGAAGCTTTCTTTTGTCCGTCCTTCCGGATGTCTGACCGTGATTGCCTCACGCATAAAATATTCCTGGGAATTCACTTTTGAAGTTCCTTTTTCTTTCTTGTAATACTTTCCATCGCTCTTTAATTCACGCGCTTTTACATTGTCCGCTAGCATGATCTTCAGCATATGTGCCAGCTGTTTTTTGATGGTCTCATCATAAACCGGGCATGCCACCTCTACACGCTTCTCTGTATTACGTGTCATCATATCTGCCGAACCAATATAGATCTTCTGGTCTGCTCCATTTCCAAAAAGGAAAATACGCGGATGTTCCAGATAACGTCCGACAATACTGGTCACACGGAGATTCTCTGTATAACCCTTGACTCCCGGAAGAATACAGCAGATTCCGCGGACGATCAGATCCACCTTCACGCCTGCATTTGACGCCTCGGAAACCTTTCGGATAAAGTCCACATCTGTCACAGAGTTCATCTTCATGATGATCCGTCCATTCGCACCTTTCTTGATCTCCTCATCCATCAGTGCAAGCACCTTCGGCTTCAGACTGGTCGGTGATACGATAATATGCTGATAGCTTCCGTTCAGGTTACCGATCGACATATTTTTAAAGAAGACGGCTGCGTCCTCGCCGATTCCTTTATCTGCTGTGATCAGCGATACATCGGTGTACATGGTCGCTGTCTTTTCATTATAGTTTCCGGTTCCCACCTGGGTAATATACTCGATATTATTGCGGTTCCTATAGGTAATCAGACAGATCTTGGAGTGCACTTTATAGCCTTCAAATCCATAGATTACACGGCATCCTGCCTCTTCCAGACGTTCCGACCAGTCAATGTTGTTCTGCTCGTCAAATCTGGCTCTCAGCTCGATCAAAACCGTAACCTCTTTGCCGTTCTCGGCCGCTGCACATAAGTACTCTACCAGACGGGCTTTCTTTGCCAGACGGTAGATTGTGATCCTGATCGTAAGAACGGTCGGATCGTAAGCCGCTTCCTTGATCATACGCAGAAACGGATCCATGCTCTCATACGGATAAGAAAGAAGTATATCTTTTTTCTTTACCTGCGGAATCACTTTTCCATCTGTCAGATAGCGGGACGGCTGCGGAGTAAACGGTTCGTCGATCAGAGAACGTTTCAGCGATGCCGGAACCTTATCCATAATCGAAAAAATATAATCCAGCTTCATCGGCATCTTGGTCCGGTAAATCTGTGCCGGTGTGATCTTGAATTTGTCACAGAAATACTTTTCCAGTTCCTTATCCAGCGGTTCTGCCGTCTCCATGCGGACCACTGCCATTCTGCGGCGCTTGTGAAGGGTCTCCTGCATCAGCAGACGGAAATCATCATTGATCTCCAATGCTTCATCGTTCGGTGACACATCTGCATTTCTTGTCACACAGATATAGTTTTTATTCGATACTTCGTATTTATCGAATACCACATCCAGATATTCCATGATCACCTTTTCCATGCGGATATAGCGGATATCATGTCCCGGAAGATATAAAATATCTGACACAAACTGTGGAACCGGTACGATTCCGATCATGGAAGTTCCATTCTGCTTCAGACTTGCGATCACATACAGTTCCTTATTGAGCAGATGCGGGAACGGATGATTGGCATCCACGATCTGCGGAGACAGGATCGGGAGGATCTGGTCTTTGAAATACTTTTTCACATACTTCTTTTCCTGCTGCTCCAGCTCTTTTATCGATAGTCCACAGACCCCGTATGGATTCAGCAGCTTCTTGATCTCTGAGTAGGTCTTGTCCCTCTCTTTATACAATGGTGCCACAGCCGCAAAGATTGCATCCAGCTGCTCTTTCGGATTCATCCCCGAACGGCTGTCGATCGTGCTGTTATCCGTAAGCGACATATCATACAGGCTTCCTACGCGGATCATAAAAAATTCGTCCAGGTTGCTTGTAAAAATGGATACAAACTTCATTCTTTCAAGAAGGGGTACTGAAGAATCCTTTGCTTCCTCCAGTACCCTCTGATTGAACTTCATCCAGGACAGTTCTCTGTTCTGTGTATAGTTCTGCATTTCTTTTTTCATATTAGCCCACCTTCAATCTTCCTTTACACTGGTATGATTTCATTCTACCACCGAATCAGAAGAAAGAAAAGTTAACTTCTTTTAAACTTCCCTGCAAAAGCTATTTCTTTGTGATAAATCCTTTTGCAGTCAGAGTCTCTGCGCACAGAACTGCTCCGCCTGCCGCACCACGGACTGTATTGTGGGAAAGTCCGATAAATTTGTAATCATAAATAGAATCTTCTCTGAGTCGTCCGATCGAGATTCCCATTCCGTTCTCATAATCCACATCCAGTTTTACCTGTGGACGATTGTCTTCTGTCATGTAACGGATGAACTGCTTCGGTGCACTTGGAAGCTCTGCCTCCTGTGGAAATCCTTTGAAGCTTTCCAGTTTTTCGATCAGCTGCTCTTTGGTTGGTTTCTTTTCAAAGTTGATGAATACAGCAGCGGTATGTCCGTTAAGAACCGGTACACGTACGCACTGGCAGGTGATCTTCGGAGAATCTGCTTTTACGATCTGTCCGTTCTCTACTTTACCGAGAACACGAAGCGGTTCCTGCTCACTCTTCTCTTCTTCTCCACCGATGAATGGAATGATATTCTCTACCATTTCCGGCCAGTCTTTAAAGGTCTTTCCTGCACCTGAAATTGCCTGATAGGTTGTAACAACCAGTTCTTTCGGTCCGAATTCTTTCCATGCTGCAAGGCAAGGAGCATAGCTCTGGATTGAGCAGTTCGGTTTTACAGCGATAAATCCTCTGGTTGTTCCGAGACGCTTCTTCTGGTCTTCGATGACTGCAAAATGTTCCGGGTTTACTTCCGGGATAACCATCGGTACATCCGGCGTCCATCTGTGGGCACTGTTGTTGGATACAACCGGTGTCTCTGTCTTTGCATAAGCTTCTTCGATCGCACGGATCTCATCTTTTGTCATATCCACTGCGCTGAACACGAAGTCAACGGTCTTTGCAACTTCTTCTACCTCATTGACATTATGTACAACAATCTTCTTTACTGCTTCCGGCATCGGAGTATCCATTTTCCAGCGGTCTCCAACTGCCTCTTCATATGTCTTTCCTGCGGAACGCGGGCTTGCAGCCAGTGTTACTACCTCAAACCACGGATGATTTTCCAGCAGAGAGATGAATCTCTGTCCTACCATTCCTGTTGCACCAAGAATACCTACTCTTAATTTCTGATCCATTTTTATGTCCTCATTTCCTTCGTTGTCTTTTAGTCGCGCACATTTGTGCGTGTGATTTGTATATCATAGCTCATTTCCCGACATTTTTCAACCCTGTCTGCAAAAAAACTATGTCTTCTTATTAACGTTCTGTCCAGCTTCCGGCAAAACAATCTACGGAATTTAACACTCTTCCAGGTATGCTTCATGAAGAGTGATTACCTTCTTCATTGCCTCCGGTCCCGGTGCGCCGATCGTATTTCTCTTATTGACACAGGTCTCCATGCTGATCGCATCATAAATATCTTCTTCAAATACCGGAGAGATATCCTTATATTCTTCCAGTGACATATCATCTAACGCAATCTTCTTGTCGATACAGTAAAGTACCAGCTTTCCTACGATTCCATGCGCATCACGGAACGGTACGCCATGGTTCACCAGATAATCGGCTGCATCTGTCGCATTGGTAAATCCGTGTCTGCAGCTTTCCAGCATACGGTCCTTGTTGAACTTCATGGTTGCGAGCATTCCGGTAAATAAAGCCAGACAGCCTTTGACTGTATCGATGGCATCAAATACCAGTTCCTTATCCTCCTGCATATCTTTGTTGTAAGCAAGCGGGATTCCTTTCATCGTTGTCAGTATGGAAGTCAGTGCACCATAGACACGTCCGGTCTTTCCTCTTACAAGCTCTGCAATATCCGGGTTCTTCTTCTGCGGCATGATACTGCTTCCGGTGCTGTAGCTGTCATCGATATCTACAAACTGATATTCATTGGAATTCCAGATGATCACCTCTTCTGAGAAACGGCTTAAGTGCATCATGATCGTAGCCAGCGCACTCATCAGCTCGATCAGATAATCGCGGTCTGATACAGAATCCATACTGTTCAGTGTCGGTCCGTCAAATCCAAGCAGCTCTGCGGTATACGCTCTGTCCAGATCATACGTGGTTCCTGCAAGTGCTCCTGATCCGAGCGGACAGGTATTCATTCTCTTGTAAATATCTTTCAGACGCATATGGTCTCTTTTGAACATCTCAAAATAAGCGCCCATATGGTGTGCCAGTGTGATCGGCTGCGCTTTCTGCAGATGGGTAAATCCCGGCATGATCGTCTCGGTGTTGTCCTTCATGATCGCAAGAAGTTCGCGGAGCATATCTACAACCAGTCCCTGCAGTGCTGTGATCTCGCTTCTTGTATAAAGCTTCATATCCAGTGCAACCTGGTCATTACGGCTTCTTCCGGTATGCAGCTTCTTCCCTGCATCCCCGATCCGGTCGATCAGATTTGCCTCTACAAAACTGTGGATATCCTCATATTCTTCTGTGATCTCGAGCTTTCCATTTTCCACATCCTTGCGGATACTTTCCAGTCCGTCCAGGATCTGCTGCTTCTCATCTTCTGTCAGGATCCCCTGCTTCGCAAGCATCATAACATGAGCCTTGCTGCCCTGGATATCCTGTTCGTAAAATCGTTTATCAAATGAAATGGACGCATTAAAATTGTAAACCAGTTTGTCAGTTTCCTTTGTGAAGCGTCCTCCCCATAACTGTGCCATAGCTTTCCCTCTTTTCTTCAACGTAATTCTGTGCTTTAGTGTACCATAGAATGCCGGATTCTGTAAAGTTCCCCTCTTAATTTTTCAGAGAACTTTCCGCCTCTTCCTGAAGACGTTTCTCCCGCTCTCTCTGATTTTTGCTGTAAATACATCCACAATAATCCTGGCGGTAAAGTCCATAGAGCTTTGACAGCTCCGTCGACCGCTTGTATCCATTCTTTTTTTTGAAATCCGAAACCAGATACGATACTCCGTATTCTCCGGCAAGCCTTTCTCCGATCTCATTTAACTTCTGCGCATTTTTCAGCGGACTGATGGAAAGCGTGGTGGTGAAATAATCATAGTCCCCCTCTTTGGCAAGCTTTGCCGCCTCCCGCAGCCGGAGTTCATAGCACTTAAAGCACCTTTCGCCGCCTTCCGGAACCATCTCCAGTCCCTTTGCCATCTCATAAAATTTTTCACTGTCATAATTTCCCGCCTGAAAATGGATCGTGTGCTTCGCCGGAAGCTTGCGGATCAGTTTTTCCTGCTCATGGATCCGCTTTTCAAATTCTGCCTCCGGGAAAATATTCGGATTATAATAAAAGACCGTAATCTCAAAATATTCCGACAGATATTCCAACACATAACTGCTGCACGGTGCACAGCAGCTGTGAAGGAAAAGCCGCGGAACCTTTTCTTCTGCCACGATCTGCTCTATTTTCCGATCCAGCTCTTTCTGGTAATTTCTTTTCTGCATCTGCTCATCTCTCCTCATTCTAAAGGTCTGTTTCTCATTATAGTGCAGTTCCCCTGCCAGTACAATATCCATTTCACCGGTTTTCCACATTCACAGCCTCCTTTCCCTGACCACGCACGCTTTTTCACCTTTTTCATAAACTGAAAGTAAAAGAAAGTGATCGTTTCTGTATCTGGAGGATTATCATGCAATATGCACTGGAACTGAAAAACGTTCATTATGCTTACCATACACTGGAAGGAGAAACCTACGCCCTGAAAGACATCACCTTTTCGGTCCGCGAAGGAGAATTTATCGCTCTTGTTGGTCCCTCCGGGTGCGGAAAATCCACGCTGCTCCACCTGATTGCGGGTCTTCTCACCCCGGAAAAAGGTCTCATCAAAATAAACGGAAGCTATCACCCGGACAATACCTCCTGCATCGGATATATGCTGCAAAAGGATGAGCTTCTTGAATGGCGCACCATTTACCAGAATGTCCTTCTCGGCCTGGAGATCCAGCATGCACTGACTGCCCGTTCCCGCGCCCTTGCAAGAGCACTTCTTAAACAATACGGGCTGGATGCCTTTGCAAATGCAAGACCGTCCGAGCTTTCCGGTGGCATGCGCCAGAGAGCCGCCCTGATCCGTACACTGGTCCTGAAGCCGGATATTATGCTTCTGGATGAACCATTTTCTGCCCTGGATTATCAGACCCGGCTAAATGTAAGTGATGACATCGGGCAGATTATCAGAAAAGAGAAAAAAACAGCGATCCTTGTCACCCATGACCTTGCTGAAGCAGTCAGTCTCGCCGACCGGATCCTGGTTCTCACAAGCCGGCCGGCAACCATCGGGCAAACGGTCAATGTTTCCTTTTCCGATCCGGGACTTTCTCCACTTGGCCGCCGGAATGCCCCGGAATTTAAAACCTATTTCAATCTGATCTGGAAGGAGCTGAACCCGGATGAATGAACTTTCCCAAAACCAGCTACGTTATCTGAATAAACACCGCAGGCACAAACGGATCGTTGCCGTTTCCAGAGTCTCCATCCTGCTTGCCTTTCTCTTCCTCTGGGAATTTGCCGCAAACACAGGGCTCATCGACTCCTTCATCTTCAGCAGCCCCTCCCGAATTGCCCTATGTTTTCTGGAAATGACCGGTGACGGCAGTATTTTCCGCCATATCGGAGTTACCCTTTACGAAACTCTGGTCAGTTTTGTTCTGGTAATCTTCTTCAGCCTTTTTGTCACCGTCCTTCTCTGGCTCTTCCGGAAGCTTTCTGAAATCCTGGAGCCTTATCTGGTGGTGCTGAACAGCCTGCCAAAATCCGCCCTCGCCCCGCTGCTCATCGTCTGGCTCGGTGCAAACCGCACAACCATCATCATTGCCGGAATGTCCGTTGCGATCTTCGGAAGTATCCTGAACCTTTACTCCGAATTTTCCGAAGTGGATCCGGATAAGATCATGCTGATCTATACCCTCCACGGCAACCGTCTCCACGCCCTCTCCAAAGTGGTGATCCCGAGCTGTATTCCTGCAATCATCAGCACGATGAAAGTCAATATCGGGCTCTGTCTGGTGGGCGTGATCATCGGAGAATTTATCGGCGGCAGAGAAGGGCTTGGCTATATGATCATCTACGGAAGTCAGGTCTTCAAGCTTGACTGGCTGCTGATGAGCATCTGTATCCTCTGCGTGATCGCCATGCTACTTTACGCACTGATCGGACTGGTTGAAAAATGGTATCTGGGCCGGTGTAAAATTTCCTGATATTTATCAGAGATTTCACAGAGGAAGTCTCTTCTTTCTCCCTCGTTTTTTCAAAAAGGAACCATACTTTTCAGATCATTTCTTTCTGGTATGGTTCCTTTTTCTTTTATTTTCCAGGTGTCTTTATTGGTCCCGTTTTTCTTTAATTTCCCGGATTGCCTCCCGTACTGCTGCTTCTTCCTCTTCTCTGGCAATCTTCTTTGCCAGCATCATGGTACTTACCAGATTACTGATCAGAATGACTGCAAGTGGTATCAGGATCACCGGTAAAAATACGATTGGATTTGATATGATCCTTGAAAGTTTTCCAAGGATGATCGAAGCATAGACAACCTTTCCGATCAGATACTTTTCTTCTACATTGTAAGCATCTACCACATTATTGCTGTCTCCCTTTGTGACAAATACTCTCTGTCCATTCTCTTCCCGAACTTCTACTACCCGGTGGGTATTCACTGCTCCGTCAAGCAATGGATCCGCAGAATAAAAGGAGATCACATCGTCTTTTTTGATTTCGGATGCTTTTGTATCTTTGACAATCACCAGTGTGTCTACATCATATGTCGGTGCCATGCTTCCGGTTACGATCCGAAGTGCGGTATACCCCATAATCTGAGGTGGTTCACCGGGTGATGTCATGACAACAATACACAGGACAAAGACTGCAGCTACGATGATCAGTACAGATACGATATTCACAATTCCAAAAATTATTTTCTTTACCATATTTTATTTTTCATCTCCGTCTGTATTTTTGCGCTCCCGTCTTTCCTGAAGTGCATTCACAATATAACGTGACAGACTGTTCGCCTCCGATTTGGCAATGGCTTTTTCTCTTGCTTTCTCAGCGCTGGCTGCTCTCTTTTCGGCTGCCTTGATCTGTTTTTCGGTCTCCTTCTTTACAGCGGCAATCTCTGCTGAAGCTTTCTGTTCAGCTGTCTGGACTTTTTCATCCGCTTTCTTCTCTGCTGCTGCAATCTTCTCTTCCGCGATCTTGCGAATCTCCTCGATGGTATCTTCCGCCTCTTTGCGCGCTGCTTCCTTTTCTGCTTCCGTCTGTTGGCGCACATCTGCAATTTCAGCTTCTGTCTGCTGACGGATATCTGCGATTGTATTTTCTGCCTGCTGACGTGTCGCAGCAATTTCATCTTCTTTTGCCTTTTGAACAGCCGCTATCTGTTCTTCAGCCTCCTGTTTCGCAGCTGCCACCTCATTTTCCGCAGCCTTACGAATGTCTGTCACTTCATCCGCAGCCTTTTTCTGTGCTGCAGCGATCTCATTTTCTACCTTCTGCTTCAAATCAGCAATTCTGTCATTAGTTTCCTTCTGGATCACACTCACCTGTTCTCTGGCTTCCTTCTGCGCAGTTTCAATCTCTATTCTTGCATTCAGAAGTGTCTGTTTTGCAGATTCTTCTACATTTTCTCTTGCCTTCGTTTCTTCTTTTATCCGGCTTTCCAGTGCAGTTTTTTCTTCCTCCATCTGGTTTTTAACCTGCTCCAGCCATTCAAGCTGCTGATTCAGAGAATCCATCCGCTGCTCCAGATCAGAGAGGTTTTTTTCCAGTTCTTCCCTTCTGCCTGTCTCCTCACGCAGTTTTTCTTCCGCCTCCAGCTGTGCTTCTGTCACTTCTTCTACAAAGACTCTGCGAACCTCCACATCCGGGATATCACGATTTTCTACGATTTCTTCTTTGATCTCTTTGACAAATTTCGGTTTTACAGGCTCACGCTTTTCTGTCGCGATCTCTGTCATTTTACGCGGATCCGATACCAGAAGACTCTTAAATACAGTATAGTTCGTGATCATATTGATATACATCTGTAACAGATATTCTTCATCGAACTGCATAGCTGAATCCTGCTCTTCGATGGTATAACCGACTTCGTCGTATCCTTCAATAAACTGCCAGAGTTTGTAACAGGTACGGTAATCCGGATCCTTCATCATCAGGTTTGTTCTCTGGATCGGACTGTATACTTTCGCACAGCCATTCATGATGTCACAGAATGCACTGGCACGCAGCGTTCTGGACATTCTTCTCACACGGTCGATACGTTTGAACAGATCCAAGTTATCTGTATCGTTTTCCACCAGACTCTGACGGTTCTTGATCGTCATCTCTACTTTATAAGAAATCTCTTCATAAGCATCATCAACCTTACTTTCCATGCTCATGACATTACAGGTCTCGTCACCTGTTGACCAGAAGATGACGTCTGTTCTCTTATCTACGAATGCAAACAGGCGTTGGATCAGGTGATAGACAAAACGATTCTCATACAGATCATAGCTTTCTTCCGTAGTCACATTCAGGATGCGCGTCGGCATGATCTCCCCGGCATCGTTCTGCGTGATAAACTGTGTATTCTGACTCAAATGGCGTACACTGTCGGCTGTAATCTTCTTTGCCAGTGCAACAGGAACAACCTCCTCTGATGTCGTGATGAACCTTCTTGGCTTGTCCACAATATTGAAAATGGCTTCTATCCCCTCTTCTACTTCTGTCAGCCAGCGTTCATCTACCACTTTATGCAGAATACGGTTCTTCTGCTCCAGTGTATTATCTCCGGCCTGGATCATCTCGAACAGGTATTGAAAATACCGGTTCTCTTCCAGTGCCCCCTCTATACCTTCGGTATATTTTGCATATAAATCATTAATTGTATCCGCCATTCTCTCGACTCCTTATACTTAGAAAAACTGTCTGTGACTTCCTGTCCTTTTGGTAGCACAAAGTGGTAATCTTTATGATTACCACTTCTTCTCCTGCTGATCTGCTTAATATAAATTTTGAATACGTCTCAGATAAGACTTGCTGTCCTGCATTTCCTCGCTGCCAAATGTTTTTTCGATATAATTGATCAGCCCGGTGATCTCATCTCTTACAAAACTTACGTTCATACTTTCGAATTTCTTTAATACCTTACGGGCAATAATGTAATCCATTCCGCCAAGTTCTGTTCCGCCACATGCTACATATACCGGAACAAAATCGTACATCTGTTTCATAATACGGTTACCAAATGAAAGCTTGAATCTTGTGATCAGGTAGCTGTCAAGCTTCTGCATCTTCTCCATCGCTTCATCGCTGATCGGATAATCCACTTTTGCTTTCTGGAACAGATACTGCAGATGCGCCGTTGTAATATCGCACGGTGGCTGCAGATCGCATTCGAACTCGTCCGCTCTTTCATTTAACTCGATCGGCATCGCACGGTCATATACCTTATCTGTAATGGTAAATGTAGAATCATCATTGTTCGCAGTTCCTACAAACCAGGTATTGTCTGATACCTGTATCTTTCCGTCCTGCAGCTTGACCGGGTCACCCTCCCACGCAGTCGGCACCAGATCAAGTACCCATTCTTCTTTACTTGGCATTTCCAGTACAGACAACATCTCTGCAAAATAATACTCGATACGTGCAAGGTTCATCTCATCCAGCACGATCAGCGTAGGATCCTGTCTGTAAGTCGCCTCATACAATGCTCTTAAAAATTCGGTCTCGTTAAAACGCTTTGAAAATTCATTAAAATATCCCAGTACTTCCGTACGGTCACGATAAGACGGCTGTACGGATACGATCGTTGCAGGATTCTCCATGTAACGGCTGAATGAATACGGAAGACTCGTCTTACCTGTACCTGAGATACCTTCCAGGATCAAAAGCTTACTTGCTGCCATACCTGCCACAAATCTACGGACGATCTCAGGGGTATAATAAAGTCCCATCTGGCTCGCCGCAAACAGACGGTAACCTTCTGTGAAATCCTCCAGCGAAATCTCGTTATTATATACCGGATATTCGAAATCTCTGTATTTTTTATCCACAAGTGACAGCTTCGGGAAACGATGCGGAACATCCAGTTCCTCTTTCCCTTCGATCAATGCCCGTACAAGCGGTGCCTTATTCGGATCCTTGTTTTCTGCTACAGCATTTCCGGAAGGGACTCCATTTCCGGTTACATTTTCCAGTGTTGGAATAGTATCTTCAGTCAACGCCGAAGCCCCCATATATGGGATACGTTCCACGCCGCCCATCGCATTTACTTTCAGTGCGAGAATATTGTTCTTTTCTTCCATCAAATCCAGCACCTGCTTATTCAGACGTCCGATCTCACGATAAAGTGTCGCATTATCCGCATTATCTGCCTTCAACTGGTGATGAAGCACCGCCCGGCGGATCAGAAGGATAATGATCACAACCGGGATTGCAAGCAGCAAAAGCATCAAAAGGATGGAAAGAATCTTCGCCGGGATATTCAAAGTCGGAAAGTAGGTCTTAAATATCAGAAAATATTCTGCCCAGCCTGTGATAAACAATTTAATAAATGCCGCAATCCATGTCACAAGATTATACACAACCTGCGACAGGATCTCATATGTAAATTTCAAAAATTCACTCACGGTTCCTAATCCTCCCCGTTTTCTTCATCCTTCTTTGCTTTTTTCAGTTCTTCCTCTGCCTGTGCCTTAATGGCTTCTGCTTCTTCTTTCAGTCTCTTTGCTTCTTCCAGAGCAGCCTGTGCCTCGCTCTTTGCCTTTGCAGCTTCATCTGCATCTGCCTGCTGCATCTGCACACTTGCGATCTCTTTTGCATTCTCGACTGCAATTGCCTTCTTCAGTCGGATACTGATCATGATCAGGTTATATACCTGATAAATAAAGAACAAAAGCATCGGGAAGACAATTACGATCAGGAAACCTATGCTGCTGGAAAGGAAATCCATCACCTTTCCGAGATCTGAAATATGTCCCACATACTTTCCTACAATATCTCCGTCAGAGATCACATGCTGGTCTGCGATACCGTTATTATTATCACCGACCGTCGTATAGCTTCTGACACCGTTGGTCTCTTCAATCTTCAGGATACGGTGCGTATTAAGTGCATACTGATTGTCAATGATCGTATGGAATGTAATGATATCTCCTTCTTTTAACTTCAATGTATCACACTTCTTGATAAAAATCAGATCCCCCGACTGGAAAGTCGGTTTCATGGAATCCGTCTCCACCGTCATCGGTGTATAGCCAAGAATACTTGCTACACTCTGATCATCCTTTGTTGCCATTGTTGTGAATGCATAAAGTGCTGCCAGCAAAATAATCGCCCACAGGATTACGCTGATCACAATTGTGCCTGCTCGTTTTAACGCTTTCATAATGTTTCTCCCTTGTATTTATTTTTGCTCTGTTGTCTCTCCTGTAAAGCGCATCCGGATTGCGTAATCCGCCGCTTTCAGACTGTCTGTACATGCCGGATCCGTTCCTTCCATCCAGATATGGACCAGAACCGGTTTGTCCGTCTCTTTTTTCAGAGAAAACATCGCATTATTACTGTTGATCCTTGAACTTCCGCCTGACGGAAGACCAAAAGTAGTACTCGTTCCACTTATCGAAAATGTATCTCCCATCCCCTGGTCATAAATCCACGTCTGACCATCTGCCGTAAATGAAATCCGCATGGAATCCGGAAGTTCTGAATTAGACGAACTGATCTTCGTCCCATCCTCTTTGCCGCTGTCTGAATCTGCACTGTTCAGATGAACTATCATATCCTTCTCGGACATAAAGTGCAAAGTAAAGGTCAGATATGCACCTTTTGTGTCTGGAACAGCTGTACCATTCTCATAGGTAAATATATTCTGATCGGATGTCGTAACCGGCTCCAGAGGAGTCGCAGACATATCAAATCCAAGCTCGCTGCGTATTCGCTCCGCGATCTGTTCAAAAGACAGCTTTTTTACATAATCCTCAAAATTCGCATGGGCATCCAGATCCATTCTCAGATCTGCCGCAGTCTCAATATCCAGGCTCATCGATTTCACTCTCGTCTTATCTGCAATGGAGAACCATGCAACGGTTGCAGCTGTAATTGCCACAAGTGCCAGAAGAACCAATAAAACAGATGTCAATAACCGACTTCTAATCACACGGTTCTCTTCTTTTCTGCCTTTACTCATCAGTTATTCCCCTCCTGGTCAAGTACTCCATAGAATGCGAGATGAAGATCCGCCTCATTCTGCTGCACACTTTCTGAGCAGTCCGGATCACATCCCTCCAGATAAAAATATACATCCACAGAATAGATTCTTCCAAGTTCCATGCTGAGCAGCGACTTTGCCGGCAGATTCATCTGATTCTCTGTGAAACTGACCGTATAATCGCTGACCGGAGCAGAAGGATCTGCTGCCGCATAAACACCATCCCCATTATACCCCAGAACCTGGTTCTTGCCTAGTGTTTTCCCATTTACTTCCGTATTGTATACCTGTGCATTTTCCGGATTCTCTGTCTCACTCAGTCTCAGAATAACCGGAGAAGATGTATTTTCTCCAAAGACAAGTCCAAGGCGGGAGGCATTCAGCAGATATCCACTTGCCGCTTCTCCCAGAAGCCCGTCACTCTGGTCCAGATACAGAGCCAGTCTGGTTGCCGATGACCAGCCCTCTCCCTGTGCTCTCAAATACACTCTTCCGTGATAATAGTTTGCCTCATTCTCAACCAGTTTAAATGCAGATGCCTTTCCATTCCCGGTAAACGGAGCGTATATAAAATTTTGCAAATCCACGGTCGATACCGGCATCAGGGTCTCTGCATCCGTCTGATTCACCTGCGTGATCGGTACCGTTTCTTCGCTTCGAAAATCACTGCCGCCCGTTCTGCTGATCTGCAGTTCCAAAGTCTCATCTCCGGTCCTTGCGGTTGCTGTATTCGTCTGAACCGCCCGGTTCGAAGTAAACCACGCAAGTGTTGCAAGTGTCAATGCCAACACTGCAAACAACGTTGTGATTCCAAGGAACCACGTTCGGAAACTTCTTTTCATCCCATGTCACCCTCTTCTCTCTTCTTCCCTCTGCCTGTAAGCTTCTATCAGTTTCCTGCATTTGTCTGGTCTGCATCCACCCCTGCAAATGCCAGCTGAATATCAGAGCTTCTACTCTGTACCTCATTCACACACTGTTTATCACAGCCTTCCAAATAGAGCCAATACTCTACCGATGCCACTTCATCTTTCTCCAGTTTGACTAATCTGGTCGTCCCTGCTGTATAATTATCGTCTCCACTTCCTGCATTTGCCATATAATCAGCAAGTCCGGTGGCCGGGTCTGCTACATACTCTGCCTGACCACTGCTATTTATCGAAGATACGACTGTAGAAGTGCCCGGAACCGTCTGTGCCGACTGTGCACTTCCTGTCGCTCCAAGTTCATCCAGCTTGAAAATATAGGTCTTCGTTCCCTCTTTTGCTGTAATCTTCATACCAAACCGCATCGCGGCAAGCGCCTGTACATCAGTCCCAAGTTTCAACTGTTCTTTGTTAAAATACACATCACATGCAGCATTCTGACACTGCAAATATACGGTTCCGTGCAAGGTCTGTGTATCTACATTCGCATTAGCATTGCTGTATAATACTGCAATTCCATCTTTATTCTGCGTAGTCACCTTATAAAAATTTGTCAGATCTGCTGTGGATACCGGCTTCAACGCGTCCGGACTGCCCACATATACCAGATCGCAGGTTTTATCAAAAGGTCCCGCTGCACTGGTTCCGATCAGAAGCGAAGTGGATCCCTCACTGATCGTTCCCCCCATCGGTGTTACATACGTAGATGCCCTGCCCGCCAGAGAAAACCATGCATAGGTTGTACCAACTGCCACAAGAATCAGTACCAGCAGCCCTGCGATCGCAGTCTGAAAGGAATGCCTTAGTTGTCTGACACTCTGCTTATCATCCTGACTTTTCTTCTCATTCTGCTCTTTTTTCTCCACGTATTTCCACCTGCCTTTTCCTTGTGCGTTCCTGTCTTTTCCATTCCTTTATCATCTGTTTTCATTCTTCGCTACCGGACAACTCCTGCAAATGATAATGCCAGATTCTGCAATGTCGTTCCTGCCAGATTCCCTGTACAGTCCTCATCACAGCCTTCCAGCCAGATATATACTTCTACTTCTACCGATTCTCCCGGCTTTCCGTTTCCATCTCCGGATACCGTACACAGTCTCAGGGATTGATTCGGATTGGTTGTGACCTCGCCGGTTGCTTTGTCATAATGACAATATGCATCCGATGTATATAATTTAGGGCGAACTGTTGACCCGTCCTTCTTGGAACTGTCAAGTACATATCCCTCTTCGCCGTCATCTGTATTGTATTGCGCCTGCGGATTCTTCTTATCGCTGATCTCAAAAATATACTCTGCTTCTGAAGCTTTATCTTTTCCCGGCTGATGTACCACAAATCCAACACGGATTGCAGAAGAAATCGGATTATTCTCATCACTGTCCTCAAATCCAATATCTGACAGATATACATCTGTCATCCCACCGGTTGTCCGAAGAAAAAACTTTGTCTGATAATAATCACTGGTCTGTCCACCTGTAAATGTATCCGTAACGAACGGTGCCTGACCTTCTTTGCCTTCTTTAAATAATGTAACCTTCTGGAAACCTCCGCTGATCCGGTCCGTCGACACCGGTGTCAGCTGCCCCGGAAACTTTGCAAGTACTGTCGCCGAACTGTAATCTCCATCATACGAATTGCTGATCTGCAAGTTCACTCCTGTACCGGCAGCCATCTTCACATTGGTTGTATGCCGGTTGGTGTTGTAGACATACCAGGCGTAAGTCGCCGCAAGTGCTGCAAGCATCATAACCAGAACCGCTATCATCGAAGAGGTCAGTCTGTTTCTTAATTGCTTTGCGCCGTGATCGGAATGCAGATTGGATGTGCCTGCGTTTGTATAATCTGTTGTATTGCATACATCTGAATCTTTTCTGTCCATATGTTCTTTGTTTGGAATGATATGTGGCACTTGCGTCTCGCCTCCCTTCGATGGTTGTGGATTGATAAAAATTCCAGTCTTTTATTAAAAAATGCAAAAAATTTCTTTTATATATTAGCATAGAAGATAGCGGGGTTTCAATAAAAAGGACGGAGAAAAATGAATTTTCTCCGTCCCTTGTGGGCTTTTCAAAATGCCAAAAACACCTATTCTGATGGTTAAAAGCTTTTCAGAACCCTTGCCACTGTGTGAGTAACATAATCTGATAAAGATGAATTCTCTGGCATTGTTACAGTCTTATTATTCTTATCATACATTGACACCGTTACAATCAGTCGATAATTTGCATACTGAAAATCGTTCTGATTTGTTGAAATATTCACCGCATATTCTACCGGAAGACTGAAGATTCCATCATTCAGGTTTGCAAATTTCTCATTCGTTTTTGTCTGGGTAAATGACCAGGATTTCCCATCAGAACTTTTTACAATACTGTCAGCAGTATAGTTGTAATCATCCTGACTCCGGATTCCCACCTTCATACTATCCAGATAATCACTTATGGAAACTTCCTTATAAGTTTTACTATTCTCTTTCTGATACAGCTTAAACGTAAATGTAATCTTCTCTGCTTCGTCTACAGCGTCCTTCCATCCTGACCAGTTATTAAAATCAATCGATGCTGTCGCATCAATTACCTGCGATTTATTATTCTTAAGGTCATTCAGATTAATACCCAGTTGTTTGATATCATCTCCCTCAAATTTCAGGTTCAGTGCACCTGAATCTTCTTTGTAGTAACGGCTGGTTCCGCTGCAGCTTCCTCTCCAGGTACTTGCCGAAAAATCATTTGCAGTTCTGGCTAATTTGGAAATATAATCCAGTCTGAGTGAATTCTTCGGCTGACCGTTCTCAAGCGATGATGCCGGTACCAGTTCATTATAAGAATTATCTGCCAGTTTAAGACTCAATGTTACTTCGACACAAATTTTTTTCGTTTTGTCCGAGGAAGCCATTATGTCTGCTCTTACTTTCGATAAATCAATAGCCGAATCTGCATCATTCGCAGTTCCAAGTATCAGAGTCATCTTTCCATCTTCGGATGTCCAGCCATAACTTGCACATACAGCGTCATTATCAGCCGTTGTGAGCGTTTTATCGCTGGGAGATACCGTTTTATAGTACTGCTTATTTCCACCAGAAGCATCCTGAGAATACACTTTAAAAGATACTGTTCCGGATGTTCCGGCATCCGTAAGGAATGAAAGTGCCTGATCATTGTTATAAGGAGTCACTATAAATTCCTGATAAAGTTTATCCTGATCTCCATATGCCTGCTCTGTATCAAATGTTATGGTATTCCGTAATGATATGTCAATTGTTCTGTTATTGTTATCATCACTCATTTTTTGAATACCATCTTTACTCAGATCATCAAGCTTTTGTGTATAACTGGATAAGATACTGAACGTACTTTCGCTACTGTTATTTCCCTCATCCTCACTAGCATTATTATATCTGTGAACTTTCGTAATGTTACATGGTGCACTTGTCGTCACAACGGAATCAACAGTACCATTGATACTTGCGATATTGCTGCTTTCCGCACTCGTCTTTGGGACATTCACTACGATATAATAGTCTTCCGTCACATTTTCAGCATTATTAAGTGTAATTTTAAATGTATCTTTTCCTTCATCTTCTTCGGTTTTCAATCTGTAATACGTATCGCTGTTATCCATTGATACCACAACCGTTGCAGACTCTGGCGAATCAGCCTGTACAAATTTTCCACTAGAATCTTTTGTTGCATTCGCTTTATACAGTTTGCTGACCGCAGTATCTTTGTATAATGTTCCGGATGTATCCCGAAACTTCGTCAGCGCAATCGTAACTTTTCTGTCTGAGTTTTTATCTTCGTCTGTCACTGTATAGGAATAGACATGATCCTGATTGTTTGTATCAATTAGTGTAATCCTTGCTCCAGCCGGAAGCCGTCCACTCGAACAGTCAAATACGATCTGTTTCTCGAATCCACGCGTCAGATCTGCCCCTGAATCCATATAACTCTGCCAGTCATATTCCGTGTTCTCATCTTTCGATGCATTATATGTCCAAGAAAGATATCCCGTCATATTCGCATCATACTCTACAAGGACATGAGCTTTCAAACTGTCGTACACACTGGCATCAAAAATGCTTTCCTCACTCAGTGTCGCTTCAAAGTTAATTTCTACAATACGTTTGACGATCACCGGTACATATATCACCTGTGTATGTGTGCCTGATGTAAATGTCACGGTAAGCAGTGTAAACTGGTCGTTTCCATTATCATAAGTTCTTCCCATTGCATAGGAAAGATTCTTACTTCCACTATTTGAAACCACCAGTGAAGATGTCCCGGTATCTTTGAACATTGAACCATCCCATTTATAAGTTTCACTTTTGGCAGTCACGCTTGCATTCGAAACTGCTTTGGAATATCCTCCATTTGTCAGCAGGTTCAGATACTGTTCTATATCTTTTTGCGTCGTGCTTCCAGATACGAGGAGCACCCGGAAATCGCTGGTAAACGCGCTCGCAGGCTGTTGCGTTTTGTATTCCGATAATTTATTCGTAATATCAAAAGCTTTGTCACCCAATGTTTCTATTCCTGTCGTAGTATAGAGAACACGGCCACTTCCATCTGCGACTTTACCGGTTCTCATTTCCTGATAAATCAAGTCTGCATTATTTGTTGCCGTACCATTGGATCCGGTATTGTAAACTGCATCACCATACAGAGTTCCAAAATCACAGGAAAACGGATTTCCATTCTGATACTGTCCTGCCGGACTGTAGGCAACTTTTACCGGATCATCTGTACCATATGGCATTACATTTACCGGTATCTCACAGGTTAATCCATTGTAAGTTGCTGTTATCTTCCTGGTCTCCGCCGTCACCCTGTCGATATCCAGCGTAACATCACTGCTATTCACTGAGCGCATGATTTCTGTATCAGACTCGCAAAGGACAAATTTCATCTGGCTCTTATCAATTGTTTCACCATTGCCAAATATTGATTTTGGCATGGAGATTAGTTGCAGGGAATCATAGCTTGGTCTTTCTGTTGTTTTACCTGTGCGGATAACAGTGATGGATGCAAATAATTTTTTATCGTCCTCTGTACCAAATGCATATCCTTTTCCTGATGGCGTTGATTTTGGATCCTGAGAATTATCATAGTTAAGGAAAATGTATTGCCCCTTTTTCCCCTGAATTCCAACTTCATTTCCATCGAAAATATTATATGCCTTAGTAGCATTAGGATTTCCAGAATCTTTATCCTGCTTACTCATCCATCCATTTTGTTTATCTGTACCAATCTTGCTTATATCTGCGCCTACCCTGAGTCTCATACGTCCCCATGGATATTTGTCATCCGTACCTTTTGATCCATATGTAATTTTATAAGTATAGCCTTCTTCCATTGGAATTTGTAACGTAGAACCTACTCCACCACTTGTCTGATCCCACCTTCCTCCTGCCAAAAACACACCATCTAATATAGACCAGTTTTTGAGACTCTCCCCCTCTTTATTTTTTATTTCATTACGAGATGTGTAGGTTCCATTCTTTAAAAAGATCTCCGTACCAACAAATGAATCTACAACTTTTATCGTATATGTATCATCTCTATTTTTAATTTTCGCTGTTCCGACCGCTTTTGCTGTCAACAACTTCTTATCATCAATTTGCACATAAGATTCAGAACCCGCTTCTATCGTCCAGCTTTCTCCTTCTCCTAAATAAATAAACTCCCCAATTCCCAATGTCAGAGAATGATTATTATCAAACATGGCTTCCTGATATGAATAGTTAACAGACGAATCCGGCTGTGTCACACTTTCATTCTTTACCGTATAATCTGCATAAGAAATATAACCATCATACTCATCGGATCCTACATCATCCAGCGATGTACTTTTTGTTGTGTCTCTTCTGCTTACGCCGGCCAGTTGAACTTTATACCCAGTTGACCTATTTGAATTTTCTGAACTTCCGATCCAGGTTCCTTTTGTTGAAATACCCTCTTCATAAGAATTCGTATCCCACAGGAGATTGCCGCCTGTTAAATCTGCAGAAAGTTTTCCGACCAGTGCACCTGCCAGTGAAGTGGTGCTGGCAGAAGTTTTTTTGAAATCCACACTTGAAACTTTGCATCCATAGATATCTGATGACTGAGTTACTTCTCCAAGCAATCCACCTTCTGTACTGGCAGCAATCGTAGTGCCTGATACCGTACATCTTTCGATTGTACTTGTAACCCCACTACGTCCCACCAGTCCTCCGGCATAGGATTGTGCCTGTATCTCTGATGTTTTTGTTTTTTGTTCATTCTCTACGCCTGACACATTGGTATCTGTTGCTGCAAATGTACGTCCCGCCCGATATCGAATCTGACCGGCTAACATACCGGCAGATGTTCCTTTTACAGAGGAATCTTTAATTTCACTGGAAGTAACCGTCAGACTTCCGTCACATTTTCCGAAGAAGATACCGGATGAATTAGCATAGCTATCTTCTTCCATTCCGTTTACAGTCACATTTCTAACATTACACGAAACTACTACATTATCTGGATTCATCGTTTGTGAATTTTCATCTTTTACATTAGATGCACTCCATCCCATGAATCCTCCAGCATTTTTACCAGAAGTAATTGTTACATTCTCAGACAGATTACATTTTGTAAAATGTACTGCAAAAAAATTTGTCTTCACTCCACTATGTAGCAAATTATCAACTGCATAAGAGTTGATTCCACCAAGGCCTACGATGCCACCAGCATTATATGGTGCTTTAACCAGCAAATTCTGCAATTCTATATTTTTGATATCTGCATAGTAGCCTTCTCCCCTGCTTTTGTCATCAGTCGCACGATTTGCTGATCGACCAACCAATCCGCCAACACCAACTGATAATGGATTTTTGTCTTCTGTGTCAGTCTCCACACCTTCCTTTGTATAATACGAAAGTTCAATCTCTCCGGAGATTGTAATATTGGCCAACTCATTACGAATATCTTTGTTGTCATTAGTATCCTGAATATTTTGCTGAAGGACGTTGAACACTCCACCAACACCAATGGCATGATAGTTATCATCTGAATACTCATTTATACTCATAGATAATTGAAGAGTTTTATGATTACCATCGAAATTTCTTGTAAATGGTGTATTTCTATCTGCATTATATTTATTTGCCTCTGTCTGAACAGATGCAGACTTATATCTTCCTCCAATACCACGATATCCAGATCCATATTCTGACATATCAAAAGTACCATCTCCAAACTTCAGACTTACCCTCGTCAGATTGGCAGAATAAAAATACGTCATCCTAGTATTATCAGTATATTTTGTAACCAAGTATGGTGTATTTGAGCCATTAGCAACAGATCCATTTGAATAGGAAACAAGATTATGGTCATCTCGCTTGGAAATCGCAAAATCTTCTGAGCTCTGTGTTCCAACCCCCTGATAGGATGCATTTCTCGCTTTACCATAGTTTGTATTTCCAAAATAGCTTCCAGCCTGTGAATAATATGCAAAAGATGCATACCATGGTGCACTCTGATAAGCTGATGATTCTGAATAAATACCTCCACCTGCCGCTCCACTATTTGTAATGGCAGATAAAATCAGAAGGCTCTGGGCATTCTGAACAGTTGTTTTCATAAAAAGTGGATTTGTTGCACTTGTCGGGTAATTCTCCCCACTTGGATTGTATGTAATTTCTGTTTTAATATCATCTTGCTTGCTATCAGGATTTATCGTAGCTATCTGATAATTCTTATCTGTGTTATCATCTGTGTTATTCAGTATATTTTTACCACAACTTCCTGCTTTTTCATAAAACGCACATCCATCCAGCACACGTCCCACGTAATGATTAATATAAAAATAGTCTTTCGACTCATATTCTGTTTTGCCAGCCACCTGAATATTTTCTTTGGTTAATCCTTTATATGCTGATTCAACATCGGATCCCATGTTTCGGAAGATCAGGCATCCACCCTGGATAATTCCAACATACCCACCTACCGGAACCAGATGTTTATAAGTTCCTGTTATATTAATCACACTGTCGGCAAACTCAACCTTTACATTATCAATAAAGTTATCACCGCCAAGAATCTGCCCCATCACACTGCCGTAATAATTCTTTACGGTCGCTTCATTCTTACTGTTTTCTTGCAGAGTAACCGTTCCTGAATTTCCCTTAGCCAGTTTAATATTCAGATTCATGACAACAGAGCCATAACTGTTGTTTATCAATCCGCGGCTTGCATACGTTGCTGTCAGACTACTGTTTTGTAAAGTGATTGTAGGATAATTACCATCCTCTTTTTGTTTACCTACTATCACACCTCGGAACGCTGTAGTATTGTTATAACCAAACCCACAAAATGTACTGTCCAAAGAGATGTCCTTTGTAATCTGATAATACGCATTCCGCATATATTCACGCACTGCACTGTTATCTATACTTTCAGTCTTACCAGCACTATTCGTACTCGTCCAGTCCGTACCAGCATATGTATATTCGCTGCAGTGTCCGTCGGTGTTATCGGTGTGTATGGCAGACTCATTTCCAGCCAGAAAGGCTTTACTGAGCCGGATTTTCCAGCCCGAACCTGCTGTTCCTGTTCTCATATACTCTGCTATCGCAACCATTTCCTCTGCTGAATCAATCTGAAATGGATGTCCATAGGTTCCGCATCCATTAAGGATATCTACAACATACACGTTAACCTTTATCTCATGGTATTCCCCATTCGCAGTATAAGATGTATATACATACGGTTTATAGCTGTCAAATTTGGGTGCAGAACCTGCGTCTCCTGTTTCTTGAGAACTTTTTATATTAACGTATATATTTGTTTTATTTTTTCGAGTGTCATAATACCAGTGTTCTTCATCTTTATACTCAGTGGATTCTGATATTTCCTTTCCATATGTCGCGTTATGATGCGTGTTTTTATCACCACTCCAATCATCCGCCAGATTGAAGTTATAAGTTGCGGCACAAGAAGCTCCATTCGGATAACGGAAATAATTCATCAGCATTGCTCTTGAAAACATAACCGTTTCTCCAGATTTTGCTCCATCCTGGAGAGCAATCGAACTGAAACTAAGTGAAATATTCTGTGCCTTTTCACCGCCGGCATTTCCAATCAGACTGCTCGCCGCATACTCAGGCATACTTCCTGACTTTGTATAACTTCCCTTTATGTTATTTAACGACACCGCTGTATAGGAACCAATCTGATTGATCAAAATCGGAGCATACGGTAACTTGGAATCCTTTTGCTGATACCCTGCAACATACAGATTTTCCAATGTAATACCACTGACGGACAAACCATGTGTGTTGATTGTTGTATTCGTCACTGCTCCGGCTACCGTTCCACAGAGCAGTGCTCCCGAGAAACTGTCTAAGATTCCTCCCACATTTCCTGTCAGTTTCATGTCTTGTACAGTCAATGTGTAGGTTTTGATTTCCGTTGGTGCAGAAGCTTTAAAATCCAGAAACAGACCAAAGTGCATCAGCCGATGCTGAGAAGCAGTATTCGTTTTCATAACAGTTGTATTCGTTTTTGTCTCTTCCTTTGTATCAATGCTTTCATTGTCAAATTTGATTGTTGCACCGTTACCATTAAAGGTAAGATTCTCTTCACTGCCAACGGATACCGGATAATAAGAATATCCCGTGAGGTCATATGTTTTGTCTTTCTCAAGCTGTACGCTCTCATTTTCCAGGTCGTCATACGTGCCAAAATATCCTTTGATATTGCTTGCAGCATATCTTCTTACCGACCAGGTAAGAAGTTGTTTTTCGTCTGCAATCGTTCCAATTGCTCCATTATAAGAAGGTGTATTCTTTCTTATAAGATCCAGATTATAATAATAACGTGTATTTTCGTTAGAATTCCACACCGTAGTATTCTTATTCTTTGTCACATTCTTATAAGTGGTACACGCATTGTCCTGATTAAATCTTGGCTTACTTTCAGATGCATCTGATGTTGCCAGCGATACTACTCCCTGTCCATTTGGTGAATCTTTCATGCTGACACCGACCAGCTCATCAAACTTATCACATTTATTTTCTGTGATTGTAACATTAGTGCTTTCAATATTATATGCATCTTTTTTGATTTCCAGATAAAGGGCACTGTTTTCAAACTGCCGTCCGCTATATACGAGCAATCCATCCGGAGTTGTTGCATTACCGGTAAATTCTGCTTCCTTGATATCAATTCCCGGCTTTTTCTTATCATCGCACTGAACATTCCAGTAACCGGTAGCCTGGTACACAAGTCCGCCGAAATTGGCATTTCCGTTACTTGTCAAAGAGGCATTTTCTTTTACAACAACATTTTTCCATGTTACCGCAACGTTATTCCACTCATATCCCAGCAGTCCGCCCATACTTTTAGTCGCACTGCTTATCAGTTTCAATCCACTGACGGTTGTGTTGGATAGGTCTAACGTGAAATTATCCGGAGAAATGATTCTTTTATTGTTATCTTTCTCATTACTTCTGAAAATAGAACTGATCATACCGCCCATACACGCATCACTTACAGATGTATCTGCAGGAGTTTTAAGTTCAATAGACCCTGATATGGTATTTCCAGTCATGGTCAGTGTTCCTTCATTTGCACCGCCTGCTGTAATTTCGCCTACCAGTCCACCTACATAATATTTACTATCCTTCGTGTAATTCCCGGCATATGTGATTGTCACATTTGTAGAACAGCCCGTAATCGTCAGTGAGGAACCCATATTCTGAGCTACCAGAGCACCACAATAACTGTTACCAGATTCTGCCGAATCAACTGTGATTATTCCTTCTGTCTGCACATTCTGTATGGTTGCACCTGCTGTAACCGCAAACAGACCGGTGTTCTTATGTCTGTAAATCTGACCGCTTCCCTCATCATCAGAAGAAACATTTCGTCCCAAAATTCCACGCGTTCCATAAGATTCACCAATAGAAAGCGTTATGGTATGATAGTTTCCGTTTAAATTTCCGTTTAAGCTTCCTTTAAATCCATTTCCATCCGTAAATGTTGCATTCTCCTGATTTGTTCCATTGTCACGCATGAAACCGGTAATACCCGTTCCAGTAAGGTTAATATTTTCTTTCAAATTCAATGCTGTACCTTCAGCATAAAAATCAAAATTATCCGCTTCCTTTTTTTCAAATTGTACTGCGCCTTTTTCTGTAAGCTGTGCACGGATTGCAATTGCAGCAAAATCCTTTGCGGATGAAATATCTGTGTTCACTGCCGGAACTATTACGATATGACTCGCGGTATCTACCGTGAATAAGGCATTTTCATCATCTTTATCTTCCAGAGTCAGATTCGTTCCCTGTCTGTATACTTCACCATAAGAGCCGATATCACTTACCTTTACAGCATCTGATCGTTTCAGCGTCCAGTCTGTCGTTTTATCTGCACTCTTACCAGCGTCTTTATTTCCGTCTCCCAAAGCATAGATCAGCGCATTGTTTCTGTTTCCGACAAGCTGACCTTTTGTTGTACCTTCGTTTTTGATTTTTGCGTTGCTAAGATCAGTAGTACCCTGGAGTCTCAGGACACCGCTTTCAAGATTTCCTATAAGACCGCCACAATTTACTGCGTCCATTCCATCATCAGCTTTGACAGTAACCGTTCCAAAATCCAGAAAATAACCATCGGCTCCGGCTACACCGATCAAACCGCCAAAATTCGTTACATTACCTGTATTTTCAGTCACTGTTACCGTTGAAGTTATATCTTCAGCTTTCACATATCCATAAGAAGAAGCTCCCTCCTGATTCTGCACCAGACCGATCAGACCTCCATATGTTGTATTTTCTTTTTCTGTTATATTGGATGTTGCATTTACCTTAGATATTTCCAATGATGCGGCTGCGTTGGTCTGACTATACTGTCCGATCAGACCGCCAAGATTCTGTCCTTCAAGACTGGAAGTAACCTGATATGCATCTGAATTATCCGTACCTGTTTTGCCAACAGAGATTTTACTGTTAGCACTATTATTTACAAGTACGCCAACAAGACCTCCGGCTGTGTTTCCTTTCACAGTGGCTGTCCCGTCTAGTTTTATTTGATTGTTAAAAGAAAACTCATTTTGACAGGAAAAATATCCAAACAATCCTCCGGCATTTCCATTCTCGCCTGTTGCAGTAACATTTTCAGTTAATACCGAAATGTTTTTTCCATCGGCAACTGTAATGGATGTATTCTCTGCTTTTCCAATCAGACCGCCCGCATTTTCCGTTGCTTTTATAGTCACCGGATGATCTTTGCTGCCAACCACACTGTTATCACTTACAGTTATGACAGCGCCATTACTGCTTCCTGCGATTCCTCCGGCTGCTGTTGTTCCTGTGACGGCTGCTCCGATCGTTGGATTATTTAAAACCAGGCTTGTACCAGTCTGCATCTCGCCAACAACACCGCCCGCAGAACCATTCTCCGTGCTGATACTATAAAACGCCGGAAAGCTTACCAAACTGGCATCAATCGTACCTGCGCCAAGTGTGTTACATACTAATCCGGCATTGGCAGTTTCGTTGCTTCCTGTTCTCGCAATTTCTACCTCGATACCTGATGAATAGCTAAGCTCCGGTGTCAACGTTCCTGCTGCGCCGCTGATTTCACCAATCAGGGAACCTTTTACTTTTTTGTCTGAATCAGCTTTTACCTCAGCAGAAACCGTTATGCTAAACGTATCGTCGTTTGCATTTGCAAATACATAAGATTCTGCCAGCACAGAGCTGTCAGTTTTCCAGCTATCACCATCTGTAATAACAGATAAACTTTCTTTACCATTACTGTCTTTGTAAAATGTTGCAGCGGATGACAGACCCCCGAACAGAGCTGAAGATATTTTTATCGCTCCAATATTAAATGTTCCGGAAAATGGAACATCTTTTGTTCCAAGTCCCTGGAATTGGTAGTCCACACCTTCAAACGTAGCTGTGCCCGGTATTGACATCGTACTGCCTGTAACGCTTGAATCTATGGAAATGATATAATCTTTATATTTTTCTGCCGGGCAGTTAGAAAGTAAGGTTAATGCCTGACCATTTTTTACGCTTATTGTTTTTTTAGCCTCATCTATTACAGCCAGATCATTCTTGGATGTGAGTTGTGTCCAGACCTTGTCTCCTGTCACACTTTCACTGGTTATTACCGGTTCTTCACCCGTACCATCCCCATTTTCTTCCTCTGTTGCTTCCACTGTACTGGTCTCACTGTCCGGAGTTTCTTCGTCCGTATAATTCTCCTCACCGGATACAGGCTCTGCACCAGTTTCATCGTCACTTTCAGGAACAGAATTTTCACTGGTATTATCCTGCGCTTCCGTTTTATTTTCACTTGTTGTATTTTTATCTGAAGCAAATACATTCTCCAGTCCACTTCCAGATACCGACATAGTCAACATAGACAAAACCAGCAAATATATGAATATCTTTTTCCCTTTCATAAATAATCATCTCCACAAAACTTATTTCTTCATGTTCAAAAATGCCCCGCATTGCTGCAACCAACCTGCAGAGGTGAGCGCCATCTCACATCTGCTATAACAGCAAACAGGAATCTATCTCTGAGAAGAATCCGTCGTTCTCTCTGTAGCCTTCACTGTTACTAAGTTCGCTGACTCCAACTTTTCCCACGATGACTGCCAGTCTCCCTCTTCTTTTCGTCCTTTATTTCTATAGAAAATCATGTTATATGTACTGACCTTTGAATAATCCATATCAAAGGAAATTGATTTTATTTTATCCTTTTCTGTTACTGTGGGAGATCCTAATGACTCAATAAACACCGGATCAAGTTCTATATACTCTGAATTCCATGAAAGCGTAACATCCGCAATACCTGTCGTTATCTCAACGCGATACCTGAATGCCGAATAATCTGATGGGGTTTTCCCTGTTATGTCTTCATCCACAAATGTGCCAGCATAGTTAAAATCTATCTTTCCTGCAGTTCTCTGCGGAACCAGTGTTGCCGCAAGTATCTTATTTCCAACTACATCTCTGGACGCATTATCCGGGACAACTTTTGCATGAATTTTCAAATTTCCAATTGCCGAATCAGGAATCGTGAAACGATAATGATCCGTATTTCTTCCAAGCTTAAGCGTATCTGTAAATGTCAACGTTCCATTCGCTGGTTTCTGGTCATTTACTGTACAGCCGTTTGTGTCTCCTTCAAACGTAAACGTAACAGTATAAGTAATGTATCCATCTGCACTCTGTGAGGCATTGGTTAAAGAAAAATTGTTTACCGTAACATCAAAAGTTGAGGTATCATTCTCACTCGTAACCAATGTTGGACTGACCGTTTCCAGTGTCGGTGATTCCGAATAATCCATTACTTTTAAATAATTTGATGAAAATGGGGTTGATTTTTTGGCTGTTGCAACAACTGCTTTCTGATGTCCCTGCGAAACATATGCCGCATATGCTATCATTCCTGCAAGAAAAATTCCTGCAAGCATAACGATAATCATTATACGTTTCTTTTTCTTTCTGCCTTTCAACATATCTTCTCTGTTCATCTCGATTTTATCTGTTCTCCATATATTTCTCTACTGTGCACCATCTGCTGTAACATATACGATATCCGTTTCTTTATTCTGCTCTTTCCAGCTTGCCTCCAGTACAAAATATCCATAATGTTCATACTTGATATGTTCATTTGAATCTTTTTTGCTGTTTAAACGCAACGGATACGCCACATTACTTCTCCAATAAAGTGGTTCTGCCTGATTTTGAACCCTTGCCTCATTCACACCATAAGTATTTTTATGATAATCCCCTCCCTGCTCTGCCAGTCCCGAATTATCTCCAGCTGGATTAAGGCACTCCATCAATGTCATTGTATCTCCCTCAGTTTGCTTCTTTGTTGTACATCCTGTTTTTGGGTCAAATGTATAATAATAATCCGTTCCCGAATCAGAACCTTTTACATATTCTCCGCTCCCAGGCTGTGAAGTGCTTTCTGTTGCAGGATAAATGCGAAGAGAAAGATTCTCAACATTTGTCGTATGTGCCAGTTTCAACGTAATCTTCTCTGCTGCACTGTCCACACATATTACATTTCTTACCGTAACTGTATTATTTTCATCTATATCTCCATTATTATACGACAAATCAATCTGATCCTGCTTGCTTCCGTGTACACCGGAAATAATGATTTTCCCCGGTGGAGCAATCTGTGTAAGCGATGCCGCTTTCTGATGCTGATAAAACCATGCAAAAGTAATTCCGATAATTACAAGTAATCCTGCCACTATAATCGAAATAATCGTCACTTTTTTTCTTTTGTCATTTTTTTCTGCTTTCGTACTCATAGATTATGATTCCTTTTTCCAAACTGCTTCGTTCAATTCAAAATCCACATAGATATATTTCACATTCGAACCAATCTGAAAATCTGCCGCATTATAACATTCGGTCAGATACAGATACTGATTCGCATTCAGTGAATCAAATGCCCACATATTCTCATTATCAAATTTATTTTCAGAGTCAAATTGGGAATCTTCAAACCCATAAAAATATTTTTTATCTGAACTTGAAGAATTTGTCTCCGAATTCATATCATCTACAAAAGATTGGATAACATCATCCGTCTTGAACAGCTCTCCACTCTCCATAAAACTCTGAAAATATTCCGGCCACACCCAGTAAACAGTAACTGGAATTGGTTCATTTTTACTGAATCCATTTTCATTTTCTATCGTAAATGTATTATCATTTTCTATTCGGTCAGTATATCCGGTATCTTCCTTATAATTTCTGAAAAACAAAACGTGACCTTTTAAAAGGCTTTTTACATCATTATTATTAATCTCCTGAATCTCTGCTCCTGTTTCTTGATAGGCTGTAAGGTTCATCTGAAATAAGAACTTTTTATATCCATCTTCTCTCGGAATTACATAAAATGTAATTTTTCCGGAAGTCCCCGGTGCAATTCCTTCCGTCACATTTCCTTCATTATTATTCAGGTTGTTATCCTCACTGACTTGAATGCGAATATTTTCTCCATTCGACACATAGTATGTATCGTTATCTATTTTGAGTTTCGATCCTTTTCCCACATTAAATTTATCTTCTAATATCTCTTTTAATCCAGGTTGATAATTAGCATTATCTTCTGTTGTCGTTTCTTTTGTAGCTATGCAATAAGGAAGAGATTTTGCACTGACTGTTCCTGTAGTTCCACTCACACGGTTATTACTCACAAACCACGCTATTGCCAGTGCGATAATCGCAATGAGTGCCGCAAAAGCAAAAACAGAACTTTTTTTCAACTGTTTCTTGTCCGCTTCGATCTTTTCCAACAATTCGTCTGTAGTCAGCTCTTCTGTATTTTGTTTTCCGTTATCTTTTGCCGGCACTACTGCTCCTCCTTTTTTATTGCAAATTTCTTTTATCACAAGACATAAAAACTCAATTTTTATATTAGCATATTTTTTCTTTCTTTTCAATAAATGATAGTAATGCACAGCAAGTCCCGTCATCCAGGATCATGATTACGACTGGCATGCGGCATTCCCCCTTATTTTTCTTGGCTTATATGGCTTCTGGCTTTTTCCCATTGCAAGCTATAATTTGGTCCGCAAAGCTCACACCGAATTCTGCATATCTTCTGTGTGATTCTTTTATATTATTTTGATCAACCATTGCATATTGAAGCCCTGCAGTTACATTGTTATTTGTTACAAACCAGGCATATATACTTGATCTTAGCACGATAGCGACAACGCATACTATAGCAACGTTATTTACTGAACGATGATACTTTTTTCGACTATAATTCCATAAAAATAACCGTTTAATGATTTTACAACTTGCTTTCATAAGGCTTTCGGTGCGTATAGACATATGCCAGTTCGCATTGTCAGGGATTAGAATTGATTTTGGCTATTTTGAACATTGATTTTTTTATCTATCATACATATAATGAATTTAACAGGACTCCCCGCACCTCTCAACGATGTGCCCCAGGGGAGACATTTTTTTATACGGAGATATTTTAGTCAATATCGGTTATTACAGATTGTCTGCCTATTTTTTACCATTCAAAAGTTTTGATGGAACCTATGTGGAAAATCTTTCATTTGAAAGAGTATATCGAGTTTATGAATTTGACCGAAAATTCCGCAATTTATTATTCTCTGCCATTGAAGTTATTGAAGTAAGCCTTCGCACAAGACTTGCACATTTTCATTCAGAAAATATGGTCCTCTTGGATATTTGGATGCCTCTTCATTCAATTCAAAACATAATGCTGATAAATTTAAGCAGAACATTGACCGTGAAATTGAAAACAACAAGAAAGTTCTGTTTGTAAAGCACCATATAGATAATTACGATGGTCAGTTTCCGTTATGGGTAATATCTGAATTATTTACATTTGGTATGCTTTCATATTTTTATAATGATCTGACAACCGCAGATAAGAAAGCATTTGCAGGTGCTGATTATAGAAATATGATCAGTTGGATGCACTGTTGCACCGATCTACGGAATATATGTGCGCATTATGGCCGACTTTATTTTAGAATTTTCTCTGCAATGCCTTCCGGATTTCAAATCTCCGAAGCAGCAAAACGAAGACTCTGGGGTGCAGTACTTCCTGTAAAAGCATTATACCCATCTGCTGAAAAATGGAATTCTGAATTTATGCCAAGAATAGCATCTCTTTTTGAAGAATACAAAGAGGATATTGATCTGTATCATTTAGCTTTTCCAAGAGACTGGACAATACAATTGAAGAAATAATATAGAGTGGAATTCTGATTTAGGGAATTCCATTTTTATTGCTTGTATTTGTTTTGTTATTAGTGTACTTTACTTCCACATAGTATCCTGCTTTTTTCGCATATTGCACCTCTTCCTTCTGAGTGTATTCTTTTCAGTTACATGACTATACCAGAAGTCGAGAAATAGCAATTCATCAGATGTAGCGAAAATATGTGGAGCAGATTGGGGATAGTAGACAATAGGGGAAAGCCGGAGAAAAAGAAAAGCCATGGCTCTGATGCCATGACCTTTCAAAAGGATATATTTAATTTCCGCTTGTCGCTACACCTGCAAGTCTTACGGTAACACTATATTGAGCCGGGTCATCTGCTGCCGTATTATTGACGCAATCAGCATCTGTTCCTTCCATCCAGATATAAATACGAAGTTTTGTTCCATCGTATCCGACATTGGATACTACTTTCTGTCCATTGGCTGTCGGAGCTGTATAGTCTTTATCATCACCGGACTTCGTTGCCGCCCAGACTCCACCATTCTGATCTGTATAATGGTTCGTGTAAATATGTGGATAGGTAACTTCCACTGGTTTTGTTCCATCTATACAAGTCCATTTGTCTGATATTGCCTGAGCATCATTGCCTGAACCTTTCACTTCAGCTGGTGCATACACCACCCGTAAAGTTTCATTTCCATTAGCATCAACCGTTGCCAGACCAACACGGAGTGAATTTGGAACGGTATCTGATGTAGCATCTCCTGTCACGCCAACAGTAATTGCATCCCCATCGGAATTATCCAGATATACATCTGCGAAACCTGATTGAGTAATCGTGTACAGAATATATTCGCTGCAGATATATGCGTACTGATCCGTATCACCTACTTTGTAATGTCCGGTCAGCATATCATCTATTGTCGGCTTTGTATAAGAAGTAACCTGTCCTTCCCCATTCCATCCCTGACATACATACCAGTTCTTAAAATCATTTGTAGATGAAGGACTGATTTTATGCCCTTTGGTAGCTGCCACCAGAGATTTCTGTTCTCCACCGTGCTGTGCACCTTCTGCTGCTGTTGCAATCTGAAGAATAAAACCATTTGTGGTTGCACTGATGCTTGTAGTGGTTGCTTCAACCGTATTGTTGGTGACATACCATGCATATGTTGCCGATGTCAATGCAAAGGCTGTTATCATTACAGAGGCTGCAGCTGCAAGCAGCTGCATTTTCATTTTCTTTATATTCGCCATATGTTTTACCTCACTGTTTCTACATGCCAAAAAGCAGAAGACTTTTCTGCTCTTTGGCATGTACCCCACGCCACAACCGTGGGGTATGAAAAGTTAAATTATGCCTGTGTATTGTTTCCTGGCTGAGAAGGTGTTGCGCTAAAGATAACGTTAGCTTTTACACCATCAGCATTGATTTTTTCAAGGTTGTCAGAAAATACTCTTTCATTAGAACCTTCATAGTAAACATATACATCCACCTGAACATCACCTACTGTAGCATTCTCTGCAGTTGCACTCTTACCAAATGCAGCTGTTCGAATAACACCATCTGTTCCACTCTGATTTTCAATTACAAATCCAGAATCTGTGCCAACAGCAGCGTTAGTATCATTGATATTTCTTTTAGCAACCACCCATTGATCACCACATGTAACTAAGACTCTTAATGCACCAGATAATTCATTTTGACCAGTTTGCTCAATTGTAATATCACTTACTTTCAGATTAGTAAAACTTCCATCATATTTACCAGTACCAATTTTAAAGGTGTTCTTAAATGCATATTTTTCTGTTGTAGCGGCATCATAGGAACCGCTAGTTTTTCCGTCGGATTTGATTGCAAACAATCCATCATCATTGATGTCCTGCTTATCTGGATTCTTAGCATAACCCGTTGCAAATACCCAACTAGAAGATGTGTTCGCTGCATTATCAATCAATACACTTTTATCATTTGTCCATGTTGCAGGATACAGTGCCATATTTTCTGCTTCTGAAGCTTTAGCTGTAGTGGTTACTCCATCACTAGAAGTACCATCTTTTTTATCTGCACTTGCAATCAACAGATATGCTGAATTAGATTGTGCATAAATAGAAGTTGTAGTAGCAGTTACATTATTATTACTCACAAACCAAGCATACGTACTTGATCCCAGCGCTACAGCGGCAACGCATACCATGGCAACGTTTCTTACTGAACGATGATACTTTTGAAGGATATAATTCAAACAAAACAACCTTTTAACGATTTTATAACTTGCTTTCATAAGGCTTTCGAAGTGTATAGCCGTATACCAGCTTGCATTGTCAGGGATTAGAATGAATTTGGGCTATTATACGCATTGCTTTTTTGTCCGGCGTACATATATTAGCCAGAAACCACCCCCTACTGTTCCAAGGAGTCCTGGTCCCTGATTTTTTGACTTTCCGGGCAAAAAAAAATAAACCTGCTGCCATCCACAGATTTCTCTGCAAACAGCAACAGGTTTCCCCAACTTTCATAGAATCACACTCCTGCACTCAAAACATCCTTCATCCTCACCAGAACCGGAAGCACCTGCCCCTCAGCAAATCTCCGGTCAAAAGAACCATTGGAAAAATGATCCTCTCTCAGCAGCATTGTCAGTAATGCTGTACAAAGCTCATAATCCGCACCCGAAATTCGTTTCAGTTCCTCATCACAGTCAATCGGCTCCGTAATCATATAATCCCCATAATTTTTTTTCAGATCTCCCATTGTCTTCAACAGATCCACATACAGATCTCCACGGGAATCCTTCAATTCCAGTATTCCCTGAATCTTTCTTATCTTCTCTGCTTTTGTCAATGCTATGCACCGCCTTCCATCAATCGTCCAAGAATCGAATATATGTTCTTTTATTTTAACATACCTTATATAATTATTCCAGTCCCCAAAAAACATAAGGATTTTCACAGCCTGCTTCTTCTAAGGAATAAAAAAACAGACCATATAACAACTCTATATGCTCTGTTTTCTATTCCTACAAATCTTCGTGCAGTTTTACATCGCTATTATCTGCCATGCATTTTTTTAAAGCAACAATCATTTTTTCCGCATCCAGCGGCTTTGCAAGATGAACATTCATTCCAGCCAGCCGGCTGTTGATAATGTCTTCTGCAAAGGCATTTGCGGACATTGCAATGATCGGAACCCTCCTGGCATCCCTTCTTTTCATTTCCCTGATTGTCCTTGCCGCATCCAGACCATTCATCCTCGGCATCATAATATCCATATAAATTGCCCCAAAATAATCCGGTGCAGATTTCTCGAAGATTTCAACTGCTTCCTGCCCGTCTACTGCACATGTAACTTCCATACCGCTGTCTTCCAGTATACATCTGGAAATTTCCATGTTCAGCTCATTGTCTTCCACAACCAATGCCCGCATGCCTTCTACCGAATAATCATCAAGGCTTACTGGCTTATCTGATAAATTACTGTTTTTATCCTGTGTGCCAATTTTGAACGGAATTTTTACAATAACTGTTGTCCCGACACCTGCTTTGCTCTTCAGTTCAATACTTCCATCCATTCTGTCCACGAGTTGCTTCGTAATTGCAAGCCCCAGTCCGGTGCCTTCATACCTGGATCTGCTTGTTTCGCTTTCCTGAGAGAACATATCAAAAGCATGTGCAATAAAATCTTCACTCATACCCACACCCTGGTCTTTACAGTAGAAAGTGAAATTTGCTCTGTCATCATCCAGAGTTTCTTCCTTAACCCCGAACGTGAGCACACTACCCGACTGACTGAATTTTATGGCATTGTCCATAATATTCGACAGAATCCTTCCAAGATATACCGGGTTTCCAACCAGAGTGCTGTGACTGTATGTACCATTTTTCCAGTCAATCTCATACCGGATGCCTTTCTTGGCAGCCCGCTCATCATAAATCTGGTTCAGTTCCCGCAGTACCTCTGTCAGATCAAAGGTTAGCTGCTGGTCCTTCAAATCTCCGCTCTGTAGTTTATTCATATCCAACACATCATTTACCAGAGATACCAGATATTTCAGGGTTTTCATTGCCTTTTCTCTGATCTTCTGCTGCATCTGTGGATCATCTGCGTACTGATTTCCCATATTTACCATACCGATAATACCATTCAGTGGTGTACGGATATCATGACTCATAGTTGCCAGAAACCTTGTTTTCATTTCGCCTTCACGCTTTGCTGCTTCCGCTGCAAAGTTAAGATTCTCTTCACGTCTCTTGGAATCGCTGATACTACGAACCGTACATAAAACATGGGTAACATTTCCAGACTCATCCCGTTTTTTCACAATAAAAAGCATCCTGTGCCAACTGCCATCGCACATCCTGTATTCTGTAGAAATACATTCTTCCGTCTTCAATCTGGCTGAAAGTGTAGAAACATCCAGAAATGGACGTATCAGCGGACGGTATTTCGGTGCAACCATGGTATCACAAAGCTGATACAGTTTCTCCGATGCACATCCTCTGTTTCCTGTCAGTTTGTGTATTTCACTGTCATTTGATACCTCTTCAAAAAAATCTTTCTGCACATCAATCCTGTAGATAGAACAGTAACTCTTGGCAATTGCCGAAATTATTTCATTACTCAGCCGTGTCTCGTCCAGTGCCTGCTTTAATTGATTCTGGATGGTAGTTTCTTTTTCCATAATATCATCGATATGCCGGAAACCCACCAGTGCGAAAAAATGTTTCTCATCCTGGTATATTTTGACTGCCTGTGCCTCAAAAAATTCATGCTGATTCGGATTCGGTTTGCTTCTGTAATGATAGGTAATGCGCTCCTTCCTGGAAAGCTGTTCCTTCAGATGCCCCGTCGAAATCCAATCCTTAAATTCCTGTCTTTCTTTCCCATACAGATACTGGACCGCATATTGGTCAGCAGCATAATTGAAATTATCACACTGTTTCAGATTCATTTTTTTTACGTTGGTTCCATCGTTTATATGGAGAATTTCAAAGGAACCGGTATTTAGTTCAACATAATAGACAGCCGTAAAATCTGCACATATCTTATCCAAAAGCCGTCTTTCCGCCATCTGTTCTTCCAACGTACTTTTCAGTTTTCTGTTCCTCATATGTACCATTACAGTCAGGATAAGAAGCAGAACGATCAGCACGGCTATAAAAGCCAAAGCAGCCACAGTCTGCAGTTGCTTCGGAAATATATATTTAATTTCTGTCATAACAAAATCCTCTCTCTATGTTTCCTGTCTGCTTTCCCATACATCTGGAAGGCTCCTGATTGCTGCGATTGCCTCATAATCATTCATGACAGGCATTTTGCCTTCTCAACTCTTCGCTTATGGTCTGCTTAATTTTTTCATCATCCAACGGCTTTGCAAGATGTGCGTTCATTCCTGCTTCCATACACCTTTCGGCATCTTCCCTAAATGCATTTGCAGTCATAGCAATGATAGGGATTGTTTTTGCATCCTGCCGTTCCAGGGATCTTATTGTTTTTGTGGCAGTAAGCCCATCCATCACCGGCATCATGACATCCATTAAAATAACATCGTATGTTCCTGATTCGCAGGCTTCAAAGTGCTGAACAGCTTCTAACCCATTTTTCACTGTTTCTACTTTAGCCCCATTTTCCGTCAGCATAAATTCTGCTATTTCCGCATTCAGCTCATTATCTTCAACCAATAATATCCGGACACCTGATATATCTGCATTGAAATCTTCTTTTTCTTCCGGCCGTGCATTCGTATCAATTTTAAATGGAAGTATTACAGTAAAACAGCTTCCTTCACCAAGCTTGCTTTCAACTGTTATGGTTCCGCCCATCTTTTCTACAAGTTGTTTCACAATAGGCATTCCCAGACCTGTCCCATTATAATCAGAACGTGGGGAATTATCTGCCTGTACAAATGGAGTAAACAATTCATTTTTTATAAATTCTTCTGACATTCCAATTCCATTATCTTTTATTTTAAATTCACATGTCATGTGATCTTCTGATCTTTCAATCGTTCTCATACTCATGTAAATAGAACCATTCACCTTATTGTACTTCATACTGTTTGTAAACAGATTCATCAATATTTTTTTCAGATGAACTGCATTGCTCCAAACATATATACCACTGTAATCATCATGTTCTCCTATAACATGAAGTCCTTTTTCTTCTGCCTGAAAAGATAGTGACTCCGTGATTTCCTGACATACCTGATCCAGATTGATGGATTCATCACTAAAAACCACGGTATCCGATTCTAACTTTGCCATATCCAAAACATCATTTACCAATGATAATAGCAGTTTCGAAGACTCATTTATTTTATTCAGGCAATCTTTTGCCCGCTCACCATCATTTCCGCTTTTTTCAAGAATTGTAAGCATGCCCATAATGCCATTGATCGGTGTCCTGATGTCATGAGACATGTTATTTAAAAAGGAAGTCTTAGCCTTATTGGCACTCTGTGCTTCTACAAGTGCATTTTGTAATTCCTGCTGTTTTTCTTCAAGTTCCTGATTCAGCTTCAATGCCTGCTCAGCAGACTTCTTGGATTTTTCTTCCGCACGTTTTGATTTTTTCAAAGA
>CAKRFP010000018.1 GCA_934320645.1 uncultured Bariatricus sp.
GTTTGTCATCTCCGTGACGACAAAAATTATTATATTACAAGGTTTTCAAAAAGTCAACATGTTTTTTAAATTTTTTTCAAAATTTTTTTACCTTCTTTTTTCTTCGTAAAAGACACGCATTCTGTCCTTTTTCCAGGCAGAAATGCGTACCCTCTGATATTAATCCAGATAATGAATCGTAAACTCCATATTCCCGTCCTGATCAATTTCCATAATAATATAACTTCCTTTTCGACCTTCCTGCCTTGGGAATGACAGACTTCCCGGATTCAGCACCGTGATATCGCCAAACTTCTTCAGATACGGTCTGTGTGTATGTCCAAACATCACAATATCTGCATTTCTTGATCTTCCCTCATCCAGAATCCGCTCTACACCAAGAGATACGGAATACTGATGTCCGTGCGCCATAAATGCTTTCTTCTTTCCAAAATAAATCTCCATCTCGCGAAGATTGCGTGAGAAGAAATCATTATTTCCTGCCAGGATATACGCCGGACATCCGCAGAACGCTTCGATATAGTCTTCTCCGCCTTCTGTGTCTCCCAGATGCACCAGATAGTCAATCTTGCCAGCTTCCATAATTGCCCGGTCAAATGCAGTATGTCTTCCATGTGTGTCACTAATGATCAATACTCTCATAACTTTTTCTCCATGATCTGTCTCATCATCCGAAGGGCTTTACCTCTGTGACTGAGCTCATTCTTCTTTTCCGGTGTAAGCTCTGCTGAAGTGCATCGGTATTCCGGCAAATAGAAGATCGGATCATAACCAAAGCCATTTGCCCCGGCGATCTCATAACCGATGCGTCCTTCCATCGTTCCACGGACAACCTCTTTCTCTCCATTCGGAAATACCGCCGCTATCGCACAGACAAATCTTGCTGTACGCTGCTCATCCGGCACATCCTTCAGTCTGGAGATCAGAAGGCTGTTCTTAATATCATAAGATGTGTCTGTTCCTGCATAGCGCGCAGAATAAATTCCCGGCTCCTTGTTCAGATAGTCGATCTCAAGTCCGGAATCGTCCGCAAGTACAATTGCATCCATTGCCTTCACTTCCGAAAGCTCTGCGATCTCTGACGCCTTGATCATAGCATTCTCCTCAAAGGACTTTCCATCCTCTACGATGTCGATCGCAATCCCTGCTTCTTTCATAGAAAGAATCTCCATCCCCAGATCCTGCAGAATCTGACGGATCTCAATCATTTTATTCTTATTCCCCGTTGCAAATATAATTTTCATCTGTAAATTCTTCTTTCTTTTACTGTCTTGGTTCTCTTGGGCGTTTCGGCGGCTTCGGACCTAAGAACTGATAGAAATAAGTCTTCAGCATACCATTGTAAATCTTCCGGTTCTTATCTGCTTTTCTTCCGAAATAACGCTCTGCATCCTCATAACTGGTGATCATGTAAGCCGACCAGCTGTCCAGCTTTTTAAAGCTTTCGCCAAATTCGCGGTAAAGCTGCGGCAAATCCTTCTTTTCCTCCAGTCGTTCCCCATATGGCGGATTGGTGATGATGAATCCATACTTCTTTGGATGGCTCAGATCCTTCACTGCTCTCTCCTGAAAATGGATCAGATGATCGACACCTGCATCTTTCGCATTCTGTCTCGCAGCTTTGACTGCTTCCGGATTCAGATCGTATCCCTGAATATCCACCTGTACGTCCCGGTCGATCACATCATTTGCCTCGTCCATCGCATCATACCAGGCTTTTTTCGGAATCAGGTTCGCCCATTCTTCTGCTGTAAAAGAACGGTTCATCCCCGGCGCGATATTGGCTGCCATCATTGCCGCCTCAATTGGAAATGTTCCGCTTCCACAGAATGGATCTACCAGGATTCGGTCTTTGTGCCACGGTGTCAGTAGGATCAGTGCAGATGCCAGCGTCTCTGTGATCGGCGCTTTTACAGTCATCTGACGATAGCCTCTCTTATGTAAGGATACGCCGGAGGTATCAATCCCGATCGTTACGATATCTTTCATCAGAAATACACGGATTGGATAAGCCGGTCCGTCCTCCTGGAACCATTCAATCCCGTAGATCCGTCTCAGCCGCTCCACCATGGCTTTTTTCATGATTGATTGGATATCGGACGGGCTGAACAGCTTACTCTTCACCGATGCAGCCTTTGTCACCCAGAACTTTCCATTCTTCGGGATATAATTCTCCCACGGAAGTGCTCTTGTCTTCTCAAATAATTCATCAAATGTCTCTGCTTTAAACGAACCAACTTTAAGAAGGATTCTCTCTGCTGTCCTGAGGAACACGTTTGCATCACAGATTGCCTGTGCATCTCCCCAGAAACATACTCTTCCATCTTCTACCGTTGATATCTCATATCCCAAGTCCAGCACTTCCCGCTTCAGAACAGCTTCCATTCCGAAATGGCAGGGTGCTATCAGCTCCATCTTTTCCATTCTTTTTCCTTTCTCTATTCCACAATCTGTTATAAACTATATTACGTTTTTCGCCTGCTGTTTGTCAAGTGGCGTAATATGCTAAAAAGAATGTGCCAAGCCCCTTCGAAGTTTCCTGTTAAATGAAAAAGCAGCGGTTTGGATTCCGCTGCTTTTCCAATTCTGACTGCTTTACACTTTTAGTACTTGTCACTTTCATTGTGGCAGGACTTTGAACTGTCGTATGCATTCCGGTCGGATTCATATGCATTCTTCGCATTCCGGTTGGTCATGTTCTTATTGGATGCATTTTTGTTGGTCGAATTTTTATTAGACTGGTTCTTGCTGTAAGCATTCTCATCATATGCATTCTTGTTGGATCCATATGAATTTTTGTTTGTACTGTTTTCTGAATTGCTATAATTTTTTGCCATTGATAATTCCTCCTGACATTTTTTTGTACAAACATAGTATCTATCCTTTTCATGTTTTTATACATTTTTATTTTTAACTTGATTTTTAAATCGGTTTATATTATACTTTGACGTGTAGAGATTTATTTTCTACAACCCCTTATTAATTATTTATACTCCCCTCAAACGCTCGATAGCTCCCCTATCGGGCGTTTAACGTTATATAGATCCTCTCTTACAAATGTTGGGAATATATAGAAAACGCAATGAAAAAGCTCGTCTTTCAACACTCACAGACCATCTTACAATTTAATCCTTCTACTACCATCGCCTTCTCAGCATTCTGACCAGCAGCAGGATCACCAGAAGCGGAATCAGTACCGGTGCGATCAGGCTTACAATTCCACTTATCACTGCAAAGATCACAACGATCACGGCTACAACCACAAGGATCACGAGCAGCTTCTTCCACCAGCTGTCCAGACTCCACACATGAATACTTCCGCCTTCTGTTGCGCTGTCACCTCTGTAGGTTCTACCATCCGAATCGTAGATCACATCTTCTACGCTTTCCTCTCCCTGCGCGTCCACGATCGTCTTCGCAAGGATCCACGGATCGCCAAGCTCATCCAGGACTTCCTTCTCCGTCCTTCCTTTCCGGATCTCATCATCAATGTACTGGCTGTAATAGTTCAGATTATCCTGCAGCACCTGTGGGGTTACACCGGAAGAAAGTTCAATTCTCAATTTTTCAAGAAATTCTGCTTTCGTCATAATTTTTCTCCTGTCTATCTTCATTAATTCATTTGCTGATATAGAAAAAACCTTAGACTTAGAGTAGCACAAAACGTACTTCTTTCCAAGTCTAAGGTCATTAAATTTCTATTAGTATTTTATATGTATTTTCTAAACTTCGAATAAAAGATCTCCGTAAGAAGGCATTGGCCATACTTCTTTGTCCACGATCATTTCCAGTTCGTCTACCGGTGTACGGAGTCCTTCCATAGCCGGAACTACACTGAAGTGATAGAATTCAGACTGTACTTTTCCTTCTTCTTTTCCTGCTGCTTCTTCTGTAACTGCTTCCAGTTTCTTAAGGGCAGCCTTTGTTTCTGTCAGAAGTCCTGAGATGTCAGCAAGCATTTCAGCCTGTACAGATGCATCTGCTCCGGCTTCTTTTACTGCAAGAACCGTATCTGCAAGCTCTTTTGTATATTTTACAACTGCAGGAATGATCTGTTTTGCAGCAATATCGATCATTGCCTTTGCTTCGATATTGATTGCCTTTGCATAGTTCTCGTATTTGATCTCTGCACGGGATTCCAGCTCTGCCTTGGTAAATACACCAAATTTTCCGAACAATTCTACCGCTTTGTCAGTTGTCAGTGCCGGGATTGCTTCTACCATGGACTTGATGTTCGGAAGTCCTCTCTTTTCTGCTTCAGCTACCCATTCGTCAGAATATCCGTTGCCGTTGAAGATAATTCTCTGATGATCTGTCAGATATTCTTTGATCAGGCTGTGTACAGCTGTATCAAAATCATCTGCTTTTTCCAGGACATCGCATGCCTCTGCAAATGCCTCTGCTACGATTGTATTCAGTACTACGTTTGGTCCTGCAATGGAATCGCGGGAACCTACCATACGGAATTCAAATTTATTTCCGGTAAATGCAAATGGTGAAGTTCTGTTTCTGTCGGTTGCATCCTTTGTAAGATCCGGAAGGGTTGTTACGCCTGTTTCCAGCTTTCCACCATTCAGGCTGTGTGTTGCCTCACCTGTGCTGAGAAGCTGTTCTACAACGTCCTGAAGCTGTTCACCAAGGAAGATAGAGATGATTGCCGGCGGTGCTTCGTTTGCTCCAAGTCTGTGGTCATTTCCCGGATCGGCAGCCGATTCACGAAGCAGGTCTGCGTGTACATCAACGGCTTTCAGGATACATGCCAGTACCAGAAGGAACTGTACATTTTCATGAGGTGTCTTTCCCGGATCCAGCATATTGATTCCGTCATCTGTTGTGATTGACCAGTTGTTATGTTTACCTGATCCGTTGACTCCTGCAAACGGTTTCTCGTGAAGCAGACATTTCAGTCCATGCTCGCATGCTACCTTTTTCAGTGTCTTCATGATGATCTGGTTGTGATCTACTGCAATATTGGCCTCTGCATAGATCGGTGCGAGTTCGTGCTGTGCCGGTGCCACTTCGTTGTGCTGTGTCTTAGCTGCAACACCAAGTTTCCATAATTCCTCGTTGACATCTTTCATGTAAGAAGCAACTCTCTGACGGATTGTTCCAAAGTAGTGATCGTCAAGCTCCTGTCCTTTCGGTGGCATTGCTCCGAAAAGTGTACGTCCTGTGTAAATAAGGTCCTTTCTCTGTAAGAATTTCTTAGCATCTACAAGGAAGTATTCCTGCTCCGGTCCTACAGAAGGTGTTACTTTCTTTGATGTTGTATTTCCGAACAGACGAAGCAGTCTGATGGATTCTTTGTTGATTGCTTCCATAGATCTGAGAAGCGGTGTTTTTTCATCCAGCGCCTCACCTGTGTAAGAGCAGAATGCTGTCGGGATGCAAAGGATCGCTCCGGCTGCATCTTTTCTTACAAATGCCGGTGATGTACAATCCCATGCTGTATATCCTCTTGCTTCAAATGTAGCACGAAGTCCTCCTGACGGGAAAGAAGAAGCATCCGGCTCTCCTTTGATCAGTTCTTTTCCTGAAAAGCTCATCAGAACCTTTCCGCTTGGAAGAGGAGCTGAGATGAAGGAATCATGCTTTTCAGCAGTAACTCCTGTCAGTGGCTGGAACCAATGTGTATAATGGGTTGCACCTTTTTCGATTGCCCATTCTTTCATCTCATGTGCAATAACATCTGCTGTCTCCAGATCCAGTTCTTTTCCTTCTTCGATTGTCTGCTTTAATTTTTTGTATACCTTCTTCGGAAGTCTTTCCTGCATCACTGCATCGTTAAAGACATCTTCGCCAAAAATTTCTGCTACGCTTAACCATTCACTACTCATAATTACCTTCCTTTCCGTAATCGCAATTTTTACCGTCCCCGGCTTTCTGCGAATGCTTTACAACAAAAAAACGAGAAAGCTCCACTTTGTGGAACTTCCTCGTTCATTGTGATCTCTGTTATTTAAGATACGTTTACGATACTCTTTTTTCTTTTAAATTTCAAGACCAGTTTTTCATTTTGTGTATATTTTCACAAAACTTTATTATATTCTACTTTCTTTTTCAACATTTATACCAGTTAAATTCTATACTTCAAACAGAAGATCTCCGTAAGATGGCATTGGCCACATGCTCTTGTCGACGATCATTTCCAGTTCATCAACCGGCTTTCGCAAAGCTTCCATTGCCGGTACCACCTTCTGCATGAAGAAGAATGCCTGCTCTTTTCCTTCTGTCTCCGGTACTTCTGCCACAATCTCTTCCAGCGCTCTGAGTGCTTCTTTGGTATCCTTCAGAAGATCAGCGGACTGTACAAGAAGTTCTTCCTGTACACCTGTATAAGCTGCTACACTTGCCTGTTTTACCTGGTTGATCGAATTAGCAAGGGATGTTACATACTGAATCACAGCCGGGATAATATGTTTGCTTGCGATATCGATCATAGAACGTGCTTCGATATTGATTGCTTTTGAATAAGCTTCGTATTTGATCTCTGCACGGGATTCCAGTTCTGCACGGCTGAATACATCGAGTTTTTCAAACATATCGACCGTGTTATCATGTGTCAGGCAGTCAATGGACTCTACCATCGTCTTGATGTTCGGAAGTCCTCTTCTTTCAGCTTCTTTTACCCATTCATCAGAATATCCGTTGCCGTTGAATACGATTCTCTGGTGTTTGGATGCATATTCCTTGATCAGATCATGAACTGCAAGATCAAAATCTTCTGCTTTTTCGAGTACATCGCAGGCATCAGAGAAGGACTCTGCCACGATTGTATTTAATACTACGTTCGGTGCTGCTACCGAGTCTCTGGATCCTACCATACGAAACTCAAATTTATTTCCTGTAAATGCGAATGGTGAAGTACGGTTTCGGTCTGTTGCATCCTTTGCAAAATCCGGGAGCGTACTTACACCGGTATGTAATTTTCCCCCCTTTAAGCTGTGTGCGGCTTCTCCTGTATCGATAAGCTGTGCGAGCACGTCTTCAAGCTGTTCTCCGAGATATGCGGAAATAATTGCCGGTGGTGCTTCATTTGCTCCAAGTCTGTGATCGTTTCCTACGTCAGAAGCAGATTCACGGAGCAAGTCTGCATGCAGGTCTACCGCACGTAGAATACAAGTCAAAACCAGAAGAAACTGGATATTCTCATGAGGTGTCTTTCCCGGATCCAGAATGTTGATCCCATCATCTGTAACCAGCGACCAGTTGTTATGCTTTCCGGAACCATTTACACCTTCAAACGGCTTCTCATGAAGCAGGCAGTGAAGGTTATGACGATATGCCACTTTCTTCAGCGTCTCCATGATCAGCTGATTATGGTCAACAGCCACGTTGCACTGTGCATAGATTGGTGCAAGTTCATGCTGACCGGGCGCTACTTCGTTGTGCTGTGTCTTTGCAGATACCCCCATCTTCCAGAGTTCTTCATTAACATCGGTCATAAATGCTGCGATTCTCTCGCGGATCGCACCAAAGTAATGATCGTCCAGCTCCTGTCCCTTCGGAGGGTTTGCACCGAATAAAGTACGTCCTGTAAATACAAGGTCTTTTCTCTTAAGATATTTATCTCTGTCTACCAGGAAATATTCCTGCTCAATTCCAACAGAAGGTGTAACCTTCTTAGAAGTTGTATTTCCAAACAAACGGAGCAGACGAATAGACTGCTTGTTAATTGCTTCCATTGAACGAAGAAGCGGTGTCTTCTGATCCAGTGCTTCTCCTGTGTAAGAACAGAACGCTGTCGGGATATAAAGGATCGTTCCTTTTCCATCCGGGTTTTTCTTTACAAATGCCGGTGATGTACAATCCCATGCTGTATATCCTCTTGCTTCAAATGTGGAACGCAGTCCGCCTGACGGGAAAGAAGATGCGTCCGGTTCTCCTTTGATCAGCTCTTTTCCCGAAAATTCCATCAAGATCTTTCCATCTGACTTTGGTGCTGAAATAAAGGAGTCGTGCTTTTCAGCCGTTGCACCTGTAAGAGGCTGAAACCAATGCGAATAGTGAGTGGCTCCCTTTTCAATCGCCCACTCTTTCATCTCATGTGCAATGACATCTGCTGTCGCAGCCTGAAGCTCTTTACCTTCTTCGATCGTCTTTTTCAGCTCTTTGTAAGTCTTCTTTGGAAGTCTTTCCTGCATAACAGCATCATTGAAGACGTTTTCCCCAAATATTTCTGCTACACTAATCCATTCGCTCATCCCATGTACCTCGCTTTTCTACTACTCATTTTTACTACTCATACTAATTTTTTATTCAAATAAAGGAGTCTTGCACTTACGCAAAACTCCTTTTATACCGTTTTTTCGGACACCTTTGTCCATGATATTATCAAAAATCAGACTATTCAGCTTTTCCGTCAGAACCAAACAGAATCATTTTCTCTTTTACTTTTTCAACGATCGCATCTGCACCCGGTTTCAGAAGTTTACGTGGATCATATCCTTTTCCTTCAAGATCTTTTCCTGCTTCGATGTATTTGCGGGTAGCTTCTGCGAATACCAGCTGACATTCTGTATTAACATTGATCTTAGAAACTCCAAGGTCAATTGCTTTCTTAATCATATCATCCGGAATTCCTGTACCTCCGTGAAGTACGAGCGGAAGTTCTCCTGTGAGCTCCTGAACTGCCGCAAGAGTCTCAAAGCTGAGTCCTTTCCAGTTTGCCGGATATTTTCCATGGATGTTACCGATACCTGCTGCAAGGAAATCAACACCAAGGTCTGCAATCATCTTGCATTCCTTAGGATCTGCGCATTCGCCCATTCCTACAACACCATCTTCTTCTCCACCGATAGAACCAACTTCTGCCTCAATAGAAAGTCCTTTTCCATGGCAAAGTTTAACAAGTTCTGTAGTCTTCTCAATGTTTTCTTCGATCGGATAATGAGATCCGTCAAACATAACTGATGAGAATCCTGCATCTATACATTTCAGGCAGCCTTCATAGCTACCATGATCAAGATGAAGTGCAACTGGAACTGAAATGTCCATTTCTTTGATCATTCCATTTACCATTCCTACAACTGTTCTGTATCCAGCCATGTATTTTCCTGCACCTTCAGACACACCAAGAATAACCGGTGATCTTAATTCCTCAGCTGCAGTCAGAACTGCTTTGGTCCATTCAAGATCGTTGATATTAAACTGTCCTACTGCGTAATGACCTGCTTTTGCTTTTTTTAACATTTCTGTTGCTGAAACTAACATTTTGTATTCCTCCACTTCTCTGTTAAAGGCTTTTATAGGCTGACCCCCAGGGGAATCGAACCCCTGATTCGACCGTGAGAGGGTCGCGTCTTGACCGCTTGACCAGGGGGCCAGATGTACGTTCATTAGCCGTCTTGCTAACTCACTTGCTTAGTATAGCGTACTTCTTTTCATTTGACAAGCCTTTTTTTTATTTTTTATCGTTTTTTTACTGCTCCTCTTCCGGAACTACGATTTTAAGTGCCTGCTTCGCATTCTTGATGCAGACGCTGTCATGCTCCCCACCGAACTCTCCATCCAGCGTCCACGGGATCTCTTCCACTGATTCAAAATGGATCTCACCTGTCTTAAATGAATAAATGTGCTTCGTATTGATCTGGCTGCTCAGAAGTGCCCCGATGATCTCCTGAAGCGCGATCGGGTTCTTCGGTGTCCGGATCAGAGTAACCTCAAATTCTCCGTCATCAAAGACTACATTCTTCCCGATCATATTACGGAAACCGCCTACAGATCTGGAATTCGTCACCATACCATAAATAAATTCGTCCTCGATCGTTTCACCGTCATGTGTCACTTTTAATTTATATGACGGGATATCAAAAATTCTGGTTGCTCCTTCCAGCACATATGCCAGATGGCCCAGAACATTCTTCATTTCCTGCTTTGTCTCATAAGATACATCCGTGAAGAGTCCGAATGCTGCAATGTATACAAACACATCTCCGTTAAATCGTCCGATATCACAAGGGAATTCTGTTCCCCCTGCTGCTGTACTTGCCGCCTGGAGAAGATTCTTCGGGATATGGAGACTGCTCGCAAAGTCGTTGGTCGTTCCTGTCGGTATGTAGCCGATTGGAATCTTTTTTTCTCTCTTCATCATTCCGGTTACGACCTCATCAAGCGTTCCGTCACCACCACTGCAGATCACACGGTCATACTCCTCTGTAAATGTCTTTACTTTATAATAAGCGTCTTTATATTTCTGCGTCGGATATACAACCACTTCATATCCTGCTTTTACAATAATGTCAATAATATCAGAAAGCTTCGGTTTTAAAAGTCCCTTTCCTGCATTCGGATTATAAATAAACAATGCTTTTTTCATACGTCCGTCCTCCTGTTATCTGTTCTTTTCTCTGTAAGGCCTTATCCCCACAGTTCCTTACGGATACATGCATTATAGCATAAAGAGCCTGCTTTTGGCAGACTCTTCAAAGTTTTATGCAATTATCTGTTCTTAACGTTCACAAGAAACCTTTCGATACCAGCTGCTGCTTCCTTTTCATCTGTTCCGTTCGCAACAACGGTGATTTCCTCTCCCGGCAGCAGTGTCAGACTCATCATCCCCATAATGCTCTTTGCATTGACTTGCTTCTGGTCAACTTCGATGTACACCGAACTTGAATACTGACTAGCTTCCTGAACAAGAAGTGCAATCGGTCTGGCGTCTAATCCCTCGGACAATTGAATCTTAACAGGTTTTTTGATCATAATGTTCCTCCTTGCTTAGCCCTTATCTCTTCCGCCATTTCACTTAACTTGCGCAATCTGTGGTTCACTCCGGACTTGCCTACCGGATTTTGCAGAAGTGCGCCTAACTCTTTTAAAGATGCCTCCGGATATGTAAGTCTTGTAAGGGCCATGTCCTTCAATCCTTCCGGCAGCTTATCGAGTCCTTTTGTTTCCTCAATATACCTTATATCTTCAATCTGCTTTACAGCAGCGGAAACCGTTTTATTGATATTCGCAGTCTCGCAATTCACTTTTCGGTTCACCGTATTCCTCATATCTTTCAATATGCGGATATTCTCCAGCTCCATCAGTGACTGATGTGCCTCCATCACATTCAGCACATCCACGATCTGAGCTCCTTCTTTCAGATAAACCACAAATGATTTCTTCCTTGATACAATCTTTGCGTCCAAAGCAAAGCATCTCATTATCTTCTGAATCTGCTGTGCTTTTCCCATCGACGCACAGACAATTTCAAAATGATAGGATTTCTCCGGGTCGCTCATGGATCCTGATGCAAGAAAAACGCCTCGCAGGAAAGCCCGCTTACAGCAAGTCTCCTGAATCACGACATTCTTTACTACAGAAAGCTCTTCTTCCACCTCTCCATAAGGATTGATCAGCTTTGCCGCCTGAAGAACCCTGACAGCATCTTCGTGCTTTTTTACAACTATATAATAGTAGCTGCTGCCTTTTTCCCGGTTCACCCGAATAGCGATATCAACCACTATATTAAACGTTCTTCTCAATAAAGTAAAGCTTTTTCTTGCAACTGCCAGATTTTCCGTATGAATCTTAAGTGCCGCATGCCCTCTGCTGTCAATCATGACAGCCCCGCACATGCTGATGATCGCTGCAAGTTCTGCAATCTGGCAATGCCTTGCAGTACTTAACTGGCGCGATATTTCTTCTTTAATATTTCCAGAAAAAGACATACTATCACCTATTTTGCTTTCGTAATTGCATCTTTCTCGATATCACGATGCTCTTTTCTTACACCGTACTCTTTCTCTGCCACAGACAGCCGTTCATACAACTCATTGGCAAGTGTCACGGAACGGTGTTTTCCGCCGGTACATCCGATTGCTATCACAAGCTGGTTCTTTCCTTCTGCGACATAATTCGGAATCAGGAACTCAACCATGTCGACCAGCTTTTTCAGGAATTCTTTGGAAATATCGTTGTTCATCACATAATCCCTGACCGGCTTGTCATTACCGCTCTGCGGACGAAGTTCATCGATATAATAAGGATTTGGCAGGAATCTGACATCAAATACCAGATCTGCATCACTCGGAATTCCATATTTAAATCCAAAAGATAGCACGGTAATGTACAGATTCTTGTATTCTTTATTCTCGGCAAAAATACGGTTCAGTTCACTGCGCAGCTCCCTGGTCAGCATCCGGCTTGTATCCAGGATATAATCTGCCCTTTCTTTTAAAAAGGCAATCTTCTTACGTTCCTTGGCGATTCCATTCTCAATTCTGCCGCCTTTTGCAAGTGGATGATTCCTTCTTGTTTCTTTGTATCTTTTCACAAGTGTATCATCACTCGACTCAAGAAAAAGAATCTCCGGTGGTATCTTTGCTTTTTCCAGCTCATCCAGAATCTGATCCAGCGCACGCAGATTCTGGCCACTGCGGATATCAAGCCCCAGAGCGATTTTCGTGATCTCACCATTTGGAACGATCAAAAGTTCTGTCAGTTTTGTCATTAAAGGAATCGGCATATTATCCACACAGAAATATCCCATGTCTTCCATCATTTTCAAAGTTGTACTTTTCCCTGCTCCGGACATTCCCGTTACAATTACGAATCTCATCCTTAAAATTCTCCTATTCGCTTCACTTCCGGCTCCATCGTAACGCCGGTATCTGCCTTCACCTTCGCTGTTACCTGACGGATCAGCTCCATCACATCAGCTGCCGTCGCCTCTCCCTTGTTGATCACAAATCCACTGTGCTTTTCGGAAACCTGCGCTCCGCCTATCGTAAATCCTTTCAGTCCGCTGTCCTGGATCAGCTTTCCTGCAAAATATCCTTCCGGACGCTTAAAGGTACTGCCTGCACTCGGATACTCCAACGGCTGCTTCGATACCCGCTTCTGGCGGAGGTCATCCATCTGCGCTTTTATTTCTTCTTTTTTGCCTTCTGCAAGCGAAATCACAGCACCCAAAACGATATATCTTTTCTCCGGGATAATGCTTGTACGGTATCCGAGTCCCAGTTCTTCTGCCGGAAGTTCCATGATCTCGCCCTCTTCTGTCATAACCCTGACACTCGTCAGTACATCCTTCATCTCTCCGCCATACGCACCGGCGTTCATCACAACCGCTCCGCCAAGCGTTCCCGGAATCCCTGCTGCGAACTCAAATCCGGTCAGTGCTGCATCAAGTGCTGCATTTGCAATCTGCGCAAGCGAACATCCTGCCTGCGCCGTGATCTGATTTCCTTCTACCTGAAATGTTCCCATACTCTTATAAAGCTGGATGATCGCGCCTCTGAATCCTTTGTCTCCAACCAGAAGGTTGCTTCCATTTCCTACTATATATATAGGTATGGAAAATTCCCGGCATACCCGGACTGCTTCTGCCAGTTCCTTTTCATTCGATGGCATGATGAAGTAATCTGCCGGACCGCCGATTCGGAAAGTCGTATGCTTCTTCATTGGTTCATCCTTCTGTACTTTGGATGCATCAATCACATTATACAAACATGTCTCAAAATTCTGTTCCATTCTCTTCTCCTAGTATCTATAAAATATTCTATGCCATTCTTCCTTTTTATTTAACAGAAAATTGCCGTTGGACCTCCTGCCAAATAGAAGTTACTGCGTGCCAACGCACGTTTTAATATCATTCTCTAATGATGTAAGTGTCAAAAATAAATTTTGACACTTACATCATATAATACACCAAAAAATATGCAAGTTCAACGCGCTCTTGCAAAATTAAGGGAAATGCGATATAGTAGGGCATAACATAGAAATTTTATCATTATTTTCAAAAAGGAGTGATTTTTAACTGTGGACTCGAGTGTCTCGCAAATACTTATTTTGCTAGTCCTGCTGCTCTTATCCGGCATATTTTCGTCCGCTGAGACAGCGCTTACAACCTACAACAAAATCCGGATGCGTGCCCTTGCAGATGAAGGGAACAAGCGCGCCAGCACCGTACTTGCCGTAACCGAGAATTCCGGCAAGATGCTCAGCGCGATCCTTATCGGCAACAACATTGTGAATACTGCCGTGGCATCCCTTGCCACCACAATCGCATACCGCCTCGGCGGAACTGCCGTTGCAATTGCAAGTGGTCTCATGACCCTTCTCATTATCCTTTTCGGGGAGATTACCCCGAAGACGATGGCTACCATTCACGCCGAGAAGATGGCTCTCTTTTACGCACCGGCTATCAATATTTTCATGAAGATCATGACTCCGTTTATCTTCATTGTAAACGGTCTCTCCACCGGTCTTCTGATGCTTCTCCGCATCGATCCGAATGCCAAAGACAATACCATGACCGAAGCTGAACTCCGAAGTGTGGTAAATGTCAGCCATCAGGACGGCGTAATTGAATCGGATGAAAAAGAGATGATCTACAATGTGTTTGATCTCGGTGATGCCATTGCCAAAGATGTCATGGTTCCCCGTGTCAACGTAACTTTTGCTGATATTGACAGCAGTTACGACGAGCTGATCGACCTGTTCCGGGAAGACAAATTCACACGTCTTCCGGTTTACCAGGAGACAAAGGATAACGTTGTCGGAACGATCAATATGAAAGATCTTCTTCTTTATGACAGTAAGAAAAGTGAGTTCCAGATTAAAGACATTCTCCGTGAAGCCTACTTCACTTATGAATACAAGAGCATTTCCGAGCTTCTTGTTGAAATGCGCCAGGCCTCTTTCAATATCGCAATTGTCCTGGATGAATACGGTGAAACATCCGGTCTGATCACACTGGAAGATATCCTTGAAGAGATTGTTGGCGAGATCCACGATGAATATGATGAGAATGAAGAAGAAAATATCAAAGCGGTAGGCGAACACGAATATATTATTGAAGGTTCTACCAATCTTGACGATCTCAATGATTCCCTGGATCTGAATCTGGAATCGGAAGATTATGATTCTCTCGGAGGCTTTATCATCGAAAAGCTGGACCGTCTTCCAAAAGCCGGTGACTCCGTTTCCACCGAAGACGGAATCCGTATGGTCGTAGAAAAGCTCGACAAAAACCGGATTGAGACCGTTCACCTGTATCTTCCGGAGAATTACCGCAAACATACGTCTGACTCGTCGGAAAACGACGACTAAGCAGACCTCCAGGGAAGAAATCCTGACAGATTTTTTCTTTATATTTTGCAGGATATACAACAATTTCAGGGCAGTCCAAAGTGGGCTGCCTTTTTCCTTTCCGGATTTCGTTATTTTTTAAACAATTTTTTCAAGAAATATTGGTTTTTTATTGATTTTATTGCGTAATTATGTATAATTATGGTAAATGGGTGAAGAATTTTACTTCATCAGATGATAAAATCTGCGCTCACAGCTTTTATCATTTAACCATTTAACTAGAATTAGGAGAAAGAGGTTAATTGCAATGGCAGAAATCAATTTAAGCAAGTATGGTATTACTGGAACAACAGAAATCGTGCACAACCCTTCTTACGAATTACTGTTTGAAGAAGAAACAAAAGCAGGTCTTGAGGGATTTGAAAAAGGTCAGGTCAGCGAACTTGGTGCTGTAAACGTAATGACAGGTGTATACACCGGACGTTCCCCTAAAGACAAATTCATCGTAGTTGATGAAAACTCTAAAGACACTGTATGGTGGACTTCAGACGAATATAAGAATGACAACCATCCGGCTTCACAGGAAGCATGGGAAGCTGTAAAGGAGATCGCCAAGAAAGAACTTTCTAACAAGAAACTTTATGTTGTAGATGCATTCTGCGGCGCCAACAAAGATACACGTATGGCAATCCGTTTCATCGTTGAAGTTGCCTGGCAGGCTCATTTCGTAACAAACATGTTCATCAAACCAACAGCTGAAGAACTTGAGAACTTCGAACCAGACTTCGTAGTATACAATGCTTCAAAAGCAAAAGTTGAAAACTACAAAGAACTTGGACTTAACTCTGAGACAGCTGTTTTATTCAACATCACAAGTAAAGAACAGGTTATCGTTAATACATGGTACGGCGGAGAAATGAAGAAAGGTATGTTCTCTATGATGAACTACTACCTCCCACTTAAGGGAATCGCCGCTATGCACTGCTCAGCAAACACAGATCTGAATGGTGAAAATACAGCAATCTTCTTCGGACTTTCAGGAACAGGTAAGACAACACTTTCTACAGATCCTAAGCGTCTCCTGATCGGTGATGACGAACACGGCTGGGATGACAACGGAGTATTCAACTTTGAAGGTGGATGCTACGCTAAAGTTATCAACCTTGACAAAGAATCTGAACCAGATATCTACAACGCAATCAGACGTGACGCTCTTCTTGAGAACGTAACTCTTGATGCTGAAGGAAAAATTGATTTTGCTGATAAGAGTGTAACAGAAAATACACGTGTATCTTATCCGATTAACCACATTGAAAATATTGTACGTCCGGTTTCTTCTGCACCGGCAGCTAAGAATGTAATCTTCCTGTCTGCAGACGCTTTCGGAGTACTTCCGCCGGTATCTGTACTGACTCCGGAACAGACACAGTACTACTTCCTGTCTGGATTCACAGCTAAACTTGCTGGTACAGAACGTGGAATCACAGAACCTACACCAACATTCTCTGCTTGCTTCGGACAGGCATTCCTTGAACTGCATCCGACAAAATACGCAGAAGAACTTGTTAAGAAGATGGAAAAGAGCGGAGCAAAAGCTTACCTCGTTAACACAGGATGGAACGGAACAGGAAAACGTATCTCTATCAAAGATACTCGTGGTATCATCGATGCTATCCTGAACGGAGACATCTTAAATGCACCGACCAAGAAGATTCCTTTCTTCAACTTTGAAGTACCTACAGAACTTCCGGGAGTTGATTCAGGAATTCTTGATCCTCGCGACACATATGCTGATGCTTCTGAATGGGAGACAAAGGCTAAGGATCTTGCTGCAAGATTCGTTAAGAACTTCGCCAAATACGAAGGAAATGCTGCTGGTAAAGCACTTGTATCTGCTGGACCGCAGGCTTAATTACGAGATTAAAAGATGGATGTGGGAGAGTTTCTCCTGCATCCATTTTTTTGTGTATACGATGAGCCAAGTGCAGATTTGTGCTTGCACAAGGATCTGCATTTGGCGAATGTACATCATCGAGCTGTCAAGCGAGATGGTGTACAAAGTATACCAATCGAGTAGGCGTCAGCTTACTCGATTGTGCGAAGGGACGAGGGAGAGGCTGCAATAACCTCATCTGCTTCGTTGCACTGACCACTCCGATGAGCCTCTTAGGGCGAAAATTGTGTCAGCAATGGCTTCCACAATTTTTGAGTCTCATCTCCGTAGTGCAAAATGTCAGCAGACGAGGTTATTGCAGCCTCTCCCTCTGGTTTTTCAAGACAAAACAGAATTGAATGATTTATGGGAAACAGAACCCACAGCCATCTTCGGGCTGTGGGTTCTGTTGACTGTTGTAGTTTGTTGGTCGCAGATATTCTTTTCGTACTTTTAGAGTATGACGATAGTGTAATATCAACTACATGTATTTATGTAAAATAATTTTTTCTGCAGTATATTTCTACTTCTCTTCTGGGGGAAGTTCTTCTCCGGCGAGTTTGAGGATGTCACTGATCTCATCTTCGGTGATATCCAGGAATTCTTCGAGCTCGTCTACGCTGATTTTGCGTCCCATCTCTTCGGAAAGTTTTTTGATCTGTTCATCGAGGTCGTTGACTTTTTCTACCATGCGGTTATCCTGTTTTTTGGTTTCTTCCTGGGATTCTAAAAGCGCCTGCATGCTTTCTTTTGCCATACTTAAAAGCGCTTCCATATCGCCTTCATGCTCTTCCATAGCAAGCATAAGTCCCATGTTGCCTTCCTGAACGAGATCTCCGATGTAGATATCTGTTCTGTGCATCTCTTTTGCCATAGACAGAATTGCCGGAAGGAGTTCTTTTAACGGATCCCCCTCTCTTAAGCCTTTCAGATCCTGTTCGTAAAGATTTAAATAATCCTGCTCTTCTTGGGTGTATCTGACTACATCCTCTGGTTTTTCTGCGTTCTTAATGGATCCACCGGCTTTGACGTAGCCTTTTACGATCACTTTTTGAGAAAGAAGGTAATCAAATACCAGTTCCATCTGTTCTTTCGACAAATTGTCTTCTGCAAAATATTCTTCGACTGTAGTTTTATCTGTTATGTTATTCTGGCTCGCGCAAAGTGCAAGGATTCCTGCCAGTTTTTCACGAAATTCTAATCTTTCTGCCATGTTTTGATTCTCCTGACTATTATAGAAATAACTATTCCGCAGTTTTGCGGTACAGAATAATCATAACATTATATTTTCAGGCTGACAATTTATTTTTCATCAGATGCTTTTTGTCTGATTGTTTTGTTCGAGGTATTCGGCTATTTTTTCTAAGAGATATGTGCCGCCTGCTATGATTGTTGTGCCTCCGATGATTCCGATGATAAATGGTGCCATGTCTGTCATTCCTTCCGTTTGTTCTTGTGTGGGTTTCTTTTGACGGTTTTATTGTACTATTTATCGTGGAACGGAACTATCATGGTTGGTTTAAATGTTTGTAAAATCTGCTTCTTTTCACCCTTTTCATAGATTCACATATATTATATAAAATCTATCTATCGAGGTATATCTATGCCTGTATCTATCATGCTCGATGCCGGTCACGGGGGACGTGATCCGGGAGCTGTGTATAATGGTCGCCAGGAAAAGGATGATGTACTGAAGCTGGTGCTTGCGATCGGAGAAATTTTACAGAACAGCGAAATTGATGTGGAATACACGCGGACAACGGACATTTATGAGACACCTTTCCAGAAAGCAACAGAAGCAAACGAAGCCGGTGTGGATTTCTTCATATCGATCCATCGGAATTCCAGTCCTCTTGCCAATCAGTACATGGGCGTGGAAAGCCTGATCTACAATCTTTCCGGTATCAAATATGAGATGGCGGAAAATATCAATGCACAGCTGGAAACAGTTGGGTTCAAAGATCTCGGAGTAAAAGCGCGCCCGAATCTGGTTGTCCTCCGACGCACAAAAATGCCGGCGATTCTGGTCGAAGTCGGTTTTATCAATTCGGATTCTGATAATACAATCTTTGATAAGAACTTTAATGATATTGCACAGGCAATTGCGGATGGGATTCTGGATACGCTGGAAGAAAAAGGGCTCTGGAAACCAGAAGGCGCAAGAAGCAGTTCGGCAGCATCGGAATCCGAAAAGACTTCTTCTGACGCAGATACTTCTGCTTCCGTTTCTCCTGCTGACGGTTCTGCAAAATCAGATGTTGATACCCTGACAAATCCCGGCTCAGTCCCTAATTCTCCTTGTACGTCAGACTCTGCTCACATGAATCCGTCTAATGAAAATACAGACTCGGAATTTCCTAATTCTTCTCCATCTGTAACCTACAGTGTGCAGGTCGGTGCATTCCGAAATCCGGCGTATGCCAGACGGCTTCTTAATGAACTGACCGAGATGGATTTTCCTGCCCGAATTGATGACAGCAGCCAGTATGACCGTGTTCTGGTCGGTCAGTTTGATATGTTAAACGATGCTGCCATGATGGAACGAAGGCTCAAGCAGAGCGGATATCCAACTGTGATCGTGAGTTTTTCTGAAGAAGTCTGATTGATTCTGCGAAAAATTCATAAGCCAAGTAAAAAGAACAGAAAAGATTCTCAGATAAAAATCTTTTCTGTTCTTTTTTGTATATTATAAAGGATAGATTAGTACCTCCTCGGAGGTCATGTATTCCCCTGATAAAAGGGCTTGTTTCATTATGGGCGAATGCTCTTTGCCAGTGCTTTCGCTTCTTTTGTCAGCTTGCAGATTTTGTCAAATTCACCGTTTTTGATCAGATCCGCTTTTACCATCCAGCTTCCGCCACAGCAGATGATCTTGTTAAATTCCAGATAATCTTTCAGATTCTGTGTTCCGATTCCACCTGTCGGCATAAAACGAAGCTGATTGTATGGTGCTGCCATTGCTTTGATCATAGCCACTCCACCTGCCGGTTCTGCCGGGAAGAATTTAACTACTTTCAGTCCTCTTTTTACTGCCTGTGCCACTTCGGACGGTGTCACACATCCCGGGAAAATCGGAATTTCTTTTTTCAGACAGTAATCTACGATTTCAGGATCAAATCCAGGACTAACGATGAATTTTGCTCCTGCCTTAACAGCAGCATCTACCTGTTCGATTGTGAGAACAGTTCCTGCTCCTACAACCATATCCGGATAAGCCTCTGCCATCACTTTTATGGATTCTTCAGCTGCCTCGGTACGGAAGGTTACTTCTGCACATGGAAGTCCGCCTTCAGTCAGTGCTTTTGCAAGCGGAAGCGCATCTTTTACATCATCAAGAACTACGACCGGCACTACACCGAAATCTTCAAATCTTTCTTCAATTGTCATCATCTTATCTCCTATCGTTTGATATCAAAATCCATCTGCATCACCTGACGGATCAGTTCTATATCATCTGTAATGTTTCCATCTCCATGAATTGTATGCTTGATCGCACTCGCTGCCACGCCGAATCCTGCAGCCTCTTCCGGCGGATACTCTTTCATCAGTGCATAGATGATTCCACTTACGAAAGCATCTCCTCCGCCAACTCTGTCAAGAATCTGGAAAGTCAGTGTTCTGCTCTCATAGGTTTTTCCCTGATACCAGAGATATGCTTTCAGACTGTTTTCGCTACAGCTGTGGGAATAGCGCACATGTCTTGCAATACATTTTATGTTCGGATAACGCTCTGCAAATATCTTGAAAATCTTATCCTGTTCTTCCAGGTTTGGCTGATAAGGAATCTCTTCCTTCCAGTCACCGGATTCCGGGTTCTTCTCATCTTTCCATAAATGATAAGGCTCAATTCCAAGAAGAACATCCACATACGGCAGACAATCGGTACAGAAATTTCTGGCTTCTTTCCAGCTCCAGAGTGTACTTCTGAAATTACCGTCAAAACTTACGGTGATTCCTTTTGCCTTTGCTGCCTTCAGGCATTCCATGATCATCCATCTGCAGCTTTCTCCAAGAGCCGGAGTGATTCCGCCTAAATGCAGCCAGGTATAGCCCTCCAGCATCTTTTCAAAATCAACTTTTGTAAAATCATATTCAGCAAATGCACTGTATTTTCTGTCATAAATGACTTTACTTGGACGAATTCCATATCCTGCTTCCAGATAGTAGGTTCCAAGTCTGTGTGTCGGTGTTTCTTCCGGTGTGCTGAAAATAACCGGATCACAGTTTATATCATTGCTTTTCAGCATCCGAATCGCACTTTTCCCAAGGCTGTTATCCGGAACAACGGTAAAATAGGTGCTGTCAATTCCCAGATTGGCAAGGGAGATGGCTATATTCGCCTCACTCCCGCCATATCTGGCATCAAACGTATTTGTGTTTCTGATTTTTTCATAATCCGGCGGAGTCAGCCGAAGCATGATCTCGCCCAAAGTTATAAATTTATGTTCCATGCTCTTTTCCTCTTTTTAGTATTCCAGGTATGCACCTTTCATCGGACTTGCTGCATGCTGACTGAACATTCTAAGCACACCTTTTTTGTATTTCATTTCTCTTGGTTTCCAGTTTTTACGACGTTCTTTCAGAATCTCATCGATTTCTTCCGGTGTCTTGCGTTCTCCTGCCACCCCGATGATATTCAACTTTCTTCCCATCACATCAATTTCGATCAGGTCGCCTTCTTCAACCAATGCGATCGGACCTCCGTCAACTGCTTCCGGACTACAATGTCCGATTACCGGTCCTGTGGATGCTCCGGAGAATCTTCCGTCTGTGATAAGCGCAATACTCTTTCCAAGTTCTTTGTCACTGCTGATTGCTTCTGATGTATAGAACATCTCCGGCATTCCGCTTCCTTTCGGTCCTTCGTAGCGGATAAAGACTGCATCACCTTTCTGTACTTTATGCTTCAGAACTGCATCCAGACATTCTTCTTCGCTGTCAAATGGTCTTGCGCGAAGTACAGATTTGAACATTTCTTTCGGGCATGCAGTATGTTTGATCACTGCGCCTTCCGGTGCCAGATTTCCCTTTAATACAGCAATACTTCCGTCTGTTCCGATCGCTTTGTCATATGGACGGATGATATCTTCTCTTGTAACATTTACCTGATAACGCTGGTTAAATTCCTGCAGCCACTTATCACATTTCTCATAAAATCCGTTTGCCTTAAGTTCTTCTAAGTTTTCTCCAAGTGTCTTTCCTGTAACTGTCATGACATCAAGATGCAGATGTTCTTTGATTTCTTCCATGATTGCCGGTACACCACCTGCATAATAGAAGCATTCTGCCGGCCAGCGTCCTGCCGGGCGGACATCCAGAAGATATCTTGCACCTCTGTGGATTCTGTCAAAGGTATCTCCTGTGATTTCAATACCAAATTCATGTGCAATTGCCGGAAGATGAAGCAGACAGTTTGTACTTCCTGAAATTGCCGCATGCACGTAGATTGCATTTTCAAAGCTGTCCATTGTCACGATCTTAGATGGACGCATAGCTTCTTCTCCTGCCATACTGACTGCACGTTTTCCTGCTTCTCTTGCATAAGCTAAAAGGTCCGGACTTGTTGCAGGCATCAGTGCACTTCCCGGAAGAGCAAGTCCGAGAGCCTCTGCCATGATCTGCATGGTGGAAGCTGTTCCGATAAAAGAACATGCACCGCAACTTGGACAAGCATTACATTTTGCCCAGTCAAGTTTTGACTCATCGATTTCCCCACGTTCATATTTCGCACTGTACATACCAAGCTGTTCCAGTGTAAGCATTTCCGGTCCTGCATTCATAGTTCCACCCGGAACTACAACGGAAGGAATGTCTACTCTGGCAAGTCCCATCAGGTTACCCGGCACACCCTTATCACAGCTTGAAAGATAAACACCAGCATCAAACGGTGTTGCGTTTGCATGGATCTCAATCATATTTGCGATCATTTCACGGCTTGCAAGGCTGTAATTGATTCCGTCTGTTCCCTGACTTTCTCCGTCACAGATATCTGTACAGAAATAACGTGCTCCGAAACCTCCTGCCTCTGCAACTCCTTTTCTTACTTCTTCCACAAGGATATTTAAGTGTCCGCTGCCCGGATGGCTGTCGCCGTATGTACTTTCCACCATAACCTGCGGTTTGCTAAGATCTTCTTTTTTCCAACCGGTTCCGATACGAAGTGGATCTAATTCCGGTGCAAGTTTACGCATTTCCTGACTCTTTAATTCCTTCATTTTTATTCGCTCCTTTTATTTATGACACAACAAACCAAACGATTGTTGCTCCGATAATTCCTACAAGTCCTACAAGTGTCTCCATAACTGTCCATGTCTGTAAATTTGTTTTCTCATCGATTTCAAATAATGATTTTGAAAGCCAGAAACCAGAATCATTTACATGGCTGAAAGCTGTTCCACCGGCTGCAATTGCAATTGTAAGTGTTGCAAGCTGAATCTGTGAAAGTCCTGCTACCTGTGGCATCGCTGCAATAATACCTGCTGCCATAGTCATTGACACCGTAGCTGAACCTACAGAAACTCTGACCGCTACTGCTACAAGGAATGCAACCAGTACCATCGGAAGTGGAAGAGATCCTACAAAGTTTCCGAACACTTCACCGATACCAGAGTTCTGAAGAATGAATCTAAGCATTCCTCCACCGGAGATCAGCAGAATAATATTTCCGCAAGAGTGCAGTGAATTTGTCATTACGGTTGTGATCTCTGTGAGGCTGTAACCTCCCGGAAGACCAAGGAAGAGCATTGCACAGATTGTAGATAACAGCAATGCAATTACCGGTGTACCAAGGAATCCCAGAAGACTCTGTGCCGGTTTCATAAACGGTATAATAGAAGAAAGTGTATTTAAAATAATAAGGAAAAGTGGAAGAAGGATGATACATACGATCAGCCAGAACTTCGGTTTTTTCCCTGTGCTCTTTTCCTGTGCTTCTTTTTCATTTTCAAGATAAGAACTCGGAACCGGACAATTAAATTTGTTGCCGGCAAACTTTCCAAATAACGGTCCTGCGATGATCATCGCAGGAACTCCTACAATAATTCCAAGAATAATAACGTAGCTCAATTCTACATTCAGCATTTCTGCTACAAGTACCGGTCCCGGTGTCGGTGGTACAAATGCATGACCGATTGCAAGACCTGCAAGTAATGGGATGGAATAGCAAAATACAGATTTTTTTGTCTTACGTGCAATTCCAAACGCTACAGGAATCAGGATCAGAAGACCTGATTCAAAGAATACAGGCATTCCTACGATAAGTCCTGTAATTCCAAGTGCCCATGGGGCTCTTTTTTCACCAAACACCCGAAGAAGCGTATCAGCGATAACTTCTACACCGCCGGATACCTGCAGGATCGCTCCAAACATAGATCCCAGACCGATCAAAATAGCAATGGTCTGTAAGGTGTTTCCAACACCTTCTGCAAGTGTATTGATGATCATATCAAATGGCATTCCTACCGCCAGTGCTATGATAAGTGCCGATGACATAATTGCTATGAACGGCTGAATTTTAACTTTAATAATCAAAAACAACAGTACTGCAAAACCCAGTAGAGCACCTATGATCAGTCTCTCTGGGGATGCTGTAAATTCACTCATATCTTTTCCTCCTAAACTATCCTTTTCATCATCGTTTTCTCAGTTGGCGCCTCGTTCGAATCTGTCCTCATTATATCAATTCCTTTTTCGCCTTCAATACATGTGATGTATTTATTTCATTTTGTTACAAATACAACAAAACAGGTGGCATATTCTTCAATAAACCACCTGTTTTTTATATATTTTTCCCATTATTTATCTGAGGACGTTTGTTTTTATTTTAAAACATCTGATGTTTTTCCTTTTTTTCCCTTTCTTCCAGCATCTCGATAATTACTTGTCTGTTATAGGTCAGATGCATGCTCATCGCACATTTTGCACCAACCGCATCCCGGTTTTCAATCGCATGTACGATTGCTCTGTGAGTAGTTAAGGTTTCGTTTTTCAAACTGCGGTAAGTGATATTTGCAAAAGTAACAACTGCTGTATTGATAACCGGGATCAGTCTTTCCACAACAATGTTATCGCTCAGTCTTGCCAAATAAGAGTGAAATTCAATATCCTTATAAATATGATCGATTCCCTGCTTATATAAGTGTTCCACTTCTTCACAAATCTGTTTCAACTTCCGGATCTGCTCTTCCGTCGCTTTTCTGCATGCCCAGGTTACAATCTCCGGTTCAATCATCAGACGTACATCAAACAGATCCAGTGCCAGCCTGTAACGGTCCTCCACATTTCCAAAGCCCAGCACATCATTTTCCATATAACTGGTACTGATGACATAAGTCCCGTCTCCTCTGCGCACTTCCAGAACACCTCTTGTGACCAGACCTTTTACTGCCTCTCTTACCGTACTTCGTCCAACTCCAAACAATTCCGTCAGTTCGTATTCATTCGGGATCTTCTCACCGATTTTTACCGGTTTATCCAGAATATATTTCATCAATCGGTCTTCTGTCTGCTGTCCCAGCGTCTGTTTCATTCCATTTTCACCCTTTTGCATCTGCACACCTCCGAAACCTCTTGTTTTTCTAAAATTTTATCATGCAATTTTTCCCATTTCAACTCTGCATTGCCAGTCTCTGGCATTTTTGCTATACTGTCGATGTAGTTTTACAACAGTGAGTGGCATAATTTGTTTTTTGACACTCACATCATTTTTATTAAGTACATTCAAATTTACTACTGGAGGTTATTATGATCAAATTAATTGCAAGCGATCTGGACGGCACTCTGCTCCACGATTATCAGCAGACTGTTCCGGAAGATATATACGATACCATAAGAGCTCTTCACGACAAAGGAATCCTCTTCACAGCCGCCAGCGGACGTCAGTATGCCAATATCCGCAGACTGTTTTCCCCTCTGGGCTTCGATATTCCCTATATCGCAGAAAATGGTTCCCTTTGCATTTATAAAGAAGAAGTCCTTGCCACCGGCCTGATTCCATCCGAGACGATCCGCCACATTCTGGACGTACTGATGGAATACCGCAGAATCTATCACACCGGTCATTGTATTCTCTCCGTAAAAGATACCTATTACAGTGACTCTGTCGACGAACGCTTTAACAGTTATATGGCAGATGACATGCATAACATCGTCACCTATGTGCCGGATCTCTATGCAGTCAAAGAACCGATTATCAAAGCTGCTATCTGTGATTTTAACGGTACCCAAAATCTGGCACCATTCTTCCAGGAACGCATCGGAAATGAAATCAGTGTCGTAACCTCTGCCGATCACTGGATCGACTTCATCGCACCAAACGCAAACAAAGGAAGTGCACTAAAAGTACTCATGAAAAAATTCGGGATAAAAAAAGAAGAATGCATCTGCTTCGGAGATCAGCAAAATGATATCGAAATGCTGAAGGCTGCGGGAACAGCGTATGTCATGGCAACCGGCCACCCTCTCGCCAAGAAGGCGGCGGATTACGTTGTGGAATCACCTTTGCCGGTGATGCAGGGGTTGTTGTAGGTTGAAATGGGGGACGCTCCATATAAAGAATTGGACTGGTAACTGTTTCGGAATATAAGAAGCTCTAAGACCACAGAAATTTATTAAAAACATTCTGAAAAATCCATAACTCGCTTCGCTCAGACAGATGGATTTTTCAGAATAACATAAATTTCTGTAATCTAAGAGCTTCTAATATTCTTCCAAATGTTACCAGTCCAATTCTTTATATGGAGCTGTTTTTTCAAGACAGACAACTCCTGAATGATGGAGGGGCGGTGACTCCAGAACATAATGGAAAAGTGCGCCTGTAACCCGAGGAGCGCTGGACGGCTGCGGAGCAGCCTGCAGCTAAATAATTTTTTGAAACGAACAGCGCAGCTTATACAGCTTCCCCTATGCGTTCTCCCATCTTCACAATGGTTTCTGCTCCCTGCAGCGTGTTCTGGATCAGGTCACTGTCTGGCAAGACTTTATCTGGTTCCAGGAGCAGCACAACCGTTGAACCTCCGAATTCAAATCTTCCTTTTTCTTCGCCGCGTTTTACCTGGCAGCGTTCTTTTTTATAATTCCGGATCTTTCCGACCATCAGTGCACCGACTTCCATCATCAGGACGGTGCCGAGTTTTTCATTTTTTACAAGACAGTATTCTCTGCTGTTCATTTTGTAGATCGGGCAGATATCATTTGCAATCGGATTTACAGTGTGAAAAATTCCCGGAATCCTTCTCTGATAGGTCTTTTCTCCATCCGCCACGTAGCAGTATCTGTGGTAATCGTCTACTGTAAGACGGATCACTACCGCCCAGCCTCCCATATAATGTCTGGCAAGCTTTGCATCGCGAATGAGGCTGTGGGTTGTATATGGTGTATGTTTAATGAAGAATCGTCCGTTTTCGTGAATTGGATAGACACTCACTTTCCCATCACATGGACTGATCAGTACGGTATCTTCCCTGTTAACCGGGCGTTCCTCAGCTTTTATTTTTCTGGTAAAGAAATCATTATAGGAATCAAATTTCTGTTTTTCATATTTGTTCAGATCGATCCCGTGGGTTCTGGCAAATAGTCCGGCAAAAACAGCGGATACTTTTGTATTCAACAGCTTCCCACCCAGTCTGGATACTGCCGGTAAAAGAAGCGGGCGCATCAGTACTCTGGTTGCTGTATGGGTATACACAAATTTTAAAAACTTATCCTGACTGGTTGTCTTTTTTATCCGATGACCTTCTCTGTCCATGTAATACATTTTCTACCTCCTGTCCGCCTTATCCATGCCTGATAATGTAGCTGTCAGGCAGATCTCTGCCCTTCACTTTGCTGCCTGCTCATAACCTGGTTTCATTACATCATGCTCATATAGCGCATATAGTGCCGAACCAGAATAGCGATCACTGCCATTGCCACAACAGCTACAATCGTACCCATGGTCACATTTTTCGGCTTTTTCAGTTTGAAATTTGTGATAAACAAAATGCCGACCACCAGCATGACCACATGAAGCGCAAGCATAAATTCACAACCTAAAAATGGTTTTAATACAACCACGATCGGAAGTGCGATCGCCATCGAAGTGATCGGAAGTCCCTGATAACATTCTCTTTTTTCTGAAGTTTCTTCCTGCCTATGCTCCTCCATAACATTAAACCATGCAAGACGAATCAGGCCGGCAAGTACATAGAACATCAGAATTGCAACGCCTACAATACCACGCATTCCAAAACAATAGCACAAAACCGCAGGTGCAACTCCAAAACAGACGATATCACTCAGAGAATCAATCTGAATTCCAAAACGCTTCTCATCTTCTGTTCTGTTTTTCTTTGTTCTTGCAATCTTTCCATCAAACATATCGCAAAGGCCGGAAATTGCAAGACACATCACACCAAGATGCAAATGTCCATTTACAGCAAACATCATCCCACCAATCGAAATCATCAAACTGATATATGTAAGTACCACCGTATAATCATAAACCCCTAACATTTTATCTCCCTCTTCTTTCTTCCTATCGTAAAATTCGCCACAATCGTAAGTATAGCACTTAATCCTAATTCTGTATAATACCCAAGCCCTCTGCTGAGGATCATCCCAGGTAGAAGCAGATGGCTTCTGAATACCGGAATAAAGATCATGGTAAACAGTTTTTCACTGATTCCCATACCTCCCGGAAGTGGAAGCATATCCACAGACACTGCAATAACTGCCTGCAGTGTAATGACCACAATTGCCTTTGCACCACTAAGTCCAAACGCCTTATAAACAAACCACGTTGCTGTAAACAGCGCAAACCTCTGGAACATAGTAATCGCAAATACATTCACGATCACCTGCTTGTGTTCCTTCAGAAAAACTGCTGTATCCCGGTACTGATCCATTGATGCATTCAGCTTTTCAATACGCGCCTCCTTATGGTGTAGAAAGTGCAGCTTTTCAAGCAGTGCCATTCCTTTGACCAGAATTTCTCTTGCAAGCCGCGGATGGAACACCAGCACCAGCATCGCTGTCACGCAAAAAACATTCAGAGCTGTCCCCAGATAAAAAATATGCCGGATACTCCAGAGATATTTATGGATAAATCCCTGTCCGAACAGTACCAGCCACAATCCGACAACCACCAGTACCAGTTTATAAGTGATCGTAACGATCATCAGCACCAGCGTCGAAACCGGTATTGGTATCTTTTCTTTTTTCATATAATAAATCTGTGCCGGCTGTCCTCCAGATGCCGAAGGTGTGATACAGCTGAAGAAGAATCCAACCGATGAAAACAGAAAACATGTCCATTTTTTCAGCCGGATTTTCAGTGTCCGCATCATATAATAGATAATGATCGATTCTCCCCAGATAAAAACCACAACACAGATCACTCCCGGAATCAGCCATAATACATTGACCTGTTCCAGGATCTTCACAATCTCACCAATATCTTCCCCATGAAATACGCCATACATTGTACCGGCAAATACCACCAGCAAAAATATGACATTGAAGATCGTCTTCCTTTTATTTTCCATCTCTCCTCATTCCTATCCGGTTTCCAAGTTTATTTGCTATTTTTTCTGTCAGACGTCGATAAATCTGCCATCCATTTGTCCGTCTGCTGATCTGCCAGGTTACTTCTGCAAGAAGAATTCCTGCTGCTGCATCCTGCCATACATGCTGCCTAAGCGCCAGTGTCGATATCACGACCAGTACCGTCATCAGGACAGAAAAAGCTTTATACCAGTTGGAAATCTTCCGGTTCTTCCTGACCGCAATACAGCTGAACCAGCTTGCCATGCAGTGAATGGACGGAAACAAGTTGATTGGCTTATCAACTGTATACAGAAACCGTACTGCCTGCGTCCAGATATCCGTCCCTGTCAGAACCGGCCTCGTATTCGTGGTCGGATAAAAAATAAAGCACAGCATACATACCAGCCGCGCATAAAAATCCGCAGTAAAAAACTGGTATTTCACCTTCTCCTCCCGCATCGATGCCATGAAATAGTTCACTACCCAGAAAAGATAACACCCAAAATAAATAATAATAAACTGTGGCATAAAAGGAATCACTTCATCCGCCGGACCAGAAAGATTATGAGTCTTGATTCCCGTCCGTAATAGCGGCACTCCCCAATATACCACAGCATTCATACAAAATGTAATAATAAGTGGAATTATAGTTTTTATTTTCTTCATACAATCTATACTATACATAAATAAAAAAATAGCAATAGTCTTTCGCAATTCTTAAAGAAAAAAGTTCTGTCTCTTAAGAAAACAGAACTTTTTTCTTTTATATTTCTTTATTTTTACAGAACCTTTGACAGGAATTCCTTTAAACGCTCATCCTTAGGATTTGCAAAGAACTCTTCCGGAGTTCCCTGCTCTTTTACTCTTCCTTCATCTACAAACATGACACGGTCAGCAACCTCTCTTGCAAATCCCATTTCATGTGTAACAACAACCATGGTCATGCCTTCCTGGGCAAGCTGTTTCATCAGCTCCAGAACCTCTCCAACCATCTCCGGGTCCAGTGCGGATGTCGGCTCATCAAAGAGCATTACATCCGGGTTCATGGCAAGGGAACGCACGATCGCGATCCGCTGCTTCTGTCCACCGGAAAGCTGTGACGGATAAGAATCTGCCTTCTCTTCCAGTCCAACCCTCTTAAGAAGTACTCTTGCTTCTTTTTCTGCCTCTGCTTTATCCTTTTTCAGGAGCTTGATCGGAGCCAGTGTGATATTTTCAAGAATCGTCTTATGTGGGAAAAGATTAAAGTGCTGGAACACCATTCCCATCTTCTGACGATGTTTGTCGATATCTACCTTTGCATCTGTAATATCCACACCTTCAAAATAAATATGACCTCCGGTCGGCACCTCCAGAAGGTTCAGGGAACGGAGGAATGTAGATTTTCCAGATCCTGACGGTCCGATGATTACCACAACTTCTCCTTTGTGGATCTCTTCTGTAATTCCATTCAGTGCATGAAAATCGCCAAATGCTTTCTGCAGATTTTCTACACGGATCAATACATCTCCATTAGTGGTCACTGTTCCTTAACCTCCTTTCCAGCATACTTACCAGTTTACTGAAGATCATAACCATAACCAGGTAAATGATCGCAACTGCCATCAGCGGCATAAACGCATCATAGGTTCTGCTTCGGATGATATCTCCACCCTTTGTCAGATCCTGAAGGGCAATATATCCGGCAACAGAAGTCTCTTTTAAGAGAACGATAAATTCGTTTCCAAGTGCCGGAAGGACATTTTTAAATGCCTGCGGCATGATAATATAGATCATCGTCTGACGATAATTAAATCCAAGGCTTCGTCCTGCCTCAAACTGTCCGTTATCAACTGCCATAATACCGGAACGGAAAATCTCAGCAACATAAGCACTGGAGTTCATACCAAATGCCAGAATCGCTACGATTGTCTTACTGACATCAACACTTGCAAAAATTACAAAGTAAATGATAAGCAGCTGTACAACAACCGGTGTACCACGGATGACCGTAATGTAAATCTGGCAGATCAGATTCAGGATCTTCAGCTTGCCGGTCTTATCGTATGTGGAACGGACAATTGCCAGAAGGAATCCGAGAACTACACCGATCAGGACAGCACAAAAGGTTACAATTAATGTAACCTTAAGTCCGTCTGCAATGTAGTGCCATCTGTCATCTTTTATAAAATTCATTATAAATCTTGCTTTAAAATCACTCATAAGACACCACCAGTCTGTACCCGATTAGTCTGTAATATATTTTGCAACGATTTCATCAAATGTTCCGTCTTCTTTTAACTCTTTGATCGCATCATTGACTTTCTTAACCAGATCATCATTACCTTTTTTGATAGCCAGTGCATAGTCTTCTTCTACATAAGAAGTCTCCAGGATCTTCAGATCTTCATTTTCTTCTACGAATGTCTTAGCCGGCTGGTTATCAATGATCACTGCATCGATCTTGCCCTGCTGCAGAGCCTGTACAGCTTCCATACCTTTGTTGAAACGCTCTACATTATCATCACCGAAATCATCTGTAGAATAAATATCCCCTGTTGTTCCCTGCTGAACACCAATCTTCTTTCCTTTCAGATCATCCGGTCCTGCAATATCACTGTCATCTGTTACAATGATAACCTGAACTCCTGTATAATAGCTGTCAGAAAAATCAACCTGTGTAGCACGGTCTTCTGTTACAGTCATACCTGCTGCTCCGATATCTGCTTTTCCGCTCTGAACAGCCGGGATAATAGAATCAAATGCCATATCTTCGATCTTCAGATCCATTCCAAGCTTGTCAGCGATCGCTGCTGCGAATTCTGCATCGATTCCGACAACTTCATCTCCGTCATAGTATTCAAATGGTGGGAATTCTGCGTTTGTAGCCATAACAAGCTTTTCTTTCTTGTCTGATTTTGCAGAGTCACTCTTTGATGAATCACTCTTTGATCCACAAGCTGCAAAACTGAATACACATGCACATGCAAGTACAACACTGATTACTTTTTTCATTTTCATAATACCAACCTCCAAATTTTATCCATTTCCCCTATTCTATCATGTTATAAAGAAAAAACAAAGTGGGTTTTTATACATTTTTCTGCATAAATTCCCACCTTTTTTCGTGATTATTCTCTTTTAGTCGAAGATCAGGAAATAAAGAAGTACCAGAACTCCAAGTACAATACGGTAATAACCGAATGCCTTAAAGTCATGCTTCTTGATATATCCCATCAAAAATTTGATCGCAAATACGGATACGAAGAACGCTACCAGACATCCCACAAGCAGAATGACCACTTCGATCGCGGTATAATGGAATCCGAATTTGATAACCTTTAAAAGACTTGCTCCGAACATAACCGGGATCGCAAGGTAGAAGGTAAATTCTGTTGCCACATAACGGGAGGTTCCGATGAGCAGCGCTCCAAGGATGGTTGCTCCCGAACGGGAAGTACCCGGGATCAGTGCCAGGACCTGGAAACCTCCGATTATCAGTGCCATCTGATAGGTAAGCTCTGTCAGCTTTGTAATCTGCGGTCTGGTGTGTTCATTCTTTTTCTCGATCAGAATGAAGAAGATACCATAAATGATCAGCATCAGTGCAACAACTACATAATTGTAAAGATACTTGTCAAGGATATCATCAAATAACAGCCCGATCACAGCTGCCGGCAGACAAGCCACAATGATCTTGCACCACAGGTTGATCGTATTTCTCTTCTGCTTCGCTGATTTTCTCTTTGAAAACGGATTCAGCTTATTGAAATACAGAACAACGACCGCCATGATCGCACCGAGCTGTATCACAACACGGAACATACTGTTGAATTCATGACTTGTACTCATATGTAAAAACTGCTCTACCAGAATCATATGCCCTGTACTACTGATTGGAAGCCATTCTGTGATACCTTCCACAATCCCCAGAATGACAGCAATTAAAATATCTAACATTTTTTCCTCCTTCTATCCCCTCTCGGGATTCAATACAAATTTTTCAATGGCAGCCGCCACTCCATCCTCCTCATTGGACAATGTGATATAATCTGCCACCTCTTTTACTTCATCTGCTCCGTTTGCCATCGCAACACCAAATCCGACTTCTTTTAACATCATCAGATCATTGTTGCCATCCCCGCATGCCATGATCTCTTCACGTTCAATTCCAAGAAGCCTGCCAAGCTGGATCAGTCCCATTCCTTTGTTGACTCCCGGTGCATTGATCTCCAGGTTCGTTCCCATCGAATCACTGATGCTTAAATCCCCAAGCTCCATGATCCGCTGCTTTGCTTCCAGCCGTTCGTCCTGATTCTTAAAAAGTGCATGGATCTTATCCATCTCATGCCCATTCATCTCTTCCATCTTCTCCCAGAGACTCGTAATGCCTTTGCGGGTGGTTCGGATATAATCTGCCATCGCAGGATTCCGCAGATACTCTCCGACTTTCAGAAGTTCATCTGCCTGCACGAAACCTCTTCCATCAAAATAAATTTCCTTGAACGTATCATAATCTCCAAAAATCTTAAGGATCGCCGCGCCCATCTCATACGACAGCATGTTGGCATAAAGTATTTTATCTTCCTGCAGGTCCAGAATCCTTCCGCCATTCGATGTCAGCGCATAACGCATACCCGGAAAATTACGGAGCACTTCCGGAATTCCTGTCACCGGACGCCCTGTTGCAACCAGTACTGTTACTCCCTGATCGATCGCACGTGTAAGTATTTCTCTTGTATGACTGGTCAGTTCTTTCTTATCATTCAATAAAGTACCATCCAGATCAAGCCCTATCATTTTTATCTTTTTCATGAATAATTCCCTCATTTATGGCAAAGCTAAAAATACATTTCAGATCTTAGTATAACACGATTCCCCGTGTATGTATAACAAAATTTGCGGATTCAGGCATTTTGTAGTATACTGATAAAGGCTCAATTTTGAAGAAAGGAAGAATTATGAAGAAAAGGTTAAAAGCATTTTCAAGGACAACCATCGCACTCCTTACCGCTGCCCTGGTCTGTTCCCCATTTACAAAAGCTTACGCCGATGACACTGTAGACTCTCTCGAAAAGCAGACAAACGGTCTTCAGAACCAGCTCGACTCTCTGAATCAGGACCTCACAAGTCTCAGCGCTGAGATCACAGATCTTGCATCAAAAATTGAGGATACGGATGCTTCCGTACAGAAAGCAGAACTGGATCTTGCCGCCGCAAAACTGGACGAGCAGTTACAGTATGATGCTATGAAGAAAAGAATCAAATATATGTACGAAACAGGAAATACGTCACTCTTGCAGATCATCTTTTCTTCTGAAAGCATGGGAGATTTCTTAAACAAAGCAGAATTTGTCAAGAACATTACAGAATACGACCGAAATATGCTGGATGAATTACAGAAGGTTCACGATCTTGTCGCTAAAAAGGACTCTGATCTGAAAGCAGAGCAGGCTTCGCTGGCAGAGATGAAAACAAATCTCGACCAACAGGAACAGGAACTGAATGACAAGATTTCCTCTACTTCCGGTGAACTTCAGGCTTCATCCGAAGCACTGGCAAAAGCAAAAGAAGCACAGGCAGCCGCTGCTGCCGCACTTAAGAAAAAGCAGGAAGAAGAAGCTGCTGCCGAAAAGCAGAAGCAGGAAGAAGCTGCTGCAAGCAATACCTCAGGCAGCTCTGGGAACACAGATTCCGGTAGTTCCGGTGGTAATACGACGATCACAGTTCCGGATACACCTGCTGAGACAACCGACCTGGTTCTTTTTGCTGCAATCCTGCAGTGCGAAGCCGGCGGATACAACTATGACGGTATTCTCGCCGTTGCAACGGTCATTATGAACCGTGTGGAAAGTCCTGCATATCCGAACACTATAAGCGGTGTCGTCTACCAGAGCGGACAGTTTGCTCCAACCTGGGATGGAAGCTTAAGCCGCGTCCTGCAAAGCGGACCTGTATCCTTATGCTATCAGGTCGCTCAGGAGGCTCTCGGAGGCGCACGGCTCGCATCCGTAAGCGGATGCTACCAGTTCCGAAGCGCAAGTACCGGTGTGTCCGGGATCAACGTTGGGGGAAATGTATTTTTCTAAATCCTGTCCCTGTGGATATATGCGTAGCTCATTCACAGAACAGAATGCAAAAACGGTATTTACTCATCTTCACGAGTAAATACCGTTTTTGTATTTTTTACGCATTATAGTTTGCAAGAAACTGTGCAATCAATTCTACACAACCTTCCACATCTTTTTCATCTGCTACCTCTGCAGGCATGTGCATATAACGAAGCGGGATTGATACCAATACCATCGGTACTCCCTGATTTGAAAAATGAATCTTATCTCCATCCGTATAACTAAGCCTGCTTGCAGCTTCTCTCTGAACTGGAATTCCTACTTTTTTTGCACATTCTTCCATTTTGGCATTTAAAGTTTTTACCACGATCGGACTGTTGCAAAGAACCGGTCCACCCCCCAGAAGAACCGTTCCCATCTCAGCCGGATCCATTCCACTGCAGTCGCTCGTGTAGGTCACATCCACAACAATCGCAAGTGTCGGATTAATCCGTGCACTTGTCCAGAAAGCTCCGGTTTTCGTTGTCTCCTCTCCAGTTGTAGAAGCTCCATAGACACCAACTTTACATCCAAGCTCTTTCGCTCTCTTGATTGCTTCCATAATGATATAAACACCAAGTCTGTCATCCAATGCTCTGGCTGTAAATTTACCATTTGTCATCTTACGAATATGTGTATCCGGAACAATCGGATCTCCCAGACTTACATTCTTTAAAGCATCTTCTCTATCTTTCGCCCCAATATCGATAAGAAAATGCTTTGTTCCCAGATTTTCTTCTTTGAACAAATCACGATATGCTTCAACAACACCGTAAACCTCTCCGTTTTTTGTCTTGATACGCACCTGACGTCCCGGATAAGTTGCCGGAACAATTCCGCCTCTGTCAATCACCTGCAGTCTTCCATCTTCACGGATATTCGAAATCATAAGTCCAATCTCATCTGCATGTGCAGAAAGCATGATACGCACATCACTTTCCGGATTCAGAATACAGGTCAGATTCTGCATTTCATCGCGGCGGATTTCATCTGCATATTCCTTCATTTCTTCTGTTACAATATCCTGTACCGGTTCCTCATATCCGGATACAGAAATACTGTTAAGAAGGTTATTTAAAAATCTTTCATTCATTCTACTCATCTTCTTTCTACTCGGCCGTAACTTTCAGAAGATCTGCAAATGTAGTCAGATTGTAGGTTCCAAGTCCGCTTGCCACTGCATCCCCGATAGCTGCGCAATCCATTCCCCCTGCGATTGCTGCCTGCAGTCCTGCTTTTGCGTCTTCTACAACCAGACACTTATCAGCCTGTTCGTCTACATACTCTGCTGCTTTCACAAATACTTCCGGATCCGGCTTTGATTTTGAAATATTATTTCCGTCTGAAATTGCATCGAAATACTCTCCAAGTCCCAACTGCCCGAGAATAAATCTTGCATTTTTGCTGGATGATCCAATCGCCAGTTTATGTCCATTCGCACGAAGATCATCCAATGTTTCCTTTACTTCTGCAGACAGATCTGCAGGACTCATATTTTTCAGAAGTTCTTTATAGATATCATTTTTCTTTGTTGTCCAGCATTCTTTCTCTTCTTCGCTCATTTCTCCTTCATAGCGTTCCAGAATAATTTCAAAGCTTTCCATACGGCTTACGCCTCTAAGCCGGTTATTGATCTCTTCATCAAAATAGATTCCCAGTTCATCTGCAACTGCCTTCCACGCCTGATAATGATATTTATCTGTATGGCAGATTACTCCGTCTAAATCAAAAATTACTGCATTGTATTTCTTCATCTTTTGCTTCTCCTTCTGTCTCCGACAAGTTAGAAATGATGACCGCGGCCAGGATGATCGCACATCCGATCACCATGCGGAGTGTGATCACTTCATGAAGAATGATAATCGAAAAGATCGTTCCAAATACAGATTCCATCGAAAGTACAATCGCTGCTTTTGTCTCATCTACATATCTCTGGCATGCAGTCTGAAGCAGATAACATACAGTCGTACTGATTACTCCCAGATACAAAACACTTAACCATCCCTGTGTTGTAACCTGAAAATCGGTCTCTCCAAAAAGTACAAGACTGACTGCCGATAATACAAATGCTGTAATCATCTGCACCATGTTCAGTACAGATGCCGGATATTTTTTCACAAATTCTCCGGTAAAAAAGATCTGGAACGCAAATCCTACCGCACAGAGAAGTGTAAGACCATCCCCCAGACTCAGTGTAAGATTTCCATTCAAAGAAAGCAGTGCTACTCCAATAACGGACATGATTGCTCCAATGATTCCTTTCATGCCTACTTTCTTCTTCAAAATTACAAATGCAATGAACGGCACTATAACTACATTCAGTGCTGTAAGGAATGCATTTTTGGAAGGTGTTGTATATTGCAGACCGATAATCTGAAGTGCAAATCCTGCAAAAAGTGCAATTCCCATCAGAATACCTGCTTTTATTGCACCTGCACGATTCTCAAGTTTCCCTTCTTTTTTATGCTGTCCCATGCTGATCACCCCCATCAGCACAGATGCCAGCAAAAATCTTACCATCATAATCTGGAAAGGCTTCATGCTTCCCAGTGCCATATCACTCGCGACAAAGCCGCCTCCCCATATGACCGTAACCAGTATAAGTCCTCCGATTGCCAGCCACTTTTTCATCCTATATCCTCCCGTCTTTTCTTTTTATATTGTTGTTACTTCTCCATTCACTTCAACTTCTACAGGATCTCCTGCAAGGCGGCTGACTTTTGCCTGATTCTTTCCGTCTGTTGTGATTTCAAGCCATGCTCCTCTGTAATGCAGGCGGAATGTTAATCCCTGCCATTCTTTTGGCATATTCGGATGAACTTTCAACATACCATCTTCTCTTTGCGCTACACCTGCAAATCCAAATACAATTGTCTGCCATACTCCACCCGTATTTGCCGCATGGATTCCTTCTCTTGTATTTCCCTGCATATTCAACAGGTCAATAAAGGCTGCGCGGCGAAGATACCGATATGCTTTTGAATCATCCCCTACTTTAAGCCCCATAACAGAAAAAATACTCGGACTCAATGAAGAACCATGAAGTGTACGCTTTTCGTAATAAGCGTAGTTTTCTTTAATCGTTTCTTCATCAAATTCATTTCCCATAAGGTGCAACAGCATAACAACATCTGCCTGCTTATTGATCTGTGTCTCTCTTGCCCTTTTTGTCTTAAGTGCTTCCGGACGTACTGGCCAGTCATTCTCATCATATTTTTCGATTGTTACATTATCCAGCTCGAAATATCCTTCAAACTGTTCCAGAAGTCTTGTGCCTTCTTTTCTTGGCAGATACATCTTTTCCTGCACTTCTTTCCAGTGTGCAGTTTCCGCCTCTGTAAGTCCTGTCTTTTCGATCAGGATGTCATACGCTTCCTGATTCTCTTTCTCGATTGATGCAAGCAGTGAAAGAACATATCCGAGATTCCATCTCGCCAGATAATTGGTATAGAGGTTATTATTAACCGGTTCATGCCATTCATCCGGTCCCGTTACCTGATTGATTTCATAACGATCCTGCTCTTTGTTGTACTCACAGCGGCTTGCCCAAAATCTTGCTGTCTCTGTCAGAATCTCCGCTCCTTTGCTGTAAAGGAAATCCATATCCTGCGTAATCTTAACATAATTATAGATTCCATAAGCAACTGCTGCTGTTACATGATGCTCATATACCGCAACATAACATCTATAACAGGTTCCATCCGGCTCGATGGTCCAGTCCGGACACTGCTCTGTACCATCATCTGCTGACTCCCACGGATACTGTGCTCCTTTATATCCATTCTTATGTGCATTTGCACGCGCTGCGTCCAGAAGATGGTATCTGTAATTTTCCAGATTCTGTGCAGTCTTCGGAAATACCCATGAGAAAAACGGAAGCATAAATAGTTCGGTATCCCAGAAAGCATGTCCACCATATTCTTCTCCTGTCAAAAGCTTTGCCCCAACATTCACATGGTCATCATGTTCGTTTCCCGTACTCATCAGATGGAAAATATTAAACCGGACTGCACGGTTCAATTCATCATCCCCTGTAATCTGAATATCTGCATTTTCCCACATATTCTCATAAACATCTTCATGCGCTTTCAGTTCCTGATCAAATCCCGTTTCAACAAATCCTTCAATTTCTTTTTCGATTGTTGTATGAAGAGCATAAGCCGGGCATTCTCTTTCTGTATACATCGAAACATATTTTACGATTTCTACTTCTTTTCCTTCTTCTACATGGATATCGCCAAATTCCACACTCTGCTCACCAAATCTGCTTATCATCCTGTTTCCAAGAATCTGTTTTCCATCTGCATAAGCTTCGATACGGCATCCACAACCTACATGCAGATGATCTTCTCTGGTTGCAACTTCCACATAACATCCATCTGCTGCCAGCTTTTCATTCGCTGTCATATAAGTATGTTTTACTTTAAAGCGTGGTGCATCATAAAAATTAATGATCGTACCATCAATAATACTTTCTACTTCAATGATTCCACTGTAGTTGAGCGGTGTCACATAAAGCCGGATTCCCATCCTGTGTACATTGTTTCTGCTCACAAACCGGATTCCTTCGATCAAAGTCTCTCTTCCTTTTGAGTCCTTCAGACGAACTCTCTTTCCAAGAAAAGCTCCTTTCATATCAAGCACTCTTGAAAATTCCAAAATTTCACAGTCTTCAATTCCAATCAATTCTTTTTCTACATAAAGTCTGATTCCAAGCCAGTTCGGAAGTGTGGAAAGTTCACGCATAAATGTCTCTGACTTGTCAAACACTCCATTGATATAAAGATATGGAAGTGTAATCTTTGTTCCTTCCTCATGACTTCCCCGGATTCCGAGGTAGCCATTGGAAAGAGCAAACAAACTCTCATATTTGAGATTCTCTTTTGCCTCATACTGATCCTGCCAGATGAGCCATTCATCGCTATGTAATCTGTTTCTCAGATTTTCTGAAAACATTTCTCTGCTCATATATGATTGTCTCCTTTATTCTTAATCGATGTACTGTTTTCTTGCTTCCCGGATTTCGGTTCCGCATTCTGCTGCCTGCACAGTAAATGCCATTGCAAAATCCTGAAGTTTTACTTTATTTTCTTCCAACTGTTCTTCTCCACAGCTGTTGCTTCCAAGTCCTGACTGGCGATAATCCAGATGGATAATCACATCATCCGCTTTTTCAATTTCAAATGGATGCTGTGCTTTTTCCAGACTTTCATCGGTATAATTAGCAAGGTTCAGACCAAGCTTCTCCTCCATCTTGCATAACAGACCATCTTTTCCATCTCCAATACGGAACCATTTCACCTGTTCATGATGTCCGTTTTCCTGTGGGAATACATAATCTGTCATCATTCCGTCGACTGTATTTTCATAAATTCCCATAACAGATGCAGCCTTGCTGTCTACATAGCTTTCACCAGGTCCCATACCATACCACGTTGTCTTCTGGAAGTCTTTATTTCCCTTCATAACAATGCCGATTCGTGGGAAGAATGCCGGTTCCAATTTTCCTCTCTGCACTGCCTTACCCTGCAGTTCAACTTTCATCTGACCACATGAATAGATTTCATATGTATAGTCACATTCAAATCCCCAGGACTGGTTATAGCAACTGAAGAATGTTCCGATCTGGACGATCACCTTATCGACTTCTTCCTGGCAACTGACATACTCTGTCTCTTCTACCGGTTTCTGAATGAAATATTTATTCATCCAGTCCTCTTTCTTGTACATATCGTTATCGATTGTTGCACGATATACGTTCATCCTCGGTCCTTCAGTCAGATATTCTTTTCCATCTTTTCCAAAGGAAACTAATTTTCCAAATACAGTACTGAATTTTGCTGTCACACGACTGTTCTGTACGGTAAGAACTCCCTGACCTTCCGTTACCTGAAGCTTATCAGCTGTTTCTCTTACTGAAAATTCATCTTTTCGGATCTGCATCGGAATCTGAACTTTCTTGATTTCATGTCCTGCCGGTGCATAGCTCCTTTCTTCTTTCTGACATACAGTCAGATTCAGATAATAGTCTGTATTTGCCTGTAATTCAAATGCAGTAAACGGTAAGGTAATGATCTTTCCTTCATGTGGAGCAACCGAAAGTCTTTCAATAGTTCCTTCCTGTACCGTCTGATCTTCAGCCTTCACTTCCCAGTGAATCATTACAGTATCCAGATTCAGGAAATCATAATAATTCCGGATCTGAATTTTTCTCATGCTTCCTTCAACAGCCGTAATTTCTACCGGTGCAATGATCTGTTTGTATTCTTCCATTCCCGGAGACGGTGTTCTGTCCGGCATTAGAATCCCATCAATGCAGAAGTTCCCATTAGTTGGAAAATCTCCATAATTTCCACCGTATTTATAATACTTCTTATCCTCTTCTTCAGTGTAAATTCCATGATCATACCACTCCCAGAGAAATCCACCCTGAAGACGTTTGTACTTGCGATACATATCCTGGTATGCTTTTAATCCTCCAGGACCGTTTCCCATCGCATGTCCATATTCACACATTACGTGTGGTTTATCTCCTTTGATCTGATATTCAGCAATCTCTTTGAGACCTTTCAGTCTGGTATACATCGTAGAATATACATCTGTCACTTCTGCCTCAAAATCTCCTTCGTAATGAATTAGTCTGGTATCATCCAACTCACGGATTGCTTCTGCTGCACTGCGGAAATTGCATCCGAATGCGGATTCATTTCCCATAGACCACATAATGATCGATGGATGATTTCTGTCTCTCTTTACCATACGGACACTACGGTCTACATAAGCATCTTTCCATGTCTCATCATCTGTGATCCATGTATAATTTTCTACCCATTCAAATCCATGGCATTCCAGATCTGCTTCATTGATCACATAAAGTCCATATTCGTCACACAGATCATAAAAATATTCATTTGCCGGATAATGCGAGCAGCGAACAGCATTGATATTGTACTGTTTCATCAGACGAATATCTGCTTCCATCTGCTCTCTTGTCACTCTTCTTCCTTCTCTTGGATTATAATCATGATGATTGACTCCGTTCAAAAGGATTACCTGATTATTGACACGGAAGTTCTTATCTTTGATCTCGATTTTGCGGAATCCACATCTGACTGTTACTTTCTGATTTTCTGTCATTACTGTAAATTCATATAACTCAGGTGTCTCAGCTGTCCATGTATGAACTTCCGGAATCTCAGCCTCAATACATATATCTTTTCCTTCTGAAACAAGTTCACCTTCAAGAACAGTCTTTCCTTTATAAGAAAGCTTCCAGCCAAGATTTGTACCAGCCTGTTTCATTGTAATTCCAGCTGTAAAAAGACCATTTTTATAGTTGTCATCCAGTGTTCCATTTACCCGAAGATCCAGAACTGCATTCTTTTCCTCATTGATCAGTTCTACATCCCTGTAGATTCCTGATAACCACCACATATCCTGATCTTCCAGATAAGTACCGTCTGACCACTTATATACACGAACGGTAATGTCATTTTCACCTGTTTTTACAAACCCGGTAATGTCAAATTCTGAAGGCAGTCTGCTGACTTTTCCAAATCCAACATGGTTTCCATTTACCCATACATCAAATGCACTGTCAACACCATGGAATTTCAGAACCGTGTCTTTTTCCATCCACTGTTCATCTAATACAACTGTCTTTTTATAAATTCCGGTTGGATTTTCATCTGGTACATACGGTGGGTTTACCGGAAATGGATATAACACATCTGTGTAATGCATCTTGTCATACCCTCTAAGCTGCCATACGGACGGAACATCAATCTTATCCCATCCTTCACATGCCCCTGACTGTTCAAATCCTTCCGGTGATAATTCCGGTGCATCAACATATTTAAAATTCCATTCCCCATTTAAACTGATTTTCTTTTGCGAATCTTTATAAAAAGCCGTTCGTGCTTCTCTTCTCCCAATTCCGGTAATCCGATGGTCTTCCCATCTTTTTACTGTTTTTCTTGCCATAATTTTCTCCTCTCAAGCGGTATCCCATATAAGACAACAACAGCGGTCAGACAGATACAGTCTGCCTGACCGCTCCATACGCCTGTCTATTTGATAGAACCACTGGTTCCTTCAACAATATATTTCTGCGCGATAATGAAAATAATGATCGGCGGAATAATCATAATAATTGTAATACAGAGCATCGGAATAATCTGTGTACTGTGAACTCCTTTAAATGAAGCAAGTCCAAGTGCCAATGTATATTTGCTTCTGTCCTGTAAAAAGATGAGTGGTCCAAGATAGTCATTCCATACAGTCAGCATATTAAGTACACCGACAAGAATCAATGAAGGTTTCATGATCGGCATGAAAATCTTCCAGTAAATCTGGAACTGATTTGCACCGTCAATTCGTGCTGCTTCCTCAAAATCCTTCGGGATTCCCATAAGGAACTGTCTCATCAGGAATACATAATAGGCAGATCCGAACCACGCCGGCACGATCAGCGGCTTCAGTGTATTGATCCATCCGAATAAGTTAAATTCCATATACTGCGGAATCATGGTAACATCCCATGGAATCATCATTGTTGAAAGCAGGATCATAAAGAGGATATTTTTCCCTTTAAAGTTAAATCTTGCAAATCCATAAGCAACCAGTGAACATGAAAGAACCTGTCCGACTGTTGTCAGAACTGTTACAAGAATTGAATTCCAGAGATATGTTCCAAACGGCTGTGATTTCCATGCATTAATAAAGTTCTCAAAATGCCATTCTGACGGCAGAAGTTTCGGCGGATATGCAATTGCTTCTCCTTCTGTCTTAAATGCAGAAAACAGCATGTAAATAAACGGTGCAAGAAAGTAAATGGCTACCAGTCCGAGTAATATGTAAATTACAATTTTTGATTTTTTAGACATCTTCATTACTTTCTACCCCCTTTTTTCTTTTTTGTTTTCTTTGCTCCGCTGTTTTTAGCTTCTGTCTCATAGAATACCCATGCGGATGATGACTTGAATACCACAGCAGTCAGCAGCAGAATGATAATAAACATTACCCATGCGTTTGCACTGGCATATCCAAGTTTGTGATGTTTGAATGCGTTATTGTATGTATACAGTCCATAGAAGTAGGTAGATTTAAGCGGTCCACCTCCAGTAAGAAGCATAACCAGTGTTACCTGCTGGAAAGAACTGATAATTGACGTAATCAGGTTAAATAAAATTGTAGGTGTAATAATCGGAAGTGTAATACTGAAAAATTTTCTTGCAGGACCTGCACCATCAATGGATGCAGCTTCGTATACATCAACCGGAATATTTTTGATATCTGTGTAGAAGATAAGCATCATCGTTCCAACACCAAACGCACTTGCAATAATGACTGCAAGAAGTGCCCATGCCGGATCAACCAGCCACTTCGGTCCTTTGATTCCAAGAAGAGATAACAGATAATTCAGTACACCATAATCTCCGTTGAGAATCCATCCCCAGATGATAGAAACCGCTACACCTGAGATAACTGCCGGAATATAGAAAATTGTACGGAATACTTTTACTCCTTTAACCGGCTGTGTGATCAGCATTGCAAGGAACAATGCGATAATCATGTTAAGCGGTACGAAAATTGCCGCATATTTCAAACTGATTATAAGGGATTTCCAGAACTGTTTGTCCTTTGTAAACATATCAATATAGTTCCCAAGTCCCCTGAATGTTGGCGCTGTTGTAAGCGGCCAGTCAAAAAAGCTCATGATCAAAGACAGAATCAGGGGACCGATTGTAAATACAAGGAATCCGATAATCCACGGCATAATAAACAAATACGGTGTGGCCGTCTTCAGGAATTTTCTCTGCTTCATTTTTCTTCTCTCCTATTTATCGACGCCGGAATCATAAATTGTTCCGGCGCCGGTTTGTTTGTATGATATTACTGTGCGTCTGCTGCTTCTTTCAAAACATCTTTTACATCCATGTATGAGCTTGGATTGAAAATCTGTTCAAATGATAAGCTGAGGTTTTCTGAAATTTCTGACCAGTCTTCAATCAGGAAGCTTGCCGGAGTATGTCCGTCACTCTGCTCAAGCATCTCATAGAATGGTGCATATTCTGGTTCATCCATGATACCTTCAGATTCTACAACACTGTTAAGTACCGGAAGTTCCATACCGATTCTTGCTTTGTTGCATTCTTCGCCTGTCCAGTATTTTACGAATTCCCATGCAGCATCTTTATTCTTGCTGTCTTTTGAAATAGAAAGTCCTGAAGAACTCAGAATACTTACAGAGGTCTTTCCGTCAAAAGAAGGAATTTTTGCCACACCATAATTCATTCCATCCTCATTAAAAGAAGCAATTGACCATGATCCATATACATACATTGCTGCTGTACCGGCACGAAATTCATCAGTTCCGTTCTTTTCTGTTGCAATTGCATATCCGTCTTTTTCCATATCCTGGAACATTTTAAATACTTCCTGGGATTCTTTTGAATCAATCTGACCTGCCATCTGTCCGTCTTCGTCACAATAAGCAGTTCCATTGCTCCACAGATACATTTCAAAATCATACGGATCTGGTTTCATCTGGAATGCAAAACCTTTCTGACCTGTCTTTTCTTCAATTGTCTTGGCAGCTGCCTGAAGATCTGACCATGTCCAGTCATCTGTAGGTTCTTCTACACCAGCCTGTGCAAAAAGGTCTTTGTTATAGAAAAGTGAATGTGTTGTAAATCCCACTGGAATACCATATGTTGTTCCGTCTAATGAGTTGTAATTCCACAGTGTGCTGTAGAAATCATTCTTATAATCATCGCCTTCTTTGTCGATATACTCATCCAGAGGTTCAAGACCATCTGCATATGCCGGGTAGTTCCACATATACATAACATCCGGTGTATCTCCAGATCCCATACCTGCACTGATCTTTGTATCAAAATCACTTCCGTATGCTTCCAGTGTTACTTCAATGTCATCATGTTCCTCATTAAATTTATCTACAAGTTTCTGCTGAGCATCTACATCATCAGCTACATCCCATGTTGCAAAACGGATTGCTGTCTTTCCGTCACTTGTCTTTCCGTTATTGCTGTCTTTCTTGTTTCCACAAGCAGTCAGCATCATTGATCCTGTAAGTGCAAGTACGCACATTACTGCAATTTTCCTCTTCATAAATCATTTCCTCCTTTGATTCACTTATTTTATTTGGTAAAACCACTATACTATTTTACTAGTTAAATGTAAATACTTTTTACCCTATAAATATTTTTTCTCTATTTTACCCATTATTTACACCATATTTTTATATACTTTTCACAATTTTTATCTTAGTAAAACTGCATTTTATTTTAAATAAAGTTGTATGTTTTTACTTGGTTGATTTTAACTCTTTATTTTTAGCTAAAAAAATCATAATAAAACAACCTGTCATTACTCGATCTGTATACATAAAAAGGCTATAGGACATTCTCCGTTCCATAGCCTCTTACTTTTTTACCTTATTAAAATTTTTTAACACTGTCACGTATATAAAGTTTAGTCGGGATTGAAACTTTTACACAAATCTCTCTTCCATGTATAATTCGCTCTTCCAGAAGTTTTACTGCATATTCTCCCATGAACTCCATGTACAGTCTCACTGTAGTAAGTGGAGGAACCATGTATTTCGCAGTTGGGATATCATTAAAGCCAATAATACTGATATCATCCGGTATTTTAAGCCCAAGTTCATATGCAGCCCGATAACTTCCTGCTGCCATCGAATCATTCGCAACAAACAAGGCAGTCGGCAGATTTCCTTCCTCGTAAAACTCTTTCAGAAGTTTGTATCCATATTTTGCATAATAAGCACCAAACTTTGTATATTCCGGGTGATACAGTCCCCGTTTTTTCAAAGCGTTCTGAAAATGCTGTATTCTCGTATCCAGTACTTCATCCCCCTCCTTATCAACTTCTCGACAGCCGATCATCCCAATTCTCGTATGTCCACACTCTACCAGATAAGAAACAATCTCTTCTACTGCCCGTCTATAGTCTACCACAATTGAATCGAATCTCTTTGGGTTTGGATCTGCATCAATAAATATAACCGGGCATTCCCATATCTCTATTGCTTCTACCATTTTTTTTGTAAATGTACCGGTACAGATTACACCATCTAATCCGTTGATCATCTCCGGCGAATCATCCAGTTTCACAATCACCTTTGTATATCCTTCTTCTTCCAGTTTTTTTTCTATAGCAAGCCTGATACAAAGATAATAAGGATCCTGAAGTTCTTCTTCAGGAGAATAAGAATAAAATACACCTATCTTCAGTTTTCGCCTGCGCTTTTTCTGTGCGCGTACTTCGTATTCTAATTCCTCCGCAATTTCAAAAATTCTTTTTTTTGTCTCTTCCTGCGCATTCAAAGTTTCATCATGATTCAACACTCTGGATACTGTCGCTATGGAAACCCCTGCTTTTGCCGCAATGTCCTTAATCGTCGCCATGTCCTTCCCCCATTATTTCTCTTTCTTTTTATTTTCTTTCAATATTGCCTTAATGCATTTTCCCTTGATGACTTTCCTTTGCAATTTATTTAATTCATTATAGCACACATTTCGGAGAAATAAATCACTTTAGTAAAATTTAACTTTTTTACTGCTCTGTTTTCCAACTTTTACTTTTACCTAGAACTTTATAAGTTGTAAAAAACCGGGCAGTTCACTTTTAAATGTGCTTCTGCCCGGCTTTCTATTCCTTAGAATTCATCTGCTGCCCTTTATTTTCTATACGCAGCTTCATTCCATCTTAATTCATTTTTGAAATCTCTGATCTTTGTATCTTTGTCGATATAAACAGCTTCAATTCCCATTTCTTCTGCCCAGTCACCCATCTGTTCCGGTGTCAGGTCATAAGAGAATGCTGTATGGTGAGCTCCACCTGCAAGGATCCATGCTTCTGCGCCTGTTCTGAGGTCTGGCTGTGGTGTCCAGAATGCAGTTGCAACCGGAAGCTTCGGCATCGGTTTCTCTGTCTTCTTGCAATCTACGCTGTTGATGATCAGGCGGAATCTGTCGCCAAGATCAACAAGTGATGTTGCGATAGCCGGTCCTTCTTTGGCTGTAAATACAAGACGTGTAGGATCTTCTCTGTCACCCATGCTAAGTGGCTGGCACTTGATGCTGATCGGTCCGTCTGCGATTGTCGGGCAAACTTCCAGCATATGAGCTTCCAGGATGCCTTCTTTTCCAGGTACAAGGTTGTATGTGTAGTCTTCCATGAAGGAAGTTCCCTTTGCATCTTTCTTGCCCTGTGTCATGATCTTCATTACACGGACCATAGCTGCTGTCTTCCAGTCACCTTCCGCACCGAAACCATATCCTTTTTCCATCAGTCTCTGCATTGCAAGTCCCGGAAGCTGCTGAAGTGATCCAAGATCTCCGAAGTGTGTAACGATTGCCTGATAGTTGTTTGCTTCGAGGAATCTTTCAAATCCAAGTTCGATCTGAGCCTGAACTGCTACATGTTTTCTGAATTCAGCTTCATCTCTTCCTTCAAGAAGGATCTGATATTTGTCATAATATTCTTCAACAAGAGCATTTACATCGCCCTGTCCAACCTGAGCTACTGCGTCAGCAACTTCATTTACCGGGTAAGCATCAACTTCCCATCCGAATTTGATCTGAGCCTCTACTTTGTCACCTTCTGTTACGGCAACGTTTCTCATATTGTCAGCTACACGCATAACACGTACATGGCTGCTTTCGATGACACCAACTGCTGTACGCATCCAGTCACCGATTCTTTCCTGTGTTTCTTTGTCTTCCCAGTATCCCATGATAACTTTACGGTTCTTCTGAAGGCGTGTGAAAATATGTCCGAATTCACGGTCGCCATGAGCTGCCTGGTTCTCATTCATGAAGTCCATGTCGATGGTGTCGTATGGGATTTCACGGTTGAACTGTGTGTGAAGGTGAAGTAATGGTTTTCTCAGTTCCTTTAATCCGAGGATCCATGATTTTGCCGGTGAGAATGTGTGGCACCATGTGATCACACCTGCACAGTTCTCATCTGTGTTTGCTTCATTGAATGTTCTTCTGATGACTTCGTTTGTGATGAGGGTTGGTTTCCATACTACTTCGTATGGGAGGATTCCTGATTCATTGAGTGCTTTTACAATGATCTGTGAATGCTCCGCAACGTGTGCGAGGCATTCATCTCCGTATAAATCCTGTGATCCTGTGCAAAACCAAAATTTGTAATCTTTCTGTACTAACATGTTTTTATTCTCCTTTTTATTTGATTTCTTTGTTGAATGATTCACTCTATCTTCCCAACACGAGTTCGGTCTTACTAAGCTCGCAGTCGCATACGCTCCCGCTCACTAAGTGCGCCGAACAGGCAACGCACTAAATTCATGCGTCGCCTACGGCTCGCATTCATTAAGTGCTTTAGCCTTGTCCATAGTACGCGTCCTTACCGTGTTTTCTGTAGTAGTGTTTATCCTGTAATTCCTGTGGGGCAGGTTTTACGTCTGGATTGATCATTTCACAGCGGGCTGCCATTTTTGCTACTTCTTCGAGTACGACTGCGTTGTGAACTGCATTGTGAGGATCAGTTCCCCAGGTGAACGGTCCGTGGTTCTTGCAGAGTACTGCAGGCATTGCCATATATTCTGTACCTTTGAAATGTTCCACAATGAGAACTCCTGTATTCTTTTCATATGCTTCGTCGATTTCTTCTTTTGTCAGATTACGGACACATGGGATCTCACCGTACATATAATCGGCATGTGTGGTTCCATAGCAAGGGATTCCTCTTCCTGCCTGTGCCCAGCTGGTTGCCCATGGGGAATGTGTATGGACGATACCACCCATATCCGGGAACGCTTTGTAGAGTTCCAAATGTGTTGCCGTATCAGAAGACGGATTTAAGTTGCCTTCCACGCGGTTTCCTTCCAGGTCTACAACAACCATGTCATCTGCTGTCATTTTGTCATAATCCACACCGCTCGGTTTGATCACAACAAGCCCGCTTTCACGGTCGATTCCGCTGACATTGCCCCAGGTAAATGTGACAAGTCCATACTTAGGCAGAAGCATATTGGCTTCATAAACCTCTTTTTTCAGTTCTTCTAACATTGCTTTAGCCTCCTGTGTTTATGTAAAATATTTCGGGTTCTATTTCATAGTCTCTGTTGCAGCTTTCATGATCGGAAGCGTCTTCTTGAAGCGTTCGATAAATGCGTTGTATCCTTCTACATTCTTCGGATCCGGATCCATCTTGGTACCCTTCTGTCCTGCAAATACTTTGGCATCCAGATAATCATCCAGAGCTTCACCTTCTGCCTTGCTGTTCATGTAAGATGCAAGAAGTGCGATTCCCCATGCTCCGCCTTCTCCGGCTGTCTCCATAACAGATACCGGTGTGTCAAGTGCTGCTGCCAGGATGCTCTGTCCAACACCTTTTGTCTTAAAGAGTCCACCGTGTCCGAGAATCTCATCAACGGCTACCTTCTCTTCTTTCAGAAGAATGTCCATTCCGACCTTCAGGACTTCCAGAGATGCATATAAGTTTGCTCTCATGAAGTTTGCAAGATTGAATTTGCTGTCTGGCATACGAACAAATAACGGACGTCCTTCATCAAATCCAACAACCGGTTCTCCTGCGAAGAAGTTGTAAGACATCAGACCGCCGCAGTCCGCATCACCTTCCAGAGCTTTGTTGTAAAGAGTTCCGAACAGATCGTTCATATCAACTTTCATGCCGAATGCTTCTGCAAATTCTTTGAAAATATTTACCCATGCATTCAGATCTGATGTACAGTTGTTGCAGTGAACCATAGCCACAGCATCTCCTGCCGGAGTTGTTACCATATCGATCTCTTCGTGTACTTTCTCAAGTGCTTTTTCAAGAACAACCATTGCAAATACACTTGTTCCTGCTGATACGTTACCGGTGCGGACTCTGACGCTGTTCGTAGCTGCCATACCGGTTCCCGCATCACCTTCCGGAGGGCATACCGGAATTCCTGCCTGAAGCTTTCCTGTTGGATCCAGAAGCTTTGCACCTTCTTCGGTAAGTGTTCCTGCTTTTTCACCTGCAACCAGGACTTTCGGAAGGATATCTTCTACTTTCCAAGGATATCCTTTCGGTGCAACCAGTTCATCGAACTTGGCAAGCATCTCTTTATTCCAGTTACGTGTTGTGCTGTCGATCGGGAACATTCCGGATGCGTCACCAACGCCAAGGACTTTCTCTCCTGTCAGTTTCCAGTGTACATAACCTGCAAGCGTTGTAATAAAATCAATATCCTTTACATGCTCTTCTTTGTTCAGGATTGCCTGATACAGATGTGCTCCGCTCCATCTCTGTGGCATATTGAACCGGAATAATTCTGTCAGTTCTTTTGCTGCCTGCTCTGTCATTGTATTTCTCCATGTACGGAACGGTACAAGCTGTTCTCCTGCTTTGTCAAATACCATATATCCATGCATCATGGCACTGAATCCAAGTGCTCCGACAGTAGTAAGCTCTACGCCATACTGCTTCTTCACATCTTCGGCAAGATCTTTGTAGCAGTCCTGAAGACCTGTCCAGATATCCTCTAACGTGTAAGTCCAGACACCGTTGTCAAGACGGTTCTCCCATTCATGGCTTCCCGAAGCAATCGGTGCATTATCTTCTCCTACCAGAACTGCTTTGATTCGTGTGGAACCAAACTCGATTCCAAGGGAAGTCTTTCCTGCTTCGATCATACTCTTTACATCACTCATTTTTTCTTTACCTTTCCTTTCATAAAATATATTTGATTTGATAAATATTTTTATTTAATGATTTTTACGGAACTCCGGTTGACAATCTCCGGCTTCAGCTCCACGCTGTCCGGCACTTCCTTCTCCCGCATCAGGTCAAGGATCTCTTCTGCCGCTTTCTTCGCAAGCTCCCGAACCGGATTCTTCACAGAAGCAAGCGGTACTTCGCAATAGTTCGCCAGATCCGAATCATCGATTCCTATAATCGACATCTTATCCGGCACCTTGATCTTCTGCTCCAGACAAACCGCCGCAAGGCTACTCGCAACCTCATCGTTGTAACATACACATGCCGTGCATCCCTGGATCCTTCGTAAAATCCAACTGCTGTCTTCCCGCATATTGCGTACATCCTCGGTGTCGATCCAGACAACTCTCTCTCCTTTGATCCTGAGATCTGCTTTCATCAAAGCTTCGATATAACCGGCATATCTCCGATGTCCCTGTCCGTCATCCGCTTTGAAAATCGCCGCAATCTCACGGTGTCCGCACTGGATCAGATATTCGGTTGCCATCTTCCCTGCCATCTTGTCATCAAGACTTACATGCGGTGCTTTCAGCTCCGGATAATAACTGTTGATAAAGATCACCGGAATTCCCTGCTCCATAATCCGTCTGTACAGATCAAGATTCGGGTTTGGAAGACCACTCTTGGTTGGTTCTGCAATGATTCCGTCCACTCTTTTCTTATCTAAAATGCTTTTCAGTATAAAGCGTTCTTTTTCTACGGAATTATTGGTGATGGAAATCTGGATCCCATATCCGGCACGTGACATCTTGTTCTCAATCTCCTGGATGATACCGGAAAAAATATACTCCTGAACGAAGGTTGTCATCACTGCGATCTGCATCGTCTTCTTCCGCCTGATCCCAATACCGGCGCTTTCCTTGACATAAGTTCCGCTTCCGCGGCGCCTCTCGATCACGCCTTCTTTCTCTAGAACAGCGATCGCATGTCTGACGGTCTGACGGCTTACTCCAAAATGGTCGCAAAGCTGATATTCAGACTCTATCCGCTCTCCCGGCTGCAGTTCTTCCGTTTCGATCTGTTCACGGATCCATCTTACAATTCCTTCATATTTTGCTGATGTTTCTTTCACTTTTTTCTCTTCTGCCCCCTGATTTACGGACAAATTTCTCTGCTCTCGTTATCTCTAATATACCTTAAAAAACACTCGTTTTTCAACCCGTAATATGTTACAAATTATCGTACAACTTTTGTGTGTTTTTGCTGAGTTGTATTTATTATATGTATACAACTTAAATACATATTTATATTTCATTACCATTCTAACTTGTATTCTTCTTTTTGCTTCTTTTGTATACTTTTTCCAAAATATCGAATAATAAAGCGCTGTTTTTTGACATCAAAAAGAGCGGATAAAAGCTTTCTCACTGCCTTTATCCACTCTTCCTGTTTTCATCCACTCTACTGATTTTCTTCGATCGCCATAATCATATCTACACGATCCTGATGACGTCCTCCAAGGAACTCTGCACCAAGGAATGTGTCAAGGATCATCTTCGCCATCTCGATTCCGATTACTCTTGCACCGAATGCGATCACATTTGCATTGTTATGTTCTCTCGCCATCTTCGCAGTATATGGCTCAGAACATACCGCTGCACGGACGCCATGAACCTTATTGGCTGCCATTGAAATTCCAAGACCTGTGCCGCATATTGCAACTCCGAGATCCACTTCTCCGTCTGCAACTGCTTTTCCAATCTTTTCACCGTATTTCGGATAAGGACAGCTCTCATAAGAATCCGTTCCGTAATTGACAACCTCGTATCCTTTTTCCACAAGATACTCTACCACCTGCTTTTTCATATCCACCGCAGAATGGTCATTCGCAATCCCAATCTTCATAGATAAACACCTCCTCTACTTTATACTTAATACTTACAAATCTGAAATAAGAAACTCTATTTCTTATTATCGAGTAGGAGGCGGTGACTAACCGCCGTCCTCTCACACCACCGTGCGTACCGTTCGGTACACGGCGGTTTCAATA
>CAKRFP010000019.1 GCA_934320645.1 uncultured Bariatricus sp.
GAAGTGAATCGTAATACGATTAATTAGGGTGGTACCGCCGAATTTTCGGTCCCTTGTCAGGGGCATGAAGATTTGGTGTTTTTTATTTCATAGGAAATTCCAAAGGAACTTCCTATGAAATAAAAGGCACTGCGTGCCGGAGATGCGCACTCGCACGAAGATGAAGAATGTCGCAAGCGACCGCGCTCGGCGCGAGAATGTGCCGAGGCACATTCTTTCTTATTTTACGGGCAAAGCACGTAGCAATCTGATATCAAAGGGGTCAAAATACTTTTTGACCACAATATCATTTATAAAATCAAAAATGAAGAGAAGGAGAACTTACCAATGGCTAAGGAAAAGAAATTTGTACAGGCGATTACCTCTCGTGATGAAGATTTCGCACAGTGGTATACCGACGTTGTAAGAGAAGCAAAGCTTTGTGATTATTCAAGTGTAAAAGGATGTCTGAACTATCTTCCGAACGGATATGCAATCTGGGAGAAGATCCAGGCAGACCTCGATAAGAGATTTAAAGAGACAGGTGTTGAAAATGTATACCTGCCGATGCTGATTCCGGAGAACCTTCTTCAGAAGGAAAGCGATCATATTGAAGGATTCGCACCGGAAGTAGCATGGGTAACAAAGGGTGGTCTTGAAACTCTTCAGGAACCAATGTGCATCCGTCCGACATCTGAGACACTGTTCTGCGACCTGTGGGCAAGAACCGTACAGTCTTACCGTGACCTTCCGAAAGTATGGAATCAGTGGTGTTCGGTACTTCGCTGGGAGAAGACAACCAGACCGTTCCTTCGTTCCAGAGAATTCTTATGGCAGGAAGGACACACCATTCATGCAACTTATGAAGAAGCAGAACAGAGAACACTGACCATGCTTCGTGTATATCAGGAACTGATCCGTGATTCCCTTGCAATCCCGTTCGTATCAGGTCCGAAGACAGAGAGCGAGAAGTTCGCAGGTGCACAGGACACTTACACCGTAGAAGCTCTGATGCATGACGGAAAAGCACTTCAGTCTGCAACCAGCCATTTCTTCGGAAATGCGTTCCCGGATGCATTTGACATCAAATATCTGGATAAGAACAATGAACTTCACAGCGTATATGAGACTTCATGGGGACTGTCTACACGTATCATCGGAGCCCTGATCATGGTTCACGGTGATGACAGCGGACTTGTTCTTCCACCGAGAATCGCACCGGTTCAAACAAGAGTCATTCCGATCGCACAGCACAAAGAAGGCGTTCTTGAAAAAGCAAATGAACTGACAGAGAGACTGAAAAAAGCTGGCTACAGCGTGAAGATCGACGATTCTGAGAAGAGCCCTGGATGGAAATTCAGTGAGCAGGAAATGCTTGGTATCCCGACACGTATCGAGATCGGACCAAAGGATATCGAACAGAACCAGGTTGTTGTTGTACGTCGTGATACAAGAGAAAAGATCGTTGTTTCTTTAGATGAGGTCGAGACAAAACTTGGCGAGATCCTTGAAACAATCCAGAAGGATATGTATGACCGTGCAAAAGCATTCCTTGACAGCCACATTGATTTTGCTGAAACCATGGATGAAATGAATGAAAAATTCAACACCAAACGTGGATTCATCAAAGCAAAATGGTGTGGAAGCGCAGAATGTGAAGATGAGATCAAGGCAGCAACAGGTGGAGCAACCACCCGCTGTATCTGCAAAGAGGATCAGGTAAAAGACGGAGATACCTGTATTTTCTGTGGCAAACAGGCTAAACATGTTGTTTATTTTGGAAAAGCATACTAGGAGCGAATGTATATGAAAATTCAGTTACCTGAAAAGGTGAATCGAATTATAACTACATTACAAAAACATGGCTTTGAGGCATATGCAGTCGGCGGCTGCGTCCGGGATTCTTTTCTCGGACGTGTGCCGGGTGACTGGGATATCACAACATCGGCAGCGCCGGAAGAGACAAAATCATTATTTGCCAGAACTTTTGACACCGGAATCGAGCATGGAACGATTACGGTGCTTTTAAATGGAGAAGGATTTGAAGTGACGACATACCGGATTGACGGAAAATACGAAGACAACCGGCATCCGAGTAAAGTGCAGTTTACCAGAAGCCTGTCAGAGGATCTGCTGCGCAGGGATTTTACGATCAATGCGATGGCGTACAATGAACAGGACGGACTGGTGGATCTGTTTCATGGGATGGAGGATCTGAAAAAAGGTGTGATCCGTTGTGTGGGAAATGCTGAGGCACGTTTTTCGGAGGATGCCCTGCGGATTTTGAGGGCGATCCGTTTTTCGGCACAGCTTGGATTTGAGATCGAGGAAGAGACCAGACAGGCGATCCGAAAACTTGCACCAAATCTTTCCTATATCAGCGCAGAACGTATCCAGACAGAGCTTGTAAAGCTTCTGGTCTCCGATCATCCGGAAAAGATCCGGGATGCATATGAGCTTGGAATCACAAAGGTGATTCTCCCGGAATTCGATGCAATGATGGAAACAACACAGGAAACTTTGCATCACTGTTATAATGTAGGTGAGCATACGATCCATGCGCTGATGAACATTCCGGCAGATAAAGTGCTGCGTCTTACAATGCTGTTTCACGATACGGGGAAACCGGCACGAAAGACGGTCGATCCGGATGGAACGGCACATTTTAAAGGGCATGCATACGTCAGCGAAGAACTCACAAGGTCGATCATGCATCGCTTGAAATTCGATAATGATACGCTGCGTAAGGTGTCAAAGCTGGTGCTGTATCATGATGACCGGATGCCTGCAACGATGAAGCATGTACGCCGTGCAATGAACCGGATCGGTGAGGAACTGTTCCCGTATTACATGAAGGTACGGATGGCTGATACGTTGGCGCAGAGCGATTATCAGCGTGATAAGAAGCTGGAAAACCTGGCTGGTATCGAGAAGTGCTACCAGGAGATTCTGGAGAAAAAGCAATGTGTTTCTTTAAAAGAACTGAAGGTAAACGGTCAGGATCTGATCGCGGCAGGTATTGAAAAAGGACCGAAAATTGGTCAGACACTCCAGACACTTTTACAGGAAGTGATCGAGGAACCGGAGAAAAATACACGGGAATATTTACTTGCCAGAATAAAAGAACTGGAATAATCAAAAATCATGCATGACTTAAGTCTCCCCCTGCATACATTAGAAAGACCGGTAAAACAAAGCGGCAGGGGGAAGCCATGAAAGATTATGGAATCAGTGTATTGACACAATATCAGATGGAAGTATTCGGCACCCACAAAGTAAGGGGTGCTATTTTATGCGATACAGATAAGGGGCTGCTCCTCTTGAAGGAGACGCGCATGGAGGAGAGTCGGATCTGCGCGCTTGCAAAAATATATGAGCAGTTAAATGCGGATGGATTTGAGTGCGTGGATACGCCTCTGCTTAATAAAGAGGATGTTTATGTCAGTAAAGCCGAGGACGGAACAGGCTATATCTTAAAGAAATGGTTTCAGGGACGTGAGTGTGATGTCAGACGTGAAAATGAGTTGATCGCCGGTGCGGAAAATCTTGCCCGGATCCATCTGCGCATGCGTCTGGCCGGGGAAGAAAACGGATCTGCAGGAAGAGAAGAAAATCCGGTGATCAAGGAGTATGCAAGGCATAACAGAGAACTCAGAAAGGTTCGGGAATTTGTCTGCAGAAGAAGTGTGAAAAGCCCGTTTGAGATTGCATTTTTAAAGGGATATGACCAGATGTATTTCTGGGCAGACAGAGTGCTGGAAATACTGGAAAATATGGATCTGGACAGTGTTTTTAAAGAAGCGGAGGCAGAAAATCATATGGTCCACGGAGACTATAATTATCATAATCTTCTGGTCTGTCAGGAGGGCATGGCGGTGACGGGATTTGAACATGCACACCGGGATGTCCAGATGGAAGATCTGTATTATTTCCTGCGCAAATGTATGGAAAAGCATCATTATGATGAACGGCTTGGATATCGGATGATGAGAGCGTATGATTCGGTGAATAAGCTTGGAAAAAAAGAACGGGATTACCTTGCGATCCGTCTTGCTTATCCGGAAAAATTCTGGAAGATCACCAATTCTTATTACCACTCAGGAAAGGCATGGATCCCTGCAAAAAATGTCGAAAAACTTTCACTTTCTGTCGCACAGACAGAAGAAAAAAAGCGGTTTTTGCGGAATCTGTTTGCGTTTCAGATATAGCGTTCAGTTTTCTTAGATTTTAAGGGTTTAGACTTGACAAAGAAGGTAAAAACCTATATAACATATGTAGGGTAAGGGGCGTGTCAGACCGCATGGATACGCAGAATAAACCTAGCAAAAAGACAAAATGCCGGGGTGTTCCGGGAGTATATTTTACAGGAGGACGTAGGTCATGAACAAGACAGAATTAGTAGCTGCAGTTGCAGAACAGGCAGATATTTCAAAGAAAGATGCAGAAAAAGCATTAAAAGCATTTGTTGATGTTGTTACAGAAGAAATGAAAAAAGGTGAAAAAGTTCAGTTAGTAGGATTCGGAACTTTCGAAGTAAGCGAAAGAGCTGCAAGAGAAGGAAGAAATCCACAGACTGGAAAAACTATGAAGATCGAAGCTTGCAAAGCTCCGAAATTCAAAGCAGGAAAAGCTTTAAAAGATGCTGTTAATGCATAATTTGTAAAACATTTTTGAAAAATGGCGCAGTCTGAAAAGGGCTGCGCTTTATTCGTATTATGGGAAGGGAAAATCAAAATGAGACTTGATAAATTTTTAAAGGTGTCCCGCCTGATCAAACGGCGCACCGTTGCAAATGAAGCCTGTGATGCAGGAAGAGTCCTGATCAACGGGGCGGTGGCGAAGGCTTCCACGAAAGTAAAAAAAGGTGATATCATTGAGATCCAGTTTGGAACCAAGACTGTAAAGGCAGAGGTTCTGGATCTGCGAGATACGACTAAAAAAGAAGAGGCGGCAGATTTATTCCGTTATCTTTAATGCTCCGGAACATCAGAAAAGATGTGGTTTGAGATCATTCCGACAGCGGATCCGAGGCATATTTACCGGATGTTATTCATACAATAACTAGAAAGACAGTATAGGAAAGGTTGGGATTTGTATGGAAGAGAGACAGCTGGTAAAACCTCAGAATCACAGGCTGGTTATCAATAACCGGAAGACAGGTACAGTAACGGGAGTGCTGGACGTTCTTTCTTTTGATTTAAATGAGATCCTGCTTGAGACAGAGCAGGGAATGCTGATGGTAAAAGGTACGGACATGCATGTAAACCGGCTGAATCTTGAAAAAGGGGAGGTCGACCTGGCAGGCAATATTGACAATATTTCTTATTCGGATATCCATTCGGGAGCAAAAGCCGGAGAAAATCTGTTGTCAAAACTGTTTCGGTAGGAGGAGAAAAATGTCTGGTATCGGAACTGAGATCAGGGTTTTCTGCTATGCAATCCTGACCGGTGTCCTGATCGTGGCAGTCTATCTGTGGATCAGGGTTTTGCGCAGACTGGTTGCTCACAGATTGTGGCTGATCAATCTGGAGGATGCCTGTTACTGGGCAGGAATTTCTGTTTATACCTTTGTGCAGATCTATCATACGAGTGATGGTGTTCTGCGGTGGTATATCGGACTGGGGATTGCGCTCGGAGCAATCTGGATGGCGCTGCTTTCAGCTGTCTTTGTAAGAGTTTATAAGAAGATTTCTACGCGAATTTGTGAAAAAAGAGTAAAAAGAGTTGATAAATCTGGTTAAAAACGGTACACTGTAGAAGAATAAATGGGTTTAGTAGTAAGAAGCTATACAAGATCAACTGATAGCGAAAGGTGAATAGATTAGATGGGAAGCTTAAAGAAGAACCGGAAAAAGCGTCCGGGGAGCGGGCTTCAGAAGCACAAAAGAAGTATTGTTGCGATTACCGCAGTTATTATATTATTATGCGGCATGGTTATTGTACATGGGATGGCGCTCAAAAAGAGCAATGATGCATATAAGGTGCAGGAAGAAGAACTGCAGACACAGATCGATGCGGAAAAAGAACGCTCAGAAGAAATTAATAAACTGAAAAAATATGTAGGAACAGATGAATACATCGAAGAAGTTGCCAGAGAGAAGCTGGGACTTGTAAAGGAGAATGAGATTCTGTTCCGCGCACAGCAGTAACGTAAGAAAAGCTTTGGGAAGAAAATATCCCGAAGCTTTTTTCGTTCATAGAAATTTAGAGGGTGGTGGCAAATGGAGGTTAAATACAGAGAGGAGCAAGTGATCACAAGTCCATATGTAACGCAGGCAGATAAGATGGCAGTATCGCTTCGGCATCTGGCAGACAGGTTCCTGAAAATGGAACCGAAAAAGCAGTGTTTTACACCCGACGAAATGACAGAAATGTATGATCGGATTACGGAAAAGGTGTGCAGAGGATGCAGCAGGAAATCAGAGTGTCTGGAGAGAAAGAAGGCAGAACACTGGCAGCTTTTTTATGATCTTTTGTGTACGATTGAAGGATATGGTGCAGAACTGAATAAAGAGATGAAACAGCATCTTCAGAGGGAGTGCATTCAGGCACCACGGTTTTTACGAGAATCACTGGAGACTTTCCAGGAGGCAAAAAGGATTCTGGTGTGGAATAATAAGATGGTACAGAGCCGTGAGGGATGTGCGGCACAGCTGGATTCTTTTGCGGACATGCTCTGCCATGTGACGAGAGATCTGGATGCGAGTATTTTTACGGATCCGCCGCTTGCAAAAAAGGTTGCACAGCATTTCAAAAAGGCAGGGATTCGGATGCTGAGTTCTGTTTTTTTTGTGGATGAGCATGGCAGATATGAGATTCATGTAACGGTAAAAAGTGAGAAGGGGAATTGTATCCCAACCAGAAAAGCGGCAGAGCTTTTATCAGTCTGTACTAAGAGAAGGATGTGTCCGGCTCAGAATGAGAGGCAGGTTCTGGGACAGGAGTATGAAACTATTGTATGTGTGGAAGGACCGGGATATTATGTGCTGCAGGGTGTGGCAAAAATGGGAAAAAACGGACAAAAGATATCTGGTGACAGCTTTCTTATGAAGACACTTCCGGGTGGAAAAGAGGCGGCAATTCTGTCGGACGGAATGGGATCTGGTGAGAGGGCGCTACAGGAAAGCGGGATGCTGGTAGAAATGCTGGAAGAGCTTCTTGGAGCAGGATTTCCTGTGGAAACTGCACTTTCCATGATCAATACAGCTCTTGTTATGGGACGGGAAGAGGTTCGTTTTTCTACAGTTGATATGAGCATTTTTGATCTTTATAATGGAAAATGTGAGTTTGTAAAAGCAGGAGCGGCAGTGACATTTCTGCGGACAAAAGACGGGATGGAGCATATCCGTTCGGAAAGTCTTCCGCTGGGTGTGATCCAGAGACAGCAAAGTGAAAAGGAAACCAGACAGTTGGAATCCGGAGATGTGGTGGTCATGGTATCGGACGGGATCCTGGATGCGCTTCCGGCAGGAGAGCAGGAGCATTTACTGGATCTGATGATTGGGGGAAGTCCGCTGGAGAATCCGGAGGAACTGGCGAATTATATTCTGGATAAGGTGCTGGAGCTGGCGGCCGGAAAAGCAGGAGATGATATGACAGTCCTTGTGGCGGGAATCTGGAAGATGTGTTACAGTAGATAAAAGATGAGAGGAATTTACCATGTTAGAAAAAGTAGAGAACTATATCAGGCAGTGGAAGATGCTTGAAAAAGGAGATAAAGTTGTTGTTGGCCTTTCCGGAGGGGCAGATTCTGTATGCCTTTTTCTGATACTGGAAGAGCTGCGAAAAAAGATCGGATTTGAGATCCTTGCGGTACACGTGAATCACGGGATCCGTGGGGAAGAGGCAAAAGCTGATGAAGAATTTGTAAAGACACTGTGTGAGAAAAAAGAAATCCCATGCAGAAGTGTATCGGTGGATATTCCGAAAATGGCAGTGGAATACAGGATGTCAGAAGAAGAGGCGGGAAGGACTGCACGAAGGAAAATATTTGAGCAGGCAGCGAAAGAATGGGGAGGAACCAGAATCGCACTGGCACATCATCAGGATGACAATGCAGAGACATTTTTCCTGCATCTTGCCCGCGGCAGCGGACTTCGGGGGCTCGGCGGTATATATCCGGTAAACGGGATGTATATACGGCCGCTTCTTTGCGTGGGGAGAAAAGAGATCGAGGATTATCTGAAGGGACGGGAGATGCCTTACTGCATTGATGCGACAAATATGGAAGATGCATATATGCGAAACCGCATCCGTAACCATGTGATTCCGTATTTTAAAGAAAATATCAATGAAAAAACTGTGGAGCATATGAACCGGTCTATGGATCAGCTCAGGGAGATCTGGGATTATATGGAACGGCAGACGGAAAGTGCATATCAGATATGTACTGCCCGAAATGGAGAAAAGATCTGCATCCATGCAGAGGCATATCACAGACAGGAACGGCTGATCCGGAAAATGATTCTCCGGAAAGCATTGGCACTGGTGGCAGGACATGAAAAAGATCTGGAGCAGGTTCATATAGAAAAGCTGGAGGAATTGTTTGAAAAGCAGGTAGGAAAAAGACTGGATCTTCCTTATGAGGTCTGCGCATGCAGAACCTATGAAGGGATTGAACTGAAGCGGAAAAAGAAGAGTCCGGAATTAGCAGAAGAAGAGAAAACTCTGGATCTGCAGCAGGTTTCGGGAAAGATAACCTACGGGAAATGGGAAATTTCCTACCGTATTTTTGAAAAAGAAGAATGCAGATGCCAGATCCCGAAAAAAACGTACACGAAATGGTTTGATTATGGTATAATAAAGCAGAGTGTCGCTGTACGCACCAGAAGGGCTGGCGATTTTATTGTAATTGATGAAAGCGGAGGAAGGCAGAAGCTGAAATCCTATTTTATCAATAAAAAAATACCAGCGGCAGAACGTGCCGGAATTCCTCTGATCGCAGAGGGAAACGAGATTTTATGGATTGTGGGCTGCCGGCAGAGCAAGGCATACCAGGTGACAGAGCAGACAACAAAAATATTAGAAATTACGATAAATGGAGGTACTTTAAATGGCCGAGAAAGTGAAAATGTTAATTCCGGAAGAAGAAGTAAATGCCAGAATTGAAGAACTTGGAAAAAAGATCAGTGAAGAATATGCGGGAAAGCAGGTTCATCTGATCTGTGTTTTAAAGGGTGGAGTGTTCTTTATGTGTGAACTGGCAAAAAGGATTACGGTGCCGGTAACAATGGACTTTATGAGTGTCAGCAGCTATGGTGACGGAACCCAGTCCAGTGGAATTGTTAAGATCGCAAAAGATCTGGATGAGTCTCTGGAAGGAAAAGACGTAATTGTTGTTGAGGATATCGTAGATTCAGGACGTACTCTTTATTATCTGCTTGACATCCTTCGGAAGAGAGGACCGAAGAGCATGAAGCTTTGTACACTTCTTGACAAACCGGATCGTCGTGTGCGCGACGTACATGTAGATTATGTCGGATTTAATATTCCGGACGAATTTGTGGTAGGATTCGGTCTGGACTATGCACAAAAATATAGAAACTTACCGTACATCGGAATTGTAGAGATGTAACAGGTGGAAGGAGCAGGTTTTGAATAATAATAAGACAAGAGGAGTCAGTGGACTTTCGATTCTGCTCTGCGTTCTGGTGCTGGCAGGTGTGTACTGGTTTATGAGCCAGTCGGGTGTGCAGCAGACAGCATACACGTATCAGGATTTTCAGAAAGATCTGAAAAAAGAGAAAGTAGAAAGTGTAGAGATCAAGCAGAACAAAGTCGCACCGACCGGGACACTGAAGATCCGGCTGAAGAATGATGACATCGAACAGCTTCATGTATCCGATGTGAACAGTGCAGAGGATCTGCTTGAATCTTATGACATTTCCTACAGTGTGGACAATGTCCCGCAGGACAGCTGGATGTCAACAACACTGGTTCCGATCATATTGATGGCAGGCATCATGGTATTTGTTGTGATGATGATGAATCGTCAGGGCGGATCAAATGCAAAAGCGATGAATTTCGGAAAGAGCAGGGCGAAGATGAGTACGCAGGAAGAAAACCATGTGACGTTTGCACAGGTTGCCGGACTGCAGGAAGAAAAGGAAGAGCTTGCAGAGATCGTGGATTTCCTCAAGAGCCCTGGAAAATATACGCAGGTAGGAGCCAGAATCCCGAAAGGTGTCCTTCTTGAAGGACCTCCGGGAACAGGTAAGACACTTCTTGCAAGAGCAATTGCGGGAGAAGCAGGTGTCCCGTTCTTTACCATTTCAGGTTCTGATTTTGTGGAGATGTTTGTCGGTGTCGGAGCATCCCGTGTGAGAGATCTTTTCGAGGATGCCAAGAAAAATGCACCTTGTATTATTTTTATCGATGAGATCGATGCCGTGGCAAGACGTCGTGGAACCGGTATGGGTGGCGGACATGATGAGAGAGAGCAGACGCTGAACCAGCTCCTCGTAGAGATGGATGGTTTTGGCGCGAACGAAGGAATCATCGTGCTTGCAGCAACCAACCGTGTCGATATTCTTGATCCGGCGATCTTAAGACCGGGACGTTTTGACCGTAAAGTCATGGTTGGCAGACCGGATGTAAAGGGACGTCTGGAAATCCTTCAGGTTCATGCCAAGGGCAAACCGCTCGGAGATGATGTGGATCTGGAACAGGTTGCGAGAACAACGGCAGGATTTACCGGAGCTGATCTGGAAAATCTTCTGAATGAGGCTGCGATCCTTGCAGCAAAGGATGGAAGAGTGTATCTGCAGCAGGATGATATCCGCAAGGCATTTGTAAAAGTCGGAATCGGTGCAGAGAAGAAGAGCCGTGTAATCTCGGATAAAGAGAAGAAGATCACTGCATTCCATGAAGCAGGACATGCCATCTTATTCCATGTACTTCCGGATGTAGGACCGGTGTACAGTGTGTCGATCATTCCTACCGGTGTAGGGGCAGCCGGATATACGATGCCGCTTCCTGAAAAAGATGAAATGTTCAATACCAAAGGAAAGATGTTGCAGGATATTACCGTATCACTTGGCGGACGTGTGGCAGAAGAGCTGATCTTTGATGATATTACAACCGGGGCATCCCAGGATATCAAGCAGGCAACAGCATACGCCAAATCCATGGTAACGAAGTTCGGTATGTCGGAAGCACTTGGTCTTGTAAGCTATGGAGATGATAATGATGAAGTATTTATCGGAAGAGATTTTGGTCATACCTCCAGAGGTTATGGTGAACAGGTTGCCACAACGATCGACAGTGAAGTGAAGCGGATCATTGATGAATGTTATGACCGTGCAAAGACTATTATTAAAGAGCATGAAGCTGTTCTTTATAAATGCGCAGATCTGCTTCTTGAAAAAGAGAAGATTACAAGAGAAGAATTTGAAGCATTATTTGAAGAATAGAGGCTAGATTATGAAAAAAGAAGCATTGTTTTGTGATGGAACAGAGGCGTATGTGAGTCCGCCGGAACCGGAGGCAGGAGATGAACTTCAGTTGTGGTTCCGTACAGCAGCTCACGATGTAGATGAAGTCTATCTGGAAAACCGCGAACTATGCATTCCAATGAACAAAGTAATCTCAAATAAGGCGTTTGACTTTTATGAAGTGAAATACAAATTAGAAGATAAACCATTCCGGTATCATTTTAAGATCAGATCAGGAAATGAGATCTGCTACTATAATAAGTGGGGAGCAGAGAGCAAACTTGTGGATTATTATGATTTTAAAATCGTGCCGGGCTTTACGGCACCGGATTGGGCAAAAGGAGCGGTCATGTATCAGATTTATACAGACCGCTTCTGTAACGGCGACCCGGATAATGATGTACAGACGGGAGAGTACTTTTATATTGGAGAGCAGGTTCATCATGTAGATGACTGGTACCGGGATCCGCAACCGATGGATGTACGGGAATTTTACGGAGGAGATATCCAGGGGATCATTGATAAACTGGATTACCTGCATGGACTTGGAGTAGAAGTTGTCTATTGTAATCCACTATTTGTATCACCATCTAATCATAAATATGACACACAGGATTACGATTATATTGATCCGCATGTCGGTAAAATTAAAGTCGATGAAGGAAGGCTCCTGGCTCCGGGAGAAAATAACAATATCCATGCGGACCGTTATCGGACAAGAACCACCAGAAAAGAGAATCTGGAAGCAAGTAACCGGCTGTTCATCAAGCTGGTAGAAGAACTCCATAAGAGGGGAATGCGAATCATCATTGACGGTGTATTCAACCATTGTGGTTCTTTCAATAAATGGCTGGACAGAGAGCTGATCTATGAGAGTGCCGATGGCTACGAAGTAGGTGCTTTTGTGTCACCGAAGAGTCCGTACCGGAATTATTTTCTATTCCACCGCACCGGGGAGAATGAATGGCCGGGCAATGGAAGCTATGATGGCTGGTGGGGACACGATACGCTGCCAAAGCTGAATTATGAAGATTCAAAAGAGCTGGAAGAGTATGTTCTTGGTATCGCAAAGAAATGGGTTTCACCGCCGTATAATGTAGACGGATGGAGACTGGATGTTGCAGCGGATCTTGGAAGAAGCAACGAATACAATCACGAATTCTGGAAGAAATTCCGTAAAGCAGTCAAAGAAGCGAACCCGCATGCACTGATCCTTGCCGAGCACTATGGAGATCCGAGTGACTGGCTGCAGGGCGATGAATGGGACAGCGTTATGAATTACGATGCATTTATGGAGCCGGTTACCTGGTTTCTGACCGGGATGGAGAAGCACAGTGATGAATATCGCGGTGATCTTCTCGGAAATGCAGACAATTTTGTGAATGCGATGAAGCATCATATGGCAAATATGATGACACCATCACTTCAGACGGCGATGAATCAGTTGTCAAACCATGACCATTCCCGTTTCCTGACGCGTACCAACCACAAGGTTGGCCGTGTGGGACAGCTTGGATCGCGTGCGGCAGAAGAAGGGGTAAGCCTTGCCGTTATGCGGGAAGCGATCATCATGCAGATGACCTGGCCGGGAGCACCGACCCTTTATTATGGAGATGAAGCAGGGCTTTGTGGTTTCACGGATCCGGATAACCGGAGAACTTATCCGTGGGGAAGAGAAAAACGGGATCTGATCAATTTCTACCGTGAGATGATCCAGATCCACAGAAAGTCTCTGGCTCTCAGAAAGGGTTCGATCAAGATGCTGAAAGCGGAGCCGGATCTTCTGGCTTACGGAAGATTCTGGGGGAATGAGCAGATCGTGGTTATTATCAATAATTCAGATCATCTGAAGGAAGTAAGAGTTCCGGTATGGCAGGCGGAAGTTGCCGAAGGGCATAATATGGCGCGAGTGATGTATTCTTATGAAGATGGATATATCGGTGAGTTTGAAGAGTATATTGTGAAAGATGGAAATATATCACTGATGATGGGTAAGAAATCAGCAATCGTGTTGAAGAATAAGAAGTGGTAGAATGATGAAGGTAGTTCAAGACATCCGTCGGGCGAGACCTCGGAAAGTCTGGCGACTTTCCTCAGTCGCGTAGCCGCTCACTAAGAAAAAAAGATATAGCCACTGAAATGGAAGAATTTCAGGGGGGTGTAGAATGGTGTAGGTAGTACAAGACATCCGCCGGGCGAGACCTCGAAAAGCCTGCGGCTTTCCTCAGTCGCGTAGCCACTCACTAAACTAAAAAGATACAGCCTCTGAAATGCAAGCATCCCAGAGGCTGTATCTTTTTAGTTTACCTCGCCCGGCTATAGACGAAAGTTAAAATCCGCATATGCCGAACAGCCGTGTTCGTGGATATCGAGGCCGTCGAGTTCTTCTTCTTTGGTGACGCGGAGACCTACGGTTTTATCGATGATGGTGAATACGATGATTGCCATTACGAGGACGTAGGCTACGGTGGAGAAGACCCCGATTATCTGGGTTTTGAGGGTGTATTCAGGAGAGAAGACTCCGACGAGAATACTTCCTGTGAAACCGCATACGCCGTGGACGCTGATGGCACCTACCGGGTCATCGATCTTGGCTACTTTGTCGAAGAATTCTACAGAGAATACAACGAGTACGCCAGCGATGAGTCCGATGATGATTGCAGAGTAATTGCTGACAGTGTCGCATCCAGCAGTGATTGCTACGAGACCTGCAAGGGAACCGTTGAATGTCATGGACACATCTGGTTTTCCGTAGCGGATCCAAGTTACAACGAGTGTTGCAAGTGTTGCGGCAGCAGCGGCAAGGTTGGTTGTCATTGCGATATCACCAAGGTTTGTGGAAGCTGCTGTGGTAGAGCCACAGTTGAAACCGAACCAGCAGAACCAGAGGATAAATACACCGAGTGCGGCAATAGAAAGGTTGTGTCCCGGAATTGCACGGACATTTCCTTCTTTATCGTATTTTCCGATACGAGGTCCAAGGATTTTGGCACCTACAAGTGCGCAGATACCACCAACCATGTGGACTGCTGTGGAACCGGCAAAATCATGGAATCCCATCTGGGCAAGCCATCCGCCGCCCCAGATCCAGTGACCGGTTACCGGGTAGATAAAAATACTGATCGCTGCACTATATAATAAGTAAGCAAGGAACTTTGTACGTTCTGCCATGGAACCGGATACGATGGTAGCGGCTGTAGCACAGAATACAGTATGGAAAATGAGGAAGACTCCGATCGGAAGTCCGTTAAAGAGTCCGTCGGCATCGGCAAGTGTTGTCGGATTAAAAAATCCTTTGACACCGATGATTCCGTTCCAGTCTGTTCCGTGCATGATGGCAAATCCGAAAATAAAGAAGAACAAACTTCCAAGTACGAAGTCCATCATATTTTTCATAAGAATGTTTCCAGTATTTTTGGCACGTGTGAAACCGGCTTCACACATTGCGAAACCAGCCTGCATAAAGTAAACAAGCGTTGCGCCGATAATTGTCCAGACGACATTTAACAGTAGTTCAGTGGCGGCAGTAGCATCCATTCCGCCCGCAATTAAATCAGATAATCCCATATTTAACACCCTCCATTTTAATTAAAAAAAGGATAGCTGCAATGAACATCTACAGGCAGTTCATTTGCAGTTATCCCCTTTGATAACAATTTTTATCTCTAATTCGTTTCAGATATATTTGATATGTTAAAGAGCAGCAGATCCACGCTCACCGGTACGGATTCTTACGGCATCCTGTACTTCATAAACGAAAATTTTACCATCGCCGTAAGCACCGGTTTTGATTTCTTCAACAATTTTCTGGATCAGAGGCTCTGCAACCTCCGGATCAACAACAGTTTCTACTTTAATCTTAGGAAGAAGATTTACGCTGTACTCAGCACCGCGGTAAATTTTCTTGTGTCCTTTCTGATTACCATATCCCATAATGTTACTGATCATAACACCGCTGGCATTGGAAGCGTCCAGGATTGCTTTCAGGGCTTCCAGTTTTTCCGGCTGGATAACGATTTCTAGTTTTTTCATAACTGATTCCCTCCTTCTCATTCTAAAAGAAAGAACAAAAAAGGCGCTCCCTTCATAAGTGGGAACGCCTTCGTTCTTGATACGCTTTATTATAGCGACTGATTTTGATTTGTCAAATTATTTTTTGAAAAAATACAAAAAAGTGGCGCATTTATTAGGTGTTGACGGATAAAATGTCATTTGCTAGAATAAAAGATAAGTGAAAAAGATTCCTTTATCAAGAAAGTTTTAAGTTAACAAAGCAATAAGTCTGTATTTAGAAAGAAGATATATTTATACGGGGAGAAAAGGAGGAAAAATACATGATTAGTCTCACATTCGGGGAGCAGGTAAAAATTGTTTTAAGCAGAAAAGATATGACAATTAAAGAGCTTGCAGAAGAAATCGAAGCAAGAACCGGGAAGAAGATGTCCCGTCAGAATTTGACACAGCGGCTTGGCAGAGATAATTTTCAGGAGCAGGATATGCGTATGATCGCAGATATTCTTGGATGCCCGTTCCGACTCAGTATTCTGGGGAATGCGGATTCTGAAAAATCGGATTCAGATGATGACGAGATGCCGACCGGAAGAGAGCTTGATAAACTTGCAGCGAAAAAGGAAAGAAAAGATGCAAAAGAAGAGGCAAAGAAAAATGTAGAACGTGATATTATAGTTGGTGAGTTTGTAGATCTGCTTGAAGAGACCGGGGAAGAGCCACAGGAAGAAGCAGTACAGATGGAACTGGATTTGGAAGAAGCAGAACCGGTTGCAGAGGAGGCTGAGGATCAGGAAGTATATGAAGGATCTGAAGAGGTAGAAGATGCAGAGCAGATTGAAGAAGAACTGCAGGAATCCGAAACCGAAGCTGAAGAAGCGATTGCAGAACCAGAAGCAGTTGAAGAAGTAATTCCAGAAGAAATTTCCGCAGAAGATACTGCAGAAGCAGCATATCAGGAGCAGGCGGTTTATGAAGAGAACCAGACAGAAGCTGAACCGGAAGCAGAAGAGGTTCACGAGGAGAAGCATTCTCCATTTTCAAAAATCACAAAGCTGATCACTCCGAAAAAGGAGAAGAAATCTTCGGGATGGCCGCAGGATTTCCAGCCGATCAAGCATCGAGAGGATATTGACGAAGATCTGGTAAATGGAGATGTGAATCCATATACCGGGCATGAATATCAGACGAACAGTGTGCGTATGCATCCACGCAGAATCGGTTATGTACAGGTATATGACCGAAAGGATCACAAGTGGACAGATATGACAGAATGGGCGTTCCTCGGAGTGGAAGAGAGAAAGAAAGCTACGATGGGAAAAGATTATGAGCCACCGATTTATCTGGATTAATCAATGATTTAGTTGTCAGAGCGGAATCTTCCGCTCTGATTTTTTGAAAATGGTCATTTTTACCGGAAGGTCAGAATAGTTTAGAACAGGCAGTTAGAAGGAAGGTGCAGGTGCTAGATTATGAAAAGATTTATCCGGTATTTATATGAATATCAAAATGGAAAAAGGACAAGAAATACAGGGTTTGTGAAAGTTCTTGAACAGACAGATACAGCTGAAATTCAGATTTATGGAAGAGAATTTCCGGTGGCAGGAGGACGTGCGCTGGAAATTTATCTCTTTTATGAAGAGGATGACCTGTGTATCGGAATCTGGATGGGAGAGATCAGAGGCGCACAGGCGGCATTTGGCTACAAGCTGAGTTATACGGCAGAAGATGTGGGTGGATCTGAGAAGTTTGGCAGGATTGGTGGAATGATCCTTCGGGCTGGAAACGGAGGAGATGTCGGATATTATGGAGCAGTCTGGGATGAGGGGAAAACGGTAGATGTTAGTAGGATGATTCCAGAGAAAGAGTGGAAGCTAAAGAGATCGGTGGAAGATCAGAGAGAAGCATTTGGAAAAGAGGGAACGCAGGATTCTTTAAAAGAGAGAGAATCTGCTGAAACGAACAATAGTGGAAAATCAGAAGAAAACGAAAATGTAAAAAAACCTGAAAATGATAAAGCGACAGGAGCAGAAAACGATTCAGAGAAAAATAAAAAAATTACAAATGGCGAAGACATGCTAAGTAATGAAAAATGTGAGAAATCAGGAAATGATAAAATACATGAGGAGAAAACAAGTCAGGAAAAATCTGAGAATACAGAAGAACAGAAAACTTCAGAACGATATGAAACTGCAAAAGATATCATCTATAAAATCACCCGCCAGGAACTTGCCGGACTCCCAAGGAAGGAATGGAAGCTTGCAAACAATCATTTCCTGCTCCACGGATACTATAATTATCATCATTTGGTATCCTTTGAGAAAGAAGGAAAATGCTGGATCGGAGTTCCGGGACTTTATTTTCCGGGAGAGCAGAGGGCAGCAGGCGCATTTGGGTTTAACCAGTTCATGAAGCCAGCGGATGGCGAAATGGATCTGGAAGAATATGAGATTGAGGATGAAGAACATTTCGGTTACTGGTGCAGACCGGTAGGGGCAGTGATCCGAAAAGAAGCAAAGGAGAAGGAAGATGCGGCAGAAATTGACCGAGGACGAAAAATATATGAAAGAAGCGATCCGGCAAGCGAAGAAGGCCTGGAAGATTGAAGAAGTACCGATCGGATGTGTGATCGTGTATCAGGGGAAGATCATTGGACGCGGATACAACAGGCGGACAACAGATAAGAATCCGCTTGCACATGCAGAGATTTCTGCGATCAAAAAAGCAAGCAGAGTGATGGGAGACTGGCGACTGGAAGAGTGTACTCTGTATGTGACACTGGAACCATGTCAAATGTGCTCCGGAGCCATTGTACAGGCAAGGATTCCAAGAGTCGTTGTAGGCTGCATGAACCCAAAAGCCGGATGCGCCGGCTCAATCCTGAATCTTCTGCAGGTGGAAGCATTTAATCATCAGGCAGAGCTTACGACAGGGGTTCTGGAAGAAGAATGTTCGGAGATGATGAAGAGTTTTTTTAAAGAACTTCGTAAGAAGCAGAAGATGAAAAAGAAAGCATGAAAAAAAGCTACGGAACCAAACCGTAGCTTTTATAATCTTCTCTTTTTCTGTGCGCTGTGCGTCGAACTAAAGCCTACCAAACGTTACTCTGGCTGTAAACTCAACCCAGGCTACCTTACGGCACCCGAGAGGTTCTGCTTAGTGCTGCTTCGTTCCCGACCTGACACGGTTCACAGAGTCCCGCCGCGTAAGACCCAAATCTCAACGCCACAAACCAGAGGCAGCTTTGACAAGTAAAGCCCTCGGCACAGCATCACCCCCACTATAGCGGATTGTAGGTACAGGGTACCGCTAGCACCCCGGCTGCACAGAACATTATTTTACCGTGTTTTTGCAAAAATGTCAATGCATATGGAGAGATTTTGTTTACGCCAATCTGAAAATGGAGTATGATGATGTAAGGATTGCGGAAATTGCATAGCAATGGTGTAATCTGGTTCATCGTATAATGTTAAAGTATAAAACTTTTTGGAAACGGAAAGGAAACGATATGAAAGTTCTTTTGGGTGCAGTCAATGCAAAATATATACATTCGAATCTGGCAGTCTACTGTCTGAAAGCCTATGCGGAAAAATATGGGGATATATCAGATGAAATCTATATTGGAGAATATACGATCAATCAGCAGCTCGACGAGATCCTGTGGGATATTTATAAACGGAAGCCTGATATGCTCTGCCTGTCCTGTTACATCTGGAACCTTGCTTACGTGGAGGAAATCTGCAGGGAGATCAGGAAGGTAATGCCACAGCTCATCATCTGGGTAGGCGGACCAGAAGTGTCTTATGACGGAATAAAGGTACTGGAGCGTCTGCCGGAGGTGGAAGGTGTCATGAAGGGGGAAGGCGAACAGACTTTTTGTGATCTTTTACATTATTATCAGAATCCGACAGCAGACGGGCTTCAGAATATGAAAGGAATTGTTTACCGGGAACTGACTGGTCAGATCGTGGAAAATGAATGGCGTAAGACCATGGATCTGAGTAAGGTTCCATTTGTATATGAAAATATGGAGCTTTTTGAGCATAAGATCATTTACTATGAGACAAGCCGTGGCTGTCCATTTTCGTGTAGTTACTGCCTTTCTTCTATAGATAAGTGTCTGCGGTTTCGTGATATGGAGCTGGTAAAAAAAGAACTGCAGTATTTTATTGATCACAAAGTGTCACAGGTCAAATTTGTGGACCGTACTTTCAACTGTAAGCATGACCATGCCATGACGATCTGGCGTTATATCAAAGAACATGATAATGGAATCACGAATTTTCACTTTGAGATTGCAGCAGACCTGTTGAACGACGAAGAAATGGAACTGATAAAAACCATGCGTCCGGGATTGATCCAGCTGGAAATCGGTGTGCAGTCCACGAACATGGATACCATACGTGAGATCCACCGGACCATGAAATTTGAACAGGTTGCAGAAGTGGTAAAACGGATCAATTCTTATGGAAATGTACATCAGCATCTGGATCTGATTGCCGGTTTACCATTTGAGGATTATGAGAGCTTCGGGAAATCCTTTGATGATGTCTATGCACTGGAACCGGAGCAGCTACAGCTTGGTTTCCTGAAGGTTCTGAAGGGATCTTATATGGAAGAAAAGAAGGATGATTATGGACTGGTATATAAGGGACAGCCACCGTATGAAGTTCTGTATACAAAGTGGCTCCCGTATGAAGATACCCTTCGTCTGAAAGGAATCGAGGAAATGGTGGAGACCTACTATAACAGCAGACAGTTCTGTTATACGCTCCCGTATCTGATCCAGTGCTTCGGAAGACCATTTACACTGTTTGAAAAGATGGCAGAGTATTATGAGGAAAAAGGACTGGATACCTTAAGCCATGCACGGACAGCGAGATATGAGATCCTGTATGATTTTGTGAGGATTTATGATGAGGAAAGAAGCGAGGCGTATAAACAGCTTCTGACACTGGACTTTTATCTGCGGGAAAATGCAAAGAGCCGTCCGGCATTTGCAGGGGAAGAACGGATTTCCAAAGAAGAGTTTCGCCTGTTCTATGACCGGGAGGATGCCGAACGGCATTATCTGAGAAACTATGAAAATATGGAGAAGCGTCAGCTTAGGAAGATGACACATATCGAAAGATTTTCATATGATGTCCTGGGGGATATGAAAGAGGAAGAATGTATACTTCTGTTTGACTACCAGAACAGGAATCCACTGGATCATCAGGCGAAGGTATTTGATGTTACAGAGGAAGTCAGAGAACCTGCTAAAAGGAGCGAAGATCTGTAGATGACAGATGAATCAGCTGCGAGGAGCTGTGACAGGTATCTTGAAAAAAGAAATAAAAAAGTATAGAATGAAAACGAATATATGATTTGAGGTGAAAAGAGTGTTTAATCCAAAACAGACACGTAAGATAGCGGCAGTAATTATTCTTGTTGTTATTGTTGCAATGGTAGCAACATCAATTATTCCATACATCGTATAAAATCAGGAGGATTTTGTGGTGGCGGTACAAAAGAAAAAGAGACAGTTAAGTAAAAAGGCACAGAAACGTATCCGGCAGAGAAATCTGCATGTAGGGATAGCGGCTGTCGCAGCCATCGTGATTATTTTCTCTGTAATTCAGTTCGCATTATGGAAATATGTGAGCAAGGTGGATGGGGCACATATCTGCAAGAATGTTTATATCGGGAAGACAGATGTATCCGGTATGACCAGGGAAGAAGCGGTAAGTGCAGTGAAAAATACACTTGGAGATTACCGGAACAAACAGCTTGTCTTAAAGGTAAAAGATCAGGGGGCCAGCGTATCCATTGAGGAAGTGGGGGCAGAAATAGAAGATATCGACAAGCTTGCAGAGCAGGCAGTTCAATATGGAAAAACAGGGAGCCTCTGGAGCCGTTATCAGGAGATACATAAGCTGAACAAGAAGAAATATGTCATAGATGAAAGCTTCAAAATTGATGAGACAAAGCTCAGAGATTTAATCGAAGAACGCGCAGTACCACTGGAACAGAAAGCAGTAAATGCATCAGCGTCCTATAATGAAAGCGGATTTGATCTGACGGATGAAGCAGAAGGTTACACGGTTGATATAGATAAATCTGTAAAAAAGATTAAGAATTTCATGAATAAAAAGTGGAATTATGAAGATGCAGAAGTGGAATTGACATTAGATACTGAAGATCCGGCGGTGAAAAAGACAGATCTGGAATCTTTGCAGGATGAGCTTGGATCTTATTCAACAAATGCCGGATGGGGAGACCGTGTGCAGAATTTAAGGCGCGCAGCGGAGCTGATTAACGGAACGGTTGTTATGCCGGGAGAAGAATTTTCAGTAGAGCAGACCACACTTCCATATACAGAAGAGAATGGATACGTAGCAGGAAGTGCGTATGAGAATGGACAGATCGTAGAAAGTATCGGTGGCGGTCTGTGCCAGGTATCAACAACCCTCTATAATGCGGTTCTTTATGCGGAACTGGAGGTTACCCAGAGAGCATCACATTCTATGAGTGTCAGTTATGTAGACCCGTCACGGGATGCAATGATCGCAGAAGGAATCAGTGATTTTAAATTTGTCAATAATTATGACACGCCGATTCTGATCGAAGGATATATTGATAGCAATAACCAGCTTGGCTTTTATATTTATGGAAAAGATACCAGGGATGCCGAACATTCTGTAGAATTTGAAAGTGAGACTCTGGAAACGACAGAATATACAACCAAGTATGTAGAAGATACAGAAGCTGAGATTGGATCGCAGGAGACAGAAGGAGCCGGTATGGACGGAAGTACCGCAAGACTCTGGAAAGTTACCTATGAAAATGGTGAAGAGGTCAGCCGGGAAGTGATCAATAACAGTACTTATCAGACATCGGATGTTACGGTGAAAGTTGGTACGAAATCCGACAATGCGGAGGCCACCAAACTGGTAAGGGAGGCAATTACAACCCAGGACGAGGGAAAGATCACTGAGGCGATCAGCAAGGCGTCCGCGCTGAAATAACAGAAAATATCTGCCAGAAATGGCAGGATAGAAAGAGGATAAAGTATGAAAGCAGGAAGAGTGTCACAGACAGTCTATCGACGTTCCGTTCGAAAACAGATACAGGATCATATAGAAGATACAGGTCTTTTAAAACCATCCCAGGAGGAAACCTGCTATGTGGCGGGCGAAAGCGGGGAACTGCTAACGATCGCAACGGATGTTTCTCTGGCGGGAAATGAAAAAGACCTTGGGGTATTTGTCATTGCACAGGCGGTGGACCGGCTGGCATCGAGAGGGGCACAGGCGTACGGCATCAGTGTACAGATCATGCTTCCGACGTTCGCCTATGAGTCCAGATTAAAGGTGATGATAGCGGAGATTTCAGAGATATGCAAAGGAAAAAATCTTCAGGTTTTCTTTGTGGATGCACAGTGTGTAGCCGGGATCCAGACAAGCATTGTCCATGTGACAGCGCATGGTAAGGTGGAAAAGGAGCAGCTGCTTGCGAGCAGACTGGCAAAGGCAGAGGAAGAGATTGTTCTGGTCAAATGGATCGGCATGGAAGGAACCCTGCGGATCATGCGGGAAGAAGGAGAACGTTTGTCTGAACGGTTTGCGCCGGGCTTCTTAGATAAGATAGAGAAAATGAGAAATGAGATTTTCAGCGAAAAAGCAATGGAAATCGCCAGAGAGACCGGCGCGTCAGCAATGCATCCGATCGGAGAAGGCGGGATCCTTGCAGCACTCTGGGATATGGCAGAAGGTGCAGGGATCGGACTTTCAGTAGAGATGAAGAAGATGACGGTACGGCAGGAGACGATTGAAGTCTGCGAGGTCTTTCATCTGAATCCTTACCAGCTTACCAGTACGGGAGCAGTTCTTGTAGTGACCCCGAAGGGAGAAGAACTGAAGGAGAAACTGACAAGAGAAGGGATTCCGGCAGAGATCATCGGACATACGACGGAAGGCAACGACCGGATCATCTGGGGAGCGGGAGAAAAAAGATTTCTTGACAGGCCGGCGCCGGACGAACTGACACGAATTTACGAAATGAAGGAGAATGCAAATGCTTAACATTGTACTTTTTGAACCGGAAATTCCGGCAAATACCGGAAATATCGGAAGAACCTGTGTGGCAACGAACACCAGACTCCATCTGATCGAGCCGCTGGGTTTCCGGCTGAATGAAAAGAATCTGAAAAGAGCAGGAATGGACTACTGGGAACATCTGGATGTAACGACTTATATTGATTATCAGGATTTTATGGAGAAGAATCCGGGCGTGAAGATCTATATGGCGACCACAAAGTCTCCGAATCTTTACACCGATGTAAAATATGAACCGGACTGTTATATCATGTTCGGAAAAGAGAGCGCAGGGATTCCGGAAGAAATTCTCTGCCATCATAAGGAGGACAGCCTGCGGATTCCGATGATCGGAGACATCCGTTCGCTGAACCTTGGCAATTCGGTTGCTATTGTATTATATGAAGCACTCCGGCAGAACGGATTTGCCGGAATGAATACAGAGGGACATCTCCACAGACTGGAATGGGATGAATAAAGAAGTGCTGCAGAGCGGAAAATGCTTTGCAGCACTTTGATGATTTATAGATATTTTCTATAAATAATATTCATAAAAAAATGGCAGAAAAACGTGTTTATTGGTTAAAATGATGACATTTTCTGGAAATTGTATAAGAAAAAATACAATCATGCGTAAATCAGTAGACATAATTCATAAAAAAGGATATAATGAATAGAAAGTGATATAGAGAATGGAGATAAGTATCATGAATTATAAACAAAGTGTATTTAAAACCTTTGCACTCATCACTCAGTTGGGCATCAGTATACTGGTTCCCATTTTGCTATGCACTTTTTTTGGTACATGGCTGGAAAAGAAAGTTTCTTTTCCAGTTTTTATCCCTTTGGTGATAATAGGAGTATTAGCAGGTCTGCGCAATGCATGGGTTCTTGCCAGACATGCGAATGAAGATTCGGAAGACAAAAAGAAATAAAATCGGGGAGGAATGAAATAACATGAATAAGACAGACAACACTGTACTGAAGGATATGATTATCATTATGCTTTTGTATGGAATCATCGCACAGATTGTATGTCTGATTATCCCAGGGGACCATCTGAGAATGACAGCAGGGCTTTGGATCGGGGTGGCTGCAGGTGTTTTCATGGTAATCCATATGAAGAATTCTCTGGATGAGGCGCTGGATTATGGAGAGCAGGAAGCACAGAAATACATGCAGAAATCTTACGCGATAAGATATCTGGCTGTAGTTGTAATATTTATGGCTGCATGCTGGCTTCAGATTGCGAATGTACTTACACTGTTTGTGGGAATTATGAGTTTAAAGCTTGCGGCATATCTGCAGCCGTTTATGCACAAGCTTTTCGCTAAATTCAAAAAAACTAAGTAAAGGAGGTAGAGCGCGTGGGGAACAGCTTAGGAATACTGGCAGCTAAGGAGCCGGATTTTCAAATTCACGGTCTCGTTAAATTCCAGTTATTTGGGCAGGAGTTATGGCTCACCACTACACATGTCAGTCTCTTGATCGTAGCATTGCTACTGCTGATTTTTGCGTTGGTTGTCCGAGCTAAGCTGAGCGATGCCGAAGGCAAACCCGGAACCCTGCAGAATATTGCCGAGCTTATCGTTGAGATGCTTGACAATATGGTAAAAGGAAGCATGGGCAGGAACGGACTGGCGTTCCGTAACTATATCGGGTCTTTGTTTTTGTTTTTGATCGTGGCGAACCTGTCGGGGCTTTTGGGGTTAAGGCCGCCAACCGCGGATTATGGTGTAACACTTCCGCTTGGACTTATCACATTCGTGCTGATTCAGTTCAACAACATCAAATACAACAAGTTTGAGGCATTTACAGGCCTGTTCAAACCATTGCCACTTTTGTTCCCGATCAATCTGATCGGAGAGATCGCAGCACCATTTTCCATCTCACTTCGTCTGTTCGGAAATGTGCTGTCAGGTACTGTAATCATGGGACTTTTATACGGACTTCTGTATAAGATCGCATGGGCATGGCCGGGATTCTTACACATCTATTTCGATGTGTTCTCAGGAGCAATTCAGGCTTATGTATTCTGTATGCTGACGATGGTATATATCAATGATAAGATGCCGTCAGCAGAGTAAAAAGCAAACTGGGATCTAATTTCAGACACTATCATGTTTGCAGTGATTAAGGAGGAAAATTATTATGGGTAATATTTCAAATGAAGGTTTAATTTTAGCATGCTCAGCAATCGGTGCAGGACTTGCGATGATCGCAGGTATTGGTCCTGGTGTAGGACAGGGTATCGCAGCAGGTCACGGTGCATCAGCTGTAGGACGTAATCCGGGAGCAAAATCAGACGTTACATCTACAATGCTTTTAGGACAGGCGGTAGCAGAGACAACAGGTCTGTACAGTTTGGTTATTGCACTTATTCTCTTGTTCGCAAACCCGCTTCTTGGAAAGCTGTAAAAAGGGTTTTGCCTGTAAAATAAGAGAAAGGAGGCAACGCCTTGGAACGTTTGTTTAATCTGGATGCGCAGCTTCTTTTTGATGCATGTGTCATGGCACTCAGTATGTTTGTCATGTTCACGTTTCTGTCATATCTGCTTTTTAAACCGGTCAGAAAGCTTCTGGAGGACAGAAAGCAGAGAGTAGCTGATGAACAGGAATCAGCAAAGAAGGACAGAAAAGAAGCAGCTGTTTATAAAGAAGAATACGAACAGAAAATCAAAGAGATCGATAAAGAGGCGCAGGCTATTCTCAGTGAAGCACGGAAAAAAGCAATGAAGAACGAAGCAGAGATCATTGCGGAAGCAAAAGAAGAAGCAGCGAAAATTATCGCACGTGCGAACAATGAGATCGAACTGGAAAGAAAGCGTGCGCTTGACGACATGAAGCAGGAGATGATCTCCATTGCATCAGCAATGGCAGGTAAAGTAGTAGCAGCTTCGATCGATACCAGTGTACAGGATGATCTGATCGAAGAGACATTAAAAGAAATGGGAGAACAGACATGGCTAAGCTAGTATCAAAGGTATATGGTGACGCCCTGTTTGAAGCTGCCCGTGACTGCGGAAGAATGGATGAGATGCTGGAAGAGGTACAGAGTATCCTACAGATCCTCGAGGAGAATGCAGAGCTTCAGAAGATTCTCGGCAACCCAAGAGTGATGCGTGAAGACAAAGAGCAGATGATCGAGACTATTTTCCGCGGACGTGTTTCAAATGAGATTGTAGAGCTGATGAAGCTGATGATCGAAAAAGGGCGCTACAGCAAGATTGATTCTGTATTTGAATATTTTATCGGACTTGTAAAAGAAGAAAAGAAAATCGGGATTGCATATGTTACGACAGCAGTGGAGCTGAGCGGGGCACAGAAAGAAGCAGTTATGCAGCGACTTCTTCAGACTACAAAATATGAATCCTTTGAGATGAATTACGAGGTAGACGATTCTCTGATCGGCGGAATGGTGATCCGCATCGGGGATAGAGTCGTAGATACCAGTATTAAGACAAAGCTGTATGAGCTGTCAAAGAGCCTGAAGAAAATTCAGGTATAGCAGCGGTTATAATTAGTAGAAAGAAGGTGGATTCGCTCCATGAACTTAAGACCAGAAGAGATAAGTTCTGTAATCAAAGAACAGATTGAAAGATATTCCTCTGAGCTGAATGTATCGGACGTTGGAACGGTTATTCAGGTAGCGGATGGTATCGCGCGTGTCCACGGCCTTGAAAATGCAATGCAGGGCGAACTTTTGGAATTTCCTTCAGAGGTATATGGAATGGTTCTCAACCTGGAAGAAGACAACGTAGGTGCTGTTCTTCTGGGAGATCATAAGAATATCAATGAAGGCGATACTGTAAAGACAACCGGACGAGTTGTAGAAGTTCCGGTAGGCGACTGTATGCTTGGCCGTGTAGTTAATGCACTGGGACAGCCAATCGATGGAAAGGGACCAATTCAGGCAAATAAATATCGTCAGATCGAACGTGTGGCACCGGGTGTTATTTCCCGTAAGTCAGTAGACACACCGCTTCAGACAGGTATTAAAGCGATCGACTCCATGGTTCCGATCGGACGTGGACAGAGAGAGCTGATCATCGGTGACAGACAGACCGGTAAGACAGCGATCGCAATTGACACAATCATTAACCAGAAAGGTCAGGGAGTTAAGTGTATTTATGTAGCAATCGGTCAGAAAGCTTCGACCGTAGCTTCCCTTGTTAAGACTCTGGAGACCTTTGGAGCAATGGATTATACAACTGTAGTCGTATCGACAGCCAGTGAGCTTGCACCACTGCAGTACATCGCACCGTATTCAGGATGTGCGATGGGAGAAGAATGGATGGAGAACGGAGAGGACGTACTGATCATTTATGATGACCTGTCCAAGCATGCAACTGCATACCGTACCCTTTCCTTACTTCTGAAACGTCCACCTGGACGTGAGGCTTATCCGGGAGATGTATTCTATCTGCATTCAAGACTTCTTGAAAGAGCAGCCCGTCTTTCTGATGAACTCGGCGGAGGTTCCCTTACCGCACTTCCAATCATCGAGACACAGGCAGGCGATGTATCAGCATACATTCCTACCAACGTTATTTCCATCACAGACGGACAGATTTATCTGGAGACAGAGATGTTCAACTCCGGTTTCAGACCAGCTGTTAATGCCGGACTTTCTGTATCCCGTGTAGGTGGATCTGCGCAGATCAAAGCGATGAAGAAGATCGCAGGTACGATTCGTATCGATCTGGCCCAGTACCGTGAACTGGCATCTTTTGCACAGTTCGGATCAGAACTGGATGCAGAGACTTCCGAGCGTCTGGCACAGGGTGTCAGAATCAAAGAGATTCTGAAACAGCCACAGTATCAGCCGATGCCGGTAGAATACCAGATCATTATTATTTACGCAGCAGTTAAGAAGCTTCTTCTTGATATCGCTGTCGAAGATATTCTGGACTTTGAAAGTGGACTGTTTGATTATATTAAGACCAAATATCCGGAAATTCCAGAATCTATCAGAACCGAGAAAGTAATGAAAGAAGAGATTGAAGAATCTCTCAGAAAAGCAATCGGAGAATACAAAGAACAATTTCAGGCAAGGTAGGTGATACAAAGTGGCATCTATGAGAGATATCAAGCGCCGCCGTACCAGTGTACAGAGCACGCAGCAGATTACAAAAGCCATGAAACTTGTCTCTACCGTAAAACTGCAGAAAGCAAGAACCCATGCTGAAGAGTCGAAGCCGTATTTTGACTGTATGTATGCAACCATGACTTCTCTGCTTGCAAAGGCAGGGAACATCAATCACCCGTATCTGAAAGCGGACGATACGAAGAAAAAAGCGGTGATCGTTGTGACATCCAATCGTGGACTTGCAGGTGGATATAACTCCAACGTTGTGAAGATGGTAACTGAGAATGAAGCCTTTACGAAGGAGAATATCCGGATCTATGCAATCGGAGGAAAAGGACTGGAACTTTTGAAGCACAAAGGCTATGAGATCGTTGCTGATTATTCGGAGATGATCGAAGAACCGTCCTATGATGATGCGAAAAATGTTACCAAGAGACTGCTGACAGATTTTGAAAATGGTGAGATCGGAGAGATTTATCTGGTATACACTTTCTTCAAGAATACAGTCAGTCATATTCCGAAGCTGATCAAAGTCCTTCCGGCAGAGGTATCGGAGGAAGCGGGAGAAGCAGATACAAAAGAGCAGATTACACCGATGAATTTTGAACCGGAAGCGGAAGAGGCAATCAGCCTTCTTGTTCCGAAATATATCAGCAGTATTCTGTATGGCGCATTTGTAGAATCAGTTGCCAGTGAGAACGGAGCACGTATGCAGGCAATGGATTCAGCAACCAGCAATGCGGAAGAGATGATAGATGATTTGGAATTGAAATATAACAGAGCACGTCAGGGTGCGATTACACAGGAACTTACCGAGATTATTGCCGGAGCAGAGGCAATCGGATAAATACAGGTTTCTGTATGTAAGGAGGAGAAAATGGCAGATAAAAATATAGGGAAGATTATCCAGGTTATCGGTGCCGTTCTTGACCTTAAGTTTTCGGAAGGATACTTGCCGGAGATCAACGATGCAGTTGAGATCACCCGCAAGGACGGAGGAAAGCTTGTGGTAGAAGTTGCACAGCACCTGGGTGATGATATCGTAAGATGTATCGCCATGGGACCGACAGACGGACTGGTGCGCGGCATGGATGCCGTAGCAACCGGTGGACCGATCTCCGTTCCGGTAGGCGAAGCAACACTCGGACGCATCTTCAACGTACTGGGTGAGCCGATTGATGAAAAAGAGGCTCCAAAGAATGTAGAATATGCGCCGATTCACAGAAAAGCTCCAAGTTTTGAGGAGCAGGCAACACAGACAGAGATGCTGGAGACAGGTATCAAAGTTGTTGACCTTCTCTGCCCGTATCAGAAGGGTGGAAAGATCGGTCTGTTCGGTGGAGCCGGTGTTGGAAAGACAGTTCTTATCCAGGAACTGATCACCAATATCGCAACAGAACATGGTGGATATTCCGTATTCACAGGTGTAGGAGAACGTACCCGTGAAGGAAATGACCTTTATTACGAAATGACAGAATCCGGAGTTATCAAAAAGACAGCGATGGTATTCGGTCAGATGAATGAACCACCTGGAGCACGTATGAGAGTTGGACTTACCGGACTGACTCTTGCAGAATATTTCCGAGATAAAGGTGGAAAAGACGTACTTCTTTTTATTGATAACATTTTCCGTTTTACACAGGCGGGTTCCGAAGTATCAGCGCTTCTTGGACGTATGCCTTCAGCGGTAGGTTATCAGCCGACTCTGCAGACAGAAATGGGTGCTCTGCAGGAGCGTATCACATCCACAAAGAACGGATCCATCACATCCGTACAGGCAGTTTATGTACCGGCCGATGACCTTACTGACCCGGCTCCGGCGACAACATTTGCCCATCTGGATGCAACGACCGTACTTTCCCGTGCGATCACAGAGCTTGGTATTTATCCGGCCGTAGATCCGCTGGAATCTACTTCACGTATTCTGGATCCACACATTGTCGGAGAAGAACACTACAAAGTAGCCCGTGGAGTACAGGAAATCCTTCAGAAATACAAAGAACTGCAGGACATCATCGCAATTCTTGGTATGGACGAACTTTCCGAGGAAGACAAGCTTGTCGTATCCAGAGCAAGAAAGGTTCAGAGATTCCTTTCACAGCCATTCCATGTAGCTACACAGTTTACAGGTCTGGAAGGACGTTATGTTCCGATCAGCGAGACAATTCAGGGATTCAAAGAGATCCTCGAAGGAAAGCATGATGATATTCCGGAGGGATATTTCCTGAATGCAGGTAATATCGATGACGTGCTTGCCCGCGTGAAATAGGAGGGACGTCCTATGGCAGATAAATTTAAACTCAGCATTATTTCACCGGATAAGATGTTTCTGGAAGGGGAATGCGAATTCCTGGAATTCGAAAGTACCGAAGGAGAACTTGGTGTCTATGCGAAGCATATTCCGCTGACAACGATCCTGCAGCCATGTGTGATGCGTATTCACAATGATGGCGAGGTGAAGAAGACAGCCATTCTTGGAGGATTCGTAGAGATCCTGAAAGAGAAAGTAACCGTGCTTGCAGAAGATGCACAGTGGCCGGATGAGATTGATGTAGCACGTGCCGAAGCTGCGAAAAAGCGAGCTGAGGACAGAATTGCAGCGAAGCAGGAAGGTACGGATATGCGCCGTGCTGAAGCAGCATTAAAAAGAGCGATCGCCCGAATTGGAGCCGCTCAGTCATAAAACATTAAAAACCGAGAATCCTTTAGTGGATTTTCGGTTTTTTTAATGATGGAAAACTGGACAATAAGGAGGAATTTGCCTATAATATTTTTATTATACAGTGTAAAAAATAAGTGTGTAAAAATGTATTTTGCATAAATGGACAGTGGTGAGAGGGTAAAAAAATGAACGAGCGATACAAAATGACAAGGCAGGAAGCCGAAGAAAAGATGGAATCTTTAAGCGAAGTGTTTCAGGTGGTTCGGCTGATAGATGGGAAGATACTGCGGGAGAGGGAGAAGAACACAGAAGCAGATCAATTTTCAGAAATGTGTCAGTGTTATGATTTCTGGGAAAAAGGAAAAGAATGTGATAATTGTATATCTCTTTTGGCTCTGAAGGAAAAATCACAAAGAGTAAAACTTGAATTTCTGGGATCGCAGGTATTTCAGGTGATGTCCCGTTATGTTGAAATAGATGGAGAACCATATGTTATGGAGATGATCGAGAATCTGGATGACAGTATTCGGATTGATCCGGAAGGCTATGAAAAACTAGTCAGCAAACTGGCTGGATATAATGAAAAATTATATACGGATGCGTTGACTGGTGCATACAACCGTCGCTTTTTCGAGGATGAGATTAAAAATATGGACGATGAGGCCGGAGTCGCTGTGATCGATCTGGACGACTTCAAACTTCATAATGATACTTATGGACACAGTGCAGGGGATGCGGCACTTACGACAACAGCATATATTATTAAAAAATATATCCGAAAGACAGATATTCTGATTCGATATGGCGGGGACGAATTTCTCCTGATTCTGCCGGCAATCAAAGAACATATTTTTCAGGATAAGCTGAAACTGATTCAGGAAAAGATCCATGATGCAGTTATGCCGGATTATGAGAAAATGCAGTTATCGGTCAGTATTGGTGGTGCAATGTTCCGTGAGGGCAAGATCGAAGATGCGGTTGCCAGTGCAGACCGTCAGATGTATATGGCGAAGAATTACAAAAATATGGTCGTCACAGAATGGGATGAGAATGGAAAGCAGAAGCAGAAGAATTCAGAGGACGGGAAGTTAAAACAGCAGATCCTGATTGTGGACGATTCAGAGATGAACCGTGAAATTTTGAAAGAAATATTAAAAGAAGATTACAGGATCCTGGAGGCTGCAAACGGAGAAGAATGTCTGGAAGAACTGGAACGGTATGGAACAGGGATTTCTCTGGTGCTGCTCGATATTGTGATGCCGGAAATGGATGGGTTTGAAGTCCTTGCTGCGATGAACCAGAATCATTGGATTGAAGATATTCCGGTAATCATGATTTCCAGTGAAGATTCAGATAGCTATATCAGACGGGCATATGAGATGGGCGTTTCAGATTACATCAGCCGCCCGTTTGATGCGAAAATAGTATATCAGCGTGTACTGAATATGATCAAACTGTATGCGAAGCAGAGAAGACTGATCCGTATGGTAACAGACCAGATTTATGAAAAAGAACGAAATAACCGTATGATGATCGGAATTCTGAGTCAGATCGTTGAATTCAGAAATGGAGAAAGCGGTCTGCATGTTATTCATATCAATCTGATCACACAGCTTTTACTGGAACAACTGGTGAAAAAAACAGGAAAATATCAGCTCTCATGGGAAGATAGATTTTTGATCGCAACAGCATCGGCTTTGCATGATATCGGAAAGATTGGAATTGACGAGAGAATTCTGAACAAACCGGGAAAGCTTACCAAAGAAGAATTTGAAATCATGAAAACACATACACTGATCGGTGCGCATATGCTGGATAATCTGGACATGTATAAGAATGAAAAACTGGTTAAACTTGCATATGAGATTTGTCGCTGGCATCATGAAAGATATGATGGAAAGGGATATCCGGATGGGCTTTCCGGAGAAGAAATCCCGATTTCGGCACAGGTCGTATCGCTGGCAGATGTGTATGATGCTCTGGTAAGTGAGCGCGTGTATAAAAAAGCATTTACACATGAAAAAGCTTTGGAAATGATTCAAAATGGCGAATGCGGTACATTTAATCCGCTGTTACTGCAGTGCCTGCTTGAGGTGCAGGATAAATTAAAGTCGACGATGGAAGCGGCAGTAAAAGAATAAAGAGGGAGTAAGAATTATCAGATGAAGGCACTTGTAATTGCAGAAAAACCTTCTGTTGCGCGTGATATTGCGCGCGTACTTAAATGTGGGAAAAAGATAAATGGAGCAATTGAAGGAGAGCGTTATATTGTAACCTGGGGACTTGGTCATCTGGTTACGCTGGCAGATCCGGAAGATTACGATAAAAAATATAAAGAGTGGAAAATGGATGTGCTTCCGATGAAGCCGGCTCCATTTAAGCTTGAAGTAATAAAGCAGACCGGAAAACAGTTCGCAGCGGTGAAAACACAGATTCACCGCAAGGATGTGAATGAAATTATCATTGCTACGGATGCAGGACGAGAAGGAGAGCTGGTAGCAAGGCTGATTCTGGAAAAAGCAGGAAGCAAAAAGCCGATCAAGAGGCTGTGGATCTCATCTGTAACAGATAAAGCAATCAGAGAAGGTTTTGCAAAGTTGAAGAACGGGCATGAGTATGATGCGCTTTATGATGCTGCAATGTGCCGTGCCGAGGCAGACTGGCTGGTTGGAATCAATGCAACAAGGGCACTGACCTGTAAATATAATGCGCAGCTTTCCTGTGGACGTGTGCAGACACCAACGCTTGCAATGATTGCAAAGAGAGAAGAAAAGATCCGTAGTTTTATTCCGGAAGGTTATTATGGAATGACTGCAAAAGGACAAAATATTATGCTGACCTGGCAGGATCAGAAGTCAAAGAGTTATCGCTCATTCGATAAAGAGAAAATGACCGGACTGATGAAAAAGCTGGATGGACAGAAAGCGGTAGTGGAAGAGATTAAAAAAACACCGAAAAAAACGTATGCACCGCTTTTGTATGATCTGACAGAGCTGCAGAGAGAAGCCAATCAGCGGTTTGGATATTCGGCGAAAGAGACGCTGAATATCATGCAGAGACTGTATGAGAATCATAAGGTGCTGACCTATCCGAGAACGGATTCCAGATATCTGAGCAAAGACATTGTTCCGACGATCAAGGACCGTCTGGAGGCGTGTGGTACAGGACCGTACCGTAAGCTTGCAATGACAGCGAAGAAAAAGGATCTGAGCGGAAAGCTCGCTTTTGTAAATGATGCGAAGGTATCGGATCATCATGCGATCATCCCAACGGAGCAGTTTGTGGATCTGAGTCATATGACAAATGAAGAGCGGAAGATTTATGATCTGGTTGTGCGGCGTTTTCTTGCTGTGCTTTATCCGCCATTTGAGTATGAGCAGACACAGGTTACGGTGAAGGTTGGCGGTGAAACTTTTCTTGCGTCTGGAAAGATTGTGAAAGCGCAGGGATGGCGGGCTGCTTATGAAGAGGAAGTCTATTCGGATGAGGATGAAGAAGAGGAAGAAGCATATGAGTCTGGAAAGAGTTTGAAAGGACAGACACTGCCGGAACTGGAAAAAGGACAGGAGATTAAAGGACTTGTGTTGTCATTGACAGAAGGTAAAACGAAGCCACCGGCACATTTTAATGAAGCAACACTTCTGTCAGCAATGGAGAACCCGACGGCTTATATGGAAAGCCATGACAAAGCGATGGCGAAAACGCTTGGTGAGACAGGGGGATTGGGAACGGTTGCGACAAGAGCGGATATTATTGAAAAACTTTTTAAAAGCTTTTTGCTGGAAAAGCGTGGAAAAGATATCTATCTTACATCGAAAGCGAAGCAGCTTCTGGAACTTGTGCCGGAAGAGTTAAAACAGCCGGAACTTACAGCAGACTGGGAAATGCGTTTGTCGCAGATTGCGAAGGGAAAGCTTTCGCGGAAGGATTTTATGAAGGATATTGATAAATATACGGATCAGGTGGTTTCTGAGATTAAGGCGGGAGCTGGAACGTTCCGGCATGATAATCTGACAAATAGTAAATGTCCGCGATGTGGTAAGAGAATGCTTGCAGTGAAAGGAAAGAACAGTGAGATGCTGGTTTGTCAGGACAGAGAGTGCGGATACCGCGAAACAGTATCACGGACAACGAATGCGAGATGTCCTGTGTGTCACAAGAAGATGCAGCTGAAAGGAAAAGGGGATGGACAGATTTTTGTGTGTGTCTGCGGACATAAGGAGAAGCTGACATCGTTCCAGGAGAGACGGAAGAAAGAAGGTGCGGGAGTCAGCAAGAAGGATGTGCAGAAATATTTAAGACAGCAGAAGGATGAGCCGGTGAATAATCCATTTGCGGATGCGCTGGCTAAGATTAAGTTGTAGGTGGCGAATGGGATGGCGTGTGGAAGGTTTGGCTTTCTGGTACGTCTCATTGACTTGATGGCTGTAGTACAAAACGGAACCGGAAAGTCAAACCTTCCACACGCCTGTGCATTGGCAGACGGGGATGTTGTGGCGAAGTGGAAAAAACAGAGTTTATTTTTACTTATTTATTGCTTTTGGATGAACATAGGCTTAAATTCATGATATTTTTCAAAATGGGACTCATCTACACGTATGAAAGCAGATCCGATTTTGGCATGAAGATAAGGGATAATATCGCTGTCGTAATTGCAGATGGTGTTGAGTGCAAAGACATGATGATTATCCGGATTGTCCATATATTCGTCATCTTCATTACCAGCCATGAATCTCCAGCCACTGTCCGGATTCCCTTCTGTTGGCTCTTCGCGGAGCATGTAGCCGACTTTGTAGCCTTCTTTTGTGATCTTATCGGAAACGATACAACCTTCCCCATTCGGCTCGTCCCATTCGATTAGATTTTCAATCGGGATTTCGATAAATCCCTGTTCTTTTTCTGCTATTTTTTTCCAGTATTCTTTTAATATATGAAGTAACGATTTTGCATCTTCTGTTTCTGTGGAAGAATTGTATTCCTTCATCTCACTGAAGGTTCCGGATTCACTGACGATCCCAAGAAGCCATTTTCCAAAGAAAGATTTCTTGAATTTAAAGATCATACATTTGATCCCATCTTCATCCTCAAAAGAAGCTGTATACTCAATCTTCGCCGGTTTCCGCCCCAGCTCAGCCGGATCAGCCAACCAGTTTTCAAGTTCCTCCATAGCATTCACAATTTCATTATTCATAACTTTGCACCTCACTACTTATAATAATTCCATGTTGATTGATTTTTCTGTAAAGCCATATTTTTTGTACATTTCATATGCAGCAACATAAAAAGTTTCTCTCCCTAAAGCATCCAAAGAGAAAAAATTCTTACTTTCTTTGTAAATATCAGGCCGCCAGTTCACATGCAAAGCCTGAACCTGATTCATGATATGAACCACACTGTCAAAATCACTGTTTTCCGCAGGTCTGATAATTATATCCATATATATCCTCCTTCGTAAAGCATGAAAAAATATATACCTATAATTCAGTATACCATAAACCCAATTATTTCAATATAGAATATGTTCTTTTATAATTTAAAAGATTTGCTACTCATAGCAAATTATATGGTAATCAAAAAACTAGTAAAGTAATTTCCACACAACAAATATCATCTCTTTATAAAAACATTTTAATAAATAACCTTTTCATCAACAAATTTCAACCGCACATTTGCCAAGCCACAGGACAAACGTCCGCCTGGCGCCCGTCCTGAACAACACTCAACTTCGCGAGTAGAGTTCCGGGGCGCCCCTCCCGTCTTGAAGCGCGCAGATTTTCGGGCAATCCTGTTTCCAGGGCATATGCAGGAACGTTACAGGGAGTTAGGGGAAGGAAGTGGCAAGAGGTGGACACCAGCCGTGCCTCCCGCACGACTGGTGAGGACAGCCTGAGCCGCGAAATCATCAGATTTCGGGGCGAATCTGTCCGGTGCCGCCACTTGCCGCTTCCTTCCCCGTTACCTCCCTGTTACATTCCGAATCCGCCCCGGAAACAGGATTGCCCGAAAATCGTCCCCCTTCCACACCCACCTCCCAGGAACCCCACTCCCCCATACCGCATACACTAAAGCATAGAAAAAAGAAATGGAAGTGCCAGACATGGACCTGAGATTGCCTTATTATATGATGTATCCGATTCCATACGCATTTGACGAAGACAAAATCCAGAAGCGCGACCGGGAATACCTGCAAAGTATGTATCCGGCAACAGCAAAAAAGATTTTTCCATATATACAGGAAGAATGCGACCGCCAAGAATATGAAGGAAGCATGATCTATGATGAGTACCCGGATAAGCTCCAGCTGTGCCTGATGTGTCGTAGGGCGTATGAACAGGTCATGAAACAGGAAAAATGGGAAAAAGAGACCTATACTCCGGAACAGATCCGGGAGATCGTAGAAATCCTGATGTACCAGGAATTGATGGAAAGAAGAGGAAAAGGCAGGCGGCAACAGGAAAAAACAGTTGCTTCATGCACAGGACTTGTGCTATAATATCGTCCGATATAAAAATGACAGCATCTGAAACACAGTTTCGGTAAGGAGTGAGCCAGGGTACATATGAAGAATATTATATTTATCGGAATGCCGGCAGTTGGGAAAAGTACCGTCGGAGTGGTAGTCGCAAAGCGGCTTGGATACGAGTTTATTGATACAGATCTGCTGATTCAGAAGCAGGAGAACAGACTTTTGCGGGAGATTATCGCAGAAGAAGGTCTGGACGGATTCTTAAGTATTGAGAATCAGGTCAATCGTGATGTGGAAGCGGAACATGCGGTGATTTCCCCGGGAGGAAGCGTAGTTTACTGTGAAGAAGCAATGAAGCATTACAAAGAGATCGGAACCATTGTTTATCTGCATGCGTCATTTGAGGTTATCAATTCCAGACTGAAGAATGCAAAGAAAAGGGGAGTTGCACTTCGGGACGGGCAGACGCTGAAGGATCTATATGACGAAAGAGTAGTATTATTTGAAAAATATGCAGATATTACTGTTTCAGAGGATGGACTGGAGCTGGAAGAAACCATTGAAAATGTAATGGAAGTTTTGGAAAATCAATAAATTTTTTAAAGAAATTATTACAAAAGTTTTACGAAAATGAAGAAGGCAAGATAAATAATTTTGCAATGAATATAGAAATATGTTATACTGATATGTGATATAGAGGATTATACAAAAAGCTTCATACAAATCCTGAGAGATCTGGAAAGAATAAAAAGTATGAGGTTTTTTATTCATGAAATAATAAAGAGTATGAATAGAGTGTTTGACAGAAGTATAGAACAGGATATATTTCAGAGGGAAAGAAATCGTTAATTGAGGTGCGAAATGGAACAGTATATTATTAAGGGTGGCAATCCGCTGGTCGGCGAAGTCGAGATCGGTGGAGCAAAGAATGCAGCACTGGCAATTCTGGCAGCTGCGATTATGACAGATGAGACAGTTACTATCGATAATCTTCCGGATGTCAACGATATCAACGTTCTGCTGGAAGCAATCAGTGGAATTGGTGCCGAGGTTGACCGTATTGACCGGCACACAGTCAGAATCAACGGAAGCAACATTGAAAATTTTGATATAGAATATGATTACATCAAGAAGATCCGTGCATCTTATTACTTGCTCGGAGCACTTCTTGGTAAGTATAAAAGAGCAGAAGTCGCTCTTCCGGGAGGATGCAATATCGGAAGCCGTCCGATCGACCAGCATCTGAAAGGTTTTCGTGCGCTTGGTGCTTATGTGGATATCGAGCATGGCAAGATTATTGCAGAAGCAGAGCGTCTGATCGGAAAGCACATTTATTTTGATGTGGTAAGCGTAGGAGCTACGATCAACGTTATGATGGCAGCATCGATGGCAGAAGGACTTACGATCCTTGAGAATGTGGCAAAAGAGCCTCATGTTGTCGATGTGGCAAACTTCCTGAACAGTATGGGAGCGAACATTCGTGGAGCAGGTACGGACGTGATCAAGATCCGCGGTGTATCCCGCCTTCATAAGACAGATTATTCTATCATTCCGGATCAGATCGAAGCCGGCACATTTATGTTTGCGGCAGCAGCAACCAGAGGTGATGTGACTGTTATGAATGTCATTCCGAAGCATCTGGAAGCTACGATTGCAAAACTTGTTGAGATCGGATGTGAAGTAGAAGAATTTGATGATGCAGTGCGTGTTGTGTCCAAAGGAGATCTTCATAATACACAGGTGAAGACTCTTCCATATCCGGGATTCCCGACAGATATGCAGCCGCAGATCGGTGTTACACTTGCTCTTTGTAAAGGGACAAGCACGATTACAGAAAGTATTTTTGAGAATCGTTTCAAATATCTTTCAGAACTTGCAAGAATGGGTGCAAATGTCAAGGTTGAAGGCAATGCAGCGACTATCGAAGGCGTAGATAAATTCTCGGGAGCAAGGGTCAGCGCACCGGATCTTCGTGCAGGAGCAGCACTTGTGATTGCAGGAATGGCCGCAGATGGCATTACGATCGTAGATGACATCGTATATATCCAGAGGGGATACGAACGTTTTGAAGAGAAGCTCAGAAGTCTCGGTGCAGTGATCGAGAGAGTTTCTACAGAACGTGAGATCCAGAAATTCAAGTTAAAAGTAGGTTAAGACAGGAATTCCTGTTTTGATAGAACATATTTCCCAAAATGTATATTGACGGAAGGTATGGACAGTGTTATGATGTGTAGCGGTAACAATTAAATACGCTTTCTCTTATTCAGAGTGGTGGAGGTACAAAGGACCTGCGAAGCCACGGCAACCCCGGTAAGCCGGAAGGTGCCAACCTGAGCGAGCAATCGAACAATAAGAGGATTGATGATGAGATATCAGGTCAGTCCTTTGGGGCTGACCTTTAAATTTGCATAGACAGAAGAGAAATTCTGTTTGTCGATTTTCATTATTCCAGAGATAAGAGAGGCAGATACAAAGAAGAAAAGAAAGGAAAAAAGATGGAGAGATTATTATTTACTTCTGAATCAGTAACTGAAGGACATCCGGATAAGATGTGCGACCAGATTTCCGATGCGATCCTGGATGCACTTATGGAGCAGGACCCAATGAGCCGTGTAGCATGTGAGACATGCGCGACTACAGGAATTGTTATGGTAATGGGAGAAATTACTACAAATGCATATGTAGATATTCAGAAAATCGTTCGTGATACTGTTCGCGAAATTGGTTATACAAGAGGAAAGTACGGATTTGATGCTGACACATGTGGCGTTCTGACAGCAATTGACGAACAGTCAAGCGATATTGCCATGGGTGTTGATAAAGCACTTGAAGCAAAGGAACACAAGATGTCAGATGAAGAACTGGAAGCAATCGGTGCAGGAGACCAGGGAATGATGTTTGGATATGCTTCTGATGAGACAGAAGAATATATGCCTTATCCGATTTCACTTGCACATAAGCTTGCAAAGCGTCTTACAGAAGTAAGAAAGAACGGAACACTTCCTTACCTTCGTCCGGATGGAAAATCACAGGTAACTGTAGAATATGATGAAAATGGAGCTCCGGCCCGCCTTGATGCAGTAGTACTTTCTACACAGCATGATCCGGATGTTTCACAGGAACAGATCCATGAAGACGTGAAAAAATACATTTTTGATGAAATCCTTCCGGCAGATATGGTGGATGAGAATACAAAATTCTTCATCAATCCGACCGGACGTTTTGTGATCGGTGGACCACACGGTGACAGCGGACTTACAGGACGTAAGATCATCGTAGATACCTACGGTGGAATGGCCCGTCATGGTGGTGGAGCTTTCTCTGGAAAGGACTGCACAAAGGTAGACCGTTCCGCAGCTTACGCAGCAAGATACGTTGCAAAGAACATCGTAGCAGCAGGAATCGCTAAAAAGTGTGAGATCCAGCTTTCTTATGCAATCGGTGTTGCACAGCCGACCTCTGTCATGGTAGATACTTTCGGAACAGGAAAGATCGCAGATGATAAGCTCGTAGAGATCATCCGTGAGAACTTCGACCTTCGTCCGGCAGGAATCATCAAGATGCTTGACCTGAGACGTCCGATCTACAAACAGACAGCAGCTTACGGTCACTTTGGACGCAACGACCTGGATCTTCCATGGGAGAAGCTGGACAAAGTGGATACTCTGAAAAAATATCTTTAATAACAAGTTCTGGATTTGATCGTTTTAGAAAAAATTTAGAAAATTTTACGGGTGCTTTGATGTGAAGCACCCGTTTTTATGATATGCTATTAGTTATCAGAGAGATTTACGTGAGCACCAGACGGACGAACCTCAGATGGCGCCCGCGATGAATGGAGGATGAATATAGCATGAAACTAAGGACAAGGCTGGTCATTTCCTTTGTGACGATGATCACGATACCGACCATACTGACGGCGGCATTTATTTTTGGAATTGCGCGCTATCAGATCGGGGTCATTGAGCATACTTACGGAATTACCGGCGAAGAATACAAGGATTTTGCCAATTCTATGAAAGTACTTGGTGATATGCCGGAGATCCAGCAGTTTATTATCAGTGCATGCGTTGCGGTAGTCCTGATCCTGGCATTTACCGCGATGATCATGGTGGTGTGGATTTACGGAAGTATCATCAGTCCGATCCACAAGCTGCAGGAAGCTGCCAAGAATGTAGAGGAAGGCAACCTGAATTTTGAAATCAAACCGGAAAAAGATGACGAACTCGGCGAACTGATACAGGCATTTGAAAAGATGCGGATTCGTCTGAGAGACAATGCAGAGGAGAAGCTGAAGAGTGACCGGGAAAGTAAAGAACTGATCAGCAATATTTCCCATGACCTTAAGACGCCGATCACAGCGATTAAAGGTTATGTAGAAGGAATTCGTGACGGGGTTGCAGATACGCCGGAGAAAATGGATAAATATATCGGAACCATTTACAATAAGGCGAATGAGATGGATACGCTGATCAATGAACTGACCTTATATGCGAAGATCGATACGAACCGGATTCCGTATAATTTTGCACCGCTTTCAGTGAATGATTATTTTAATGACTGTGCGGAAGATATTGAGATGGAGCTGGATTCCAAGAATGTAGAGTTTGGTTATTTCAATTATGTCGAAGGGGATCAGAAGATCATTGCAGATCCGGAGCAGTTAAAGAGAGTGATCAACAACATTGTCAGCAATTCTCTGAAATACATGGAACGAGAGCACGGGCTGATCAACCTGCGGGTAAAAGACGTGGGTGATTTTATCCAGGTAGAGCTTGAGGATAATGGAAAAGGAATCGCAGCGAAGGATCTGCCGAATATATTTGACCGGTTCTACCGGACGGATGCTTCAAGAAATTCATCCAAGGGCGGAAGCGGAATTGGTCTTTCAATCGTGAAGAAGATCATTGAAGATCATGGTGGTAAAATCTGGGCGACCAGCCGGGAAGGTGTTGGCACAGTGATGTATTTTGTAATCAGAAAATATCAGGAGGTACCGATAAATGAGTAAGATTTTAATTGTAGAAGACGAAGAGAGTATTGCAGATCTGGAGAAAGATTATCTGGAGCTGAGTGGATTTGAAGTAGAGGTTGCAAATGATGGACAGACAGGGCTAGAAAAAGCACTTTCCGGTGACTTTGATCTGGTGATCCTGGATCTGATGCTTCCGGGCGTGGATGGCTTTGAGATCTGTCGTAAAGTTCGTGCGGAAAAGAATACACCGATCATCATGGTATCTGCGAAAAAAGATGATATCGACAAGATCAGAGGACTCGGACTTGGGGCTGATGACTATATGACCAAGCCGTTTAGTCCAAGCGAGCTGGTGGCAAGGGTAAAAGCACATCTGGCACGTTATGAGCGGCTGATCGGAAGTGCCGTGGAAGAGAATAAGGTGATCGAGATCCGCGGACTTAAGATTGATACCACTGCACGCCGGGTGTGGGTAAACGGAGTGGAGAAGAATTTTACAACAAAAGAGTTTGATCTTCTGACCTTCCTTGCCAGCCATCCGAACCATGTATACACCAAGGATGAACTTTTCAGCGAGATCTGGGATATGGAATCCATCGGAGATATCGCAACGGTAACTGTGCACATCAAGAAAATCCGTGAAAAAATTGAATATGATACCTCAAACCCACAGTATATTGAGACAATATGGGGTGTGGGATATCGATTTAAGATGTAAAACGGATCCAGTGTCAAACGCCTGAACTTGCAATCGTTCGGGCACTTTGATATTGAGACAGAATGATCGAGTAGAAGAATAAAAGGAAAGAGATTACAGTATGATAACCAGTACAGGAAATGCCAGGGTAAAACAGCTTGTTACATGGCAGAAAAAGAGAAAGGCGCGTGATGAAGAAGGCATCTATATCGTAGAGGGGATCCGGATGTACCGGGAAGCTCCGCGTGCGCAGGTGAGAGAGGTTTATGTATCGGAGCAGTTTTACAGCCGATATGGAGAAGAACTGGGGCTTTCGGCATGGGGAAGACAGATGGAAATCCTGTCAGATCATGTATTTTCCCACGTGTCAGATACAAAGACACCACAGGGGATCCTGCTTGTGATGGAGCAGAGAAGCTGTGAGATACGTGAGATGCTGGAGCTGGATGCGCAGGGAAGGAAACCGCTTCTGATGGTGCTGGATAACCTGCAGGATCCGGGAAACCTGGGAACCATTCTCCGTGCAGGGGAAGCGGCAGGCGTAACCGGCGTGATCATGAGTTACGACTGTGTGGATATTTACAATCCCAAGGTGATCCGTTCAACGATGGGATCGGTTTACCGGATGCCGTTTGTGTATGTAGAGCATTTACCGGAAACTCTGGAAGTACTTGCAGAAGCCGGGATTCATTCCTATGCGGCACATCTGAAAGGAAAGAACAGCTACGATCAGGAGGATTACACAAGAGGGACAGCTTTTTTAATTGGAAATGAGGGTAACGGACTTCGGGATGAAGTGGCAGATGCAGCAGAGTGTTATATCAAAATTCCGATGTGCGGAGAGGTAGAATCGCTGAATGCGGCAGTGGCATCTTCGGTATTGATGTTCGAGGCGGCAAGACAGCGCCGGTAGTGATGAGGGGAAATCAAGCGCAAAGGAGAGTGTGATTTGATGAAACCAATAATCGATTTAAATAAAGAATATGGATTGGTATTCGATGGAGGAGGAGCCAGAGGTGCGTATCAGATCGGTGCGTGGCGGGCTCTCTCGGAAGCTGGTGTGAAGATCAGTGCAGTAGCGGGTACATCTGTGGGCGCCCTGAATGGCGCCCTTGTTTGTATGGGAGATCTGGAGAAAGCAGAACATATCTGGAAAGAGATGGCATTTTCCCGTGTTATGGATGTGGATGAGGAGTTGATGGAACAGTTCTTTGATGGAGAGGCATCCATAAGAGAGATTTTGAAAGGTCTCTGGAAGAAACTTGCAGATGGTGGAATTGATATTACACCGCTTAAGGAATTGATCCATGTGGTTGTAGACGAAGAAAAGATCAGGAAATGCGGAAAAGAATTCTGCCTTCTGACATTTTCTGTATCAGATATGAAGGAACTGGATCTGAGTATTGAAGATATACCGGAAGGGCTTCTGGAGGATTTTCTTCTTGCCAGCGCATATCTGCTTGGATTTAAAAATGAACCGCTGCACGGCAAGACATATATTGATGGTGGTGCGGTCAATAATGTGCCGACCGCGTCTCTTCTAAAAAGGGGATATAAGGATCTGATCCAGGTAAGGATCTTTGGTCCGGGAAGAGTGCCGAAGACGACGATTCCGGAAGACGGTTCTCTGCTGGAGATCGAACCGAGAGTAGGACTTGGCAGTATTCTCGAATTTTCGGCAAAGCGGAGCAGACAGAATTTGAAAATTGGCTATTATGATGCAAAAAGAGCGCTTTACGGGCTCACTGGATCGATTTACTATATTGAAGAAACGCGAGAAGAGTGTTATTATGTAGAAATAATGAAGCTTTTGAGCGAACTTGAAAAGACGGAATATCGTTTCAAACTTAAGCTGCCGATCGGCTGTTCGGACAGAGAGTTGTTCTATGGAATGCTGGAGGCAAGTGCGAAGCTCATGAGAATTCCAAAATACAATATTTATACAGCAGATGAACTGTGGAATGAGACGAGCAGAAAGTATGAGACTCTTACAGATGAGGGAAAAGAAAAACTGCCGAAATTCGTCCATGCGATTGCAAAGCTGAGAAAGGACTACAAGATGAATTTAAAAGGAAGAAGTTTTTTGAAACTGGAAGATTATACACCGGCAGAGATTGAATATCTCGTTGACCTGGCAGGTGAATTAAAAGCAAAGAAGAAAGCAGGAATTAAAGGACACAGCCTGGAAGGAAAGAATATTGCCCTTATTTTTGAAAAGCCATCTACAAGAACCAGATGTGCATTTACCGTAGGAGCACAGGATGAAGGTGGAATCCCGACATACCTTGCAGGTAATGAGATCCAGTTAGGCGATAAAGAAAGTATCGAAGATACAGCACGTGTACTTGGAAGAATGTTCGATGGAATCGAATTCCGTGGATTTGAACAGAGATACGCAGATGTACTTGCAGAGTACAGTGGAGTTCCGGTATGGAATGGTCTGACAGATACCACACATCCGACACAGTGTCTGGCTATGCTCCTTACCATGAAAGAAGAATTCGGACACCTGAAAGGCCTGAAGGTTGCATACCTTGGAGATGGACGTAACAACGTTGCGAACAGCCTTCTGGTAGGATGTGCCAAAATCGGAGTAGATGTAACAATCGTTGCACCGAAGGCACTCTGGACTTCGGAATCTCTGTGGAAGAGATGTGACGAATATGCGAAAGAATCCGGAGCAACTATTGAGATCACCGATGACCTTGATGGTGTAAAGGGAGCAGATGTCATTTACACAGACGTATGGATTTCCATGGGTGAAGAAAAGAAAGAGCAGGAAAGAGAGCGTCTCGGAAAGCCATATCAGGTAAATGCAGCTCTGATGGAACGTACAGGAAAAGATACTACAATCTTCTCACATTGCCTGCCGGCGATCAAAGAAAAAGAAGTTACCGAAGAAGTATTTGAAGGACCACAGTCAAGAGTATTTGATGAAGCTGAGAACCGTCTGCATACAATCAAGGCAGTTATGGTTGCAACTTTAGGAGAGAACGAATAATAAGCATGAAAGCAGAGATATTAAAGATGCTCCGGCAGAGCGATGGGTATCTGTCGGGGCAGCAGCTCTGTGACCACTTTCAGGTGTCCAGGACTGCTGTGTGGAAAGCAATCAATCAGTTAAAAGAAGAAGGCTATGAGATCGAAGCCGTGAGAAACAAAGGTTATCGCATTGTGGATATTCCGGACCGGATTACCGCAGATGCGATAAAAAGCTGTCTGGAGACAAAATGGATGGCGAAAAATCTGGAGTATTATGACGAGATCGATTCGACCAATAACCGAGCCAAAGCACTTGGCGAGGCCGGAGGTGCGGATGGAACTCTTCTTGTTGCGGAGACGCAGACGGCGGGAAAAGGAAGACGCGGCAGATGCTGGCAGTCACCGGCGGGCAGCAGTATTTCCATGTCGATTCTGTTAAGACCTGTGATGAATCCGTCAGATGCACCGATGTTGACACTTGTCATGGCATATGCGGCAACGAAAGCTTTGCGTGAAAAGACCGGGTTGGATATCGGAATCAAATGGCCGAATGATCTGGTCGTGAATGGAAAGAAGATCAGTGGGATCCTGACGGAGATGAGCGCAGAGATTGATTACATCAATCATGTAGTGATCGGAATCGGAATCAATGTCAATATGGAGGCCTTTCCGGAAGAGATCGCAAAGACAGCGACTTCACTGCGGATCGAAGCTGGCAGAGAATTTCGCCGGTTTGAGCTGATCGCTGCGATCATGGAGCATTTTGAAAAAGCTTACGAAGCGGTCTGCGAGGCGGGAAGTCTGGAGCCGATCATGGAAGATTATAACCGTCTGCTGGTAAACTGCGGGCGCCGGGTGCGTGTACTGGAACCGGAACATGAATATGATGCACTGGCACTGGGGATTGACAAGACCGGGGAATTGCAGGTAGAATGTGAAGACGGCAGCAGAAAGTCTGTCTTTGCCGGAGAAGTTTCGGTACGTGGAATTTATGGGTATGTATAGAAGGAGAATTTATGTATCAGGATAAGATCGTATTATGCGGAGCCAACTCTTACGAAGAAAAATTTTATATGAATCCGGATTTTGATAATCTGCCACAGCACATCAAAGATGAATTGAAGATCATGTGTGTGCTGTATGTACATGATGTTGGGGGAATCCTGACACTTGTATTTGAGGAGAATGGGGAGCTGGAATTTGAAGTGACTTCTGCAGAGGGAGATCCGATGTTTGACGAGATCGGAAGCCGTCTGAAGATCAAGGAGATCCAGACGGACGAGAAGAAGCAGGAGCTTCTGACACAGCTTCAGCTTTACTACAAAGTATTTTTCCTGGGGGAAGAGATCGAATGATAAAGACACTGACGATAGGAAATGTAGAGCTTCCGAACCGTTATGTGCTGGCACCGATGGCAGGGGTAACAGACCTGCCATTTCGTCTGTTATGCAAGGAACAGGGAGCAGGGCTTCTGTGCATGGAAATGATCAGTGCAAAGGCGCTCCAGTATAAGAATAAGAATACCAAGGCGCTGCTTGCGATCGATCCAAGAGAATACCCGGTATCACTTCAGCTTTTCGGGGAAGATCCGGACATCATTTCCGAGCAGGCAAAGCGGATTGAAGAACTTCCATTTCAGATCCTGGATATCAATATGGGCTGTCCGGTTCCAAAGGTAGTGCGCAACGGAGAAGGTTCGGCGTTGATGAAGGATCCGAAGCGGATTTATGATATTGTGTATAAGACAGCGAGAGCGATCAGGAAACCGGTGACGATAAAGATCCGCAAAGGATTTGACGATACCTGTATCAATGCACCGGAGATTGCGAAGATCGCAGAAGAAGCAGGTGCAGCGGCGATTGCAGTACATGGAAGGACCAGAGAACAGTATTACTCCGGAAATGCAGACTGGGAGATTATCCGTAAGGTGAAAGAAGCAGTGAAGATTCCTGTAATCGGGAATGGAGATGTGACAAGCGGACAGAAGGCACTGGATATGTTTGAGCAGACTGGCTGTGATGGTGTGATGATCGGAAGAGGCTGCCAGGGAAATCCATGGATCTTCAGGGAATTACTGGCATATGAAGAGACCGGATCCCTTCCGGAAAGACCAGGCACAGACCAGATCCGGGAAACAATGCTGCGTCATGCAAGACTGCAGATCGAGTTCAAGGGAGATTATATCGGAATCCGTGAAATGCGCAAGCATGTGGCATGGTATACCAAGGGAATGCAGGGTTCTGCGAAGCTCAGAGATGAGATCAATCAGGTGGAAAGTTATGAAGAACTGGAGAACCTTTTAATGGAAAAAATCGGATAGACATAAAACGTGTTCTTTCGCATGAGAGAATGCGTTTTTGCATATATTAAACCAGCAAAGAATTGTTGACACAGCCGCCGGAAATATGTATAATAATGAAATTGTGAAAGTAGCTTTAAATGCGGATAAAATCAGTATCTGCGGCTTGAATAGAAAATGATTTGTCAGTAAGTAAGGAGAATTATAATGGAAGCAAAGAAAACATTACTCACCTATACAGGACTTAAGAAACTGGAAGATGAGCTTGAAAATTTAAAAGTTGTGAAAAGAAAAGAAGTGGCAGGAAAGATCAAAGAAGCCAGAGAACAGGGAGACCTTTCAGAGAACGCTGAGTACGATGCAGCAAAGGACGAGCAGCGTGATATCGAAGCACGTATCGAAGAACTTGAGAAAATCCTCAAGAATGCAGAAGTTGTAGTAGAAGATGACGTGGATCTTGATACCATCAACATCGGATGTACAGTAGATGTATATGATAAAGAATTTGAAGAGGAAATCGTATTCCAGCTGGTAGGTTCTACAGAAGCAAACAGCCTGGAAGGTAAGATTTCCAATGAATCTCCGGTAGGAAAAGCCCTGATCGGTAAGAAAGTCGGAGACGTAGTAGCAGTTGAGACACAGGCAGGAGTTATTGAGTACGAAGTACTGAAGATCAATCGTTCAGTATAAGATGGTATACAGCAGAGAGAAGGAGTGAAAAAAGTGGCAACACAGCAGAACAATGGACAGGAACAGGATTTGAATCATTTAAGAAAGGTGCGCCGTGAGAAACTTGCAGAACTGCAGGCAAACGGACAGAATCCTTTTGAGATCACAAAATATGACGTAACACATCACAGCCAGGAAGTGAAAGACAACTTTGATGAACTGGAAGGAAAACACGTTGTACTCGCAGGACGTATGATGTCCAAACGTGTGATGGGAAAAGCATCTTTCTGTAATGTGCAGGATTTACAGGGAAATATCCAGTCTTATGTAGCAAGAGACAGTATCGGGGAAGAAGAATACAAAGCATTCAAGAAGATGGATATCGGTGATATCGTAGGACTTGAAGGGGAAGTATTCAAGACAAAGACAGGAGAGATCTCCATTCATGCATCTGCTGTAAAGCTCCTCTCAAAGAGTCTGCAGATCCTTCCGGAGAAGTTCCACGGACTGACAAATACAGATACCCGTTATCGTCAGAGATATGTGGATCTGATCATGAACCCGGAAGTAAAGGATACCTTTATTAAACGTTCCAAGATCCTTACCGCAATCCGTAAATATCTTGGAAATGAAGGCTTTATGGAAGTAGAGACTCCGATGCTTGTACAGAATGCAGGAGGAGCAGCTGCAAGACCGTTCGAGACACATTTCAACGCCCTGAACGAAGACCTGAAGCTCCGTATCTCTCTGGAACTTTATCTGAAGAGACTGATCGTTGGTGGTCTGGAAAGAGTATATGAGATTGGACGTGTATTCCGTAACGAAGGTCTTGATACAAGACATAACCCGGAATTCACTCTGATGGAACTTTACCAGGCATACACAGACTATCATGGCATGATGGATCTGACAGAAAACCTGTATCGTTTCGTTGCACAGGAAGTTCTCGGAACTACTCAAATTGTATATAAAGGAATCGAGATGGATCTTGGAAAGCCGTTCGAGCGTATCACAATGGTTGATGCAGTTAAGAAATATTCCGGTGTAGACTGGAACGAAGTAGAAACTCTTGAACAGGCAAGAGAGCTTGCGAAAGCACACAATCTTGAATTTGAAGAAAGACATAAAAAGGGTGATATTCTGAATCTGTTCTTCGAAGAATATGTAGAAGAACACCTTCTTCAGCCGACATTCGTTATGGATCATCCGGTTGAGATTTCGCCACTTACAAAGAAGAAACCGGAAAATCCGGACTATGTAGAACGTTTCGAGTTCTTCATGAATGGATGGGAAATGGCAAATGCATACTCAGAGCTGAACGACCCGATCGATCAGAGAGAACGTTTCAAAGCACAGGAAGAACTTCTTGCACAGGGTGATGATGAAGCCAATACAACAGATGAAGACTTCATGAACGCACTGGAAATTGGTATGCCGCCTACAGGTGGTATCGGATTCGGTATCGACCGTATGTGTATGCTGTTGACAGGGGCTGAGGCGATCAGAGATGTGCTGCTGTTCCCGACAATGAAGTCACTTGGTGATGTAAATAAGAAAAATGATGTAAATAATACAGCTTCTGAAGCACCTGAAAAAAATGTAAAAACTGAGTCTGAAAAGATTGATTTTTCTAAGGTAAAGGTAGAGCCTTTATTTGAGGAATTTGTTGATTTTGATACATTCAGCAAGTCAGATTTCCGTGCAGTAAAGGTTAAAGAGTGTGTTGCAGTACCGAAGTCAAAGAAACTGTTACAGTTCACTCTTGATGACGGAACAGGCACAGACAGAACCATTTTAAGCGGTATTCATAGCTTTTATGAGCCGGAAGAACTGGTTGGAAAGACTCTTATTGCTATCACAAATCTTCCACCGAGAGCTATGATGGGCATTGACTCTTGCGGTATGCTCCTCAGTGCTATTCATGAAGAAGAAGGCGAAGAAAAGCTCCATCTTCTGATGGTAGATGACCACATTCCGGCAGGTGCAAAGCTCTATTAAGATGAGAAAACTGAGCCTTGTGGCGGTGTGCGCTTGCGAACACCGACATAAGGCGAAAAACACACGGAGACGGCAGTCGACGTGATGTAAAGATGTACCGTTTTACCGAATAGACGGGACGTACTTCATTTGATAAAAAACTAAAAAAACAGCGATTTACATCAAACTTACATCATTTGATGCAGAAATCGGTGCAAGCAAGAAAAAATCGCATAATTAGTGCAATGAGTGGGCAATTCCAATCGGAGTTGCCCATTTTTAAAACAAATAGAAATACAACTCGGAGTTTGAAGCGGAGGTATGTATTATGAATATAGGATTTTGGTCGTGTATAATTTTGGTAATACCATTTCTGATTATAGGTGTGTTATTTGCGATTTTTAAGGAAAAAGCAACAAAATTTGTTTCAGGATTTAATTCATTTTCTAAAGAAGAACAGGCATTGTATGATAAAGCTCATATCTCTCGTGAT
>CAKRFP010000020.1 GCA_934320645.1 uncultured Bariatricus sp.
AAGTTATACATAAGATATGAAAAGATTTTGAGAGCATAGAGTGTTTCTTGAAATCTTTTTTATTTGTAAAAATTTCATTTCGTGCAATATGACAGAAGAATCTTAGTCAGAATATACAAAATAAAATATGCAAAATTATGCTATCCGCCAAAATGATAAAAAGTAATTGACATTTTGGTGTCAATGAATTATATTAAAATCAAGATTTGGATACAAAATCAGATATCATAAATCGGATATCAAACAAAAGGCATCCAGAAAAGAAACTAAAAAGAGAAATAAGGAGGTAGCAAAATGAGTCAGGTAACTATCACGTTATTGTTCCTGCTGTTTGCGATCGTGATGTTCATGTGGGAGAAAATTCCGTTGGGACTGACATCCATGATTGTCTGTGTGGGACTGGTAGTCACAGGAGTTCTGGACTGGAAGACAGCATTTTCAGGATTCATTGACAGCAACGTCATTCTGTTTGTTGCGATGTTCATTGTAGGTGGCGCACTTTTTGAAACAGGAATGGCAAACAAAATAGGGGGAGTTGTAACACATTTCGCCAAGACAGAGAAGCAGCTGATCGTTGCGATTATGATCATCGTAGGAGTGATGAGCGGTTTCCTTTCCAACACAGGAACAGCCGCAATTCTGATTCCGGTAGTCATCGGTATCGCAGCAAAGTCGGGATATTCAAGATCAAGACTTCTGATGCCGCTTGTATTCGCAGCAGCGATGGGAGGTAACCTTTCCCTGATCGGAGCTCCGGGTAACATGATCGCACAGTCACAGATGGAAAGTATCGGACTGAAATTCGGATTCTTCGATTACGCAAAAGTAGGTGTACCGATCCTGATCGTCGGAATCATTTGTTTCGCACTGATCGGATACAAATTTCTTCCGAACAAGACAGATGCAGCCGGAGACAGCATTTATGATGAGGTACAGGATTTCAGCAATGTGCCAAAGTGGAAACAGACACTTTCCCTGGTTATTCTGATTCTTACACTTCTTGGAATGATCTTTGAAGAACAGATTGGAATCAAGCTTTGTGTGACAGGATGTGTCGGAGCAATCGCCCTGATCCTTACAGGAGTTATCAGTGAGAAAGATGCACTTCTTTCCATCGATCTGAAGACGATCTTCCTGTTCGGTGGAACCCTTTCCCTTGCAGCAGCACTTGATTCGACAGGAGCAGGTGAGCTGATCGCGGATAAAGTAATCGGACTTCTTGGAAAGAACCCGTCACCTTATGTACTTACATTTGTAATTTTCATGCTGTGCTGTGTACTTACCAACTTTATGTCAAATACAGCAACAACAGCACTTATGGCACCAATCGCTGTGTCAATCGCACAGGGAATGGGAGCAGACCCAAGCGCAGTACTTATGGCATGTGTCATCGGAGGATCCTGCGCATACGCAACACCGATCGGAATGCCGGCGAACACAATGGTTGTCACAGCCGGAGGATATACATTTAGAGATTATGCAAAAGCAGGTGTGCCGCTGATTCTGGTATCCACCGTAGTAAGTATGATCTTACTTCCGATATTCTATCCATTCTTCCCGTAAGAAGGGATAACAAAGTAATCAAATTAAATGCAATATAAAAAGAGGAGGATTTTAAAATGTCAAGAGAAGAACAGGTAACACAGCTTACAGATTACATGGCAAAGTTCATTGCACACGTTGCCAAAAAACTTCCAGATGATGTCATCGCAAAACTTCAGGAACTCAGAGAGAAAGAGGACAGTCCGCTGTCTAAGACAATCTATGACACCATGTTCCGTAATCAGGAACTTGCAGTAGCGCTTAACAGACCAAGCTGCCAGGATACAGGTGTCCTTCAGTTCTGGGTAAAATGTGGAACAAAATTCCCACTGATTGATGATCTGGAAGCATTACTGAAAGAAGCAGTTGTAAAGGCTACATTCGAAGCACCGCTTCGTCACAACAGCGTTGAGACATTCGACGAATATAACACAGGAAAGAATGTAGGAAAAGGAACACCAACCGTATTCTGGGATATCGTTCCGAACTCTGACAAATGTGAGATCTACACATACATGGCAGGTGGCGGATGTACACTTCCGGGAAAAGCTATGGTTCTGATGCCAGGTGAAGGATATGAAGGTGTAACAAAATTCGTTCTCGATGTTATGACAAGCTACGGACTGAATGCATGTCCTCCGCTTCTTGTAGGTGTAGGTGTAGCAACTTCTGTAGAAACAGCAGCCCTGCTTTCAAAGAAAGCTCTGATGCGTCCGATCGGCTCTCACAATGACAACGAAAGAGCTGCAAAGATGGAAACCCTTCTGGAAGACGGAATCAACGCAATCGGTCTTGGACCACAGGGAATGGGTGGAAAATACTCTGTAATGGGTGTTAACATCGAAAATACAGCACGTCATCCATCTGCAATCGGTGTAGCTGTAAACGTAGGATGCTGGAGCCACAGAAGAGGACACATTGTATTTGATAAGGACCTTAATTACACAATCACAACACATTCGGGGGTGGAATTATAATGGTAGAAGTAAAAGACGGAAAGAAAATTTTAACAACACCAATTTCAGCAGAGGATTTAAAAGACATTAAAGTCGGAGACATCATTTACCTGAACGGAAGTATGACAACATGCCGTGACGTTGCTCATCGTCGGCTGGTAGAAGAAGGAAGAGAGCTTCCTGTAGATGTTAGAAACAATGCAATTTTCCATGCAGGACCGATCATCCGTCCACTGGAAAATGATAAATTCGAGATGGTTTCCGTAGGACCGACAACCAGTATGCGTATGGAAAAATTCGAATATGAATTCGTACAGAAATCTGGTGTACGTGTGATCATCGGAAAAGGTGGAATGAAAGAAAACACCGAACGTGCATGTAAAGAGTTCGGAGCAATCCACTGTGTATTCCCGGCTGGTAATGCCGTAGTAGCAGCAACAGAGGTTGAAGAGATCGTAAGAGCTGAGTGGAGAGATCTCGGAATGCCGGAAACTCTCTGGAACTGCCGCGTAAAAGAGTTTGGACCGCTGATCGTATCCATCGATACAGAAGGAAACAACCTTTTTGAAGAAAGAAAAGTAGTCTACAATAAGAGAAAAGACGAACAGTATGAAATTATCAGTAAACAGGTAGGCTTTATCAAATAGTCATACTGAAAAATATGGAACCCATACTTGCTTAATTAAAATAATAATCAAATATTCTGCCAGATATTTGGTCTCGTTATGGAGAAGTGCTGCAAGCCGATGAGAGTGATCGGTTTTGCAGCACTTTTTTGGCTAACAGGAAATTCCTTTGGAATTTCCTGTTAGCCAAAAGGCACTACGTGCCAGGGATGCGCACTCGCACGAAGAAGAAGGATGTCGCAAGCGACTGTGCTCGGCGCGAGAATGTGCCTTGGCACATTCTATTCGTAATGTCTTTTTATAATGTTTTTTTCACATATCAAGGGTAGAATATGGTATACTTATAGATAATGGAAAAATTTATGGATTTACAGAAAGGCAAAGCATGCAGTTACGTTTTGAAATTCCGGAGAGTTTCTGGAGTCTGTTCCGGTCTGTGAACAGAGAGACATACATTGAAGCTTTGATGGCGATCAATGAAGAATACCAGTACAGCAATTATTTCCTGACCAGGGAGGTCTGTATTCAGGTGCTTCGTGACCTGTATATGAAGAAGCAGATCGAACTTAAGCGGGAAGAAGATGAGACCGAGTTTGATATGCTGGAAACCCCGTCAGCAAGGATTCTGAACTGGCTGATCCGAAAAGGATGGCTGAAGAAAATTGAAGATTATAATACACTGGTGACGAACATCGTCATTCCGGATTATGCGGCAGTCTTTGTTGATGCGTTTGAGCGGCTTTCCTCGGAGGATCTGGAGGAGACAGAGATCTATATCCAGAATGTGTATGCAACGCTGTTTTCGTTCAGGAATGATCCAAGGGTGAACATGAATATGCTCCGGACAGCGCTTGTCAATACCCGAAGACTTAATAAGGCATTGCAGGATATGCTGCACAATATGGACAAGTTCTTTGCAAGGCTTCTGGAACAGCAGTTTTACGGAGATCTTCTGAAGGAGCATCTGGACGGATATGTGGAAGAGATTGTCCGGAAAAAATACCATATCCTGAAGACTTCGGATAATTTTTATATCTATAAGACAGATATCAAAGAATGCCTGCGCCAGATGCGGGAGGATGAGGAATGGATCGAGAAGATCCGTGAGCGCGCCAGGGTAACCGGAGATACCGGTGAAGATGTGCTGGAGCTTCTGGATATGATCGAGAGAGGCTTTGATGATATCGAGCACCGCATTTCCAATATGGATAAGGAGCACAGCAAATATGTGCGTGCGACGGTGACAAGGCTGAATTATCTTCTGAGCGGAGAGAGCGACACGAAGGGACTGGTGATTCAGCTCCTGAACCGGATGTCAGAGGATGACTATGAAGAGGTCATTCAAAAGACGGGGGAGAAGATGAATCTGTCTTTGACCGAAATCCTGTCAGAAAAATCTCTTTATAAGCGAAGAAGAAGCCGGAAGGATTTTGTCAGCAAGATGGCACAAGAAGAGGAAGTAGATGATCTGGACAGAGAAGATGTGCTCCGGCTGAACCGGATCAAGCTCAGATTCAGCAAAAAGCAGATTGAAGAATTTATCGAAGAACATATGGAGAAAGATGTGCTGGATACGGAAAAGCTTTCCCTTACATCAGAGGATGATTTTGAAAAGCTGATTCTTGCATACGACCTCAGTACCCGTAAGAATAGCAAATACAAAGCACTGGAAGAGGATGCGGAAACGATTGAAAAGAACGGATACCGTTATCCGGCACTGAAGTTTGTAAGAAGGCATTTATAAAAAGTATACGGAAATTGGAGAGAATGGATGATAGAATATTTTGAGCAGCTTACGCAGGAAGAACAGGAAGACCTGACAGATGTGATCCGGCTTCTCTACAGACAGACGTTCCTTTTGGAGAGGAAGTTCGACAAGCGTGCGGGCAGACTTAAGTATCAGCGAGAGTACCGCATCTGTGAAAAGCACATTGATTTTCTGAAAATGTATTTTCAGATCGCCGGGATCACATTATGTGAGAACGTACACCTGGGACTGATCTACATTCAGGATGAAATGATCTGGGGAGAAAAGCTTCCGCGTCTTGCAACGATTTACATCTTATTACTGAAGCTGATTTATGATGAACAGATGGCATCGGTTTCGTCAAGTAGTCAGATCGTGACAACGCTTGGGGCACTCAACGGAAAAGCAGGAGATTTTCGTGTGCTTCGCAGTATCCCGTCACCGACAGAGATGAAAAGGACCATTGTCATGCTGAAAAAATACCAGCTGATCGAGCCGCTGGATGTACTGGAAGAGTTAAATGAAAGTACAAGACTTCTGATCTATCCGTGTATCCATGCAGTATTGCAGGGAGATGCGGTGAGAGAAGTTCTGGAATCATTCGGAAACAGCCGGGAAGAAGAGGAGGAGACTTTTGGAGACATTGGATAACAGGCAGCCGTTCTGGGCGATTTCAAAAATCTGCCTGAACAACTGGCATTATATAGACAGAAAAATACTGACTTTGAGCGAAGGGATCAACTTTTTCACCGGGCATTCCGGAAGTGGAAAATCAACGGTTATCGATGCAATTCAGATTGTGCTCTATGCCAACACGGACGGGCGTGGATTTTTCAACAAGGCAGCAGCGGATGATTCCGACCGTACCTTGATCGAGTATTTGCGCGGAATGGTAAACATCAGTGAAAATAATGAGTCCCAGTATCTGCGAAATAAGAATTTTTCCAGTACGATCGTGATCGAGCTGGAGCAGACAAGAACCCATGAAAAACAGTGTGTGGGCGTTGTATTTGACGTGGAGACGGCGACGAATGAGATAAGCCGCCTGTTTTTCTGGCACAGAAGTGGTCTGCTTGCGAATGCTTACCGGGGGGAAAAGAGATGTCTTTCTACTGTGGAAATAAGAGAATATCTGCAGCGTACCTTTGGGGAAGAGGCGTTCTACTGCGGACCAAGCAATGAGCGTTTCCGCCGTCAGCTTTATGATGTGTATCTGGGCGGATTGGATAAAGAAAAGTTCCCACGTCTTTTTAAGCGGGCAATTCCGTTTCGGATGAATATCAAGCTGGAAGAATTTGTAAAAGAATATATCTGCATGGAACAGGATATCCAGATCGAGGATCTGAAAGAAAGTATCATGCAGTATGGAAGAATGCGCAGCAAGATCGAGTCAACGATGGAAGAGATTGAGGATCTGAAGAAAATCGATGGAATCTATCAGGACTTTGATGAGAAAAGGGAAAAAAGCAGGGAATGTGAGTACCGACTTACCCGTCTGGAAATGCTCCGGCTGCAGGCAGATATCCAGGGACTCCATGATAAGATCAGAACCAGAGAAGAAGGCATCAAGGTACAGGAGCATACGAAAGCAGAACTGGTGCGTCAGAGCGGGGAGCTGCAAAAGGAACATGAGGAGTTGCTGCTTCGTCTGAATAACAGCGGTTATAAAGCACTGGAAGCAGAACTTGCAGGTTTAAATGAGACGCTTGAGCATCTCGGAAAAAGCAGGGCGAGTCTGACAAAGACTGCGCAGAGACTTAAGGAATGGAAAGAACAGGAGATTACTTCCAACCAGACAATTTGGGATATTGATAAATTTGAAGCCGGTACGATTTCGGAAGGTGAGCTTGCAAGGCTGAAAGAAAATATTACGCAGATGCGTGCAGAGATTGAAGAAGAGCGCCGGGATACGGACAGTACGCTTCGTCAGATCAAAAAAGAAGAACGGGAAGCCAAAGAAGAGTTAAAAGAGCTGAAACAGGGGAGAAAAGCATATCCAAAAGAACTGGAAGAGGCGAGACTGGAATTGCAGAACCGGCTGCAGGAGGATTGTGGAAAATTTGTTTCCGTACAGATCCTTGCAGACCTTCTGGAGATCCGGGATGAAAGATGGCACAATGCTGTGGAAGGCTATATGGGAAATAATAAGCTTCTGCTGATCGTAGAGCCAAAATATGCGAAAGCAGCGATGGATATTTATCAGGAGATGGATAAGAAGAAATTCTTCCGTGCAGCAATTCTGGATACGGAAAAAGTAATGGAAGAAGAGCACATCGTCCGTCAGGGAGCTCTTGCAGAAGAAGTAAAAGCAAAAGAAAAATACGTGCAGTCTTACATCAATTTCTTCCTTGGAAACGTTATGAAATGTGAGAGTATTGAGGAACTCCGGGAATGCAGGATCGGTGTGACACCAGACTGTATGCTTTATCACAGCTATCGTCTGCAGCACATCAATCCGGAAAATTACACCAGACGTGCTTATATCGGCGAGATCAGTCTCAGGCAGAGGATCCGGCAGCTTCAAAAGTACTGTGAGCAGCTTCAGGAGAAGAGACTACCGCTTGCGGCACTTGCGGAAGAGGCAAAGAAGCTTCTGGAACTGGAGGCAATGCCGCTCCCGACAGAGGATTATATCAGCCAAATCCTGGATGCAAAAGCAATAAAGGAAAAAGAAAACCGTAAAAAGGATTTGCTTGAAAAGCTTCAGAAACTACGCGCAGAATCAGTTGACACTCTGGAAGCACAGATGAAAGAAGTGCAGGACAGACGGGATGCAAAGCAGAAAGAAATCACGAAGACAGAGAAAGAAATCTGGAAAAATGGGGAAGAAATCGAAAAATTCAGGAACAGTATTACAGAGTTTGAGTTTGCGCTTGCGGGAATCCAGAAAGAATTTCAGGAAAACGAAAGGCTTGAGAAGCAGTTTGAAGAGTATCTGGAAACACAAAGAAGCAGAAACTATATTAATTTAAAAGAGGCAAGTACAAGGCAGCTACAGCAGCTTGGAAAGAAAAAAGAAGAGATCTACCAGGAGCTGGTGGCAGTCCGTAGTGCTTATACGAAAAAATATACACAGCGTAATTTTTCGGTGGTAGAAGAAGATAATAAGGTTTATCAGGAGCTTTTGGAAAACCTGTCATGTGACGATCTGGAAACCTACCGGCAGGCAGCGAATGAACAGGCAAAGGCAGCGGTCGAGCACTTCAAGGATGACTTTGTTTTCAAAATCCGCAGTGCGATCCGTGAGGCCTACCAGAGAAGAGATGAGCTGAACCGGATCATCAGCCGGCTGGATTTCGGAAAAGATAAGTACCAGTTTGTGATCACGAAGAATAAGGGTGCAGACGGAAAGTACTATAAGATGTTTATGGACGATACCCTGCAGATCAATCCGGCACAGCTTTCAGGTTCTATTGAGAACCAGATGAATCTGTTCACAATGGAGCATGAAGAAAACTACGGTGATATGATGAATGAACTGATCGGCATCTTTATCCCACCGGAAAATGCTACCCATGAGGAACTGGAAGAGGCGAAGAAAAATATGGACAAGTACGCGGATTACCGTACTTATCTTTCGTTTGATATGCAGCAGATCGTCCAGGGTGAGGAAGATATGAAAATCGGTCTTGGCAAGATGATCCGCAAGAATTCCGGAGGAGAAGGACAGAATCCTCTTTATGTTGCACTTCTTGCAAGCTTTGCACAGATTTACAGGATCAATCTTTCCCCGAAAATCCACAGGAATCCGACGCTCAGACTGGTCGTTCTGGATGAGGCATTTTCAAAAATGGATGCCGAGAAGGTGGCAAGCTGCATTGCGCTGATCCGTGGACTTGGTTTCCAGGCAATCATCAGTGCCACAAATGATAAGATCCAGAATTATCTGGAAAATGTTGATAAAACCTTTGTATATGCTAACCCGAATAAACGGCATATATCAATTCAGGAATTTGAAAAAACCGAGTTCGCACAGCTTGCGGATGAGGAAGAACAGGGGTGATAGAAAATGTATCTGGTAGACAGGATTATAGAAAGATGTGAGAACAGCAGCCGAGACTGGCGGGAAGGAGTAACCGGCGGGCGGACGCTTCGGATCACACAGGAGGATTATGATGCCTGTGGGAAAGAAGAGTTGATCGAAGAGGTGCAGCGCCTGGAAAGAGCAGGACTTCTGACTGTGAAAAAATGGGTTGTTCCGGACAGTGATGTAGAGCTTGTGGCATATCAGGTGGAGCATCTTCCGGATTTTTACCGTCTTGCAGACAGCGAAAGTGGAGAAGAATACTGGCCGAAGCAGGCGAAGGTAAATTATTATATCCGCAGGATCGATCAGGAGCTTTCAGAAGGCTTCCAGAAGGAATGGATCGAGCGTTATCTGGAAAAGCTGAAAGAGCGGATCGCAGAAGGTGATCTGCCGAAAAATATAGAGAAGCTGGAAAAATATCTGGACTGTTACCGGGGACTGGATTCTCTGGAAGAACCGATGATGAAGCGGATTTTCAGTAAACGCTATCTGAAGGACAGCAAGATCTTCGAGCGGGAGATGGAACGAAATGTGGTGACGGCTGCAAGAAGATATTGCCCGGAGATTACGGCAGATATGGATATCCAGACGGTTCTGGAGCAGCTGCTGATCGAAGAAAATTCCCAGGAACTGGCAGTTAAAGGACCGCTTAAACTGAAGATCTGGAAAGGATCAGAAGCAAAAAGAGTGGATCTTTCCGATTTTACATATGGAGTTGTGCTGAACAGCCAGACAGTCAAGCATGCAATGGTTGAGGTAGAGCAGCCGGCACTGAAAAAAATCGTAACGATCGAAAATAAGACGAATTACCTTGCAATGGAATATGATCCGGAGATTCTTTATATCTACAGTCATGGATATTTTTCACCACTTGAAAGAGAATTTCTGAAGAAGCTGCAGAGAGTGATCGAAGGGAAAGATGTGGAAGTATTCCACAGCGGAGATATGGATTACGGCGGAATCCGTATTTTTGAATATATCCAGAAGCATATTTTCCCTGGAATAAAGCCACTACAGATGGATGTGGAAACGTATGAAAAATACGAAGAATATGCGAAGACAATTTCGAAAGAGACGATAGAAAAGCTGGAAAAGGTCAATGTTCCGCTTTTGGAGGAGCTAAAAGAAAAGCTTCTTGAGACCGGAAAGGGAATCGAACAGGAAAGCTTCCTGATTGAAGAATAGAGTGCAGTGCTTAAGGAAAAAGTGCGGCAGTGAAAAGAAAAAGACCAGAATGCCTTGATAGTGGGGCGGGTTCTGGTCTTTTTGTGTATACGATGATCCAAGTGCAGATTTGTGCTTGCACAAGGATCTGCATTTGACGAATGTACATCATCGAGCTGTTAAGCGAGATGATGTACAAAGTATAAGAATCGAGTAGGAGTCAGCCTACTCGATTGTAGTGCGATGATCCAGGTGCAGACTGGTGTCCATACTGTCAATGAAAAATGACAGAATTAAAAACCTTCTACAAACTGGTCAAGTACATGTGGGAGAAGCTTGTCACTGTAAGCGGTGAGAGAATACTTGCCTTTGCATAATGCCCAGTCATAAAGAACAGCACGTTCGTACATTGCGTAAATCTTCAGAAGTTCATCGGCAGTACTGGTGTCGTTGAATTCTCCATTTTTCAGTGCAGTGCTGATTGTCTCGGTCAGCCACACGAAATAGTAACGATCGTTTTCAAGAAGGGAGCGCTTATCCTTGGTGATCAGCTGGGACGAGTAGAGGGAGGCTAAAAGCCCGACATCGACACTGGTCTCAATCATATGAAATAGTTCATGGTTAAAAAATAACAGCTTGTCATAAGCAGAAAGATCTGGATCTACGATTCCTGCAAGTTCTTCGTACTTTTCATCAAACAGATAAGAAAGTGTGTTGAGAAGAGCTTCTTTTCCTTTGAAATAGTGGTAAAAGGTTCCTTTTGAGGTCTTAGAAGCCGAGATGATCTCATCAACGGTAGTCTGTTCATAACCATGCTTGTAGAATAGATTCCACGCGGCTTTTATGATACGGCTTTTGGTGGAACTTCTTTTCTTTGGCATGAAAATTCCCCTCCTTTGAAAATAGTAATCTTTTTTTATTATAGCAGAATGGGCATGAAATAACAAGAAAGTAATTTGTTTACAAAAAAGAAGACAAAACCATATACATAGCTCTGTCTTCTGAAAGATTTCGACTTAACGACCTACTTTGAAACCATATTTTAACGGATCATCTGGATCGATCACATAAGTAGCTTCCCCTGTCAGATAAGCACTTCCGGTAATCTGCGGAATAACGGCATCATAGTCGGCAACCTTTGTAGTGTCTAAGATTACGCCTTTGAACTGAGAGCCGATAAAGCTTTCGTATACGAAAGGCTGTCCGATTTTGATCTCACCTTTTTTGTAAAGAGTGGCGAGCTTTGCGCTGGTTCCGGTTCCGCAGGGAGAACGGTCAGCCATATGATCTCCGAAGATAACGACATTACGTTTGTCACATCCAGGAGTATCGGTAGAGCAGTAAAGCTCTGCGAGGTCGACAGTTGTGATATCAAGTTCCGGATGCTGGATCTCTACTTCGGCATTGACCTTTTCGATCAGCTTCATACCGAAATCGGTAAGCTGTGGGATTGACTGTGGATCTACGTGCCATCCGAACTGTTCGATATCAACAAGTGCGAAGAAACTTCCGCCGAAAGAAATATCATAGTGAACTTCTCTGCCATCAACTTCTGTGGTGAGATTTTCTTTGTAAAGGAAAGCCGGTACATTAGTAAGTGTTACATTAAGTACCTTTCCGTTTTTGACTTCTGCTTTGGTACGGATAATTCCTGCAGGAGCATCCAGAACAACTTCTGTATAAGGCTCTACGGCAGGGACAAGTCCTGTTTCAATGATTGCTGTAACTGAACCGATTGTTCCGTGACCGCACATATTCAGATATTCTCCGGTGTCCATGAAGATCACACCAAAATCAGCTTCCGGGTGGATCGGATCTGTCAGAAGAGCACCAAACATATCATGATGTCCACGTGGTTCAAACATCAGAGCCTGACGGTATTTGTCGTAATGCTCTGCAAGAAAGTTTTTACGTTCGATCATTGTATCCCCTTCAAGCTTCGGGAAACCTGATGTAATGATTCTTGTAAATTCCCCAACTGTATGTGTGTCGATCGCATGGAAAGATGCCTCAAATGCGTCAAGATTCAGTTTTGGATTGATTTCCATTTTTAATATTCCTCCTTAGTTGAAAGACCAGACCAGAGTCTAGTATGCAGTTCAGTTTTCTTTAAAAATATTATGTACGAAAACACTTGAAAAGTCAATGGTAATTTGCTATAATGAATAAGCTTGATTGAAATAATCAATATATGGGGGTAGATGGATAACTGGTGTGTCTCCTGGTCTTCAAAACCAGTGTGGGGCGTTAGGAGCGTCCTGGGTGGGTTCGATTCCCACATGCCCTCGCCAAAAAGAGAGGTTTTTGGGCGAAAGCCTTAAAAAGATAAAGAGAAAAGCTGCTGTATTGTTTTTGGGGAAATAGTACGGTGGCTTTTCTCTTTTGACGTAAATCCTGTTGGACAGAATACTTATAGATATTATGAATAAGTAAAATGAGAAGAAATAGACAATCTGTAAAAATCAGACAGAACCGATGAAAAAAATAAATAGATTATATATAAAAAAGATATTGAATTTTCAAGTAAAATCATATAGACTATAGTACAGATCAATCACTAGACTAGATTCTAGTATTGGGTCCAACATGAAGAGTGAAAATCTATAAATGCTATTGAAAAAGATATATCTATTTGTTAAACTATAGTCAAATACGCGTAGGACAAGATAAGATATAGATTTCGACGTAGAGGAGAAAGGAAGAGAAGAGACATGGCAAACTTACAGATTTTGCTGCGTCAGCATGTAGGAGCTCCTTGTGCACCGGTTGTAAAAGCCGGAGACAGAGTAGAAAAAGGGACTCTGATTGCAACACCGACAGGTCTTGGAGCTAATATTTTTTCAAGTGCATATGGTGTGGTAGAAGACGTACTGGAAGACCGTATCATCATCAAGCCGGATGAAGAACAGAAGGATGAATATGTAAAGATTCCGGAAGGCAGCAAGCTTGATATGGTAAAAGCGGCAGGTGTTGTCGGAATGGGCGGCGCCGGATTCCCGACAGGTGTAAAGCTCGGAACAGATCTGCAGGGGGGATATATCCTTGTAAATGCAGCGGAGTGTGAGCCGGGACTTCGTCATAACATTCAGCAGCTGGAAGATGACTGTGCGAAAGTTATCCGCGGAGTAAAACACTGCATGGAGATTTCCAATGCATCAAAAGCTATTTTTGCAATTAAGAAGAAAAATGAAAAAGCAGTAAATGCACTGCGCGAAGCATTAAAAGATGAAGAGGCGATCACGATCCACTTACTTCCGGATATTTATCCGATGGGAGAAGAACGTGCGGTTGTAAGAGAATGTCTTGGAATCGAACTGAATACAACACAGCTTCCGTCAGCAGCAAATGCGATTGTCTGTAATGTAGAAACTCTTGCAAGAGTTGCGGAAGCAATTGAAGAGAGAAAGCCATGCTTTTCTAAGAACCTTACTGTTATCGGTAAGATCAATGGCGGTAATGAGCCACATGTATTTATGGATGTACCGGTCGGCACAAGCGTTGGGGAAATGATCGAACGTGCCGGCGGTATTGATGGTGTATATGGGGAAATCATCATGGGTGGTCCATTTACCGGATGTGCTACTACAGAGGATGCACCGATTACAAAGACAACCGGCGGAATCATTGTTACAATTGATTTCCCGGATCTTCATGGTGCAAGCGTAGGTCTTTTGGTATGTGCCTGCGGTGGTAGCGAAGAACGTATGAGAGATATTTGCCAGAAGATGAATGGTGTAGTGAAATCAGTAGCCAGATGTAAACAGGCAATTGAAAATAAACCGGGAGCTCCGCTTAAATGCGAAAGACCTGGAAACTGTCCTGGCCAGGCTAAGAATAATATCCAGTTTAAGAAAGACGGATGTGAGTACATTATTATTGGTAACTGCTCAGACTGTTCCAATACAGTTATGGGATCAGCACCGAAGATGGGACTTAAGGTATTCCACCAGACAGACCATGTAATGCGTACCATCGGACATCCACTTTACAGATATCTGCGTGTTTCAAAACAGGTAGAACAGTTACCGGAAGGTAAATAAAACAGTTGATACATCACTTTGGTGATTGTATAGATAGTTAATTGAATGATTGTTAAATTAACAAGGAGGAAAATATTATGTCAATTACAGCGGAAACCGCAAAAGAACATGCAAAAGATCCTGCAGTATTATGCTGTAGAGCAGAAGGCGGTATTACAATTCAGGCAGCAAATCTTGAAGATCCGGCAATCTTTGATGATCTGGTAGATTCAGGACTTCTGAAACTTGATGGAACACTTACAATCGAACAGGTACTTGGAGCAAAACTTGTTAAGACCTGTGATTCCCTTACACCACTTACAGCTGATCTTGTTGAAGGCGCAAAAGCACCAGCAGCAGAAGAAGCACCGGCTGAAGAAGTAAAAGAAGAAGCACCAGCAGTTACTGCAAATCCTACAGCAACCGTACAGAAAGTAGGCGGCGTGTTAAAAATCCACATTGGAGAAGGCAAAGATATCGATATCGAAATGCCGATGGGTTTTAATAACGGTGTTGCAGTAGCGGAAGTACCGGCAGAGGTAGAATTACCGGCAGGCGTGGTTTCAGGCGCAGCACCGACAAAAGAACTGGAACCGAAAGTCGTAAGAAGCGTTACCAGAAAGCATTATAAAATCACAGAAGTAAAGCGTGGACCGGAGACAAAGATCGAAGGAACAACTCTTTATATCCGCGAAGGCATTGAAGAAGAAGCAGTTGCTTCCCAGGAACTGGTTCATCAATTAAAGATTGATATCATTACACCGGATCAGTATCATACTTATTCAAATACAATCATGGATGTACAGCCGATCGCTACGAAAGAAGGCGAAGATGAAATCGGTACAGGTACAACAAGAGTACTTGATGGTGTAATCATGATGGTTACAGGAACAGATGACAATGGTGTTCAGATCGGTGAATTTGGTTCTTCTGAAGGATACCTTGATGAAAACATCATGTGGGGACGTCCGGGAGCTCCTGATAAAGGTGAAATCTTCATTAAGACAGAAGTTATCATCGAAGCAGGAACCAACATGGAAAGACCTGGCCCGCTTGCAGCACATTCTGCAACAGATGTTATTACTCAGGAAATCCGTGAAGCTCTGAAGAAAGTAGAAGACGAAAGCCTTGTAGTAGATACAGAGACATTCAATCAGGTAAGAAGACCTGGTAAAAAGAAAGTCGTTATCGTAAAAGAAATCATGGGACAGGGCGCTATGCATGATAACCTGATTCTTCCTATGGAACCAGTCGGAGTACTTGGTGCAAGACCGAACGTTGACCTTGGAAACGTACCGATCATGGCATCTCCACTGGAAGTACTTGATGGATGTATCCATGCACTTACCTGTATCGGACCTGCATCAAAAGAAATGTCAAGACATTACTGGAGAGAACCACTGGTTCTTGAAACTCTTCATGATGAAGAAGTTGACCTTTGCGGCGTTATCTTTGTTGGTAGCCCACAGATCAATACAGAAAAATTCTACGTATCAAAACGTGTTGGTATGATGGTAGAAGCTCTTGATGTTGACGGTGCGTTCGTTACAACAGAAGGATTTGGTAATAACCACATCGATTTCGCAAGCCATATCGAACAGATCGGTATGAGAGGAATTCCGGTTGTTGGTCTTTCATTCTGCGCAGTACAGGGAGCACTTGTAGTTGGAAACAAATACATGCAGTACATGGTAGATAACAACAAATCTGAATCTGGAATCGAAAACGAAGTTCTTGCCTGCAACACTCTCTGCCAGGAAGAAGCAATCCGTGCGCTCGCTATGCTGAAAGCAGGAATGGCCGGAGAAGAAGTTAAGAAAGCAGAAAGAAAATGGAATCCGAATGTTAAAGCAAATAACATCGAACTGATTTCAAAAACTATGGACAGAACAATCGAACTGGTTAAGAACGAGCAGTCACTGCCGATGAGCCAGAAGAGAAAAGAAAAATACGATTAAGGTGAATGACTATGAAATATGGCGATAAGATCATTTATATGGAAGGCGTAATCGTAGAGATTCATGATGGATGTGTTGGAATCGACTTAAAGGGAAGACTGGGTTACCTGAAGATCCCGATGAGAATGCTGATTACGGATTATCCATTAGTGGTAGGACAGGAAGTTGGATGGAATATGAGTTTTGTTGAACAGCTTGGTCCGGACGCCAATGAAAAATATGTTAGTAACCTGCAGACATACCAGAGACGTCAGGAAGAAATGAAGTCTCATAAAAAAGATGAAGTGTAATTATATCAGGAGGAAATAGACATGAGTTTGACCGTTGTTAAAGGACTTCAGTCAGAAATCTTCGTTCCGGTAACTCCGCCGCCAGTATGGGCTCCGGTGAAAAAGGAACTGAAGGATATGACAATTGCCCTCGCTACAGCAGCAGGTGTACACCACAAGGAACAGAAGAGATTCAACCTTGCCGGTGACTTTACCTGGAGAAAAATAACAGATAAAATGCCGTCAGATGAATTAATGGTATCTCACGGTGGATATGATAACAGTGATGTAAACAAAGATATCAACTGTATGTTCCCGATTGACCGTATCCATGAACTTGCAAAAGAAGGATTTATCAAAGCTTGTGCACCGGTACATGCCGGATTCATGGGTGGTGGTGGAAACCAGGAGAAATTCAAACATGAAACTGGTCCGGCCATTGCAAAGATGTTCGTTGAAGAAGGGGTAGATGCAGTTATCCTGACCGCTGGTTGAGGTACCTGCCACCGCTCTGCAGTTCTGGTGCAGAGAGCGATTGAAGCCGCAGGAATTCCTACAATTATTATTGCTGCGCTTCCACCGGTTGTACGTCAGACCGGTACCCCACGTGCGGTTGCTCCGCGTGTTCCTATGGGAGCTAACGCTGGTGAACCACACAATGTTGAGATGCAGACTGGCATCGTAAAAGCAACTCTGGAACAGCTTGTGAAGCTGGATACTCCAGGAAAAGTTGTTCCGCTGCCGTTTGAATATGTAGCGAAAGTATAATCAAATCCACTGCGAAGCAGTTGTTTGATTATGAACAGGTAGTGAAGCGGATTGCGATTATCCGCTTGCGAAGTGAAAATTGCCGGATAAGGCAAAAGGCTGGCTAGAAGGGGACATCCCCGGCAGGATTGGGGCGAAAGCCCTGGTTTGCCGGGGATGTCCCCTCCTTATTTGTTCCATAGGAAATTGCACTACATACCAGAAATGTGCAAAGGCACATTTCTGTTCAATTTAGAATTGAGGATGATATATGGAGAAAGAAATAGATCTGCGCCGGCTTGTGATCAAAGCCTTCCATATTACTGATGTGGAAGAAGGCGAAGAAAATAAAGTGACAGCATCCGGGGAAATGATGATCGAGAAGAGAATTCTGGATGATATTTTACCGAAATATCCACAGCTTTCTAAACTGGATGTACAGATCATAAAGCCGGGAGAGCATGACCGATATACCAATACGATGATGGATATCATTCCGATATCAACAAAGGTACTTGGGAAGATCGGGGACGGGATCACGCATACACTCACCGGTGTTTATGTGATCCTTACCGGTGTGGATGAAAACGGAAAGCAGGCACATGAGTTCGGATCCAGTGAAGGTAATCTGAAAGAGATGCTGTATCTGAACCGGGCAGGTACTCCGGGAGAAGGCGACTATATTGTGTCGTTTGATGTGGTCCTGAAGCCGGGAATGGGGCAGGAAAGAGAAGGCGTGCTTGCAGCGCACCATGCCTGTGACGAATTTATCCAGATTTTCCGCGAGCAGATGAAGAAGTTCAGGGGCGATCTCTGCACAGAGAGACACGAATATCATGATGTGATCCGCCCGGGCAAAAAGCGTGTCCTGATTGTGAAGCAGGTTGCCGGACAGGGCGCAATGTATGACACTTCGCTGTTTGCAAAAGAGCCTTCGGGAACTGAAAATGGACGCTCGATCATTGATATGGGAAATATGCCGGTGATCGTAACACCAAATGAATATCGGGACGGAATCATCCGTTCTATGCAGTAGGAGGTGCGATTATGGGAATTGGACCATCGACAAAGGAAACATCACTACACCATTTCAGGGATCCGCTTCTTGATGTTGTATCATCAGATGAAGACCTGGATCTGATGGGGATTATAATTGTCGGAACGCCGGATGACAACGCAGATAAACTGCTTGTCGGAACCCGTGCGGCGGTGTGGGCGGAAGCCATGCGTGCAGATGGAGTTATCCTGTCATCTGATGGATGGGGGAACAGTGACGTGGACTTTGCGAATACAGCTGAACAGATGGAAATCAGGGGGATTCCGGTAACCGGACTGAAATTCAGTGGTACGGTTGGACAGTTTGTAGTGGAAAATGATCATCTGGGAGGCATTCTGGACATCAACAAAAGCAAAGAAGGCGTTGAAACGGACGTGCTTGGAGAAAATAATGTGACAGAGCTTGATGCAAAAAAAGTCACAGCAATGCTGAAGCTGAAGATGAGAAAGAATGAGGATCGTTAAGTTTTGTGGATCTGAAGAAAGCTGTCAGAAAAGAATCTGACGGGAACAAGCTAAGAAAGCATAGAAAAAGTCCTGTGAGGCTACCGGATATCATACCGGGGCTTCCGCAGGACTTTTTTGATACCTGTCACTGGAAATGGAATTTACGGTGACAGAAGTTATGATAATCTGTGTAAAGATTATCTGTTTAATCTGCTTCTGTATCTTCGATAATGTGATTGCGGATGATCGCACGGATGCTTTCGTTGAGGTAAGGCTTTAATTCCTCGAACGACATCGGATCGTTGTCCAGAATGGTACTGTATGAAGTTGAACTTGCAAGTTCAATGATCAGAAACAGCATGGTCTCTGGCGCGCGAAGCTTAATTGTCGGATGATCCAGAAGGATATTGCTGAAGTATGCAAGAATATCACTCTCGTCATCACGCACGTTATTGGTGATGGCTTGCCTAAAAATGCCCCAGCTGAGATTCTTGGAGATAAATCGCAGAATCAGTTTGTTCTTCTGCATTGCATTTAACACATAATCTACAATAAAAATGATCTTATCTTCGAATTCAGGAATGTCGGCTGTCTCCAGAGCTTTATGTGCTCTCTGGAAAAGTCGGCTGGCTGTTCGTGCAATCAGCCGGTCACGTATCTCGTATTTGTCTGCAAAATATAAATAGAAAGTTCCCTTCGCAACTCCAGCCTTTTTTGCTATATCGCTGATTGATGTTTTCTCGATCCCCTGATTCAGAAATAAATCGTATGCGCTTTGAAAGAGAGCATCCATTTTCTGATGCTTGTTTTCATCTACTTTTCCCATGATTCATTCCTCTTTTCCTTTGAATTGTCTTTATTATAAAATCAAAATGACTTGGAGTCAACTTTTTTGTAGAAAAATATTGACTTGTGGTCATTTTTGAGTTATAGTAAGTGCGAGTTAGAAAATGACCAGTAGTCAAAAAAGAAAAGCATACCGACAGGAAAGTCAGTAGAGGCTTACAGGAGGTTTTTAATTATGAAGAACAGGGAATACAGAGTATTAGTTACACTTGCACTTATGGCATCGCTTGTAATTGGAAATGTTGCAGGAACAACAGGAACTGTACAGGCGGCAGATAATAAAGATACAGAGACTAAGAAAACAATCGAAACAAAAACAAACAGTAGCGTCGCACCTACAAAAGATGAGACTGTATATGTAAAAGTAGATGACGCAGGAAATCAGAAAGATGTTACCGTATCTGACCAGTTGAAAAATATTTCTAGCCTTGGAACTATCGATGATGTATCAGATCTGAAAGATATCAAAAATGTAAAAGGTGATGAGACCTATTCAGAAAGCAATGGAAAACTGGTATGGAAGGGAGATAAGAAAGATATCTGCTATCAGGGAACTACCACAAAGAAGATTCCGGTAGGAATGAAGGTTACATATGAACTGGATGGAAGGAAAGTTAGTGCAGATGATCTGGAAGGAAAGAGCGGACATCTGAAAATCCATTATGAATATCAAAACACAACAGCAGATGATGGAAATTACACACCATTCCTGATGGCAACCGGACTACTGATGGATGGTGAAAAATTCTCAAATGTAACTGTTAATAATGGAAAGGTTATTTCAGACGGTGACAGAAACATCGTAATCGGAATGGGTCTTCCGCAGCTGAAAGAACAGCTTACATCAGTAAGTAGTGAAGTGGATGATCTGGATATCCCGGATTCATTTACCGTAGAAGCAGATGTGACAGATTACGAAAAGGTAGAAGCTGTTACCGTTGCAACCAATGAAGTGTTCAATGAGATTGATACGGATGAATTTGGCAGCCTTGATGAATTGAAGGATTCTATGACAGAGCTTCAGGATGCGGCTAATCAGCTTGTAGATGGTTCCGGACAGCTGAAAGACGGACTGGATACACTGCTTTCTTCATCAGGAACACTGGTAAGCGGAATTGATCAGTTGGCAAGTGGCGGAAATACATTGGCTAGCGGAACTGGTAGTCTGGTGAGTGGAGCGAATACACTTGCAGATGGAAGCAAGAGCCTGGCAAGTGGAACAAGCCAGCTGGCAAGCGGAGCAGAAAGTTTGAATGCAGGAGCAGCACAGGTGGCAGATGGAGCAAAGAGCGCAAAAGACGGAGCTGGACAGCTTGAAAGTGGAGCGCAGGCATTAAATGATGGTGTTGCACAGATGCAGAGCCAGGTCGGAGTCGGAGTAAGTTCGTTAAGTGATGGTGTTGGACAACTGAGTGACGGAATCGGTCAGGCAACAGCAGGTGCGACAAGTCTTACAGAAGGTTCAAAACAGGTAGCAACAGGAGCTGGACAGGTAAGAGATGGACTTACACAGGCACAGGCAGGAGCTGGTTCGTTGAAAGACGGGGCGGATCAGTTGCAGGCAGGAGTTTCTGCTTTACAGGCAGGCTTGAATACTATTGCGAATCCAGAGAATAGCAGTGCTATGATCGCAGGGCTTGAGGCTTTGAAACAGGCAGTGCCGGAACAGGCAGGGACAATTGACCAAATTATTGCGGGTATACAGGCGCAGCAGACGGCAATTAGTCAGGCGGCAGCAGGAGCAGGAGATCTTGCAACGGGAGCAAACAATCTTGCAACAGGAGCAGGAAACTTATCAGCCAGCCTTGGAACACTTGGAGCAGGAGCAACACAGGTGGCAGATGGAGCCGCAAGTTTACAGGAAGGAGCTGGAACATTAGAGGGTGCACTTGGAACACTTGGAGCAGGTGCAAACCAGTTACAGACCGGTGTTGGCAGTATGGCAAACCAGCTTGCAGCAGGAACCAAACAGCTTTCAGATGGAACCGGAGCATTACTTGCGGGAACACAGAGCCTTAATTCAGGACTTGGAACATTAAGTGCAGGCGCAGGACAGGTAAGTGAAGGAAGTGCAGCTCTCAGCACAAATATGAAGACAGCAAATGCAGGAGCACAGTCAGTGGCAAGCGGAGCAAGCCAGCTGGCAAGTGGAGCATCCCAGCTCAATAGTGGAGCCGGAACTCTGTCAACAGGTCTGAACACACTCCAGAGCAGCACAGGCGAGTTGGTATCTGGTGTAGAACAGCTTGATTCTGGAGCAGCTGAACTGAACAGTGGTATGATCCAGTTCAACGAAGAAGGAATTGAAAAACTGGTAAGCGTATTTGATGGAGACATTGATGCACTTCTGGATAAGGCAAACGAACTTCTGGATGCATCCAAAGAATACAAGAACTTCTCTGGAATCGCAGACGGAATGGACGGAAGCGTAAAATTCATTTTCGTAAGTGATAAATAATTGATGAATAATAGATAGAAGGTGGGAGACAGGTTTTGAATCTGTCTCCTTTTCGTATTATGAGTGCCAGATATTAGATTTGCTGATTGATTTTTTAGCTTTATAATTTTGAGTCAAGTATTAAAAAACACCGGGAAGTCAAAAAGCTTTCCCGGCGTAAAATATCCGTATTCATTTTACAAAAATCTAATACCGTAACTGTATTCCCTGCTCTTCAATCCAGTCTTCGAGCTCATCCTGGGAATCAGCAGCCCATTCGGAGTTAGAACCGGCTTTGAATTCGTCTTTCAGATCTTCCTGCATCAGCTCTTTTGAAAATACGGGTTTCTCGCCTATACGGGGATCTTTCTTGTTATCTGTCGGTCTGGAATTACTCATATTTTCACGTCTCCTTTACTTTTGGATAGAAAAAACATGACCCCTCGAGGTCATGTCTTTTCTTTTTGGTATGTCATTGAGAGGTTTTTCCTCGTTGCATTGCAGTTTGCCTTATATACAAAGCTGGGGAATGCTCCTTCAAAGAGGATGTATATATAAATTGGAGTTTTATCGTTGCAAGATCATTCTTGGGGGAAACGACCGGCAACAATATAACTGCAATAACAACCAATGTTGTAGCTTAATCAAGTCTTTTTTAAAAATAGCGGTATCCTTGTGTTGGAAACCGCCTTTGGTTTAGCTCTCTGATTAAGTTGGTTAAACTATATCACTTTATCACGGTAGTGTCAACAAGAAACTGGTAAATTTTTAGATAATTTGTGTATTAAAATGTGTACAACACGGTCAACTGTACGCCTGTGAGAGATTAACGGTATTGGATCAGCTCCTGAACTGATTTACGTGCCGGAGCAGTTGGGGTGACAGCGGGCTGACCGATCGCAATCAGGGCAGATACATTCAGACTGTCATCGAGACCGAGAATTTCTTTTACTTGTGTTTCATCGAAGATGCCCATGACAACAGAACCGATTCCACATTCGTGTGCAGCGAGCTGGAAGGTCTGCGCAGCGATACCGGCATCAAACATTTCCCATTTATCCTTTTTTGAGGTGGAATAAGCTCCGTCCTTTTCGTAACCGCTTTTTCCCGGAACGGAAGCGAGAACAACCAGTGCCGGAGCACCAAGAATGATGCCTGTATTCCATTCAAATCCCATAACAGCTTCTCTGGCAATCCTGTCTTTGAGTGTTGTTTCTTCTATTATAATATATCTTGCTGTCTGCGTATTCTTCCAGGATGGAGCGTAGGCACTTGCTTCTACGATTTTCTCGATCACTTCATGTGAGACAGGCTCCTCTGTAAATTTGCGGATCGTTCTTCTTGTTTTGATTGCATCTAATGTCTGCATAATATGCGTCCTCCTTCTATTATATATAAGATGGTGCGGGGGAAAATCGAAAGACAGTCTGCATTTAGCGAAGAAGCCTATGGATCCGATACCCCAATGAATATGAGAATATTATACCGCAAAAAGAGTGTAAGCAAAATAGCACAAAAAGAGAAGTTTTTTCAAGAAAATTTTGTATGAAAAAAAGTACAAAAAATAAAATAAAATGCTTGCAAAATGCGGAAACATCGGGTATACTAAAAAAGCTGTGACATGATAGCAAAGAAGCGCGAGGTTGCTGCCGAGAAGAATGGCAGGTTTTCCGTGGAGCGAATGTCAAGTTAGGAAACTGGCGACAAGTCACTGTACGAAATCATAACAGCTGCTGAGATGCAGTAACAACGTGTGAGTTTCTCACGACACACACGGGGAAGTGTACAGTCACCGCTTGTCGTACTGAGGTTTAAGTACGAAAAGGAGGCGACTTTTTTTATGGCAAGTCAAGTAATGAGAATCACATTGAAGGCATATGATCATCAGCTTGTAGATGCATCTGCCAAGAAAATTATCGAAACTGTAAAGAAAAATGGAGCAAAGGTTAGCGGACCGGTACCGCTTCCGACTAAGAAGGAAGTTGTAACAATCTTAAGAGCGGTTCACAAATACAAAGATTCCAGAGAACAGTTCGAACAGAGAACTCATAAGAGACTGATCGATATCATTGCACCGACACAGAAGACTGTAGATGCTCTGTCAAGACTGGAAATGCCAGCTGGTGTATACATCGATATCAAAATGAAGAACAAATAAGTTCTAATAAATTAAAACACAGTAGTTCCTAATATTTAGGATGAACACCCATAAGGGCGTTCCGCTGTAAATCACAGGAGGTAAAATAAAATGAAGAAAGCTATCTTAGCTACCAAAGTCGGAATGACTCAAATCTTCAACGAAGATGGAGTACTTACTCCGGTAACTGTTCTTCAGGCTGGACCATGTGTTGTAACACAGATCAAAACCGTTGAAAATGACGGATACAGCGCAGTTCAGGTTGGATACGTTGATAAGAAAGAAAAAATTGTTAACGTTGACAAGAACGGAAAGAAAGAAATCGTGCACAGACACGGTGTTACAAAAGCTGAAAAAGGACACTTTGACAAAGCTGGAGTAACAGGAAAGAGATTCGTAAGAGAATTCAAATTCGAGAACGCTGATGAATATCAGTTAGCTCAGGAAATTAAAGCAGATATCTTTGAGGCTGGCGACAAAGTAGACGCAACAGCTATTTCCAAAGGTAAAGGATTCCAGGGTGCTATCAAGAGACACAACCAGCACAGAGGACCTATGGCTCACGGTTCTAAGTTCCATCGTCATGCTGGTTCCAGCGGTGCTGCATCTGACCCGAGTAAAGTATTCAAGGGCAAAAAGATGCCAGGACACATGGGAGCAAAGAAGATTACAATTCAGAACCTTGAAATCGTAAGAGTAGACGTTGAAAACAACCTTCTTCTGGTTAAGGGCGCAGTTCCGGGACCAAAGAAATCTCTTGTAACGATTAAAGAATCTGTAAAATCTATCTAAGATTGGCACTAGGAAAGGAGGAACATACAGATGGCAAACGTATCTGTTTACAATATCGAAGGTAAAGAAGTTGGAACAATCGACTTAAACGATGCTGTATTCGGTGTAGAAGTAAACGAACACCTTGTACACATGGCAGTTGTAAGCCAGCTTGCAAATAAACGTCAGGGAACACAGAAAGCGAAAACTCGTTCAGAAGTTTCCGGCGGCGGAAGAAAACCATGGAGACAGAAAGGTACCGGTCATGCAAGACAGGGATCTACAAGAGCTCCGCAGTGGACAGGCGGTGGAGTAGTATTCGCTCCAACACCGAGAGATTACTCTTTCAAACTTAATAAGAAAGAAAGAAGAGCAGCTCTTAAATCCGCTCTGACATCAAGAGTAGAAGAAAAGAAAATCATCGTTGTTGATGAAATCAACTTCGACGAAATCAAGACAAAGAAATTCCAGGATGTACTTAACAACCTGTCAGTATCCAAAGCTCTCGTAGTTCTGGAAGACGGAAACAAGAACGCAGAACTTTCAGCTAGAAATATCGCTGATGTTAAAACTGCTAAGACAAACACAATCAATGTGTATGACATCCTGAAGTACAATACAGTAATCGCAACTAAGGCTGCTGTACAGGCAATCGAGGAGGTGTACGCATAATGGCAAACATTCAGTATTATGATGTAATCCTTAAACCGGTAGTAACCGAAAAGACAATGGCTCTTATGGCTGACAAGAAATACACATTCCTTGTACACACAGAAGCTAATAAGACTCAGATTAAAGAAGCTGTAGAAAAAATGTTCCCAGGAACAAAAGTTGCTGGCGTTAACACGATCAACATGGATGGAAAGAACAAACGAGTTCGCGGAACCATGACATTCGGAAAAACAGCTAAGACAAAGAAAGCAATCGTTCAGCTGACAGAAGAATCAGCAGAGATCGAAATTTTCCAGGGACTGTAAGAAACTGGAACCTAAACGGTGCAAATCCGTGACAAAAATAACTAGCAAAATGCGAAAGGAGATAGAGTAATGGGAATTAAAACATACCGCCCATATACACCTTCCAGAAGACATATGACCGGCTCTGATTTCTCAGAAATCACAAAAACAACACCGGAGAAATCTTTAGTAGTTTCTCTGAGCAAGACTGCCGGACGTAACAATCAGGGTAAAATCACTGTTAGACACCGCGGAGGCGGAGTTAAGAGAAAATATAGAGTAATCGACTTCAAACGTAAAAAAGACGGAATTCCGGCAACTGTAATCGGAATCGAATACGATCCGAACAGAAGTGCTAACATCGCACTTATCTGCTACGCTGATGGAGAAAAAGCTTACATCATCGCACCAGAAGGACTTACAGACGGAATGAAAGTTATGAACGGACCAGAAGCAGAAGTAAGAGTAGGAAACTGCCTGCCGCTTTCAGCTATCCCGGTTGGTACACAGGTTCATAACATTGAGCTTCATCCTGGAAAAGGCGGACAGATGGTTCGTTCAGCAGGAAACAGCGCACAGCTCATGGCTAAAGAAGGAAAGTACGCAACACTTCGTCTTCCTTCAGGAGAAATGAGAATGGTTCCGATCGAATGCCGCGCATCAGTTGGTGTTGTTGGAAATGGCGATCACAACCTTGTAAACATTGGTAAAGCAGGACGTAAACGTCACATGGGTATCAGACCTACAGTTCGTGGTTCCGTTATGAACCCGAATGATCATCCGCATGGTGGTGGTGAAGGTAAGACTGGAATCGGTCGTCCGGGTCCGTGCACTCCTTGGGGTAAACCGGCACTTGGTCTTAAGACTCGTAAGAAAAACAAACAGTCTAACAAGCTGATCATCAGAAGAAAAGACGGTAGAGGAATCAAATAGTTAATTTTCAAGGAGGTTAGAACCTATGGCTCGTTCACTTAAAAAAGGACCATTCGCAGACGCAAGCCTGCTTAAGAAAGTGGAAGCAATGAACGCATCAGGAGACAAGGGTGTTATCAAAACATGGTCTCGTCGTTCTACAATCTTCCCGATTATGGTTGGACATACAATCGCAGTTCATGATGGAAGAAAACATGTTCCGGTATATGTAACAGAAGATATGGTTGGACACAAACTCGGAGAGTTCGTAGCAACCAGAACATACAGAGGACATGGAAAAGACGAAAAGAAATCGAAAGTTAGATAATATTTAACGTATTGAAAGGAGGTTTCATCCCATGGCAAAAGGACATAGAAGTCAAATTAAGAGAGAAAGAAATGCAAACAAGGACACCAGACCTTCAGCTAAGTTATCTTACGCCAGAGTTTCTGTTCAGAAAGCATGCTTCGTATTAGATGCCATCAGAGGTAAGGATGTAACAACAGCGCTTGGTATTTTAACATACAATCCAAGATACGCTTCAAGCATTATAAAGAAATTATTGGAATCAGCTATCGCAAATGCTGAGAATAACAACGGTATGAGTGTTGAAAACCTTTATATTGAGGAATGCTACGCAAATAAAGGACCAACAATGAAGAGAATCAGACCGAGAGCACAGGGCAGAGCTTACAGAATCGAAAAGAGAATGAGTCATATTACACTTGTGCTTAATGAAAGATAAGGAGGGCAATAATGGGACAGAAAGTTAATCCTCATGGCTTAAGAGTCGGTGTTATCAAAGACTGGGACTCTAAATGGTATGCAGAAAAAGATTTTGCTGACTATTTAGTAGAAGATCATAAAATCAGAAAATTTCTGAAGAATAAATTATACAGCGCAGGAGTTTCTAAGATTGAAATCGAAAGAGCTTCTGATCGTGTTAAGATCATCGTTTATACTGCTAAACCGGGTGTTGTAATCGGTAAAGGCGGTTCTGAGATCGAAAAAGTAAAAGCTGAACTTCAGAAAATGACAGATAAGAAAGTTATCGTTGACATCAAAGAAGTAAAAAGACCTGACAAAGATGCTCAGCTCGTTGCTGAAAACATCGCACAGCAGCTGGAAAATCGTATTTCCTTCCGTCGTGCAATGAAATCTTGCATGTCAAGAACTATGAAATCAGGAGCACTTGGTGTTAAGACATCCGTATCCGGACGTCTCGGCGGAGCTGATATGGCTCGTACAGAGTTCTACAGCGAAGGAACTATTCCGCTTCAGACACTGAGAGCAGACATTGACTATGGCTTCGCTGAAGCAGACACAACTTACGGAAAAGTTGGTGTTAAGGTATGGATTTACAAAGGCGAAGTACTTCCAACAAAGGCAGGTAAGGAAGGGAGCGATAAATAATGTTAATGCCAAAAAGAGTAAAACGTAGAAAACAGTTCCGTGGCTCCATGAAAGGTAAAGCATTAAGAGGAAACAAGATCACGAACGGTGAATATGGTCTTGTAGCAATGGAACCATGTTGGATCAGATCTAACCAGATCGAAGCTGCCCGTATCGCTATGACACGTTACATCAAACGTGGTGGTAAGGTTTGGATCAAGATCTTCCCTGATAAACCAGTAACAACGAAACCGGCTGAGACACGTATGGGTTCTGGAAAAGGAACTCTTGAATACTGGGTAGCTGTAGTTAAGCCAGGACGTGTAATGTTCGAACTTGCAGGAGTACCTGAAGAAGTTGCGAAAGAAGCATTACGTCTTGCTATGCACAAATTACCATGTAAATGTAAAATCGTTTCTCGTGCAGACTTAGAAGGCGGTGATAACAGTGAAAATTAAGACATTTGTAGAAGATTTAAAAGCAAAATCTGTTGCAGAATTAAATGAAGAATTAGTAGCTGCTAAAAAGGAACTCTTCAATCTGAGATTCCAGAACGCAACAAATCAGTTAGATAATACAAGCAGAATCAAAGAAGTAAGAAAGAATATCGCAAGAATCCAGACAGTGATCACAGAAAAAAGCCAGAATGCTTAATTAGGTGATATTCAGAAAGGAGTATAACCGTGGAAAGAAACCTGAGAAAAACGAGAGTTGGTAAGGTTGTAAGCAACAAGATGGACAAGACAATCGTCGTTGCAGTAGAAGACCATGTAAAACATCCGCTTTACAATAAGATCGTAAAAAGAACTTACAAACTGAAAGCGCATGATGAAAATAATGAATGCAATATTGGTGATAGAGTAAAAGTTATGGAGACAAGACCGTTATCTAAAGATAAGAGATGGAGACTTGTTGAAATCGTAGAAAAAGTTAAATAGTTTGACTTTGATAAAAGTATAAGGAGGTTTACCTGCATGATACAGCAAGAAAGCAGATTAAAAGTAGCAGATAATACAGGTGCTAAAGAATTACTCTGTATCCGTGTATTAGGCGGTTCTACAAGAAGATATGCAGCTATCGGTGATGTAATCGTTGCTTCGGTTAAAGATGCAACACCAGGCGGCGTTGTTAAAAAAGGTGATGTCGTTAAGGCTGTAGTTGTTCGTACTGTAAACAGCACTCGTCGTAAAGATGGATCATACATCAGATTCGATGAAAACGCTGCTGTTATTATTAAAGATGACAAAAACCCAAAAGGAACTCGTATTTTTGGACCTGTAGCCAGAGAACTTCGTGAGAAACAGTTTATGAAAATTGTTTCACTGGCTCCGGAAGTACTGTAAGGAGGTTCGAGTATGTCAACAATGAAGATCAAAAAAGGCGACACCGTTAAAGTTATCGCTGGAAAAGATAAAGACAAAGAAGGCAAAGTAATCGCAGTAGATCAGAAAAACGGTACAGTCCTGGTAGAAGGCGTTAACATGAGAACAAAACATGCTAAACCAAGCGCTTCTAATCCGGAAGGTGGAATCCTTCATCAGGAAGGACCGATCGATGCATCTAACGTAATGTATGTTCACAAGGGAAAAGCTACAAGAGTAGGCTTCAAACTTGATGGAGACAAAAAAGTACGTGTTGCAAAATCAACAGGCGAAGTAATTGATTAGTTCTAGGAAGGAGGTCGAAGGCTTTGAGTAGACTTAAAGAACAGTACCAGAACGAGATCATTGACGCAATGATCAAGAAATTTGGTTATAAGAATATTATGGAAGTGCCGAAGCTCGACAAAGTTGTTATCAACATGGGCGTTGGCGAAGCAAAAGATAATGCAAAAGCATTAGACTCAGCTGTAGCTGATATGGAAAAGATCACTGGACAGAAAGCAGTTCTGACCAGAGCTAAAAATTCAGTAGCTAACTTCAAGATCCGTGAAGGAATGGCTATCGGATGCAAAGTTACTTTAAGAGGAGAAAAGATGTATGAGTTCGTTGATCGTCTCATCAACCTTGCACTGCCTCGTGTACGTGACTTCAGAGGAGTTAATCCGAACGCATTCGACGGAAGAGGTAACTACGCTCTTGGTATCAAAGAGCAGCTTATCTTCCCGGAAATCGAATATGATAAAGTAGATAAGGTTAGAGGTATGGATGTTATCTTCGTAACAACTGCTAACACAGACGAAGAAGCACGTGAATTGTTAACACAGTTCAACATGCCATTCACAAAATAAGGAGGAAATTTTCATGGCAAAGACAGCAATGAAACTGAAACAGCAGCGCAAACAGAAATTCTCTACTAGAGAATATAATCGTTGCAGAATCTGTGGACGTCCACATGCATATTTAAGAAAATATGGAATCTGCCGTGTATGCTTCCGTGAACTGGCATACAAAGGTGAAATTCCGGGCGTAAAGAAAGCAAGTTGGTAGAAAAGGAGGATAATCCACAATGACTATGAGTGATCCAATTGCAGATATGCTTACAAGAATCCGTAACGCAAACACTGCAAAACATGATACAGTAGATGTTCCGGCTTCAAAAATGAAGATCGCTATCGCTGATATTCTCGTTAACGAAGGATACATCACAAAATATGATATCGTTGAAGAAGGAAGCTTCAATACAATCCGCATTACATTAAAATATGGTGCAGATAAGAACGAAAAAGTTATTTCTGGAATCAAAAAGATTTCTAAACCAGGTCTTCGTGTTTACGCTGGTAAAGACGAACTTCCGAGAGTACTTGGAGGACTTGGAACTGCAATCATCTCTACAAACCAGGGCGTGATTACAGACAAAGAAGCAAGAAAGCTCGGCGTAGGCGGAGAAGTTCTTTGCTTCGTATGGTAATAACCAGATAAAATAGAGAAAACGAATGGAATCATATTTCCTGTGATTTCATTCGATACTCAATAAATTGCAACTGAAAACAGAGCAGCCATAAGGTGCTGTTCCGAAAATGTAAGTGTAGGAGGTAAAGGGTATGTCACGTATCGGAAGACATCCAGTAGCGATCCCGGCAGGTGTAACTGTTGAAATCGCAGAGAACAATGTAGTGACTGTTAAAGGTCCTAAAGGAACTCTCGTAAGAGAACTTCCAGTTGAAATGGAAATCAAAAAAGAAGGCGAAGAAGTTATCGTAACAAGACCGAACGATCTCAAGAAGATGAAATCTCTTCATGGTCTTACAAGAACACTGATCAACAACATGGTAATCGGTGTTACTGAAGGATATGAAAAAGTTCTTGAAGTAAACGGTGTAGGTTACAGAGCTTCCAAATCTGGAAACAAATTAACATTGAATTTGGGATACTCTCACCCGGTTGAGATGGAAGATCCGGAAGGAATCGAAACTGTTCTTGACGGACAGAACAAAATCATCGTTAAGGGAATCAGTAAAGAAAAAGTTGGCCAGTACGCAGCTGAAATCAGAGATAAGAGAAGACCGGAACCTTATAAGGGCAAGGGAATCAAATATGCTGATGAAGTTATCAGACGTAAAGTTGGTAAAACTGGTAAAAAATAAGTAAGGAGAGTGTGAACAAATGGTTAGTAAGAAATCAAGAAGCGAAGTTCGTGTAAATAAACATAGAAAACTGCGTAACCGTTTCAGTGGTACAGCTGAAAGACCGCGTCTCGCTGTGTTTAGAAGTAATAATCATATGTATGCTCAGATTATTGACGATACAGTTGGAAACACTCTGGTTTCCGCTTCCACTCTTCAGAAAGATGTGAAAGCAGAACTGGAAAAAACCAACAACGTTGAAGCAGCAGCATACCTTGGAACAGTAATTGCAAAGAAAGCAATCGAGAAAGGTATCACTTCTGTTGTATTTGACAGAGGAGGATTTATCTATCACGGAAAAATCAAAGCATTAGCAGACGCAGCAAGAGAAGCTGGTTTGAATTTCTAGAAGGAGGACGGACACATGAAACAGGAACGTATTGATGCTAATCAGTTAGAACTTACCGAAAAAGTAGTATCAATCAAACGTGTTACCAAAGTTGTTAAGGGTGGTCGTAACATGAGATTCACAGCTTTAGTAGTTGTTGGCGACGGAAACGGCCATGTTGGTGCAGGTTTAGGAAAAGCAGCTGAAATTCCGGAAGCAATCCGCAAAGGAAAAGAAGATGCTATGAAGAAACTTATCAAAGTTACTTTAGATGAAAACGACAGTATTACACATGATTATATTGGAAAATTCGGAAGTGCTTCTGTACTTCTGAAAAAAGCTCCGGAAGGTACTGGTGTTATCGCAGGTGGACCGGCTCGTGCCGTAATCGAACTTGCAGGTATCAAGAACATCCGTACAAAATCTCTCGGATCTAACAACAAACAGAACGTAGTACTTGCTACTATCGAAGGTTTAAGTCAGCTGAAAGCTCCAGAAGACGTAGCTAAACTTCGCGGTAAAACTGTAGAAGAGATCTTAGGCTAGGGAGGAGATTACAATGGCAAATTTAAAAATCACATTAGTAAAATCAACAATCGGTGCTGTTCCGAAACACAGAAGAACAGTAGAAGCATTAGGCCTTAAGAAGGTTAATAAGACAGTTGTCCTTCCGGATAACGCTGCAACCAGAGGAATGGTTCAGCAGGTAAGACATCTGGTAAAAGTAGAAGAAGAAGCATAAATCTTAGATAGGAGGTGTCACAATGGACTTATCTAATTTAAGACCGGCTGACGGATCAAAACATAGCGATAATTTCAGAAGAGGTCGTGGACACGGCTCAGGAAATGGTAAGACTGCTGGTAAGGGACACAAAGGTCAGAAAGCTCGTTCCGGAGCTCCGAGACCAGGTTTCGAAGGTGGACAGATGCCATTATACAGACGTATTCCTAAGAGAGGTTTCACTTGCAGAAACTCTAAGGAAATCGTTGGAATCAATGTCAGTGCTCTTGAAGTATTTGACAACGAAGCAGTAGTTTCTGTTGAAACTCTGATTGAAGCAGGAATCGTAAAACATGCCAGAGATGGTGTTAAAATTCTTGGAAATGGAGAGTTAACCAAAAAGCTTACTGTTCAGGCAAATGCGTTCAGCGCAGGTGCTGTAGAAAAGATTGAAGCTGTTGGTGGAAAAGCAGAGGTGATCTAATGCTACAAACATTCCGTAAAGCATTTCAGATTGAAGACATACGGAGAAAAATATTGTATACCCTTGCAATGCTGTTTGTAGTAAGACTCGGATCTCAGCTTCCGACACCGGGAGTTGATCCGACCTATATTCAGAATTTCTTTGCGAACCAGACCGGTGATTCGTTTAACTTTTTTAACGCTTTCACCGGTGGTTCGTTTGAGACAATGTCCATCTTTGCATTGAGTATTACCCCGTATATCACATCTTCCATTATTATCCAGCTTCTTACAATTGCAATCCCGAAGCTTGAGGAAATGCAGAAAGAAGGGGAAGATGGAAGGAAGAAGCTTACCGCATTAACTCGTTATGTTACAGTTGTGCTTGCTCTGATCGAATCTACCGCTATGGCTGTCGGATTTGGACGTCAGGGACTTCTGGAAAAGTTCAATTTTGTAAATGCTGCAATTGTAGTTCTTACATTAACTGCAGGATCTGCATTCCTTATGTGGATCGGGGAACGAATTACAGAAAAAGGAGTGGGAAATGGTATTTCTATCGTCCTGCTCATTAACATTTTATCACGTATTCCAAGTGATATGACTTCACTGTATGAGAAGTTCATCAGTGGCAAAGGTCTTGCCAGTGGAGGACTTGCAGCGATCATCATCATTGCAATCATTCTCGTACTTGTAGTATTTACGGTAATACTTCAGGATGCGGAGAGACGAATTCCGGTTCAGTATTCGCAGAAAGTACAGGGAAGAAAATCAGTAGGTGGACAGTCAACGAACATTCCGCTGAAGGTTAATACCGCCGGAGTAATTCCGGTTATTTTCGCTTCATCTATTATGCAATTCCCGGTTGTAATTGCTTCATTTATGGGCAAGGGCAACGGAAAAGGCATCGGAAGTGAAATTCTCAGAGGCTTAAGTTCAGGAAACTGGTGTAATCCGGATAAGATTTACTATTCCTGGGGACTTATAGTATATATCGTACTTACGATTTTCTTTGCATATTTCTATACGAGCATTACTTTTAACCCGTTGGAAATTGCAAATAATATGAAAAAAAGCGGTGGATTTATCCCAGGTATCAGACCTGGAAAACCTACTGTGGACTACTTAAATAAGATATTGAATTATATTATCTTTATTGGTGCATGCGGACTTGTAATTGTACAGGTAATTCCGTTTGTGTTCAATGGTGTGTTTGGAGCGAATGTATCATTCGGTGGAACTTCCCTGATCATTATCATCGGTGTTGTTCTTGAGACACTCAAACAGATTGAGTCTCAGATGCTCGTTCGTAATTACACAGGATTTTTGAATGTCAAAGGAAAATCTATGAAAAATAGTTTTCTTGGATATTAAAACAATTGTAGCCCGTTGTCTTTTAGAGTATAATCAAAGACAACGGGCTCTTTTGCCATTATGACATTTGAAGGAGGAATAGTAAAATGAAAATCATTATGTTGGGTGCTCCTGGTGCAGGAAAAGGTACACAGGCAAAAAAAATTGCCGCTAAGTACGGAATTCCTCATATTTCAACAGGAGATATTTTCCGCGCAAATATTAAGAACGGAACAGAACTTGGAAAGAAAGCGAAGACTTATATGGATCAGGGACTTCTTGTTCCGGATGAACTGGTCGTAGATCTGGTCGTAGACCGTGTAAGTCAGGATGACTGTACGAAAGGATATGTACTGGACGGTTTTCCACGTACGATTCCGCAGGCTGAGGCGCTTGATAAGGCACTGGAAGCGAAGGGACAGAAGATGGACTATGCAATCGATGTAGATGTTCCGGACGAAAATATTGTAAAGCGTATGGGTGGAAGACGCGCATGCGTAGGATGTGGCGCAACTTACCATCTTGTATATGCAGCACCGAAGAAAGACGGAATCTGTGATGTTTGCGGAGGAGAACTGATCCTTCGTGATGATGACAAACCGGAGACAGTTGAAAAGAGACTGCATGTATATCATGAACAGACACAGCCGCTGATCGATTATTATACAAAAGCGGGAATTCTGAAAAGCGTTGATGGAACAGTGGATATGGAAGATGTATTCGGAGCCATTGTTTCTATATTAGGAGAGTAACAGATGCCGATTACGATTAAATCAGAAAGAGAAATTGAACTGATGACAGAAGCCGGAAGGATTCTGGGGATCGTACATAAGGAACTGGAGAAGGCATTAAAACCAGGAATGAGTACACTGGATATCGATGCATTAGGTGAAGAAGTTATTCGCAGCTATGGCTGCGAACCTTCTTTTCTGAATTACAATGGATATCCGGCGTCTATCTGTGTTTCTGTAAATGATGAAATCGTTCACGGGATCCCGTCAGCAAAGCACATCATAAAAGAAGGTGATATCGTGAGCCTGGATGCAGGAGTGATCTACAAAGGTTATCATTCTGATGCTGCGAGAACACATGCTGTCGGTGAGATCAGACCGGATCTTCAGAAACTGATCGATGTGACGCGGGAAAGCTTTTTCGAAGGAATAAAATTCGCAAAAGAAGGCAATCATCTATATGATATATCCAGAGCGATCGGTGATTATGCGGAAAGTTTTGGATACGGTGTTGTCAGGGAACTGTGCGGACATGGAATCGGGACCGGTCTTCATGAGTCACCGGAGATTCCGAATTTCCAGATGCGAAGAAGAGGACCGAAGCTGAAAGCCGGAATGACACTGGCAATTGAGCCGATGATCAATCTCGGAACTGAGCGGATCCGCTGGATGAGTGATAACTGGACAGTGGTGACGGCAGACGGAAAAGCATCAGCACATTATGAAAATACAATTCTGATCACAAAAGACGAACCGAAGATCCTGTCGATTGCAGATGGAAATGTATAACAGAACAGAGGAACAGAAAATGGATAGATGGGAAATAGGAATGCTTGCGAAATCTCTGGCAGGTCATGATAAAGATAAGGTATATGTGATCGTCGGACTGGATGAACAGTATACATATCTTGCAGACGGGGAGAGGAAAACGCTTCAGAGTCCAAAGAAAAAGAAAAAGAAACATGTACAGCTCATTAGAGAACAACATGAGATTTCCGAAGCGGATGATGTAAAGCTGAAACGGATATTAAAAGAATATAAGATGTCAGAAAAGAAGGAGGACAAATAAATGTCTAAAGCAGATGTAATTGAAATCGAAGGAACAGTAGTAGAAAAACTTCCGAATGCCATGTTTCAGGTAGAACTGGAAAATGGACATCAGGTACTTGCTCATATCAGCGGAAAGCTGCGTATGAACTTTATCAAAATTTTACCGGGTGACAAAGTTACTCTGGAACTGTCACCATACGATTTATCTAAAGGAAGAATTATCTGGAGAGATAAATAAAATATTACTTGACAAAACTAAAAGCCAGGTGATATAATTTTATGCGAACTGTGCGAAGGACTTTTTTGCGCACAGGGGGAAAATGCAGACCAGGCAAGGTATGAAAGGAGGATTTGACGTGAAGGTTAGATCATCAGTAAAACCGATTTGCGAAAAATGCAAAGTTATCAAGAGAAAAGGAAGCGTCAGAATTATCTGCGAGAATCCGAAACATAAACAGCGTCAGGGATAAGCATTTCACACTTAATGAAAGCAAGCCACAGGCGAAGCTTGAATTCTAGTGTGAAAGCTGCTCCCAAGCCTTAATGACGACGAGCTCGTAAAAGCGACAGAGGAATTTAGGCGCACGGAGTGTTGACAGATTTGATTTATGTTAAATTTAATTAGGCGGCTGATAGAGGATACGCCAGAGTGTGTGTAGAGCGCTATCCACTATTTAATATACATGAACACCACGGGCAAGTGGTTTCTAGTATATTGCTTAAAAACCGGCGGTCATTAGCCGAGAGATCGGTTGCCGGAAAGGATGCGGATACCGAACCGCATCTGGGCTGGGATATCGGACGTATCTGAGGCATTGGATACATTTTGAAAAGTCCGGTAGGGCTCTTTTTGATAACGGGATGCCCGCAGCCTCATTATAGGACAATGTGAAACCAAAAAAAGAAAGAAAATGGAGGAAATCACAAATGGCTCGTATTGCAGGTGTAGATTTACCAAGAGACAAACGTGTAGAAATCGGATTGACTTATATCTATGGAATCGGAAGAACAAGTGCAACCCGTATTCTCGCAGAAGCAGGAGTTAATCCTGATACTCGCTGCAGAGATCTTACAGACGACGAAGTTAAAAAGATCAGTGCAGTGATCGATGAAACTCAGACTGTTGAAGGTGATCTTAGAAGAGAGATCGCTCTTAACATCAAGAGACTTCAGGAAATCGGATGCTATAGAGGAATCCGTCACAGAAAAGGACTTCCGGTTCGTGGTCAGAAGACAAAGACCAATGCAAGAACAAGAAAAGGTCCTAAGAGAACAGTAGCAAACAAGAAGAAATAATTTCGACAAATAATAAATAAGGAAAGTGTAGGTTAGTTTAAATGGCTAAGAAAGTTACAAAAAAAGTGACAAAAAAACGTGTCAAGAAAAACGTTGAACGCGGACAGGCACATATCCAGTCATCTTTCAATAATACAATCGTTACTTTGACAGATGCACAGGGAAATGCTTTATCATGGGCAAGTGCCGGTGGTCTTGGTTTTAGAGGTTCAAGAAAATCTACTCCATACGCAGCTCAGATGGCAGCTGAAACAGCAGCTAAAGCAGCTCTGCCGCATGGTCTTAAATCAGTAGACGTATTCGTAAAAGGACCAGGTTCAGGAAGAGAAGCAGCAATCCGTGCTCTTCAGGCATGCGGAATTGATGTAACAAGCATCAGAGACGTAACACCGGTACCACACAATGGATGCCGCCCGCCGAAGAGAAGAAGAGTCTAGTCGAATTATTATAGGAGGATACGAACATGGCAGTAAATAGAGTCCCGGTTCTTAAAAGATGCCGTTCCCTTGGAATGGATCCGGTATATCTTGGAATTGATAAAAAGTCTAACAGACAGTTAAAGAGATCCAATAGAAAAATGAGCGAGTATGGTCTTCAGTTACGTGAAAAACAGAAAGCTAAATTCATCTATGGTGTATTAGAAAAACCGTTCCTGAACTACTTCAAGAAAGCAGATCAGATGAGCGGAATGACAGGTGAAAACCTGATGGTTCTTCTTGAATCAAGACTGGATAACGTAGTATTCCGTCTTGGATTTGCAAGAACAAGACGTGAAGCAAGACAGATCGTTGATCACAAACAGGTTCTTGTTAACGGAAAACAGGTTAACATCCCTTCTTACCTCATCAAAGCTGGTGACGTGATCGAAATCAAAGAAGGCAAAAAGTCTTCACAGAGATACAAAGATATCGTAGAAGTTACAGGCGGACGTCTTGTTCCGGAATGGCTTGAATCAGATATCGAAAACCTGAAAGGAACAGTTAAAGAACTTCCTACTCGTGAAGCAATCGATGTTCCGGTTGACGAAATGATGATCGTCGAGTTATATTCTAAATAGAACGCATTCATATAAAATGCAATACTTAACGGACCTGATTTCTGGGTTCGTTAAGGTTCTGTTAGGAAATATCCTGTTTTTATGAGAAAACAGGACAAAAACTGACACCCTCAACATACAAAAACCCATAAGGAGGGACCAAAATAGTGTTTGATTTTAATAAACCTAATATTGAAATTGCAGAGATTTCAGATGATAAGAAGTATGGCAGATTTGTTGTAGAACCACTCGAAAGAGGATATGGTACAACACTTGGAAACTCTCTGAGAAGAATTATGCTTTCTTCTCTGCCGGGAGCTGCAATCAGCCAGATTAAAATCGACGGAGTATTGCATGAGTTCAGTTCTATTCCGGGAGTAAAGGAAGACGTAACTGAAATTATCATGAATTTAAAAACACTCGCAATTAAGAATTCTTCCGAGACAGATGAGCCGAAGACAGCTTATATCGAATTTGAGGGAGAGGGCGTAGTTACCGGTGCTGATATTCAGGCAGATTCAGATATTGAAATCATGAATCCGGAAACTGTAATCGCTACACTTAATGGCGGTGCAGACAGCAAGCTTTATATGGAACTGACTATCACAAAAGGAAGAGGATATGTAGGTTCTGATAAGAATAAGACAGAAGATATGCCGATTGGTGTGATTCCGATCGACTCTATCTACACACCGGTTGAGCGTGTAAATCTTACAGTTCAGAACACTCGTGTCGGACAGATTACCGATTATGATAAACTCACACTTGATGTTTATACAAACGGTACACTTGCACCGGATGAAGCAGTCAGCCTTGCTGCAAAAGTATTAAATGAACATCTTAAACTCTTTATCGACCTTTCAGAAGTTGCTCAGTCAGCTGAAGTTATGATTGAAAAAGAAGATGATGAAAAAGAAAAAGTTCTTGAAATGAGTATTGATGAACTTGAACTTTCTGTTCGTTCATACAACTGTCTGAAGAGAGCAGGAATCAATACTGTTGAAGAACTTACCAACAGAACATCAGAAGATATGATGAAAGTTCGTAATCTTGGACGTAAGTCTCTTGAAGAGGTTCTTGCTAAATTAAAAGAACTTGGTCTTGAACTCAGCCAGGGAGACGAATAAAAAGTTCCCGTTTCGCATGTGAATACAGGCAGAAACACTGACACACGATCTGGCTAGTAAGCCCGATGAAAGCATAACCAGATGGCATATCCGCAGTAAGACCGAAGGTGCATGCCGGTATGTCCCGAATAATGGAGGATTAAAAAAATGGCAAAGTATAGAAAACTTGGAAGAACAGCAAGTCAGAGAAAAGCATTACTGAGAAATCAGGTAACAATGCTTCTTCAGCACGGAAAAATCAGAACAACAGAAGCTAAAGCTAAAGAAATCCGTAAGATCGCAGAAGGTCTTATCGCTTCAGCTGTAAAAGAAAAAGATAACTTTGAAGAAGTTACAATCAAAGCTAAAGTTGCTAAGAAAGATGCAGAAGGCAAGAGAGTTAAAGAAGTAGTAGATGGTAAGAAAGTTACTGTATACGAAGAAGTTGAAAAGACAATCAAAAAAGACAATCCGTCAAGACTTCATGCAAGACGTCAGATGCTGAAAGTACTTTACCCTGTAACAGAAGTTCCAACTGCTGCAGCTGGAAAGAAGAAAAATACAAAAGAAGTTGATTTGGTAGACAAACTGTTTACAGAGATCGCTCCGAAGTATGCAAACCGCAACGGCGGATACACAAGAATCATCAAAATTGGACAGCGTAAAGGTGACGCTGCAATGGAAGTTATTCTTGAGCTTGTATAATCAAATGAAAATGAAAGCCACAGGTAGTTATGCCTGTGGTTTTTTTCTGCCCTTTTTTCACCTTTCTTTCTGACAAAAGTCAGTGTATAATAGAAAACATCTGAAAAAGGTGTTCGTTAGCAGACATGAAGGAGGAACAGCATGGGACGTGTAGGACGATTTATATTGAAAGTGGCGGCAGTACTGATACTGATTATATCGGTGGGAGTATTTGCACTTTCACTTTTTACAGGGGAGACAAGAAACGGGGATAATCTGCAGAGTGAGTTTGATTATCTGATCACGGTAGGAATTTCACAGAGCGGTGAGGATAGTCTCTGGAAAGAGGCAAATACAGCTTCCTTTATGGATACATTTGTGGAAGCGAACGGATATGAGGCAGTATATGCGGATGCCGGAATTGACCAGGAACAGCAGATTAACGATGTGAAAGGATTCATTGATCAGGGGGTAGATTATATTATTCTGAATCCGGTCTCAGAGATTGGCTGGGATGATGTGCTGAAGGATGCAAAAAAAGCACATATTCCGGTGATTCTGATAAATAACAGTATTGATACCGATGACAGCAGTCTGTATTCCTGCGTGCTTGGAAGCGATTATCAGAAGCAGATGAAGAATGCAGGAAAATGGCTGAATTCCTATCTGAAAGAAGAGGAAGAGAAAAAGGAGGAGGAAGAGAAAGCAGCAGCGGAAGCGCTGACGCAGGAAGAAGCGGAGCAGGCGGAAAGTGAAGCGGCAGGGGAAGCATCAGACAATTCCCAGACAGCGGATGACACAAAATCTGATACAGCGGACAGCGGGACTTCCATCCTGGATAAAATTATAAAAGGCAGTTCGTCTGCGAAGGATCAGACGGACTCAACGGATGAAGATCAGACGGAAGAAGATAGCAAGATTAAAATTGCGGCGATTCAGGAGTTCATCGGTTCAGAGGAACAGCTGACGAGGGCACAGGGCTATCAGACCATGCTGGAGAAGTATTCAGACTGGGAGATGGTAGCACAGCAGACCGGTGACGATTCCAGGGAAGAAGCCCGGAAAGTTATGAAACTGTTTCTTGAACAGGAGCCGGATTTACGTGTGGTTTTCGCAGAGAGTGACGAGATGGCACTGGGAGCAATTGATGCGATCGAGGAGTCCGGAAAGACCTGTGGGGAAGATGGCGATATCATTGTGATTTCTTTTGGCGGAAGCAAGGAAGGGCTTGAAGCGGTAAAAGAAGGTAAGCTAAATGTCACTTTTGAATGCAATCCAAACCAGGGACCGAAGGCAGCAGAACTGATCCAGCGGCTTGAATCAGATATTTCCATCGATAAAGAGCAGTATGTGGAAGAGACATATTTCGATACAACTATGGATTTGGATGAAATCATAGGCAGCAGAACATATTAAAGGCAGGAAAGAAAAATGATAAAAGTATTTTTGGTTGAGGATGAAATTATTATCAGAAACGGGATTAAGAACAGTATTGACTGGGAAATGCATGATTATGATTTTGTTGGGGAAGCGAGTGACGGAGAACTTGCGCTGCCGATGATCCTTGAGAAGAAACCGGATATTTTGATCACGGATATCAAGATGCCTTTTATGGATGGACTGGAACTCAGCGAGCAGGTTAAAAAAGTACTTCCTGATACCAAGATTATGATCTTAAGCGGCTATAATGAATTTGATTATGCAAAGATGGCAATTAAGATCGGTGTGACAGATTACCTTCTGAAGCCAATTTCATCAGAAAAGCTGCTGGAAGCAATCAATAAAGTTGCGGAAGAAATCCAAAAAGAGCAAAGTAAAAAAGAACAGATGAACCAGTATGCCCGTGAAATGCAGGAGAATAAAGAGAAGGACAAGTTTCAGTTTTTCAATCAGGTATTTGCAGGAAGTCTGCCTTTTGGAGAATGCCTGGAACAAGGCAAGCAGCTGGGAATGGAAATCAGTGCAGAGGGATACTGTGTAGTCCTCTTTAAGACGGTTATGACCGAGCATCCAATGGATTATGACGAGGAGATTGTAAATGCAGCTGAAGAGATCGAAAAACTGGGCGAGCAGACAGAAAAGCTCCTGTGGTTCCGGCGTGGAGTAGAAGGCTGGGGATTCGTTGTACAGGGGACTGTCGGGGATGAACTGACGACAAGAGTAGTAAAGCTTCAGGAAAATCTGGAAAATCTCCTTGGAAAATATAAAAATCTGGAATATTTTGGTGGAATTGGGAGCCAGGTAGGACGTTTCAGCGAGATAAAAAGCTCATACAATGATGCAAACAGAGCTTTTGCAGAGCGTTTTTCAAGAAATTTAAGCCAGTTTATCCGTTATTCGGAAGTACATAAAGTGCAGGTGCAGGATGATGTTGAGATGCACAGACTTGGAACTATGGCAGAGAACCGGAAGATGCTGGAACGTTTTTTGAAGATTGGAACAGAAAATGAAATCAAGAGCTTTATGGATGCCTATTTTGATGCAATTGGAGAACAGAACCTGCAGTCAATGATGCTGAGACAATATATTGTTATGGATACCTTTATCAGTATCCAGAGTATTGGAGACAGCCTGAATATTGAAAAAGAAGACATCGAAAGGGAGCTTGGAGATATACGCGAGGTATCACAGTACGTTCAGGATCTGAATGCGACCGGAAAATATCTGGAAGATCTGGTCAGACGTATGATCCAGTTGAGAGAACAGGCATCCGGTCGGAGATATTCGGAGATTATTGAAAGAGCAAGGGACTATATCAGACAGAACTATATGTCGGATGAAATTTCACTGAATCTGGTTGCCGCAAGTGTCAATATCAGTCCAAGCTATTTCAGTTCTCTGTTCAGCCAGGAGGTAGGTTCTACTTTCGTGGAATATCTGACAGGAGTCCGTATGGAAAAGGCAAAAGAACTTCTGATGTGCTCAGATAAGAGAACATCAGATATTGGATATGAGGTGGGATATAAGGATTCCCACTATTTCAGCTATATTTTCAAAAAGACACAAGGCTGTTCACCAAAAGAATTCCGTTCCAGGGGAAGGGGATAAAAGATGAAGGGGAAATATAAAAACTGGTCGATCAATAAGAAACTGATGAGCATTTCACTGTCTGCGTTTCTGCCGATGGTATGTCTTGCGGCTTATCTGATCATGGCTCTGAATAACGCAGCGGATGCCTATTCGCAGGTAACAAAGAGTGTTGCCTACGCGAACCGGTATGTCGAAGATTTTAAGAGCCGGCTGGATTACAGTGTATATCTTGCAGTTGTAAGTAACATGAAGCTGGAAGAGGTTGGGGATGGAGTGACAACGGTAAATGGTGTTGTGACAGTGAATCCGTATGACTATATTACAGAAATGGAAGAGGCGTGCGATAAGATGACACAGAACGCAACGGTCGATCTCAATCAGTCGCAGGCAAGACGTATCAAAAATTCACTTTCCGCACTTCGTTTTTGTGTACAGGAACTGGATGAAGAAATTAAAGAACGGGCGCCGTATGATGAGCGCATGGATTATTTCAATAATAATATTAAAGATCTGACAACGCTGGTACAATCAGGAATCCAGGATTATGTTTATCTGGAAACCTCCAACTTTGTGACCGTACAGACGGAATTGAACCGGAATAACCGGAATTCAACCATGCTTGCGATCGGAGTGGCAATTGTTGCGATGAGTATTTCCCTGCTGCTCAGTGGACGAGCAGCAAGAAGCGTGACAAGACCGATCCGTGATCTGTGTGATCTGACAGAGAAGGTTGCCGGCGGTGATTTCTCTGTAAAAACACAGGTCGAAGCGGGGGACGAGATTGCGGTGCTCACGCGGAGCTTTAATGATATGACAGAGGAAATCGGGATTCTGGTAGATGATATCCGGAAAAAACAGGAAAATCTCAGAATTATTGAGAACCGACTTCTGCAGGAACAGATCAATCCACATTTCCTTTACAATACTCTTGATGCCATTGTCTGGCTTGCTGAGGAAAATAAAAGTGCAGAGGTTGTGAAAATGGTAACCTCGCTCTCTGATTTTTTCCGCACAACCTTAAGTAAAGGACATGATTATATTACAGTGAAAGAAGAGCGGACGCATATTGAGAGCTATCTGGAGATCCAGCAATTCCGCTATCAGGACATTTTGGATTATGAGATTCAGATGGATGAGGAGATCTACGGCTACATTATACCAAAGCTTACACTGCAGCCTCTTGTCGAAAATGCGCTTTATCATGGAATTAAGAATAAGCGGGGGAAAGGTAAAATCCTGATTACCGGTAAAAAGCAGGGGGACAAAATTATTTTCCAGGTCATTGACAATGGAAAGGGCATGACAGAGGAAGAACTGAACAGTCTCCGGAAAAAAATGGCAGGAACGGATACGGGAGATGAAGCGAAGGGCTTTGGTGTATCGAATGTGAACCAGAGGATAAAGTATTATTACGGGGAAGAATACGGAGTGTTCTTTGAAAGCAGAGAAAATGAAGGCACAAATGCGACGATCATCATAGCGGCTAAAAATATTCAACTTCCATCATAAAAAAGCTAACTTTTTCACTGAAAAGCAGAAAATATTCTACCAAAAGAGGAAGATTTTCCGTTTTAAAAGTATGAAATTTTTATTATTATAAGTACATCAAGAGGTTGAGGAAACCCAATAAAGGAGGAACATGTAAAATGAAAAAAAGAAAAGTGTTAGCAGTATTGTTATGTGCAGCGATGACAGCAGCTTTAGCAGTTGGATGCGGTGGAAGCAAAGGATCTGACAGCAGCGACAAGAGCAGTGATTCATCAAGCTCATCCGATGATGTGATCACAGTAGGTTTTTCACAGGTAGGTGCAGAATCTGACTGGCGTACAGCAAACTCTCAGTCAATGAAAGACACATTCAGCAAAGAAAACGGATATGACCTGATCTTTGATGATGCTCAGCAGAAACAGGAGAACCAGATCACAGCAATCCGTAACTTCATCCAGCAGGAGGTTGATTACATCCTTCTTGCACCTGTTACAGAGACAGGATGGGATACAGTTCTTCAGGAAGCAAAAGATGCAGATATCCCGGTAATCATCGTTGACCGTATGGTTGATGTATCTGATGACAGCCTTTACACAACATGGATCGGAACCGATGCTCTTTGCGAAGGTCGTAAAGCAGCTGAATGGCTGAACGGATTTGCAGAAGCAAAAGGAATCGCAGCATCTGATATCCATATCGCTGATATCCAGGGAACAATCGGATCTACAGCACAGATCGGACGTACAAAAGGTCTTGAAGAAGGCGTTGACAAATACGGATGGGATCTTGTAGCTCAGCAGACAGGTGAATTTACACAGGCTAAAGGTCAGGAAGTTATGGAGTCTATGCTGAAACAGTATGACAACATCAACGTAGTATATTGCGAGAATGATAACGAAGCATTCGGAGCAATCGATGCAATTGAAGCAGCTGGTAAGACAGTTGGATCTGATATCGCTAACGGCGAAATTATGGTAATTTCTTTTGATACAACACATGCAGGACTTCAGGATGTTCTTGATGGAAAGATCGAATGTGACGTTGAGTGTAACCCACTTCACGGACCACGTGCAGAAGAACTTATCAAAAAACTTGAAGCTGGCGAAGATGTTGAAAAACTTAACTATGTAGATGAAGAAATCTTTGCTAAAGATGACACAGTTAAATCTGTAAAAGCTACAAACAGCTTAGACGAAGAAAAAGAATTTGATGTAACACCACTTACACAGGATATTCTTGACGGACGTGCATACTAAAATACAGTAGCAGAGGTCGGATACATTATCTGACAGACACATAAGGGTGAACTAATAGAGAGGCGTGGTAGATAATAATCGGAATGTGCCGGATATTTATACTACGCCCTCTTTATTGAAAAAAGGAAAGCAGGTGGAAGAGTATGGAGGGTAATGTTGTACTTACAATGCGGGACATTTCCAAGACATTTCCCGGTGTAAAAGCATTGCAGCATGTTGATTTTACACTTCGCAAGGGCGAAATTCACGCTCTGATGGGTGAGAACGGTGCAGGAAAATCTACACTGATCAAAGTTCTTACCGGTGTACATGACTTTGAAAATGGCGAGATCCGTCTGGATGGAGTAGACGGTCCGATTATCAATAGATCACCTCAGGACGCACAGAACAAAGGTATCAGTACTGTATATCAGGAAGTCAACCTTTGTCCGAATCTGACGGTGGCAGAGAATCTGTTTATTGGACGCGAACCAAGAAAAGCAGGATTTATTGACTGGCGTACAATGAACAAACGTGCAACAGAGTTACTTAAGAGTCTTGATATTGATGCTTCTGCGACACAGAAGCTGGAAGAAGTGTCTCTGGCAAGACAGCAAATGATCGCAATCGCGCGTGCGGTTGATATGAAATGTAAGGTCCTGATCCTTGACGAACCTACTTCATCTCTGGATGATGATGAGGTTGCAAAGCTGTTCAAGCTGATGAACAGACTGAAAGGAGAAGGCGTAGGTATTATTTTCGTAACACACTTCCTGGAGCAGGTATATGCAGTCTGCGACAGAATCACGGTTTTACGAAACGGTGAACTGGTTGGAGAATATGAAATTAAAGATCTGCCAAGAGTTATGCTTGTAGCAAAGATGATGGGTAAAGACTTTGATGATCTTGCAGATATCAAGGGAGATCATGCAGAACTCAAAGAATTCATTCCGGTTATCGAGGCAAAGGGAATCGGTCATAAAGGAACGATCAAACCGTTCGATATGACGATCAATAAAGGTGAGGTTGTTGGATTTACAGGGCTTCTTGGATCAGGACGTTCCGAACTGGTCCGCGCAATTTACGGAGCAGATAAAGCAGATTCCGGTACACTGAAGGTCAATGGAAAAGAAGTGAAGATCCACGCACCGATCGATGCAATGAAGCTTGGCATGGCATATCTTCCGGAAGACAGAAAGAAAGATGGTATCATCGCAGATCTGTCTGTCCGTGAAAATATTATTATCGCTCTTCAGGCGAAAAAAGGTATGTTCCATCCAATGAGCAGAAAAGAGATGGATGAAGCAGCAGATAAATACATCAAGATGCTTCAGATTAAGACAGCAAGCCGCGAGACTCCGATCAAGAGTCTGTCAGGTGGTAACCAGCAGAAGGTTATCATCGGAAGATGGCTTCTCACAAATCCGGATTTCCTGATTCTGGACGAACCTACAAGAGGTATTGATATTGGAACTAAGACAGAGATCCAGAAACTGGTACTTGATCTTGCAGATCAGGGAATGTCGGTTGCATTTATTTCTTCTGAAGTAGAAGAAATGCTCCGTACCTGCTCACGTATGGCAGTTATGCGAGACGGCAGAAAGGTTGGAGAAATTTCCGGTGACGAATTATCACAGGAAGGCATCATGAAAGCAATCGCAGGAGGTGAAGAGTAATGAGCACAAATAAATCAGGATGGAAAAAGCTTACCTCTATGAGACTTTTCATGCCACTGGTATGTCTGCTTGCAATCATTATCGTAGCAACAATTACAATTCCGGGATTCTTAAGCATATCTCTTAAAAATGGAGTTCCATACGGATATCCGGTCGATGTTATCAACCGTGCGTCCGAGCTGGTTATCCTGGCTGTTGGTATGACGCTTGTTACAGCAGCATCCGGAGGACAGGATATCAGTGTCGGAGCTGTTATGGCAGTTGCCGCAGCTGTATGTTGCCAGATTCTTTCCGGTGGGGAAGTATCTGTAAACTCTCTGTCAGCACCGATCATCGTTGCATTCCTTGCAGCACTGGTTGCTTCAGGACTCTGCGGTGCGTTTAACGGATTTCTGGTTGCAAAGCTGAACATTCAGCCGATGGTCGCAACATTGATCCTTTACACAGCAGGTCGTGGTATTGCGCAGCTGATCACAGACGGACAGATTACATATGTACGTGTAAAATCTTACCAGGTATTCGGAAGCTACGTCGGAAAATTCCCGATTCCGATGCCGGTTGTAATTGCAATTATCGTAGTTATCATTGCATATGCAATTTTGAAAAAGACAGCTCTTGGTCTTTATATCGAGAGTGTTGGTATTAACGGAACCGCATCCAGACTGGTAGGTCTTAACTCAACCATGATCAAATTCCTTACCTATCTGATCTGTGGTGTACTTGCAGGTGTTGCAGGATTTGTGGCTTCCAGCCGTATCTATTCTGCAGACGCCAACAACATTGGTCTGAACCTTGAAATGGATGCCATCCTTGCAGTTGCCCTCGGTGGAAACGCCCTTGGTGGTGGTAAGTTCAGCCTGATGGGATCTGTCATCGGAGCTTATACAATTCAGGCACTTACAACAGTTCTTTACGGACTGAATGTATCAGCCGATCAGCTTCCGGTCTACAAGGCAATCGTTGTTGTAGTCATTGTTGTCCTTCAGAGCCCGGTATTCAAGAAATTTATTGCAGTACAGAAAGAAAAAAGAACATCAAAGACTGCAGTGAAAGGAGGAGCTAACTAATGAAAGCAAAAGTATCCGGAACAAAAAAGAAAATTAACGGAACGACATTCCTCCTTATGATCACAATTTTACTGTTTGTTGTAATGTATGCAGCAGGTATGATCGTATTTAACGACAAAGGTTTTGCAAAACCGCAGATGTTCCTGAATCTGTTCATTTCCAATGCAGGTCTTCTGGTTATCGCGATGGGCGAGACGATTGTTATGATCACAGCCGGAATCGATATCTCAGTTGGTTCTGTTACAGCACTTGTATGTATGGTTGCTGCAAACCAGATGGAAAATCACGGCGGAAGCGCTTATACCGCACTTCTTATGGCACTGGTGATCGGACTTCTCTTTGGCCTTGTTCAGGGATTCCTGGTATCTTATCTGGAGATCCAGCCATTCATCGTCACACTGGCAGGTATGTTCTTTGGACGTGGTATGACATCGATCATCAGTACCGATATGATTTCAATCAAGAATGCAACCTTCATGGCATGGGCAAAATACAAAATTTACATGCCGTTTGGTTCTTACAGTAAGAGAGGAAAATTCCTCCCGGCATATATTTACCCGACAGTTATCATCGCAATCATCGTTCTGATCGTAATCATGATCGTTATGAAGTATACAAAATTCGGACGTTCTGTATATGCGATCGGTGGAAATGAACAGAGTGCTCTGATGATGGGACTGAATGTCAAGAGAACCAAAATGTGTGCATACCTTCTGGACGGCTTCCTTGCAGGACTCGGCGGATTCCTCTTCTGTATGAACAGCTGTGCCGGATTCGTAGAGCAGGCAAAAGGTCTTGAAATGGATGCGATTTCATCCGCCGTTATCGGTGGTACACTGCTGAGTGGTGGTGTCGGAACTCCATTCGGAACCCTGTTCGGTGTATTGATCAAAGGAACGATTTCCAGCCTGATCACAACGCAGGGAACACTTTCCAGCTGGTGGGTACGAATCGTACTTTCCGCACTCCTGTGCTTCTTCATCGTTCTGCAGTCTGTATTTGCAAGCCTGAAGAAGAAAAACTAAAGAAAGAACACTGCTTGGAATATTACAGGTGAAAAGAGGGACTGACGGGTATTGACGGAAACTTTTTAATTGCCTATAATAAAAAAGTAGGATTGAAGCACCGGATGTTGAGTCGTACATCCGGTGCTTTTTAGATGTGCGCCTAGCGGCGCACGTTTCTAACGGGTTAAAGTCCCAAATCCGCCCGGTAGTGGGAAGGATATAGC
>CAKRFP010000021.1 GCA_934320645.1 uncultured Bariatricus sp.
CGGCTTGGTAGGCCGTTACCCCACCAACTACCTAATCAGACGCGGGTCCATCTCATACCACCGGAGTTTTTCCCACTGAGTCATGCGACTCCGTGGTCTTATGCGGTATTAGCAGTCATTTCTAACTGTTATCCCCCTGTATGAGGCAGGTTACCCACGCGTTACTCACCCGTCCGCCACTCAGTCACAAAAACCTTCATCCGAAGAATCAAGTTAAAGTGCTTCGTTCGACTTGCATGTGTTAAGCACGCCGCCAGCGTTCATCCTGAGCCAGGATCAAACTCTCGTTAAAAGTGTTTGTATCCAGTTCAAAATCACTGCTAGCAATTTCGTTCCTGTTTACTGTTCTGGTTTGACATCTTTCGATGTCCGTTCTTGAAAAATCTCTTTAAAGAATTTTCAGGGTTTGTTGTCTATTGTTCAGTTATCAATGTTCTTTTTTGTTGTTGCCGTTTCATGCGACAGCTTTTATATTATATCAAAGCGTTTCATGTTTGTCAACAACTTTTTTAAATTATTTTTTGTCGCTTTTTATTTTTATCAGCGACAACCTCTATATAATATCATGTGTTTTTTGTTTTGTCAACACATTTTTCGAGGTTTTTATTTTTATTTTCAAAGGCTACCTTACATCCCTTATTACAAATAAAAATCCATCACTTTTCCGTGACGGATTTTTATAATACCATTATCAGTTTCTATTGTCAAGCCTTTTATCTCAACATTGTTGCAATTTTCATAATTATATTATTATCATATAAAAAACTAAGGATCTGATCTTCTCTGATCATTCCCATTGCCTGCTTTCCTATCGTTGTTGTATACAGAAGCGTAATTACGATAAACAGGATCCCTACTATAATAAATGAAATCGTTGTCCCTACCAGAACTCCTGCCATTCTGTTCAGAATTCCCAGAACCGGAAGTGCTGTCACAAAATCAAGTGCAAACACAACCGCTCTTATCACAATGGTTGCAAACAGGAATGTTATCAGAAACGCGATAATCTCGATAACCAGCTTTGCAAAATATTTGCTTACATATTCCGCAAATGTCGTTACCCCAAGCTTCTGATAAACTTCACTGTTATTATTTTCCAGAAGAAGATTCTTAAATACATCCGGAAGATCTGCACCCTCGATTGCCGCTATCTGCATCTGCTTTGGAACTTCTGCTTCCATGACCGACTGCTTGGCTTCTTCAGTTGATGCATGTCCATTGAAAATATCAGGCGAAATTCCATATTGCTGTAGCATCTCGTCGGATACATTTCCATTTACAATATCTTCCACTGTAATTCCGGCAGCCTCCAGTGTCTTCTCAGAAACGCCCGCTGCCGAAAGAATCCCTCTCACCTGTTCTTCCGTAAACCCGGACTCTGTATCTGCTTCCCCTGTAAATGCTTTTGTCATCGTCTTTATACACTGCTGCTCGACCATCTCGTCAATTGGCGTAAGTGAATAAATCGCTTTGCTCACATACGGTGTCGCAAAATATACAACTACCAGTGTAAGAATCGTCGCCCCAAGCGATACCGCAATTCGGACAGCACCTTTTGCAAATCCCACGATTGCCCCTATTGCTATAATTCCTCCAACGATCACCAATAAAATGTTTACTTCCATACTCTACTCCTATTTTACAAGCCGTACCTCTGCAAGTCCGTCTGCATTCATCACCAGGTACTTGTTGATTCCAAAGATCGGAATCACTTCTTTTATCTCATATTCTGTCGTTCCTTCAAACTGCTTCACACCAAGTCTGGAATAAATCAGGCACGATGTTCCGTCATACATGATAACATTTCCATCTGCAATCTTTACATTTCCATATTCTCCGGTAAATGTCTTGGATAATTTCTGATTTCCTTCCATATCATACAGACGCAGTTCATATTCTCCGCTTTCTTCTTTCAGTATAAAGCCAAGATATTCATCATCATGGAAAAAGCTTTTAATCTGCTTATCAAGCTTTACTGTCTTTGAAAGCTTTGGCTTATCCGTCTCTTTATAGATCATAAATGACTGATCTCCGACCAGAACAGATTTCTTCTCATCTATAAAGAACGATGTCGGAACGATTATATTTTTGTAAATATCATCTGCAACCTGATATTCTTTGTTCGCCTCATCGGTACTGTCGAAATTCAGATAACCGACTCTGGTTGCTTCTACTCCATCCACTACACACAAATAAGAAATCTGAAGTTTGGTCCCATTTGGCGAAAGTGCAATTCCGATCGGATATCCGGTTCCGGTAAGAGAAGCCCGGTGCTCTACCAGTACATTCCCTGTCGCATCATAGCACACAACCATTGGCGAATTTTCATTATTCAGAATCGTGCTGACGATTCCATTTTCCGCAACAGCAATCTTTTCGATCGGGTAGTTCGTATGAATTTCTCCTTTTGCACCCTTTTCATCCATGACATAGATGTCGTTTCCGCCGCGCTCTGCAACCGCAGCTGCTTTTCCCGAAATCCGGATAACCGGATCCTTGATCTGATAAGACTGGTTCCACTGCTCTACACCTTTTTTGTTGATATAGGCAATTCCATCCCGTCCGTATTTGAGCATTCCGTCTGCATATTGCAGATACTTCAGGTCAGCCGATTCTGTCTCTTTATTCTTATAGCTTTGCAATGTCCGTAAGTTTGTATAGGTCTGCAGTTCCACCAGCAGGTAACTGCTGATCAGGGCAAATACAAACGTCAGAACTGTCGCTGCCGTCTTTATTCTTTTTTTCACTTTGTACGCTTTTATCTTCTCTTCCAGGTTTTCTTCCGGATCGCGTACCTTTACAATCACATCCATAACCTGTCCTTTTCCTGTCGTTAGTTTGTTGTTAGTATACCACAGTTTTTATTCATATGTACAGAAAACTAAGGCAGAATCAGTTTCTGGCCGATAAAAATCAGATTTCCATCCGACAGTCCATTCATTCTGCAGATTGCATCCACATGTCCGCTGTCTCCATATACTTTTTTGCTGATTTTAGCAAGGGTGTCCCCTTTTTCTACAATATAAATATCTTCCGTCATCTCCTGCATTGTGCTTGCTGCCGGTTCACTGGTCTTCTCTTCTTCAGCGGAAGACGTGTCTGATTCTTCTCCCTGCTGTGCTTCCGGCTCCTGCTGCACTTCTGTCTGTGGATCATTTGTTGTCTGATCCGACTGAACAGATTCCTCGCTTTTCTGATCATCCGCCGCTTTTACCGTACCATTGGTTTTCTGCGTTTTATTTCCGTCCTGTTTCAAGAGCGAATCCCGGATAAATTCCAGCGACGACTGAACGCTTTTCATTTTCCCATAGTTATTCAGCGTTGTTACGCCCATGATCAGAACCACGATCACCAGAAACACGCTTGCCACATACGTCAGTCCGGAAGATTTTTTCTGTTCCTGCGCCTCAATTCTTTCTTTCACAAGATTGCGAAAGTCTTTTGCAGCTTTATCTTCCACAACTTCGCTGGGAGTCACGCCGATCTTTTTCCGCGCCGTGATCATATAACTCTGCATTGCAGCATTTTTTTCATAATACACATAATGCCCGCCAATCTGCATCAGTTCTTTATATTTGTAGCAATAATACTGTTCTTCCATTTCCGCATTGTCTTTTAATATGAAAACGGTATTTTTTTCGGAAAAATATTTTTCATGTGCTTTAAATATTTTTCCGTCGATCAGCATTCGTACGCCAGGTCTGCAAAGCATCCAGCCAATCAGTGTGCCTTCTTCAAAATATTCCTGTTTTTCCTGCTTTGCTTTCTCAAAATTTTCCTGCGAAATGATCTCATTTTCATCTTCGGAAATCTCCATGCAGATCGCCCCGAAAATATAGATATATTCCTGCCCTTCTGTTTCTTCTTTCTTCCCGACCAGAAATGCCCCCGCCTGTTTATTGTCCGCTTTATCACAAATCTGATTCAGAAATGTATCTACATAATCTTCCACGTAAATCTTCGGAGTATCACTCACATTTCCTATCTGGCGTACATTTTTTGGAAATTTGTTTTCCATAATACTCTCACCTCATTCTGCATATTTTGTAGTTTAGGCTATCGTATCATATGGAAAACACACTTTTTATCGCTTTGTGTCTACTAAATAGGAAAATCGTTCGACAATCCTGTCCATTCCCCGTTTTTTCTTTACCGGATCGCTCTCTTTCCGCTGTGCAGTTTCAAAACTGCCGCAATATTTGTCAGCAAGTGTCGTAATCCATCCTTCTTTTGTCCGCGGCACAGAAAAAAGTGTGACCGGCCACATATGGTTGATGATAATATCCCGTTCCGTACTGTTCAGATCAAAAAATTTCTCGGCATTCTGTAGTGCCCTTTTCGGATGAGTCATTCCGTGAAAACGGTCTCCTGTCCGTTTGGCGTGGGTATGCCAGTCATATAGGAACAGATCGTGGAGCATCCCGGCCCTTGCTGCCGATTCTGCATCCAGCCCCAGTGCCTTGCACCAGATATAATTATAGTAAGAAACGTGAAGACAATGCTGATAGCAGTTCGTCACTCCGTGGTGCGGATAAAGCTTCATCCTCAGCACAACCGGATGTGTCGCAATGTCTTTGATACATTCATAAAACTGCTCAAATTCTTCATTCAGCTCTTCCGGCGTTTTATTTTCATTTTTTAATTTATCATTTAACTCGGTAATCGTTTGCTGTAATCTTTCCATTTGGGTTTCCCTCTTTTTCTGTCGGTATACTTTTCCCGACACTCTTTAAGTATACCAAAATTTCTTTCATTCCACCTCATTCTTTTCTAAAGAATTCCTTATGATTTTGTGATGTTTCTGTGATTCGTATTGTTTCTTTCAAATTCCTGGTATAAAATAGGGCAAAACTAAAATGAGGAGGCTGATTGTAACATGAAACAGATTTATGAAGACCTGGCAGACGATACTGACTTTGATATCATTGATCTGGACGACATACCGGATCGGGATACCGTAAAAAGGCGTAAAAAGAAATCTCAAAGAGATGTAAATAAAACTAACAAAAGCAAGGAAGCAAAAAAGGAGGGACACTTTTTCACCGAAGACCCTTCGGAGGATTCACGAAAGGAGCGGTCTGAAAAAGCCCGGAAACGTACTTCCGGAAGCTCTGGAAACGGCAGTTCAAAAGCTTCCGGAAAAAAGCGTTCCACTCCATCCGCTTCGATCATCACCACTCCGGTGAAAAAGACCGTGCAGACCGGTGCAAAAGTAACCAGCAAACTCCTGCAGATCGGAGCCCGTGGCGTAACGCTTCTGATGATCGCCGCAATTGCATTTATTATTTTCAAGAATTTCTGGAGCAGTTATCCGGTATACGGTTCACTTGCCACAGCGGTAAATGCCAGGAATTATACGCTCGGTGCCTTCCTTGGCTTCGCAGCATTTCTGCTGATTATGGAGATTATTTTCTTCCTATGGGCGCTGACCGGACCTTGCGCTTATGGCGACAGGGGAACAAAGCGTGTCGATACCGGACGGGGGCTTTTCTCCTTCCTGTTCATCGGTGTAACTGTAGTTGCTGCCGGAATGTTCTGGAATCTGATTCCTTCTTCTCCATCACCACTGACTGGTCTTGCCGGTGGTCTGCAGCTGTATGGCGGTCTGAAAGGAATCCTTCTTCCATTATGTGGAGTTGGACTCGTAAGCTGTATTGTACGGAAAATATTTTCCTAGAACAGGAAAAATGCCAGTCCCGGTTTACACCGGTTCTGGCATTTTTATTATGGATTCTCAGAATCCTTTTTTATTATTTTACAAATGCTTTTACTTTTTCGTAAATGCTGTCTGCATCCAGTCCGTATTTCTTGATCAGTTCTACTGCCGGGCCAGATTCTCCGAATGTATCCATAACCCCAATCTTCAGAACAGGTGTCGGAAGTTTTTCAGAAAGTGTATCACATACAGCGCTTCCAAGTCCGCCGATAACAGAATGTTCTTCTACTGTAACGACTTTTCCTGTCTCTTTTGCTGCTGCAACGATGAGTTCTTCATCTAATGGTTTGATTGTATGGATATTGATCACCTTTGCATCGATTCCGTCTGCTGCAAGCTTTTCAGCTGCTGCAAGTGATTCGCTTACTTCAAGTCCTGTTGCAACGATTGTCACATCTTTACCTTCGCGAAGCACGATTCCTTTTCCGATCTCAAACTTGTAATCCGGATTGTCATTGATTACCGGTACTGCAAGTCTTCCGAAACGCATATAAACCGGTCCCTGATGTTCGTATGCTGCAAATACTGCTGCTTTTGCTTCTACATCATCTGCCGGGCTGATCACTACCATACCCGGAATTGTTCTCATAAGAGCGATATCTTCGTTACACTGATGTGTAGCTCCGTCTTCACCAACGGAAATACCTGCATGTGTAGCACCGATCTTAACATTGTTCTTCGGATATCCAACAGAGTTACGAACCTGTTCAAATGCACGTCCTGCTGCGAACATTGCAAATGAGCTTGCGAACGGAACTTTTCCTGTTGTAGCGATACCAGCTGCAACACCGATCATGTTGCCTTCTGCGATACCACAGTCGATAAATCTTTCCGGGAATGCTTTCTTGAATGTTCCTGTCTTTGTAGCTCCTGCAAGGTCAGCATCAAGTACTACGACATCGTCATGCAGTTTTCCAAGCTCAACTAAAGCATTACCATAGCTTTCTCTTGTTGCGATTTTCTTTACTTCTGACATAATGCTTCACCTGCTTTCTCTAAATCTTCCATAGCGATCTTGTATTCTTCATCGTTCGGAGCTTTTCCATGCCATCCAGCCTGGTCTTCCATGAAGGAAACGCCTTTACCTTTTACAGTCTTGGCGATGATAGCTGTCGGCATTCCTTTTGTCTCTTTTGCTTCTTTGAAAGCAGCTGCAATCTGATCGAAGTCATGTCCATCGATATTGATTACATGGAAGTTGAATGCTTCAAATTTCTTGTCGATCGGGTATGGTGAGTTTACTTCATCAATACGTCCATCGATCTGAAGGTTGTTGTTATCTACGATGACTACCAGGTTATCCAGTTTTTTGAATCCAGCTAACATAGAAGCTTCCCAAACCTGTCCTTCCTGAATTTCTCCATCTCCGAGAAGTGTGTATACACGATAGTCATCATTGCTCAGCTTTGCAGAAATAGCCATACCTACTGCTGCTGAGATTCCCTGTCCCAGAGATCCGCTTGACATATCAACACCCGGGATGTGCTTCATATCCGGATGTCCCTGAAGGTAAGATCCTGTATGACGAAGTGTCTTGAGGTCTTCTACCGGGAAGAATCCTCTGTGTGCCAGTGCAGAATAGTATCCCGGAGCTGTATGTCCTTTGGAAAGAACGAAACGGTCGCGGTCTGCTTTCTTAGGATCCTTAGGATCGATATTTAACTCTTCAAAATATAAATATGTGTAGATGTCTGCTGCTGACAGAGATCCGCCCGGATGTCCGGATTTGGCAGCGTGTACTGCTGTCACGATGCTCTTACGGATTTCATTTGCAGTTTTCATAAGCTCTAACTTGTTCATGAAAATATGCCTCCTGAAATAGTTTATTTTTAGTCACTTTGTCGGAAGCGCAGATTCATGCTCTTCCGACAGTAAATTATTCTGATTGTAAATCTTATTCTCCGAATACTGCTTTGTAATCAGCCTGGAATTTTGCGATACCAGCATCTGTAAGCGGATGATGTGTCATCTGCTCGATTACTTTGTAAGGAACAGTTGCAATATCAGCACCTGCAAGTGCACATTCTGTAACATGCATTGGGTTACGGACGCTCGCGCAGATGATCTGTGTATCAATATCTCCAGCCGCTGCAAACATCTCAGCAATTTCTTCGATCAGTTCTGTTCCACGTACAGAAATATCATCCAGACGTCCAAGGAACGGCGATACATATGTAGCCCCTGCTCTTGCTGCAAGAAGTGCCTGGTTTGCTGTGAATACCAGTGTTACATTTGTCTTGATTCCTTCAGCTGTAAGAGCTTTACAAGCTTTCAGTCCTTCTACAGTCATCGGAATTTTAACTACCATGTTCGGATGGATCTTAGCGATTTCTCTACCTTCTGCAATCATACCTTCTGCATCAGTAGTTGTTGCTTTTACTTCTCCACTGATTGGTCCGTCTACGATAGATGCGATCTCTGCGATAACCTCTTTAAAATCACGTCCCTCTTTTGCGATCAGTGACGGGTTTGTTGTAACTCCGCAGATAACTCCCATATCGTTAGCTTTTTTAATGTCTTCCACATTTGCTGTGTCGATGAAAAATCTCATTTCGTTTTCCTCCTTATGAACATGAAAATTCGTATTTTCCGTTATCAGGAATCCCTCTTTTTATCTGATTGCCTGACTTGGTTAAATTATATCGCAATTTACTCTGGCAGGTCAATAGCCATATGTTTTTATTAGTAATTTTTCATGTTAATATTAACTATTTTATTAGTAATTTTTCAATACTGTTTTTGGATAATCCTTTATTTTATAGCGTTTTTAAAGACCTAAATCATGAAATATTACTAATATTTTTTGGATTTAAACTAATTTTTCCCTTTTTTTGTTTTCGCATAGGACGTCGTTCCACGCACGATCAGACGGGGTTCATACTCTACATGATAGGTGCTGATCGGCTGTATCTCTGAATACTGGCTGTTCTGTGAAAGAATCTTTTTCATAATGATATCACAGGCATCCCGTCCTTTGAAAATGACAAAATGCTCGATCGTTGTCAGCGACACCTTATGCATCTTCGCAAACAGTGTATTATCACATCCCATTACGGAAATATCTGCCGGAACTTTATATTTTTCTTCGTGAAGTGCATCCAGGATTCCAAATGCGATCATATCATTTAATCCGACGATCGCAGTAATATCATTATGCTCTCTCAAAAGCTCTTTCGTCAGATCATATCCAATCTTATACTCCGAATCGATATTCGGGATGCTCATATCAATGGATTCATTTGCCGCTTTGATGATCACATTCCCCTTTAACCCAACGGCATCAAATTCTTTCAGAAATCCTTCCACCCTTTTGGAACGCTGCTTCTGTCTGGTTGTAAGTGGTGGTGCAATATATGCCACTTTCCGATGCCCCAGTTCCAGAAGATGCTTTGCCATCATCCTTCCGAGTTTGGAATTATCCAATTCCACAGCATCCACATTCAGATGTTCATTCTGGTTATTGATAATTACGATCGGAATTTTTTCTGCCAGCTCTTCTATCGTATCCATAAAACAATGGCTTGGATTGCAGGTATAGATAATACCAAGCGGTTTCAGCTCATGCATCATCCTGAGATACCGCTCCTCCATCTTCAGATCCCTCTGGGTATTGCACACAAACAGTCCATATCCCTGCTCCTTTGCACGGGATTCAATCCCCTGAAGCAGCATAACATAATAAGGGTTCGTGAGATTGGAACAAAATACGACGATCAGTTTTTCTTTTCTGCTTTCTCTGCGTGTCTTTCTTTTCGGTACTTCATATCCCATCTCTTCTGCGATCTGTTCCACTTTACGGATCGTTTCTTTTGAAAATGATACATTATATTTTTTATTCAGGATCATGGATACCGTTGCCTGCGACACACCTGCCGCATATGCGATATCCGAAGAGGTTACTTTCTTCTTTCTCATATCTTTACTTCTTTCAAATGCATACGTTTCCGGCACTCCTCGCAATCCTTAAGTTACCTAAAGTGCTGTACGTCCTTCCAGTGCACGCAGAAGCGTCACTTCATCAATATATTCCAGATCGCCGCCAACCGGCACACCACTTGCGATCCGGCTGACTTTGATTCCTGTCGGTTTGATCAGTTTGCTGATGTACATTGCCGTGGTCTCCCCTTCCAGACTGGAATTGGTTGCAATGATCACTTCGTCTACATCCCCCTGCAAACGCTCCATCAGTTCTTTTAACCGGATATCTCCAGGTCCGATCCCTAGCATCGGAGAAATTGCGCCGTGAAGTACATGGTACACACCGTTATATTTTCCGGTCTTTTCATAAGCTGCAAGATCGCGGGAATTTTCCACAACCATGATCGTCTTATGATCCCGCTCCTCGCTGGCACAGATCGGGCATAATTCTTTATCAGTAAGCGTGCAGCATTCCTTGCAGTATCTTACATTATTTCTTGCATCTACCAGTGTCGCTGCAAGCTGTTCTACCTGTTCCTTCGGCATATTGATGATATGAAAAGCCAGCCTTCCGGCTGACTTTGCTCCGATACCAGGCAGTCTTGATAATTCTTCGATCAATTTACTGATCTGACTGCTGTAATAATCCATCTTTTACACTCCCATTCTAGAACATTCCCGGCATTCCGCCAAGTCCGCCAGTCAGCTTGCTCATAGCGGAAGTATTGGCCTCATCGACCTGACGAAGTGCTTCATTGACTGCTGCCATGATCAGGTCTTCCAGCATCTCTACATCATCCGGATCCACAACTTCTTCCTGAAGTTTTACTTTCTGGACTTCTTTCTTACCGCTTACGGTCACTTCTACAGCTCCGCCGCCTGCAGTTGCTGTAAAACTTTTCTCTTCCATCTCTTTTGCCTGCTCTTCCATCTGCTTCTGCATCTTCTGAGCCTGCTTCATTAAATTTGCCATATTTCCCGGCATTCCGCCTCCCGGAAATCCTCCTCTTTTTGCCATAACTATAAATCCTCCTAATTATTCATCTTCAATCGTGATCTCCATATTGATCACCTTTTCTATATCCACAAAACTGTCTTCAAAATGGCGTCCGCTCTCCACCTGACGCACATCAATCTCCACAGTCTTGCCGATTTTTTTCTCAATCAGATCTTTTAATTCCTGCTTATGCTCTTCGCTTCCTACCACGCTGGCGCTGATCTCATCCGGCAGAACGATCAGAAGTCTGTCCTGATTGTCCACGCTGAGTCTTGCCTGCTTCAGATAACCTCTAAGCATTCCTGATGCTTCGTTTGCAATCTTCCTGAAATTTGATGCTACCTGCTTTACATCTTCCTTCAGTGCTTTCGGAAGCTGCGGTTTTGGCTGTGGCTTCGGTGCTTCACCATTTACATAAACAACCCTCTCCTGTGGCTGCGCAGCTGCAAAATTTCCTTCTTCTACCTGTTTTTCCAGTGCACGGATCCGATCCAGAAGACTGTCCTTCGTACTCTCCATCTGCGGTTTGCAAAGCTTGATCAGTGTTACTTCCAGAAGCACTCTTTTCTGTGTTGCGTATTTGAGCTGGTTGGTCAGCTCGGAAAACACACGGATATACCGGAGCAGCACCCCGGATTCGATCATCTGTGCTTCTTCTTTTAACTGCGCCAGATTCTCCGTTGATACATCCAGCACATCTTCCATGTTATCTGAAGTCTTTACTAAAAGCAGGTTCCGCAGATACCAGGTGAAATCTGCTGCGAGCTGTGTCAGTTCTCTTCCCTGCATCACAAGCTCTTCCACCGTAGCAAGGACCTTTCCCACATCCTGACTGATGATCTGTCTGAGAAGTCTGCTGAACACATCAGTATCCACAGCGCCAAGAACCTCAAGGACGTGATCATAGGTCAGCTTCTGCCCGAGGTAAAATGCAATGCACTGATCCAGAAGACTTAAAGCATCTCGCATGGATCCGTCCGCCGCTTTCGCAATATAACGGATCGCTTTTTCTTCCACCTCAACCTGTTCTTTTTTCATCAGTTCATCCAGACGCGCCGCGATCGTATCGATCGTAATTCGCTTGAAATCGTAGCGCTGGCATCTGGATAAAATCGTGATCGGAATCTTGTGTGCCTCTGTCGTTGCAAGGATAAAAATCACATATTCCGGTGGTTCTTCCAACGTCTTTAACAGGGCATTAAACGCACCTATAGAAAGCATATGCACTTCATCGATGATATACACCTTATATCGTCCCTCTGTCGGACGGTAGGATACCTCTTCCCTGATCTCACGGATATTGTCTACACCGTTATTGGAAGCCGCATCGATTTCAATGACGTTCATGGAAATACCGGCTGCAATATTTTTACACATGGCACATTCCCCGCAGGGACTTCCGTCTACCGGATGTTCACAGTTGACTGCTTTTGCAAAAATCTTCGCTACAGTAGTCTTTCCGGTTCCTCTTGTGCCACAGAACAAATATGCATGTCCAATTCTATCTGCCTTTATCTGATTCTTCAGTGTTGTGATAATATGATCTTGTCCTTTTACATCTTCAAATTCTGCAGGACGGAATTTACGATACAGGGCAGTATATGACATGTTAAATTACTCCTTTACTCATCACCAAAACTGATTCCGACAATCTTGGCTTCTTTGATGATATCCGCCTTCGGGTCTACCATCTTCAACTTACCGGCAACTTCACCAAGCGGAACCTTGCGGATGCTGCCGTTTTTAATTCCTACCATATATCCGTAGTCCTCTTTTAAGATCAGATCCGCTGCTGCTGCTCCAAGTCTGGTTGCAAGCACACGGTCATACGGACACGGGCTTCCACCTCTCTGTGTATGTCCCGGCACAGTAATACGGACTTCCTGATCCATACGGTTCTGGATCTTCTCTGCCAGCTCATATGCTACAGACGGATAGTCCTTCTTTTCCTGTTTTTCTTTTAATTTTTTCTTCGGAAGGGCTGCATCTTCTTTTGTGATCGCACCTTCTGCAACCGCAATGATCGTAAAATGCTTTCCTGCTTCTGTACGGCTCTTGATCGCACGAACTACATTGTCTACATCATAAGGTATCTCCGGAAGCAGGATGATATCTGCTCCGCCTGCGATTCCGGCATGGAGTGTCACCCATCCAACTTTATGTCCCATAACTTCTACAATAAACACACGGCTGTGTGAGGTTGCTGTTGTATGGATTCTGTCGATTGCTTCGGTTGCGATATCTACTGCACTCTGGAAACCAAACGTCATATCTGTTCCCCAGAGATCGTTGTCGATCGTCTTCGGAAGCGTAATCACATTCAGACCTTCTTCTCTCAACAGATTCGCAGTCTTATGTGTTCCATTACCTCCAAGGACTACCAGACAATTCAGATTCAGCTTATGGTAAGTATGTTTCATTGCTTCGACCTTATCTATCCCGTCTGGTCCTGGTACGCGCATCAGTTTAAATGGCTGTCTGGAAGTTCCGAGAATCGTTCCACCCATCGTAAGGATTCCCGAAAAATCTTTTGCTGTCAGCATCTCAAAATTTGAATAAATAAGTCCTTTATATCCATCCTGAAATCCATAAATTTCCACATCATTCCGTTTTGAACAAAGTCCTTTTACAACACCGCGCATTGCCGCGTTCAGTGCCTGACAATCTCCACCACTGGTAAGCATTCCAATTCTAAACATAATTGTCCATCCTTTCCCTGTTCGTCTTTCCAATATCAGTCTGTTATTTTCAGTTATAATCCCTTTGTATTATAACCGATTCCAGAGTCCTATACAAGCAATAGTTCTGCTTCAAAACGGATACATACCACATCCAATTCTGTCATTTTGGACTGCATCTGGCGAAATACGTCCTGCACAGATTGACTTTTTGACCTGAAATGGATATATTATAGAAGTGAAACAGTTAGTGCAGGCATACATCTGGTTTTTGTGAGCACATCAGACTCTGCACGCAAAATTTATAAAAGAAAGTCAGGTATTCTCATGGAAAGAAATGAATTGTGCTGGTGTGGCAGCGGAAAGAAATACAAAAAATGCCATCTTATGATTGAAGAAAAGATCGCGTATCATGCAGATAAAGGAGAAATTGTTCCGACAAGAGATATGCTCAAGACCATTCCTCAGATTGAAGGAATCCAGAAAAGTGCAGATCTCAATACTGCCGTACTTGATCATGTAGCAGCCCATATCCATGCAGGCATGAGTACAGCCGAAATTGATAAATTAGTTTATGATTATACAACCGAACACGGCGGAATTCCGGCACCGCTTAATTATCAGGGATTCCCGAAGAGTGTATGTACCTCGATCAACAACGAGATCTGCCATGGTATTCCGGATGAAAATATCATCCTGGAAGAAGGCGATATCATCAATGTAGATGTATCTACCATTCTGGACGGATATTTCTCAGATGCATCCCGTATGTTCATGATCGGCAAGGTCAGTGAACGTGCTGAAAAACTTGTCCGTGTCACACAGGAATGTGTCGAGCTTGGTCTTGCACAGGCAAAACCATGGAACCATCTCGGAGATATCGCAGATGCGATCAACACCCACGCAAAAGAAAATGGCTACTCTGTCGTAGAGGAAATCGGCGGACATGGTGTTGGTCTTGAATTCCACGAAGAGCCATGGGTAAGTTATGTTACACCAAAGGGAAGTGAAATGCTTCTGGTTCCGGGTATGATCTTTACCATCGAGCCAATGATCAATGAAGGCAGTCCGGAATTCTTCGTTGATGAAGATAACGACTGGACTGTTTATACTGAAGATGACGGGCTTTCTGCTCAGGTAGAATACATGGTCCGCATCACAGATGATGGTGCTGTTGTTATGACAAAATAGCGTGCCCTTTAAGCATCTAAAACACTTGTCTTTTGAAAAATGCGTATAAAAAAGCTGACAATTTATACTAATTTTAATTAGTTAAAATGTCAGCTTTTATTTTATTCTTTTAAATCTCTACTCCAGATCTCCCTCGCGGTAAGCCCGAAGCAGCATTTTCAGCGCTTCAACATCTTCTTTTATCTTCTTTCCTGTATCCGTATCCCGTACCATCAGACGTTCTTTCTCAGTCTCAACCAGCTCCGATTTTGACTCGATATCTTTATTCTCCGTCAGTGCCGCAAATACACTCTGGAATGGCTGATGTGATTTGATCCGGATTCCGTGGGAATTGAAGATCAGTGTATAACCGGCAATACCGGTCGTCTTGTGATAACTCTTGCAGAATCCTCCATCGATCACCATCAGTCTTCCGTTCGCACGAACCGGATGCTCCCCTTTGGAAGTCCGGACCGGGGTATGCCCATTGATAATATGTGATCGTTCAGAATAAAGGCCAAACTCATGTAAAATCATATTGCAGACCTTTTCTTCTTCATAAAATCTGTAATATGGGTTCGACTCTTCATGCCAGGTTGCCTCATCCTTCACATAAGTCCGCTCAAAAGTCTTGATATTTCTGCCTGACAGCGGTGATTTTCTTCCGCACCACAGATACCACATAAAGTCTTTGTCTTTTTCCTTCGCATCTTTTGACCATGCCCTTCTTGCAATGTGTTCTGCATAATCCAGATAATCTCTTCCGCAATAACGCTTCCTTCCAAATACAACGCCCTCAAAATTACCGCTTTCATCCAGTGGCACACAGCCATGATATAAGAGGTTATTGTTAAAGATACGGTACATACTTCCTTTTTTGTACAGAAAATCAATGTGCTGGCGCAGACGGATGCTGTTCACAAATGCCATCTCAAGACCTTCGACTACCTGCTCTTCCTCTTCGGTGAGTTGGTATACATCCTCCAAATTTTCTGCCGCAAAATTGACTGTCGGGAAAGTCTCTTCTTTAATGTCATATTCCCTTCCGTCAATTTCCACCGTCTGACGTGCTACATCGACCTTGTGAAGCAGAAGCTTGTCCTCCATTTTGTAATCCGGATTACGCAGGATCACCTGACCTTCCAATTTAAAAAGAAGTACAGAAATCTCTTTTAAAGCTGCCTTCATCGGATCAATTCCCGGATAAATCTTCTCTGCAAATAAAGTCAAATTCCGAAGGCTGATGCCATAACTGTTCTCCAGGATCTTCATGTTATCATACTTCAGATTGTTCCGGATCACAGTAGCAATACACGCTCTGTTCCCTGCCGCAGCTCCCATCCAGAGAATATCATGATTTCCCCACTCAATATCGATCGAATGATACGTCATCAGCAGATCCATGATCCGATCTGCGCACGGTCCCCTGTCAAAAATATCGCCGACAATATGTAAGTGATCCACCGCAAGACGTTTGATCAGACCTGCCAGTACTTCGATAAACTCATCCGCATTCTGAAGCTCAAGAAGTGTATCCAAAATATTGCGGTGATAGATAAGCTGGTTGTCATCCTCATCCTTCTGCACATGGATCAGCTCGTCCAGGATATATGCATATTCCTTCGGCATCGCTTTCCTTACTTTAGAACGGGTGTATTTGGAAGAAAATAATCTTGCGATCTCAATCAGTTCTCCCAGGATCACACGATACCATTCTTCATTGTTCTTCCCTTCTTTTTTGATCAGCGCAAGCTTCTCAACCGGATAATAGATCAGGGTACAGATTTCTTCTCTGTCCAGATCAGATAAGGTATCTCCAAACAGCAGATCCACTTTTTCCCGGATCACGCCGGAACAATTATTTAATATATGACAGAATGCTTCATATTCTCCGTGCAGATCACTCATGAAATGCTCGGTTCCCTTCGGCAGACTTAAGATTGCCTTCAGGTTGATGATCTCCCGGCACACAGCCTGCTCTGTCGGGTACTTTTCTGCCAGAAGTTCTAAATATTTTTCATCTTTCATTTTCTTCCTCCATCCGGTTATTTTTCTTACTTTTCATTATACGCATCTGTCCTTATTTTACAATCATTCCCCCGAATTGTACTCAAAAAAAGTCAGTGTGTCCCCGTTTTTCCGATGCTTACACACTGACTTTTTCTCTGTCCGATATTTACTTTACATATCCGATAAATACATTTCCGCTGCCGCTTACAAGACTGTTCATCTCGTCCGGCGTTGCGGAATGTCGCTCTCCGTCTGCCGGATCCAGATAAGCATACTTTTCATCCGTATAGCCGATCACCAGTACCGCATGCTCTGCACTGAACATTGCGATCACCGGTGTTTCATGACTGATCGTATAGCGGATTTCTTCCGGTGTACATCCGGTCAGGTCAAATCCTTCTCCGCCGGTTGCTTCTGTCAGGATCTCTGCCGGTGACTTTCCATTTTCCAGCTCTGCGGATGCATCCATATTTCCTGCTCCTTCCAGCTGCAGGATCCGGTTCAGACATGCAGCAAGTGTGCTCTCACCTTCACCTGCCCGGAACTCATCCATGTCGTCCACTTCATAAATATCCGGTGTATTTCCAGATTCCCACACATATTCCTGCGACGAAGAGATCACCACACCTTTAATCTTCTCTGCTTCCTGGATTGCATAAGATGCTTTTTCGTACACTCCCTGAAGCTTGCCGAGCGCATATACATAATACTGATTCTTTACCTTTGGTGTATCAAAACTCACAACCAGCGGCTGATCAAACAGTACCTGCTTTGGTTTTAAAACTTTCGCTTTGCTGTCTTTGATTCCATCTTCATAGGTCAGGCGCGCCAATGTTCCCCGCAGATCATCACTGTAGGTATCTACGGTAATATTGCTCTCTTCCTTCTCCTGATTGTTGGTAATATAATCTGCCGTTGTTGAAATATAGGTATTTTCATTTCTGTTCATCCGATTGAGCGTCATCATATTGTCTGCCACATAACCATCCAGAATATAGAAATCCTGTACCTCATAAGTCTTGGCAATCTCCTGTTTCTGCGTGATGATGTCTACTTTATACATCGGGTACACATTCTGTCCGGATATATTGGTTCCTGCATCATTTCCGCGCAATGTACCATAGGCAAAATCATTCCGGATAAATCCAATCGGTTTGATATATTCATCTCCTTCAGATGTGATATCAAAAGATTTGCCCGTCTTCAGATTCAGCACGATAATCTTCTGTGACTCGTTAAGCCTGCCGCCCTCACTCTGGTAAGCAAGCAGATGTCCATCTGTGGAAACCTGATACTGTCCTTCTTCCAGATCTTTTACCAGTACCTCTCTGGTATTATCTTTCAGATTCACCAGATACAGTGTACCGTCTATCATTACATAAAGATCCTCATCCGCATTGCTGTAGTATACAAATTTTCCCAGATCCTCTTTCATCAGATAATACCCGTCCTCACTTGGGACAAAGGCTTTCTCTGTAACCGAATTCTTCTCTGCGTCAAAATAATAGACTGCAACGCCCACCTGTCCTTCATGTACTCCGCGGTTCATGTATCCCACAACCGTAAATGCAGTATTGCCTTTGTCATCAACAGAAATCAGACGGATATCGTGCAGATCACACAATGTACGGGCATCCATATTTTCTGCATCAGCGAAACCGAATACCAGTGACATTTCATCCGCTTTTTTGTCGTAATGCCAGAGCTGGTTATCCTCTACAAATGCCACGATCGTTCCGTCCGTATTGGTCTCATACTCCAGATTTGTCGGAGCAATTCCAAGCAGCACTCCATTCTGATTCAGTGCTGTTGTCTTCCCATCAAATCGCTGACTCATGGTGCGGTCATAGTCCAGAAGATACTGCTGTCCGTCATCACCGGTGCGGACCCTGAAGAACTCTTTCACACTGTAGAGCCGGTCTGCATACTCTGTATCTCCGGCACACTTCACCTGATATTTGAGAACAAGTGATGTGTAATTCTCATTGCATTCCTTGATTTCCCAGTACACGTTTCCGGATACCTGCGGTGCAAGCAAGCCCCAGGTCACCTGTGACTGTGTTGATGCAAGTGTAACTTCCTGATAGGTGGAACTGTCCGCACTGGAATCTGTTTCCAGATAGCTTTCGACCCTGTCACCCTGGTTTTCAAGTGCCGCATTATGGAAATCATTTGCAAAATCCAGGCTTGCCTTATAGTTACAGTCCGCGGAATTCCTGATCCTGGTATAAAAATATATCTTCTGATTGTCCAGATACAAAGTCACCTTTAAAATTCTCTCTTCTTTCAGGATCTTCGTGTTCTTGAAATTTAAAGTTACCGTATCCTGGACATCCTTGATCGTTCCTTCCTGAATACACTTTTTCCCATTCAGTGTGTAAACCTGCCAGTAAATTTTCTGGATCTGGTTGTCATATTTTGTAAGATTCATATCCAGTTGGTTATTTGTGACCGGTGTCAGTGTGTCGCGCATGGAAGTCAGCGTCATATCACTTTTATAACCCGGAAGCGAATTCACTTCATATCCTTCCGTCGTAAAGGATATCCTTGGCAGCGTTGCACCTCCCATATCAGCACTCATATCAGTGTTGCCTCTGTTCGTCACATAACTGGATACGATAACTGCAAGAATAAATACAGCAGTCAGTACCCCTGTCTTTATTGCTATCTTTTTAAACATTGTAATTGTAGTCCCCTTTATCTAATCTGCTAAATTTATACTCCTTCTTCTCCCTCTTCATTCTGCTGATCCAATAATCTCCCCAGCATTGGATCGATGTGAAGCATTTCTTCACATGTGCGGATTGCCTCTGTATTTTTTCCTTTATTTCCCGTGTAAATGGCCCGTATCAAAATATTCTTCGGTGTATGCTCCATATCGATAAACTCCAGGATCTGTGTGTCATATCCCTCCCTCTTGAGATATTCTGCACGCATAGCATCCGTGACAAGAGCTGCCATTCGCTCTTTGATCAGTCCGTAAGAAAACAGCGGTGCAAGTGTTACATTTGCAATCTGACGGTTCACTTCATGCTGACAGCACGGAACCGAAAGAATGACCTTCGCTTTCCAGCCAACTGCTTTTGCAAGTGCAAAATCGGTAGCGGTATCGCAGGCATGCAGCGTCACGACCATATCCACTTCATCAGAGCCGGTGTAATCTGCAATATTTCCTTCCATAAACTTCAGTTTTCTATAGCCATATTTTTTTGCAAGCTGGTTGCATGCATAAATGACATCCGTCTTCAGATCCAGTCCGATGATCCGGATATCATAACCTTTTAACTCATGCAAATAATAGTAAATTGCAAATGTCAGATAGGATTTGCCGCATCCAAAATCCAGAATAGTTACTTCCCTGTCCTTCGGAAGCTCCGGAAGTACATCCTCGATAAACTCCAGGAAACGGTTGATCTGGCGGAACTTATCAAACTTTGTCCGCACGATTTCCCCATCTTTTGTCATAACTCCCAGATCCTGTAAAAATGGAACTGCTTTTCCTTCCTCCAGGATATAATGCTTCTTCCGGTTGTGTGACAGATCAATCTCTTTGAACTTCCCGGTCTGAAGCCGTCTCTGAATCGTCATTTTCCCTTTTTTGCTGACCAGAACCTGATAGCGGAATTTTCTGGTCTCCATCTGCATCTGTTTGAATTCCTGTATGGCATTTTCAATATATCCTGCTGCTTCTTCTTCATTCAGATTTTGGTGAAATACCTGGTTGTTCCGGTGTTCCTCGCACTGATACAAAATATTGTCTTTATGCTCCACAGGGCGGATCTTAATCTTTACAATTCCGCCTTTTTCACGTGGGTTGCTGATTATTGCTGATAAAAATTCTTTATTTAAACTCTTTTTTAAGATATTATTCAATGATTCCATTTTAATTTCCCCTTACATTTTAGGTTATATGTACGAATCCAGTTTTTATTGTAAAGCGAAATAAAATAGAGCGCAAGGGAAATTTCCCTTACGCCCCATATTTACCTGTTACTGTTCGACTTCCTGATAGACATCTTCCGTTTCTTTTGGAACCGGGAAACGGATCAGTACCTTGAACAGATCTCCGTCGAGATATAACTCGAATTTTCCCCCTTGAAGCTTTGTCAGATTCTGTGCAATCGAAAGACCAAGCCCGCTTCCTTCCGTGCTTCTGGATACATCTCCGCGGATAAATCGTTCTGTCAGCTCATCTGCCGAAATATTCAGCGGCTGCTCTGATACATTCTTGATCGTGAGCTGTACTTCCTCACCTGTCTGAACCAGATCCACATAGACACGGCTTCCCTCCATTGCATATTTTGCCGCATTGTTAAATACATTTGCAAGCACCCGCCACATTCGTCTGCCGTCTGCGTAGATTGTTGCCGGTTCGGCCGGAAGATTCATGACAAGCTGCAGATCTCTGGCTGCAAACTTTTCTTCAAATTCGGCGCAGGTCTGGTTGACCAGCTCAACCAGATTAAGGTTCATCATTTCCAGACTGATATTTCCACTGCTTACCTTGGAAGCTTCTACCACATCCTCGGTAAGTGTCTTCAGACGATATGCTTTTTCTTCCAGAACCTGAAGATAATTCCGGATCTTCGGATCCTCAAAATCCTCTCTCTTTAAAAGGTCCACATAATTAATGATTGATGTAAGCGGCGTTTTGATATCATGGGATACATTTGTGATCAGATCCGTTTTGAGGCGTTCATTTTTTACGCTCTCTTCTACCGCCCGGTCCAGTCCATCTCCGATCTTATTGATGCTGACTGCTGCTTCAAGCTGTCCGCCTTTGAGTCCATTTAACGGAATCTGATAATCAACCTGACCGTCTGCGATTGCTTTTACCCCTTTGATGATCCGCGCTCTTCCGATGGCTCTGCGCATCAGGTAGAAAAATGCCCCTGCCTCTGCCGCAAGCATTACGAACAGCCAGATTCCCGGCTCCCACATGGCGATCGCGATCCAGTGAACTACAACCAGTACTCCAAACAAAATCGCAGCTTTCCAGACCTCCCCCAGATGCCGGATCCCAATCCGGACGTATTTGATGATCAGACATAAAATACTGTTCTTCCACAAAGTCTTTGCCTTGATCCTTCTTACCATTCCAAGCCATAAAGTAAGTCCTGTCATGCAAAGGCTTACCGCAACAATCCCTGCAAAAATCAGTACCGATATGTCACTGAAACCATCTCCGCTAAACCGGACTCCGTTCAGCAGACTATAACCAAAACAGATTTCCACATAAACACATGCCACCATAACTGCAGCTGACAAAAGAATAAAGATTTCTGTCTTCATTTTGTCGACCCGATTTAACACAATGCCTTCTTCCCGGTTTGATCTGCCTGCAACAATTGTCAGCCATGCCAGAATTACAAACATTGCAAATCCGGTTGCAATCGCAATCCAGAAGGTAAATCTTACCTGCGGTGCATACTCCTGATAAATCTTGCTCTCCTGATAAAAGTCATCCTGGATCGAATAGGAAGTATCTACCGCGAACACGCATTCATAATTATCTGTCCACATATTGCCACCGATCAGTGATTTCCACTGTGATCCGTCCATATCAATATTACTCCGGTACTCAGTAAGCTTTGGTGTGGCAACCGCATACACTCCCAGCTTTTTCATACTTTCCAGATTCTTTTCCCATTCATCAAATCTCTGATATGCAAGACGGTTGGTATAAACTTTTTTATTGTCCAGATCTACAATCATATATGCAAGATTGGTATTACCTTCTTTATATTCTTCCGTTACATACTGCCACGTCAAAAATTCATCCCGTACACTGTCCACAGTATTTCCAAGCATGGACATCGCATCACTTAACTTGCCGTTCCATCTGGAATCCTTGTTCACAACTTCCAGAAGATTCTTCGCGCCCACCGGTACACAGTTTTCGGAAACTTTTTCTCCGTCATACCGCCAGCACTTTGTGTAGACCTGGCGATTTTCACTGTCCAGAATATTGCGGTAAATACTTGCGGAACTCTCAATCCATTCATTGATCAGAGAATCGATCACTTCTCCGGTGCTTTCCAGTGAATATTCATCTTTTGCCTCATCCATATTACCAAACTGAAGGTTCCCGTTTTTAAATTCTCGACGAAATTCTTTTTCATAATAATAATGGTAGGTTCCGTCATCCTTCTGGCAGACGATGATCTCATCATCATTGTCTCCCTCTGCCATCTTGGTCCCGTCTGCGTAGTACATCTCCTGATCGTTTTCCCAGTAATTCACAAGATCACCAAGACGGTATGCAAGCCCATTTACATTTTCATTTGAAATCTTACGATCTGAATCATATTCTTTCAGATCTACAATTCTGTTTTCATCATATTTTCCTTCTGTTTCAAAATTGCTGTCGTATCCTTCCGCAGCCGTAATATCATTTGCAGCACTCATCAGCTTGTCGGTAAATCCTTTTGACTGATCATACTTCTTATGTGGCTTTTCAAACAGGATTCCTGCCAGATCATCGCCCGGATAACTGAATGTAAAAACCAGACATGTGATCATCACCACCGCTAAAATATGCTCCAGTACGATCAGGATTCCTTTACATGGTGCGCTCTGATACCATTTGTTATTCATAAGACCTCCTAACCGATCTTCTCTACCTTATATCCGACACCCCATACTACCTTCAGGTAACGTGGCTCTTTCGGATTGATTTCGATTTTCTCCCGGATATGGCGGATATGTACGGCAACGGTATTGTCCGCTCCGATTGCTTCTTCATTCCAGATATTTTCGTAAATCTGATTGATAGAGAACACCTTCCCCTGATTTTTAACGAGTAACAGTAATATATTGTATTCAATCGGTGTCAGCTTCACTTTTTCGCCATCCACAGTTACTTCTTTCAGATCATCCCTGATCACAAGTCCCCCGGTCCGGAACTCACTCTGGTTGTCAGATCTCGCCGTACTTCCAAGCTGGGTGTAACGTCTGAGCTGGGATTTTACCCTTGCTACCAGCTCCAACGGATTGAACGGTTTGGTCATGTAATCATCTGCACCGATATTCAGTCCTAAAATCTTGTCCGCATCCTCTGATTTGGCGGATAAAATAATGATCGGGAGGCTCATGTTTTCCCGGATCTTGAGTGTCGCCCGGATTCCGTCCAACCGCGGCATCATCACATCCATGATCAGAAGATCAACTTCATTACTTTTCAATACCTTGATCGCTTCGTCGCCATCATACGCCTTCAGGACTTCGTATCCTTCCTGCGTCAGGTAAATATCTATTGCTTCTACAATGTCTTTATCATCATCACATACTAATATTTTTGCCATCTTTTTTTCACCTCCTCTATACTATACAAGATTAACAGAGATTTTTTAAGAGATAGGGCGGGACTTTCTTAAGAATTTTTTGAGATTGGGAAATGTGGGGATGGAATGATCTACAAATACTTTTGCAAAATACAGATCCTTGTGCAAACACAAACTACACCTGGCTTATTGTATACGCAAGAAAACTCCCGGCAAATTTTACTTTACCGGAAGTTTTCTCTTGTGAGGTAATATTTATAATTTCTACTTTTCGTCTTCTCTGTGCTCTGCACGATCTGCTTTTATATTGCGATATCCCACGATCAGTCCAAACCCGATCAACCCAACGCCTACGATCAGAAACAGAATCGTCGCCACGATCATAATCAGCTGCTCATTGCCATGACTTGTGGAAATCGCCCTGAACATCTGGTATGCCAGTGTCAGCAGATAAAACCCGGCCATTGCATAAATCGCCAGTCTTGCATTTTTCTTCCATCCGTCATTCTCCGGCATCTTATTCTCGTCCATAACATTTCCCAGCCTTTTCTTTTTATTTTCTTACCAGATATTTTCTCATATCAATTGCACATGCGATCAGAATAATCAGACCTTTGATCACATACTGCATATTCTGGCTTACTGCCAGGAACTGCAGTGCAACGAAGATGATTCTCAGAATGAACACCCCTAAAACAACGCCGCTGATCTTACCGGTACCACCTACAAAAGATACACCACCGATTACACAGGCAGCAATCGCATCACACTCGTAGTTCAGACCTGTATTTGCCTGGTTGGAACCGATACGTGCAGATTCAATGAATCCAGTGATACCATACATACATCCTGCAAGTGTATGTACCAGAATGGTTGTTCTCATAACATTTACACCAGATACATTGGCAGCTTCCGGGTTGGAACCAACTGCAAACATATTCTTTCCAAATGTTGTCTTATTCCACATGAACCACATGAATACAACTACGACACAAGCGTACCATACATAGTTCGGGATCGGAACGCCACGGATCTTTAAGAAACTTCCTGTTACAAAATCCTTGAAGGATTTGTCCAGTCCGGAAAGTGGCTGTCCGTTGTTACCGTTCAGCATAATGTACATCAGAAGAATTCCGTATACGATCAGCTGTGTTGCCAGTGTTACAATGAATGGATGTAAGTGGAATTTCGCTACGAAGAATCCATTTACCCATCCAACAATACCTCCGACTACGATTACGATCAGAATAACCAGTGGTATCGGAAGAACCGGAAGATCCGGGAAAATTTTGGTTGCATAAGTTACTGACTGCAAAAGTGATGCAGAAATACATGCTGTAAGACCTACAACACGTCCGGCTGAAAGGTCTGTACCGGTAAGTACGATCGTTCCTGCAATACCACATGCGATCGGAATGTTCGCTGCAGACAGCGAGATAATGTTAACAATAGATGCCACGCTCAGGAATCTGCTGTTCTGTGTGTAAGTGTAAATAACTGCGATAATGATCAGAAGATAAATCGCATTATTGATAAGTCCTTCTTTCCACGCTTTTGCTTTATCTGCGGAATCCAGTGCTTTGTATTCTGCATAGCGTGATTTTATATTTGCAAATGCTTTCATCTGGGAAGCCTCCTTCTTTTTGTTTGAAAATTACACATACTTTGCTGCGTAAGTCATGATCAGTTCCTGTGTTGCCTCTTCTGCGTCAATCTCTCCGGCAAGTCTTCCACCGGACATAACCATGATACGGTCACAGATTCCGAGAAGCTCCGGCATTTCTGAAGAAACTACAATAACTACTTTGCCGCGGTTCGCAAGATCGATGATGAGCTGATAGATCTCATACTTTGCACCGACATCGATTCCTCTTGTCGGCTCATCCAGAAGCAGTACTTCCGGATCGGTAAGAAGCCATCTTCCAAGGATAACCTTCTGCTGGTTTCCACCGGAAAGTGCACGGATCTTTGTCTCCTGCGACGGTGTCTTTGTCCGCAGCGCATCAATATATTTCTGCGTATCTTCTTTCATGGATTTTTCACTCAGATAAAATCCTTTTTTGTGTCTCTTTAAGCTGGAGATAACGGTATTTTCACGAATGTTCAGGATGCCAAAGATACCGGTTGCTCTTCTCTCTTCTGTCAGAAGTGCAAATCCGTTCTTGATCGAATCCTGTGCATTCTTATTGCTGACTTGTTTTCCGTCAAGTTTTATCGTTCCTGATTTCCTGGTTGCAATTCCAAAAATTGTCTCCAGAGTTTCTGTACGTCCACTTCCGTCAAGTCCGGCAATTCCAAGAATTTCTCCTTTTCTTGCTTTAAAGGAAACATCATTCAGGATCGAATACATTCCGGAAAGGTGTTCCACTTCAAGCGCTACATTGCCCGGTTTATTTGTCTTTGGCGGGAACTGATTGGTAAGCTCACGTCCAACCATCAGGCGGATGATATCGTCCATCTCCAGATCATCTGCTTTCTCGGTTGCTACCCAGGTTCCGTCACGCATGATCGTGATCTCATCTGAAATCCGTTTGATCTCTGCCATTTTATGTGAAATGTAAATGATTCCGCATCCTCTCTTTTTCAGCATCTCAATGATATCAAACAGATGCTCTACTTCCTGCTCTGTAAGGGAAGAAGTCGGCTCATCAAATACGATGACTTTTGCATTCACAGATACTGCTTTTGCAATCTCTACCATCTGTCTCTGTGATACCGGCATCGTACTCATGATCCTTTTCGGATCTACATCAATTTTCAATTCTTCAAATACTTTTTTTGTGTCGTCATAGATTTTTTTCTCATTTACCATGACGCCGCCCACTTTCGGGTAACGTCCGAGCCAGAGATTATCCATGACGTTTCTTTTGAGCGCCTGGTTCAGTTCCTGGTGAACCATTGCAACTCCATTTTCAAGAGCTTCTTTCGAATTCTTGAAATTAATCTCTTTTCCCTCCAGCTCAATCTTGCCACTGTCTTTGTCATAAATTCCGAAAAGGCATTTCATCAGTGTTGACTTTCCGGCTCCATTTTCACCCATCAGTGCATGGACAGTGCCTGCTTTAACTGTCAGGGACACATGATCTAATGCTTTTACGCCCGGAAATTCTTTACAGATATCCGTCATCTGCAGTAAAACATCCTGTTTCATAGCTGTCCTCCTGTCTCTCATCTTCTAATCTCGCATACCTTTCAAACCTGCCACTATGCAGTTCCATCCGGCTGCGTCACAACTTTAGAAAAGGTGGCTGGCCAACCACCTGGCCGCCACCTTTATTTTTTACATTTTTATTTTCCTGAGTATTCCTGGTAAGGAATGAAGATCTTGTTGCTTACTTTATCAGAAATATTGTAAGAATCTGTTCCATCCATCAGATCTTTTCCATCTGCTGCATTCTTAGCAAGGTCTGCGATACAAGCTGCCATACCATCTGCATCCTGTTTAACAGTTGCTGTCATCTTGCCATCTCCGATCAGCTGTTTTGCTGCATCTGTAGCATCAACACCAAATACCGGAATCATCTTTCCGTCTTTGCCTGTTCCAAGGTTGTATCCCTTATCATTCAGAGCAGAGATTGCGCCTTCTGCCATACCGTCGTTGTTGCAGATAACAAGCTCGATCATGTTATTGCTTCCTTCGTTGTACTGGGAAAGGTTGGTTGTCATATAGTTGTTTGCTGCTGTTGCGCTCCAGTTACCATCCTGGTCAACCTGATATTTGTCACTGTTAGAAGCATCAAAGTATTCCAGTGCCGGTTTGCCAGCGTCTGTGATGATCTTATCTGCATCTTCTACAGCAAACTGTGTACGGTAAATAGCTTCTGCATTTCCGAGCTGTCCCATGAACATTGCGTAAGAGATCTTTCCATCTCCGTTAAGATCCATTTCGTCAAAATGTTCTACCACATAATTACCAATCATTTCGCCCTGCATATGTCCTGCTTCCGGAGCGTCTGTTCCTACAAATGCACACTTGTCATAGCTTCCAAGTACATCGCCTTCTGTCTTGTCATCTTCGATCGCACGGTTGAAGAAGATAACCGGGATTCCTGCTGCTTCTGCTTTTTCAACAATCTGTGAAGAAGCATCTACAGAACCGGATGTAACGATGTTGACGATCAGTGCTGTAGCACCTGTCTGGATTGCTGTATCAATCTGTTCGTTCTGTGTTGTCTGGTTACTGTTTCCATCATAGTCCTGATATTCAACGCCCATCTCGTCAAGTTTTGCATCGAGTGCTGTACGGACAGATGCAATGTAAGTATCAGAATAGGTATAATAGAATACTGCGATATTAGCGTCTGAAGATTTCTTATCACTGCTTCCACCATCACTCTTGCCGGAGCCCCCGCATCCTGCAAGCATTCCCAGTGCCATCACACCCGCGAGCATCGCTGCTACAATTCTTCTTTTCATAATTTCGTTCCTCCTTGTATAACGTTTACTTGATGATTCAAGTATAACAAGGAGAGGATAAAATACCCATGTAAAAAACTACGAGGGGTTTGTGAATTTCAACATTTACGCGCTACTTTTCTTCAAATGAAAATAACGCCTTCTGGCTCTTATCATCATACATATTTTCTCTTGTCACCAGAATACTGCTGGTTGCCGTCTCCTTCTTTTCCGGCTTCTGTTCATTCAGTAGTGTATTGATCTGCTCAATCCCCAGGTATCCCATCGCATATGGGTTCTGGACGATCAGTGCATCTACATTTCCTTTTTCCAGCATTCCAATGGATTTTACGTTACTGTCAAACGCAACAACCTGCGTCCGCTCTCCGGCTTCAAGCGCTTCTACCGCATCACCGACTCCAAGCGTTGTCCATTCATTAAATGTCACGATCACATTGATCTGCGGATTGTCAATCAACATCCTCTCGGTGCCCTCTCTTGCATCTGTGATCGTAGACTTTACATTGATGGACGCCGTAATATTTGCCCGGTCATCCTTAAGAACCGTATCCCGGAATCCCTCTTCACGAAGCTGCCCGTTCTCCGTACTCTTATCAAAATTTACGATTCCGATATTCAGATTTTCCGCCGGATTACCAAGCACTTCTTCTCCTGCCATACATCCGGCTTCATAATTGTCTGTACCAATATAGCATTCCACAGCCTCACTGTTTACCGGACTGTCCACAACCACAATCCTGATTCCTGCCTTTGCCGCGCGGTCGATTGCTTCCGCATTCTTTTCAAAATCAATGGCAGAAAACAGAAGTGCATCTACCTGTTCCCGGATTGCCCGGTCTATCATTTCATTCTGCGCCTCATAATCTTCCTCACCGTCTCCATCCGGTCCTTCGCACACCAGATCCAGATTATATTCCGCACTTGCCGCACCGGCTCCCGCATATGCGGACTGCCAGAAAGAAGAATCCATGGATTTTGTCAGAAATACTACTTTTTTCTTCTCGATGACACTATTTGTACTGCCTTCTCTTCCTTCCCAGAGTCCGTCACCTGTCAGGACAAAAAACAGAATTGCAAGTAGGATCACACCTGCACCAATTGCAATAAATGGTTTTCTTCTACTTTTTCTCATATTCTTCCTCCCTGACCTTCGGCATACGGATCGTCACACAGGTCCCTTCATCCAGCTCACTTGTGATATTCAGTCCATAATTGCTTCCAAAATAAATCTTGATCCGGTCATTTACATTCTTGATTCCGATTCCGGTACGGTCTCCCGGCTCTTTGCGCAGAATCTCCCGGCACTGTTCTTCCGTCATACCGATTCCGTTATCCTCCACCTGGAAAATAATATCTTCTCCGTCCTCAAAAATACGGATCCAGATCTCACCCTCATCGATCATCTGCTTTACACCATGATAAATTGCATTCTCGATAATTGGCTGCAAAGTAATTTTGTTACAAAGATACGAAAGACACGACTCTTCCACCTCAAATGAATAGGTAAATTTGTTCTTATACCGATAATTTTCAATCTTCAGATAACTCTTTGCATGTTCCACTTCTTTTTCGATCGGAATCAGCTCATGCCCTTTACTGATACTGATACGGAACAGCCTTGCAAGTGCCGTAACCATCTCTTCTGCATCTTCATTTTTCCCGTCTTCACACATCCATGCAATCGCATCCAGTGTATTATACAGGAAATGTGGATTGATCTGCGCCTGAAGCGCTTTCAGCTCTGTTTTCCGCAGTGTGATTTCTTCCTGTCTGACCTGCTCCATCAGCTTCTGGATCTTCACAACCATGTGTTCAAATGAGTTGGATAAAGTCGTGATCTCTGTAGTTCCTGCCATCGGCTCAAATACAAAATTTTCCGCATTTTTTTCAAACCGGTGCATATCATCGGCAAGCTGCCTTACCGGTGCTGAGAACAGTTCTGAAAATGCCCATCCAAGAAGAAATACTGCTCCCATAACCAGACACAGAACGATCAGAAGTCTGGATACCGCACTGCTTACCTTCTCCGTAATCATTTCATCTACATAGCAGACACCTACAATTTTCCAGTCACAGTTCTCGAGATTTTTCACAGTATAGATCACCTGTTCCTGAATATGTGTCCCTTCTTTTAAATCCATTCCCTTCTCTTCTTTTAACCCGGAATAAATGAGCTGCTGCTGTGGATGATAGATCAGATTGCCTTTTTTGTCCGCAATATAGGCATAGCCGTGCTGCCCGATTCCTACATCATCAACATAATTGGCAATGTCAGAAAAACGGATGTCAATATTTACCTGTATACTGGTTCCGTCTTCTTTCTGAATCTTTTGGTAAACGGTTACAACCCATGGATAATATCCCTCAAACAAAGATTCCACATATGGTTTGGTTATATGTAGCCTGCCATCGTCATCTTCCATTTCGGTACTCTGAACAATGCGATAATTCTCTTTCAGCTTCTGCCCTCTGTTCCAGTAACGCAGAAGCTCCCCATCTTCGCCACAGATCGTTACCGCTACTACATCGGAACGGATATTTACCAGATTCTGGATATATTCCTCAGAATAATTATTCTCATGACGCATTCTCGCCACGATCCGTTCCAATATGATCCGCATATCCTGTGTATAATTCTCAACCGTATTCTGTACCTGTTCACAGCTCTGGGAACTGCTCGTCACTGCGCTTTGCTCCATTGCATTCCGGTAAATCTGAACAAAAATAAGCGTTGCAGCCACTACCGAAATCAGGACGATTCCCATTACCATTGCAATAAACACACCGGAAATAGATATATTCCATCCCTTATACTGATCTGCTTCTTTTTTACGTCTGTTCATGTTCCCTCCTGTATTTGTTCGGTGATACTCCCGTCAGCTTTTTGAAGCAGTGACTGAAATAATACTGATCCTTATAGCCACACAGCTCTGAGATCTCACCGATCTTCATACCGGTACACTGCAGAAGCTCCATTGCCTTTTCAATTCGTTTTTTCGTCAGGATCTCAACCAGTGAACTGCCTGTCGTCTTTTTTATCAGACTGCTGAGATAATTCGGCGACACCCCGATCTCGTCACTGATGATCATAACAGACAGATCCTGCTGGGCATAACGATCCTGTATGATCTGTACTGCCTGTTCGCAGATAACCTCACTGCTTTTCTTTCTCTGATCCATAAGCATACTTTTTGCCTCCATACACAGACTTTTTATGGTCTGGAAATTCTCTGCCATACGTTCCATTTCCCGCAGCTGCTGCATAGAATATTTTTTCTGGAGAACTTCCATGCCACATTCCCCGATTGCCATATAAATGACCTTATATACCGCTGCCCCGATCTCGGTCAGAAGTATGGTACTAAGTACCAATGTATTCTTTCCTCCATTTCGCAGCTTCTTCTCCAGGTCATCCAGATAAATCTCCAGATCCTCTGCCGTCCCTCCACGTAAAAAGGATTCCACCTTTGCTGTAATTCCCTGGATTTCCCCCTGTTCCAGTCCGTCTCCCTGCTCGGCATCGGAAATGAAATAGACACTGCTCTTATCCTTTCTGGAATAACTGAGTGCATTCATTGCATCCAGATAGCTTTCTCTGCATTTACCGAGCATACTTACGCTCCTGCTTACCCCGACCTGGCAGCAAAATCCCATAATACGCTCTACACTCTGGACAATTTCTTCTACAATAATATGTAAATACTTACCCATGCCTCCCGGAGTCGTCGCGATCAGCGATACCACTCTTCCTTCCAGATGGCAGCTTATATAATGAACATATTTTTTCAGGATCATATCAACTGCATTTACACTGCTATAGCTTGTCTGATCCTTTCCATTTGCATCACGGATTCCGGTTACAAGCACCACGTACTGCATATTATCCGGCTTTGGATTACGGATCAGCTCACATGCCTCTGCCCGCTCAAGAAGTGTCTCTTCGGACACCCGTTCATTCTGAAAGCTGTCGAGCAAAAGCGGAATAAGAAATTCCGTCTTGCGGCTGTCCAGCTTCTCTTTTCTTTCTTTTGTAAATTCTTCCACACGCTGATCCATGGCTTTTTTAATCTTTATCAGTTCCGCCTCGATCTCCTTTGCTGAAATCGGCTTCAGCATATAGCTTACAATATTGTATTGAATTGCCTGCTGCGCATAGGTAAAATCATCAAATCCACTTAAAAATGCGATCTGTACCATCGGACGAACTTCCCTGACCGCCCGTGCCAGCTCAATCCCCGATAAAAATGGCATCTTGATATCGGTAAGGAGCAGATCTGGTTCCAGCTTTTCAACCAGTTCCAGCGCGTCTGCACCATTTTCAGCTTCCCCGACTACTTCAAAACCAATCTCTTCCCATCTTACCCTGCGGATAACACTTCTTCGGATTTCTTCCTCATCGTCGGCAACAACAACTGTATATCTCATAGTCCTCTCTTTTCCTTTTCGATCAATCTCTCATCTGGTTATAGTTTCTCTTTTTATATTATAAGGGATTCACATATGCTTTTCCATAAATATATCTCTGCTCAAATTTGTAATATTCTACGATTGTATACACGATACAGATATAAAAAATGGACAGGCTGAATACCTCTTCAGTCTGTCCGCATTTTTACATTCTCTTATGCTGTTTTAAAAATTACATTTCTATAACGATTCAATGCAGTATAAAGGACTAATCCAAGCACACCACATCCGACAACTTCTCCGACACCAACTGTCAGCATCATAAATGGAATCGGAAGTGCTACTCCGTATCCATAACGAAGTACGAACGGAACGATCACTGTATTTGAAATGATCGGTGGTAACGGTGCAAGGAAACGGTTCTTGTTGCGAAGCTGATACGTAAACACTGCTCCGATCAGGGTTGCAATGCTTCCGAAAATAATATCCGGCAGAATTGCTCCTCCGAGAATATTTCCAACAATACATCCAACGAAAAGTCCAGGGATTGCAGCCGGTGTAAATACCGGAAGGATCGTAAGTGCTTCTGCAATACGGATCTGTACTTCTCCGAATGAAAATGGTGCAAATACATAAGTCAGCACCACGTAGATTGCAGCGATCATCGCTGCCTGGGTCATAAATGCTACATTCTTGTTCTTCATATGAAATTCTCTCCTCTAGTTTTGTTTTACGAGTGGAAGGTCACGAACACTCGACTCATTTTACGCCGGGAATCGGCGAAACCCTTGTAAGACCTTGTTTTTCGGGTTTGGTAACGGGTGTTAGTATAGCATGGTGGGGATGAAAAATCAAGGTAAGTACCAAAAAAGTACCAAATCGCCAAAACAGCCTTACAATCTTACCGATATAAACGCTTACAACTCTGGCAAAAGACAATAAAAATAGAGGGATGTCACTCCCTCTAAAATACATTTGCTATCTTCTGCATTTCTTCTGCTTTAGTGTCTGGCAAAACATGACTGTATAAATCCATTGTCATTGCTAAAGAACTGTGTCCCAAAATGGTTTTAAGTACCTGCGGTGGCATCCCTGCTTCAATTGCTCTTGTTGCAAAAGTATGCCGGAATACATGACTTGTGATCCGCGGGAAATCATATCCGTCACTTTTTATTCTCTTTATGATTCTGTCAATTTCACCTTGAATCCGTTCCCGGCTGATTGGATCACCATTTTCATTGCAAAATAAATACTGATCCATTCTCACAACCTTAAATCCCCAATATTTCCGCTGAGCCTCTATATGTTCCGTAATGGCAGCAGTCAGCGGAATGTCTCTGGTAGAAGTTCTTGTCTTTGGTGTATCCTCAAAATATCCTTTTCCCTCGATGTATTTTAAAGTTCTCCGAACATGAATTACATTTTGTTTCTTATCTATGTCAGAATATTTAAGACCTTGCATTTCACCTTTTCGCATACCAGTCCGAAGCATTACAGAAAAAAAGTGGTATAAATAGCTTTCTTCTGCATATTTCATAAATAAATCCTGTCGCTCTTTCGTCATAGCCGTTCGACCTTTCTTTGCTCCTGTTTGGCGAGGCAATTCAGCCAATTTAACGGGATTTCTTTCTATCAAGCCATTCTTCATAGCTTGTTGAAAACAGCCGTTTAAAATGGCTGATACGATCTTAATACTTGAAATAGCATATCCTTCTTTTACCATATCATTATATAATTTCTGAATGTGTTCCCCTCGAATCTCCGATAACTCTTTGTTTCCTAACCGATCATTTATTGTACTTTTATAATACTTTTCATAGCTGATATATGTTCCGATTTTCACCCGGTTTTTCTTATATTCTTCCAACCAAGTTCCATACCATTCTATCAGTGTAATTTTTTCTTTTGGAACGTAAAGTCCATGATCCAGCTTATATTTAAGCTCTGTCATATATTTTTGCGTTTCCGTAATAGTTTTTCCGTGTACAAGATAACGTTTGCCTTTATACATAAAACGCCCCTCATACCCTTCATATCTCTGCTGAATGCCTTTCGGGAGTTTTCGTCCTCTCTTATCTGTTGCCATATTAACTCCTCCTGAACATAAAATTCAAATATTGCAATGAGTCAATATGACAGGTATAATCATATTGACTCTATACAGTGTGTGTATTGGGTTATTTCTGTTTTGCCCCGTGGTGTTGCCGCACTGTGGGGCATTTATTTTCCCTTTGTGATGAAATTTTTCGCTATATATGGCTATATGTTAGGTTTTTATGGGTTATTTACTTATTTTTTCCACTTCTAAACAATTCCTATATATCGAAAAATCAAAGGTTTTCAAAGGTTCTTCTATGCTCTGTCGGTCTTTTCTGCTGGGATACAGCCGGTGATATCCTCTGTATCGATCAGCTCAATTACATCCGCTATATTCTTTTCAAATGATGACATATAAGTTTGCACAATGTTTGCCCCCTGCCAGATTCCCTCCCGGTTTTTCAGCATGTTCCAGGCATCATCAACACCTTTACCTGTTTCACAGGTTGCCTCATCAATTTTATGTAATACATAATTGATCTGCTCAAACTGAAGAATAAGTCCTGATAAGATCTCTATAGCGTTTATCTGCCGGTCTTGCATTTTGATAATCATTTCTACTGCTGCCTCTGGATTTATTGTCTGTTGTTTTTTATTCATGTCTCTTTTCCCTCTCTTTTTGTTCTTCTAAGTACATTCTTTTTACAAATCCATACACCATAGCAAGGTGGCTTGGATTCTGTATCTTTTCAAGCATTTGTATCAGATCTTCTTTTCTATCCATGTCTTTTTTCACCCTCATTATTTACAATTTCGCTCACATAAGTATATATAAGCTTTAACCATCTAACCGTTTTACATTTCCTTACTACCCGTATAACCTGTTCTTGATAGAATGATATAAGCTCTTCATCATCGTGGATAGTTTCTTTCACTTTTGCCATATCGTTTGACCTCTCTATATGTCAAATTTCTTTAACAAAACTTAACCATTTTTCACTGATTAGATTTTTCATTTTCTCACCATCCTCTATCCTATCCAACCGCCTGTACCTGCGATCTGCCAAAGAAACTTGCATTGTAACTTGCGCCATCTCCTTTGGAACCCCATATCAGTGAACAGCCAAACAGTGCTTTAGATCCGTGTATCACCTCATATCCGAGCTTTTTCCATCCAACCCAAGTATTTGTATCCTCGGTCACGTCTGCTGCCTCTTTGCTTCGTTTAATACGCTCTGCATTGATTTCCTCTGCTTTAGCAGATAACCATGCTCTGTGAAGTGCCTCTGCAAAGCTGATATTGTACCGGCGGTAATTTTTCCATGAATTCAACATGATTTTCTTCAGATCATACTTCATAACCTCTGTACTCCTTTCTCAAGGCTTACAACAGTCCCGGCAGGTCTTAAAGCTATCTAAGGTATCTTGACCATCTCATTATCCCCTTACCCTTGCCCGGCGTTATACTGGTGTCTCCGGTACGCTTTCGCCACTTCGTTTTCACCCTTTGCTGTTATGTTTTCCTTTGATGACTATATTATATATCTATTTACACCAATAGTCTATTGACATATTGTATATATTTGCACCAATATATTTGTTTGTTTTTTATATTTACATCAATAGATTTTCACCTTATAATTGTAGTAGAGTGGAAAAAGTGAACTATTTTTTTGAAAGAAGGTGCGTGAATGCCAGAAGAAGCAAAAGTAAGTAAAGCACAGCAGAAAGCCGTAAATAAATATGTTAAAAACAATTATGACAGGATAAACGTTACATTTCCTAAAGGACAAAAAGAAATTATCGCAGAAGCAGCACAAGCAGCCGGTGAATCAGTCAACGGATATATTAAAAAAGCTGTAGATGAAAGAATAGCTCGTGATTCTGAAAAATAGTCAGATTCTAATTATTTATATAGACTTGAACACTGGCAAACATTTCGTTCACCCCTTGCGTCCTGCTGCCAGATATGCTATATTTAAGACACAAAGAGGGAAACCGCAAGCGGCTACCCGATTATAATGTTAAGCTATTATGCAACAGCCGTCATTATTCGCAGTAATGGCGGCTATTTTCTTTTACCCTTGAAAATCTCATAGCAAAGACCTACAAGGGCAACAATGAATATACTAAACTGAATCAGATCAGAATATGTAACCATCGTATCGCCCTCCTTTCTTTCGTCTGGAGGGTGCTTTTTTATCCCTCCGTAACAGAGGGTAGCCGCCTGGCTTTGGTTTCCCTGTCTGTATCTTACCATGATGGCAGCAGACAAGGCAACCATTGTATCGTATTATTTCTGAAAATTCATTTTGCTATATTTTTTCAGCCGGGAAATCAGCCGGCATATTCTTTAGCAATAACATATCATCCAGTATTTTCAATGCTTTTCGTAAATATGCCTGATAATCCGTTTTTCGAGCTGGAACAGAGGCAAATGTGCCTATCTTATCATATCCGCATCCTTCGGTAAGAGTTATAAATAATTTACTTGCCAAGCCTGGATTAGACTGTATTGCAGCATGTAATATCATAACAAGCTCTTCGCAATCTGCATTTCTGCAAAACTGTACCAACTCTTTTTTTCTACGATCTGTAATTAGATAATCTTTCATGTAGGTTTCTCGTACTGTCATTTTTTCGCTCCTTTTAAACCGTCTCGAACGGGTTTCTGCCAGTTACTATTTTTTGTACTTTGGCTTCTTCTATAACTTCCCTGAATAATGTTCTGCGGTTGATCTGTGCCGTAAAATTATAGGTTCCACCGTTTCCATTTCCGCTTTCTTCTCTTACGATCCGGCGTATCAGGCTTTCCGGTGCTTCAATGTTGTTACCGCTCTTCTGATCTCCAAGGACTGCCATAAACTCTTTATTCGGTGGGATAACGGCTCCTTGTGCGAGGTATGGGATGTTTGGTGCTGACCAGTATCCTACATTGAAGCCAACTGAACTAAAACCGGTTAGTTTTTCAAGCCAGTGTGGTAGGCTAATACTCATGGAGTTCAGGGCGTTTGCAAATGAATTTTGCATGACCTGAATTGCATACAAAAAGCTATTTATGAAAGCTATAATCGCATTGATTGGAGCTTTTACAATTGCTTCAAATGTTCCCCACACTCCTGCAAATATCTGTTTTACACCTTCCCATGCCTGTTTCCAATTTCCCGTAAAGACACCCTTTATAAATGTGATGATTCCGTTAAATACTTTCTTTATTCCGTCCCAGAGATTTTTTATATTTGCGAACCATGCATTAAGAAATTTGCCAATAACTCCAAATTCTTCCGTCCAATCACGTACAAATGCATCTCTGATCCAGTCTTTAATGTCACTCATTGTTTTCTTTACTTCATCCCAATGAGTAACCAGAAGAACCAAGATTGCTATGATTGCAACTATAGCAAGTGCCAATTTACCACCAAGCAGTCCGACAAGACCTTTATCACCGATAACAGTCATTAAAAGCTCGATTGCACCCTGAATATCTCTAACCTTTGGAACTATTTTTGATGCTGCAAATACACCGATAAGAGTCGCACCCAACAAATCAATAATCCATTGATGTTCTGAAAGAAAATCAAAGAATTTTCCGAGCCATTCTATTACTGTCGGCAATCCGGTTTCGATAAGCCACGTTAAACATGGAAGTATGATTTTTTCATATACATTACCGAGGAAATTCCCTATCTTATCCACAAGCGGACTGATTGACTCCAACAACTTCCGGATGGAATCCAGAAGAGGATAGAAGTCAAGCTTTGCTGCCCAATCAGCTGTTGCCCATGCGATACGGTTTACGAAATCCAGTATCTTTTGTAAGATGTCCGCAATTGCTTGTATAATTGCAGTTCCTACACTGTTTTTATTCCATGCTTCATCGAGCTTTCCGGCTATACGACCGATTGTGGTCAGGATTGCCTGTACGATCTGTAATGCAGTGCTTAAAAGCTGTGTGCCTGTTCCGTTTGTCCAGACTTCCAACATACTTTTACCAACATCAGACGCAAGGCTTTTCAGATTGGCAAATGCTAATTTTGCCGCATCTATGGTAGCTTTTCCCTCTTGGTTCCACGCCTGTTTAAAAGGCTTGAAAATCTGTGAGAGAATGTCTTTTAACTTTTCGAGTATAGGAATGTCCGTAATTGCCACGTCCTCGAACATCGGTCCAGTTGCACCGGTCCCTCCGGATCCGCTACCGCTAGACGGTGATTTAGATGAAGAGGAATCCTCTGCCGTAAATTTATTGATATCATCGAGCGGAGAAAGATAGTCCTCTGCTGCTTTTGCTGCATCTTCTGTAGCGTCTGCTGCGTCTTTCGCTGCCGATGCCGTATCGCCTAGACTTGCAGCATAATTCTTTTGTACCGCAATCGCCCTTGTGTATGTACTCTTTCCGGACAAGAAAGAAAAGAACATACTTACATGGCTTGCAGCTGTAGACAACATATCTATGAATTTCGATAGGATAGGTGCTACTACAGTTAGGATAGGTGAAAAGGCTGTTGCAAGGCTATTTTTCAACCGTTCAAGGCTACTCCAAAGCATAGAGATACTTCCGTTTGTTTCACCGGAATACTGTGCAAGGTTCTTAAATCCACCGACAAGCGCACTGCGAAGTTTGTTTACAAGAACATACAGGCTGCGGATACCGAAAGAGTATTTTAGCAAGGTGGCAAACGCACCTTTTAACCCTTTTGATGCTTTACCGGTCTTTTCAAATGACTTTGCCGCTTTGTTCCCGGAATTTGTAAGCCTGTCTGTACTTTTGCTTGCCTGATCTGCTTTTTGGTTATATTCGCTGATTCTTTCCGTTATCCCGGAACAAGAGGTATTGATCCGATTCTGAATATCAGAAAGTTTTCTTTCCTCCTGAGAAAGCTTTTTCAGATCTTCTTTTGCCGCTCTTGCTTTGGATCCTAACTCAAAAGGTTTACCTGTCGCAAATAGCTTGTCCTGTTCACGTTCTGCTGCCTCTATTTCCTTTGTAAGCTTTTCGATTTCTTCTTGAACCCACTTATATTGAGTGGTATCAAATGTTGTGCCACGTTTTGCACTATCTTTTACAGCGTCTTTTATGACACCTTGCATCATTTCCAGATCATTAAGTTTCTTGACCGTTTCATCAATCTTGGATTGCATTTCTCCGTATTCATCGGAGTAACCGGCAATTTTCCTTTTCAGTGCATCTATTCTTTCAGACTGTGAATCATATTGACTGTTTAACCTTGCAAAAGCATCTATTTGCTTGTTTAAAGCCGCTTTTGCTGTTGCACCGATATCATTTACCTTTTTTACCATCCGCCGCAATGAGGCTTCTGTTTCTTCGCTTCCGGCATCAACTCCTTTCGTATCTATTTGGGTGTCTATTACTATCGTACCATCCCGTTCTGCCATTTCTGATCCTTTCTACCGCTAACTTTTTGCGGTTAATGATTATCACTCCTATCGATAACCATGAAAATCTTTTAATATTTCATTTCCTTGATCCACAACATTCCACTTTTTTATCAATGCTGTGATCTGCTTGATAAATTCTGCATATCCTGTTGAGCTAGGATACTGTGTTCCGAAAACTTTCCAACAGCTCCCTTTACCAAATGCATTTTCAAAATGCTTTGCCGCTTCCACTCTAAACTGTTTTTCGGCTGCTTCCTTATCTTTTTCATAAATAAGTTCGGCTTTCTTCACTGCTCTTACAATTTTCCAATATTCTTCCATGATCCTGTCAATATCATCTAAATCAAATACTATCTGCCCGTACCGAACATTGACTCTTTTAATTCTGCTCATCAATACCTCCTTTCTTCTCGCAAATCTGCTGCCAAATCACAGCAAGCAAGCACATAATGATAAATAACTCAGCCAAAATGCCAAACTCTAAAATACACTGCATTAACTGCATACTCTTTCACCTCTTTCGCTATATAGTTCCGCTTGTACGGATTTTTTATATTTCATAAGACCACAGCTCGCCCTCTGCTTCGTTTTCCGGGATCCTGACAATCAGATCATCTCTGGGGATGTATGCCTGTGCTATCTGAATCAGTAAATCTTCCAGAGCTTCTGCAGTGCGAGCGCATAGTTTTATTCCCGCCACATGTTTCCAGGCACTTACATATCCAGACGTTAGAAAGACATCCGCAACCAGAATGTTACCTTCCCATTTTGTCCGTATTTTTGCTATTTCTAAATTTCTGTTTTTCCCTTTCTGCTTCAATTGCATCTGAACCATTGTTTCTTACCTCCATGAATGATAAAATTGTCATAGAGGTTGTCCTGCTGTCGACTTTGACCGATGGCAGCAGGACAGTAAATCTGTTTTAGTGTTTCATAAAGACATCTTCCTGTGATTCGTTTAAGACTTTCTTTAAAAATTCATCTGTTTTCTTTCTGGCTTTCAAGCTTCTGACACTAAGTTCCGGCATTGGCACTGGTATAGAATGTCCTAAAATCCTATTTAATGTCCTATCATCACCGGGTAAATCTTCCATTTTGTAATTGCTTGTGTAAATGGTTGAAAGCATATTTTTATCCCTGTAATCAACAAGCCTGAATATAGATGTTCTGATCCAATCCTTTTCCGCTGCTTCCGCACCGATATCATCCAGAATTAGTAATCCGCAGTCCAAAATAGACCGTGCAACTTCTCTGTCTGCCTCATTTTTACTCTTAATCAACTCAATATATTCTGTGACGCTCACAAATTTTACTGATATATCACGACACGCTAAAATCTCGTTTGCAATACAACAAGCCAATAACGTTTTGCCGCTTCCCTTTGTTTCTGAAAAAATATATAAGCCTCGTCCTTGTCTTCGGAAATCATCAAATTGTGTCACGAATGCATTCGCAACCCTTTTTTGTGGTGCTGTGTCTTCAAGGTAAACCGTCCAATCAAAATCCCTCGCACGTTTATAAACATATTCTGGAGGCATAAGACTGAGGCTTTTCCTACGCTCCACATGCTCAGCCAACATTGTTCCATCTGGATACCAAAAATCTTGAGTAATTCCGTATCCTTCCACGCTATACGACTCAATAACTCCTTTCGCGTCCTTTCCATCCACCATAAAAATCTTATCAATCACTCCTTCAAGACATAAATTCCCGATATAAATCTGCTGCCGGTCGCCTATATTCCTCTGTCTCATCCGCATCACTCCTTCCATCCAAATAATCTACAAACGGGGTATTAGCACCTAAAAATGTTGATCCCAATTTTATGTACCTTTCGTCAGTTTTCCTCTTTCTGCATTCTTCTGCATACTTGTTGGCAGCAATTAACAATTCATCTCCGGAAAATCCGTCATTAAGACGTGCATTGTAGCATCGATATGCCTTTGCTTTTTCTTTCTTACGTGGGTATGTACTCCAAAATGATTCAAAATTTGCATCATAAACACGCTTTTGCATCCCATGATGCACACAAGAGTTTATATCTTCTTTTTCTATATCTATATCTTTATCTAGGCAACTAACATTAGCCTTACCGTTAGTTTTACAGTTAGACTCATCAATTATTTTCTTTTGTTTCTCCCTGTAATTCCGCATATATTCTCGCTGATATTCTCGTCTTTTTTCAAGCTGATCTAATGTTTGATGCTTTCCCCAGTTTGGAATGGTGACTGCCCCATCTATCATGCGAATCATTCCGAATTGTTCAAAAGTATCCAGAGCGAGCTTGACCGTTGCTTCCTTTCGCCTAAAAATTGTCGCAAGCATGGAATCCGTATATGCGATAGAATCGTTCAGCATAAAAACACCTGAGTTATTCATCTTTCCTGCAAGGCAAAGTAATTTAAACCAAATGACAATGATCGAGTCGCATTCCGGTAGACTCTCGATTAGCAGGATTTTTTCATCATCAAAAATGTCAGTTGTAATCTTGATCCACTTCACATCACTCATCTTCAACAACTCCTTCTATTGACTGCTGCCCTTCTGGCGTCCTAAGTGCTTTCTTTGCACCTTTAGCCGCTTTCAGCGTATTCCATGCCCTTGCGTCCATAGTTTTTATAAACTCTTGTATTTCCTGCCGGTTTTTCGGCTTCCAGTATCCACGCCCTGATCCTGAACAAATAATGGCTCCGCGTTCACGTTCCAACGCAATTCTTTGTCGCAACTCACGTGATGATCCGCATCCACTTATCCGCATCAACTCCTGCGTAGTGATTGCATTTTCCTTGCCAATTGGCAGCAGTGGATCAATAATGAAGTCAGTCTTGCCGGACTCTTCATTTGTGCATATTCGGTTATTTCTGTTTTGTTTTCGCATTATTTTACCCCCGTCAATGAATCAAAATACAGATCCGCTTTTCTCGTATCATATAAGGCACGCTTACCCACTTTCATGACACATCCAATCTCTTTACCCAATTTCATGGCACTACCTCTTCCAAGTCCTGTATAATTCATAAACTCTTCAAGGCACAAAAATCTTGGATGCACTTCTGCTTCAATTTTTGTTCTCTTATACATTGATATCGCCTCCCTTTCTGTTCGTCTAAATTCATTATAGTTTGTCTTGCGCTATATAATCAAATATTATATAATTATATCAGAAAATAACATTTTATATTTAAAGGGGATACAGAAATAATGAAAAGTGATATTAACGCAGCAAAAAGTTATGACGGTATAACTGATTATGATATTTCAACGTTGATAGAGAATATACAGCGAATAATGAAAGAAAGAAATATAACGCAAGAAGAACTTGCTGCAGCAGCAGGAATAGCACAGCCAAGAATTTCTAAAATTTTCAAGAGGGAAGGGTCGAACTGTTTCACCATTCAACAGCTTGTTGCTATTGCAAGTTATTTTCATGTTTCAGTTGATTCTCTTTTAGGCATAAAAACAAATAATCCGCCAGAAGAAGAAAAAGAAATTACTCTTTCTGATGTGTGTGTCAAATTGTTTGAATTAGACGATCTGGCTTCTATTTCCTTTGGAGAATGTAGAAATGGCGAAATTATACCTTCACAGACAGCACCGGGAGAATGGGAAGAAGCTTATGGACCATGTATTTATTTTAAGAATGATTCAATCAGCAATTTTATTTCAGAATGGATTGAAATGAAAGAAATAAATGTTAAAAATAAAGCTTTAAAAACAAATCTGTATACTACATGGAAAAATGGAAGTATTGTTGAGAATAAAGACAAGTATAAAAGTACAAAATTTCAAGATATACATTCGTATCAGATAGAACTTGCAAAAGAAGTTATAGCCGGAAACGGAGCCCCCTTTAACTTTATTCCTTTTACAAAAAAAGAGAGAGAACTATTTGAAAAATATATGGACTCAGGTTCTTATATCTTAGATTTTTTTGATAGCAATGAACAACATATTCTCGAAGAATACTTATCCTTATCAAAAACTCAAGCATAACAATAAAAATTGACTAAACATTTATTAAAAAATTTCCACTATAAGCCATTAGAAAATTATTACGAAACAAAATATGTATCAAGATTGATTTCGGATCTTTTATACACAATTATGGCTGATGCATTAAAAGATTCTTATCAACTTCGCCCTATAGCGGATCACGAAGTTGATGAGCTGTTGACAGAAATTGATAATTGCATTCAGCATGTGGAACAGTTAATTTCACCAATATCACTTGAACTGGATAAATTTCCGAATTATGACGACATACTTATTGAATTGGAACAATTAAGAAAATTATTAGAAAATACACCTTTTACAGATTATAATACTGGAAAAGCAGATGGATTTAGAGATGCTATTATGCAGATTGCTACTGGTCAAATGAAAGATATAACATTAGGTGAATAGTAAATACTTTAAGGATATTTAAGACTAACCCAAAGGGGGAATACATTTTGACACCAATAGAATATTATCTGATCCGGTCTTTGATGTACCGGAAATATGAGAAGAAACGCAGAAAGCTGCAGAAAAAGCGGTACAAGAAAGCCAAACGGCAGTATAACCGGGAACGTAGCCGGGAGCTTAACGCTGAATTTGACGAATGGACGCGGAGAAAATGGAAAGAGCATAAAGAGAAAAAAGAAGAAAAGCGGAGCAGAGAGGTTACTGACTACGGATATGATCTGCCATCTTCTTATGAATATGTAAGCACAGACGAACCAGAAACATCCTCAACAAGCTCGTTCCGGTTCTTTTCTGATGACTTCGCTACATACATTTTGAATCATTGGGACAAGGATTTTAATATTATTCGTTTTCTCTTTCCAATTGTTTCCGTTATAATGCTTGTCATTTTTGTGCCTATTTCCCGTTTTGCAGAGTTGGACGGCATAAGGGTAACAACTGGTGCATGGCTTATTTACGATTTGCTATTTTTCGTCTTATGGATAATACCGTTTGACATAATTGTCTTTATTGTCAAAAAGCTTTCTGTCTTATATGTAAAATCCCACTATCTTGAATTTGAAGAGGAAACTGACGAAGAAATAGAACAAGATATTGCAGATGATCCCGAAACTCATAATGATAATATACCTTATGCAGATAAAAGCGACTTTGAAGACAATACCATATACACAGAGGAAAGAAAACCTATTCCTAAGATCATTCCCAAAAAGAAAAAAGCTCCTTTTAACGTAGAAGCTTTTGCAAAAGAGTGTAACGCTTATGTGGTAAAGCAAGAGCGTCAGGAAGAACAAGAAAATCTACAGCATTGATATATCTTTTCACAAAATGAGAGTGATCCAGTGTTTGACCAACCATTACCTTATATGATAAAATTTACTGCAAGTAACCAATCACCAACTGCCAGAATAATCATTAGAATTATATATGACATCTGACAGGAGTAAAGACGGATAGAATATGATCTACCCGTCTTTTTTATTGCTATTGCTTTGATAAAGCATGTTTTATTCCAGTATCAATAGGTGTAGGTTTGTCTAATTTCTGTAGCTGATATGCATTGATTTTGCTCCATGTTTGTTATACTGAACCTTTAATTTATTTCTGCCTTATGGCTATATATTCAGATATGACTGGTTTCAACAAGTTTTCGATCGCAATCCTATTAGCTACCTTTACGCTATACCCGATTTTTCTTGCAGCTTCAGAAGCATTTCCGCTATATATTCGGATATTTCTAGTTTTTTCAAGTTCTCAGAGCCTATTCTGCCAACTGGATTCTTATTATATCCGATTCTTTTGTTGCTTCTGTTTTTCTCCTATATATCCTGAAATATGAAGTTTTTTGAGGTTATTCCATCAGCACAGCATTATCCTTTTTGAGTGATTCAATGGTCTTGTCAGCCATCTTCAACGCCCTTGCAAAGATCTGTTCTGGTGTGTTCCATGCTTTCTCCAAGTCAATGAAATACTGTCGGATCTGTTTTCCCTCTGGTGATCTCTGAATCATGCAAATCTGTTTTGCCATATCAATAGAAAGATCATATTCTGTTGACGGTCTACCGCCTGTACTTTCGGACATTTTTGTCCAAAAGTCTTTGAACTCTTCAAAGCCGTATTCGCACATTCGATCAATCCATTTTTTGAATGGCGTTTCAATGTGCAGCTTTTCATGTAACTCCCTAGCTGATACTGTTGGATTCTCTGACTCATAGATTTTCGAAAAGCAGTCTGGCATATCGCTTTCAATAAACATATCCTCAAAATTGAGGACATCTTTTCTTATGTTTTCGATAGTTCTTAGCACATTCATAATGTATTTTCATACCAATCCAGAAAGTACCAAAAAAGTACCAAACTGCATAAACGATAATAAACAATGATAAACAAAAAAAGCCTGAAAACACGCTGTTTTCAAGGCTCTGTAAACGTAGATAACACTCTATAAACTTATTATAAAAGAAGTTTTGTTTTACGAGTGGAAGGTCACGAACACTCGACTCATTTTCGCGCAGCAATGAGTCTGGCGGCCATGCTTGCATGGACATCTGACGAATGCCGCGGAAGGCATATACTGTAAGTATATGACCTTACGCCGGGAATCGGCGGAACCCTTATAAGACCTTGGTTTTTTCGGGTTTGGTAACGGGTGATAGTATAGCATGGGACGGATGAAAAATCAAGATTTGTCCAAAATTTGTCCAGCAGTGGCGAAAGCGTACCGGATTTTCCGGTACATTTTTACTACAGCGCAGGAGCCCAGATACCAATTCAGTATCCAGGCTCCTGCTTTAAGACATAACAAAAGCGGGTGATGGGAATCGAACCCACGTATCCAGCTTGGAAGGCTGGTGTTCTACCATTGAACTACAC
>CAKRFP010000022.1 GCA_934320645.1 uncultured Bariatricus sp.
GTTGAGTCTGAAATCGAAAGCATGCTGAATGGAAAAGAAGATGTCGACACAGCAGTACAGAAAATGTCAGATTCGATCAACAAAGCGATCACTGACTACAATACTGTAAATAATTAAAAAGAATCGAGGCAGTAAACATTGAGCAAAACAAAAATATTTGCACACAGAGGTGCAAGTGGATATGCACCGGAAAACACGTTGGAAGCATTTGCACTGGCAATCACACAGGGAGCTGATGGAATCGAGCTGGATGTCCAGCTTACAAAGGATGAAATCCCGGTTGTGATCCACGATGAAACGATCAACAGAGTTACAGAAAAAACAGGATGGGTCAAAGATTATACCTTAAACGAATTAAAAGAACTTACGGTATTGAAAAACAAATTTCCGGAGTATTCCTCATCAAAAATCCCAACCCTGGAAGAAGTACTGGATGCAGTAAAAGCATCCGGTATCCAGGTCAATATTGAACTGAAAACAGGGATTTACTGGTATCCAGAAATCGAACAGAAGGTTGCAGATCTTGTCAAAGCATCTGGAATGGAAGACAAGGTGATTTATTCTTCCTTTAATCACTACAGCATCCAGCAGATCAAAAAAATCGTTCCAGACGCAGAAACCGCATATTTATACAGTGATGTAATCTTAAATGTGGAATACTATGCGAAAAAAACAGGTGTAGACGGACTGCATCCTGCGGTATATCACGTGAAAATGGCTGATTTCTTAAAAGAATATCTGGACAGTGGTTTAAATGTCCGCGTCTGGACAGTCAATGAAAAAGAGGATATGGAATGGCTGATCCGCGCAGGTGTAACTGCAATTATCACCAATTATCCGGACAAAGCCGTGCAGATCAAAGAAAAATTGGAAGCGTAGGATATGCTGGAAAATAAAAAACTTTTTCTGCTGGATATAGACGGTACCATCTGCAAGGGGAACCAGCTGATCGAGGGAGCAGCCGCATTTTTGAAAGATATCAAAACGAATGGCGGACAGTTTGTATTTATCACAAATAATGCGACCAAGAGTATTGATGATTATATCAAATCTTTTCAGATTCTGGGGATTCATACGGATTATACGAATTTTCTGACAGCATCTTATGCAACTGTTGATTACCTGAAGAAACATCATGCAGGGGATCTGATCTATGTGCTTGGAACCCGCTCTTTCATCCGGGAACTGAAGAAGAATCAGATCCGTGTGACAACGGATTGTGAAGATGAAGGAATTGCCTGTGTTGTGGTTTCTTATGATAATCAGCTGACTTATGAAAAACTGTCTGATACGTGTAAACTGCTGAGTACACAGAAAGTCGATTATCTTGCAACCAATCCGGACTATGTATGTCCGATTGAATTCGGATTCGTACCGGACTGCGGATCCATCTGTGAAATGCTTGCACATGCAGTAAAGCGGATGCCATATTTTATTGGCAAACCGGAGCCTGCTATGGTGGAACTTGCATTGCAGCGGAACCATTATCGGAAAGAGGAAGCCTTGATCGTCGGAGACCGCCTGTATACCGATATTTTGTGTGGGTATCATGCCGGGGTGGAGACGGTGCTGGTATTATCCGGCGAGGCAACTGAAGAAGAAGCAAAAGCATACGAACATCAGCCGGATTACGTGATGTCATCGGTTGCGAAGCTGCATGAAGAATGGATAAAAAGTATTTCTTAACATAAACAGGGTATGTATGGTAATAAAACGATACATACTCTGTTTGTGCGTCAGAAGCGTATGCATCCGTGGTAAATTGCAAAAATAAATGAATAAAATGGTGTGAGTGTCAAAAGTAAAAAAAGCCTTGCAATGACGAACGTATGTTTGTATAATAAAAATATGAATACAGAACTGACAAACGATAATTATACAACACAGGAAAAACTACAGATTCTTGCCGATGCAGCCAAGTATGATGTCGCATGTACGTCAAGCGGATCCAGTCGCCGGGGACAGAAAGGAGAACTCGGCAGTACCGTTTCTTGCGGAATTTGTCACAGCTTTGCAGCGGACGGCAGATGCATCTCTCTGCTCAAGATTCTGATGACCAACCACTGCGTCTACAACTGTAAATACTGTATCAACCGGGTGAGTAATGATGTAAAAAGGGCAACCTTTACGCCTGAGGAGATTTGCAATCTTACTGTAGAATTTTATAAACGTAATTATATCGAGGGACTTTTCCTAAGTTCCGGTGTTTTGAAAAATCCAACTTATACCATGGAAAAAATGTGCGAGACGCTGTTACTTCTCCGCACAAAATACCATTTCAACGGATACATTCATGTGAAGACAATTCCGGGAGCTTCGGATGAATTACTTGCAGCTGCCGGTTATCTTGCAGACCGTGTCAGCGTGAATCTGGAACTGCCAACTTCTGAAGGTCTTCGTAAGCTGGCGCCGAACAAGACCATGCAGACCATCCTGAATCCGATGGGGAAGGTGCAGAATACCATTGCCGCCCACAGAGTAGCGCTTGGCAAGTCTGCATATATGGAAAGAAGTCGTGGAAACCAGTTTCTGCATGACGGGATTTTTTCGGATGTTTCCAAACAACAGTTTCAGAGAAAACTAGAGAGCAGGGCAGCTCTTCAGAAAGGGACAGATGTGCCCAGGATTTCTACACAGTCGAATTCGGCAGTATTGGATTCATCTTTTACCTGGAATCAGGCATATCAGCTGGCGCCACATGATATGTCCAGGTTAAAACGCAGTTTCGCACCGGCAGGGCAGAGCACGCAGATGATCATTGGAGCAACAGGTGAAAGTGATTTTACTTTATTGCAGACCACGCAGCAGCTCTATCAGGGATTTGATCTGAAGCGTGTCTTTTATTCCGCATATATTCCGCTCAATGAAGATTCTGTATTACCTGAGATTGGAACTCCACCACCACTTCTGCGGGAACACAGACTGTATCAGGCAGATTGGCTGCTCCGGTTTTACGGATTTCAGGCAGATGAACTTTTAACGTTAGAGAAACCGAATTTTAATGAGCTTCTGGATCCGAAGTGCGACTGGGCATTACGCCATCTGGAATTATTTCCGGTTGAAGCGGAAACTGCAAGCTATGCAGAACTTCTCCGTGTACCTGGAATCGGACCGAAATCAGCCAGCCGTATTGTAAATGCAAGAAGATATGGAAGACTGGATTTTACAAATCTGAAGAAAATGGGTGTTGTGCTGAAAAGAGCGCATTATTTCATCACCTGTGGCGGAAAGCAGATGTATCACACGCCGGTTGAAGAGACTTATATCACAAGACAGCTGGTCAGCGTAGACCGAAAAGAATCCTGGGAAATGGCTCATGCAAATGAAGGTTTTTCACAGATGACACTTGCGGATTTTGGAATTGGATAGAGAAAGCAGGTAATTTATGAAAATATATACTTGTAAGGATAAGTTAGAAGACATCATGACCTGTATCTACGATGCATGGGCAGATGCTTTGCGAATCGGTCATGATCAGATAAGGCTGAAAAAAGAACCAATTTTCCAGGCGACACTGCTGGATGAATATATCCATGTAGACGGCGACTGTTCCAAGGCAGAAAAAGTTACCCGGTCTATTCGCAGAGATATTTCTTCCAGAGCCTATTTGTATGTGTATTACGCATCCCTATCAGCAGAAGAGGATGCATTGCAGGCAATCTATAATTTTCTCAGAGTTGGATTTGCAATGGGAGCAGATGTGCTTGAAAACTATACGAATCCACATGTGATGCGGATTATGGAGCTCCACCGTAATATTGGAAATGAAAGCCATCACTTCCGTGAGTTTGCCCGGTTCCAAAGTCTGGATGGACGTGTGTATGTCAGCCATCTGGAACCCAAAAGTGATGTGATCATGCTGGTTGGAAGACATTTCGCAGACCGTATGCCATCAGAGCATTGGATGATCGTTGACGATAACAGGAAGACGGCCTGTGTCCATCCAAAAGACGGAGAAAATTATCTTCGGTATCTGACGGATGAAGAATTTGATGCACTTCGTAAAACAGAAGCGTATGAAGATGAATATACCGGAATGTGGAAGACATTTTTCCATACGATCGGAATCAAAGAACGGGAGAACTATGTATGCCAGAGGAATCTTTTTCCGATCTGGAAGAGGAAGCATGCTGTGGAATTTAAAGAATAATCGCAGTAATTAAAAACAGCAAAGAATAAATCCGGTTAAAAATCTATTCTTTGCTGCTGTTATTTATACGCTTTTAAGAAAGTTTATACACATGGAACATCAATGGCGATATCCGTTAACGGGAACGTACAGCATGGATGGATATAATGAAAATCAATGTCAGCCTCTCTGCGGTGTTCCAGTTTTTTCGGACTGTATACATTCCCTTTTAAGAGGAAAGAATGACACCAGCCACATTCTCCTGAACGACAGCGTGCAGGAGCAGCAATCCCATTTTTTTCAAGCGACTGCAGAATCGTATCGTTGGTACTGGCTTTGATGGTTTTCTTTTCATCACAAATGGTCACGGTAATTTCAACCGTTTCCGGAACCGGAATGCCTACAGGATAATCCGGGAGCTTCTTTGGCTCATGTACTTCTCCCTGTAATTCATGACGAATCCATTTTTGTTCGATTCCTAAAGTCTGGATCTGCTGATCAAGGAAATGATACATGCCTGCCGGACCGCAGAGAAAAATCGAATAAAGCTGTCTCAGGCGATGTGTTTTTTACTTGTATTTCTCAGATAATCTCTCTATAATAACTAAGAATGTGCAAAATATTAAAGACGTAAGAAAAGGAGAAATGAGAAAATGAATCAAACAAATCATGCGATTCGTGATGTAAAGAGTCTTGGATTGCCGAAAATGCTGATCCTTGGTATCCAGCATATGTTTGCCATGTTCGGAGCAACCATCCTGGTGCCGATCCTGGTCAACAGCTATTTTGTAGATGCCTGTGGAGAGGGGCCAACACGCGGATTAACCGTATCTGTCACTTTATTCTGCGCCGGATTCGGAACTCTTTTATTTCATGTCTGTGCAAAGATGAAAGTTCCGGCATTTCTGGGATCATCCTTTGCATTTCTTGGTGGATTTGCAACCGTTGCTCATCTGGATACCGGAATCTATGCAGGAATGAGTGCCAATGATAAAGCAGCTTACGCCTGCGGTGGTATTGTCGTAGCCGGACTGCTTTACCTAATTTTTGCTATGGTTATTCGTATTGTCGGTGTAAAACGTGTGATGCGCTATCTGCCGCCGGTTGTAACCGGACCGATCATTATCTGTATCGGACTGAGCCTTGCATCCTCCGCAATCCAGAATGCATCAACCAACTGGTTTCTTGCCTTTGTGGCACTGGCGACCATTATCATTTTCAATATCTGGGGAAAAGGAATGTTCAAGATCATCCCTATCCTGATGGGCGTTGTGATTTCTTATGCGGTGGCACTGGTTCTGAATGCGCTTGGTGTTACCAATCCGGATGGCTCTGCAATCCTGAATTTTTCATCCGTAGCAGCTTCCGGAATCGTCGGACTTCCGCCATTCCAGCTCTGTAAATTTGATATCACAGCTATCTTTGTTATGGCACCGATCGCCATTGCAACGATGATGGAGCATGTAGGAGACATGTCTGCGATCAGCGCAACAGTTGGCGAGCGCTTCCTCGCAGATCCGGGGCTTCACAGAACTTTGATGGGAGATGGGATTGCAACTGCATTTGCCGGATTCCTTGGCGGTCCTGCCAATACAACTTATGGCGAAAATACCGGCGTACTGGAGCTGAGCAAGGTATATGATCCACTGGTTATCCGGATCGCGGCTGTGATTGCAATTATTATCAGCTTTATTCCAAAGGTATCTGCAATTATCGGTACCATGCCATCTGCGATCATCGGCGGAGTCAGCTTTATGCTGTACGGCATGATCTCTGCGATTGGTGTGCGAAATGTAGTAGAAAATAAGGTTGATCTGACAAAATCACGGAATCTGATCATTACCGGAGTGATTTTCGTGTGTGGACTTGGATTCAGTGATGGGCTGACATTTCATGTTGGTGAAACTTCGATCACATTGACTGCACTTGCGATTGCTGCAATTGCTGGTATTGTGCTGAATATGATTCTGCCGGGGAATGATTATGAATTTGAGGCAGAAGAAGAGAGCCGAGAGGAAATTGCCGGGGCTGAGAGCCGGGTTTAGAAATCAGGAGAGGACTAGTGAAGTCTGATTAAAAAGTTGTTTCATTTATGTTTAATTGAAAAATGTAATGCTATTTCAGGAAGCAGTGAGGTGTTATATCAGAGAAACGCTTTGCCGCTTCCTGAAATTTATTGAGATGAAATATATTCTGCTATCAGATAAAACAGGGCGACCTTTTTAAGGATAAGAACAATTTTGCTTGTCAAAGCACCAGAAAGACCTTTAAAATAAAGTCAGAAATAAAAAGCGGAATGGGAGAAATACTATATGAAAAAAATTCTAATTATCCAGGGTGGTGGAAGAGCAAACGGAAACACTACCCAGTTGGTAAACAGTTTTGCTGAAGGTGCAAAAAGCGCAGGACATGAAGTTGAAATTTTATCACTCATTTATGAACGTGTAGGAGCAAAGAATGTATAGTGGGTGAAATTTTTCGGAAAAATTTTGTATCAATCAGGATGAATTTGTTGTAAAATATTTGTAGAAGTAGTATACTATGAAAACTATCAAAAAATTTTTAAGGAGGGATGCATATGGAAAAAACAATGTGTGTTGCCAAGGCTCTATTTGATATGTATTATAAAGAAAGCGGTGAATACATGGATGAAATGAAAATGCATAAGCTGATGTATTTTGCACAAAGAGAATCCCTCATGTATCATAACGAGTTGTTATTTGATGGATCGTTTTATGGCTGGAAATATGGACCAGTGTTAAAAGCGATTAGAAGTGCATATAAATCGGATGGACCTAATATACTGTTATCCAACGAATTTGAAAAAGTATCTGATAAAACTATGATATTACTACAAAGTGTCCTCGAGAGATATGGATCCTTATCATCATGGAAGCTCAGTAGTTTATCTCATAAAGAATTCTCGTGGAAAAAAGCCAGAAAAGGATTGAATCCTTCTGACGATGGTGATGTTGAATTGTCACTTGATGCTATGAGAGTAGATGCTACAAGAGAACTAATGAACCGAAAAATGGCTATGGCATAAGGAGGTATTACAATTAACGTTGAAGAAAAACGAAATTATTTCCGCAAATTTAAATATGAAATATTGACCTCTAAACCGGAAAATAAACAATTGACCGAATCATTTGTTTCAAAGAAGGCACATAATACGCTTGAGTCATATATAAAAGACGAAAACAAAGCATGGATGGAGGATTTAGATGGCGAAACAAGAGTATATCTTGTCAAAGATGAATCCGAAAATATTGCTTTGTTTTTCTCTAAAATGTGGACTTTTAGTTGGTGAAAATTTAGAAGAAAAAATATCCGAAGAAGATCAGGAATTTGTTGACGCGGTTATTGATGCTATAAAATCAGAAGACCAACATAATATAAATCAACTATATGATGCTGGCATGTCAATGTATGGAGATGACGTAGATCGTTTATTTAAAATAGCCAGACATAGACTTGATACTAAAACTGAATCAACAGAAATAGGTCAATCTGAAAATACCATTAATGTACCAAATTGTATATCAGCAATAGAATTAAGACATTTATGTAAGAATGAAAACTATGAGAACTCTATTATGTCATCGGAAATAGGTATTCCTTTAGGATTCGGTATATTTTGGGAAATAATTGTTCCTATTATTACTGATATCACTAAAAAAATCGGATGTAAATATGTCTATCTTTTTGCCGCGGATAAGAGTGAAGAACAATCCGAAAAAGATATGAAAAAACTAATTTCGCATTATAAAGATAACTTTAAATTTTCAGAATGTGATGAAGGCATTAAGTTTGTAAAACCGGAGTATGACAATTATTGTTATGGATTGGTACAACCAGTATCAAAATTAGAAAGTAATCGCGAAGCAATCTGGCACGAATTTTCGGATATTTAAAATTGGAAGTTTGTGAGCGGAAAAAATAGCAGAACCGGGAAAAATAATTCCATAAACAGAAAGAAGGACCAAGGGTTAGTAATCCAAGGTTCTTCTTTCTGTTCAGTATATCATGAACCCTATGTTGCAGTGCGTCTTCCTTTCCGTGTGGCGGAAAGTATGCCAACCTGCTTTGAAGCAATACATCCTGCATATCTTCCTTATGTCCATCAGCAGAAGGCTTTTGAGCGATTAACTGGAGATGATGGTAGATCTACGTTAGTTGCGACTGGTACCGGTTCAGGTAAAACGGAATGCTTCCTTTATCCAATTCTAGAGTATTGTTATGTTGCGTTGACAAGAGCACAAAAAGGTGCATATATTACATCTTATGGTAAGAAGTCTGAATTTTTGTCATAAAAACGAGAAGGTTAACTGAGATATTTAATTCCATATGAGATGAATACATATAATCGACTTATGTGACCGATGCACTTGTGCGAAAGGTCAATATAAATCGTTACGATAATCGGAAAATTATTAAGACAAATCTAATTGAAAGCTATAGCCAGCTCCTTGATTTTGGAAGAAATAATTTGCCAGACAAGTTCTTTCTTGAAGATACGGTAAACAAAAGTCTCCGGAATACAATTGTCAGAGAAATGATCAGTAATACGTTGATGCACCGGGAGTTTACAAGCAGTTATACAGCAAAGTTTGTGATTGAGAAAGATCGAATGTATGTGGAAAATGCGAATCGTGCAACAAAGGAAGGCTTTATCACAGTAGATAATCTGGAACCAAATCCAAAGAATCCGCTTATAGCAGCATTTTTCAGGAATATTTGTTATGCAGACCAGCTTGGCTCAGGCGTTCGTAAATTATTTAAGTATTGCAAATTTTATTCAGGAAAAGAGCCTGAATTTGTAGAGGGTGATGTATTTCGAATCATTGTACCATTGGATGAAAATTATTCTTACGATTATGGTTCAAATGACAAAACAGTAAGTAATAGCATTGTGAATAAATTTAACAATTTCCATTCAGGAGTAACACTAAAATGACTACCGATAAAATCCAACAACTAACCCAAGGTCTACAAACTGCCTTCATTGACCAGGCAATCACCTCCAACCTGGCCTACAAACCACAGTTTGTATCCAACAATTATAAAGAAGGCCGAAAAGTAATCTCATCCATCGAGGATGAGCTTTTGTCATGCAATGAATTTTACATCAGTGTAGCTTTTATCACCCAAGGCGGAATCACACCTCTTCTCCAGATTTTACGAGAACTGGAACAGCGCGGGATTCCAGGTAAAATCCTTACAACCGATTATTTGACATTTAGTGAACCGAAAGCACTCAAGATGTTAGCGAATTTTAAAAATATTGAGCTTAAAATGTTCATGTCGGAAGGTTCCAAAGATGGCTTCCATACCAAGGGATACATTTTCAAAAAAGAGGACATCTATCAGATTATTGTTGGAAGCTCCAATATGACACTTACCGCACTTACAACGAATCGTGAATGGAATACAAAAATTGTTTCTACAGAAGATGGCGAGTATACGCATACTATATTAGATGAATTTAATCAACTCTGGATTGCCAAGCAGGCTTTACCTTATGAACAGTTTATTGATGCATATAGTGAACTTTATACGAAAAATAAAATTATTCAGAAACAAAAAGAACTTGCACGACAGTCAGAAATTCCTTCATTGGAGATTTATCGACTTCAGCCAAATTCGATGCAGGTTGGATTTATCACCAATCTGCGGAAGATTTATGGAGCAAGAGAGGACAGGGCATTATTAATTTCTGCAACTGGTACTGGAAAAACATACGCCTCAGCCTTTGCCGCACGTGAACTTGGATTTAAACGTGTTCTCTTTTTGGTGCATCGAAATCAGATTGCAAAACAGGCACTAAAATCCTACCGTAAGGTATTTAATGAAACGGTATCTATGGGAATGGTTACTGGAAAACAGCAGGATTATGATGCAGATTTTGTTTTCGGAACTATCCAGACAATCAGCAAAGAAGAAACTTTGAAACACTATGAGCGGGATCACTGGGACTTGATTATTATTGATGAAGCTCACCACAGTTCTGCTGCCAGTTACAAACGCATCATGGACTATTTTATCCCTCGTCTCTGGCTTGGAATGACCGCCACACCGGACAAACGAGATGACAATCTGGAAGGCAGAAATATTTATGAGATTTTCAATCATCAGATTGCTTATGAAATCCGTTTGCAAAATGCAATGGAAGAGGATTTACTTTGTCCTTTTCACTATTTCGGCATTACGGATCTGGAAATTATCAGTGACTGTGGAAAATCATCGGAAGAAAAGATGGAAAACTTCCGGTATTTAACTTCGGATAGCAGAGTCTTAAATGTTATGAAACAGGCCGAGTTTTTCGGATACAGTGGAGAACGTGTCAAAGGACTTATTTTCTGTAGTCGCATTGATGAAGCAAAAGAATTATCCTCCAAATTCAACGAAAAAGGGTGGCGGACGATTGTTCTCAGCGGAAGTGATTCTGAAGCAGTGCGTGAAGACGCAATTGATCGTCTTACTGGAGATGATTCTGAAAATGCGCTTGACTACATTATTTCTGTGGATATATTTTCCGAAGGTGTAGACGCACCGGAGATCAATCAGGTGATCATGTTGCGTCCAACAGAATCACCAATTGTATTTATCCAGCAGTTAGGACGTGGACTCCGAAAAGCGGAAGGAAAAGAATATGTGGTTGTGCTGGACTTTATTGGAAATTATCGGAATAATTTTATGATTCCAATTGCCCTGTCCGGCGATCGCAGCTACAATAAAGATAATATCCGCCGTTACATCACAGAAGGTGGCAGAGTAATTCCTGGCGCAAGCACGATCCATTTTGATGCGATTTCCAGAAAACGAATTTTCCAGGCGATTGATAATGCAAATTTCAGCGATATCAAGTTAATCCGCGAAAATTATACAAACCTGAAAAATAAACTTGGACATATTCCTGCGCTTGCTGATTTTGATAAATATGGTGAGATGGATGTTTTGAGAATCTTTGACAATAACAGTCTGGGGTCTTATTATAAATTCCTTGTGAAATATGAGAAAGAATATAAAATCCGTTTATCTGCTGATGAAGAGAAAGTAATTGAGTTTATTTCAAAGAAACTGGCAAGTGGTAAACGAATCCATGAACTGGAATTGCTGAAACGTTCATTAAAATATCATCACGGTCTGCTTGGGCTTTTGCAGGAATCACTTTCTGAAAATTATCAGCAGTCCATGAATGAAAATTGTGCTGAGAATATCGTAAACATGCTGACCAATCATTTTCCGACAAACGCTGCGCAAAAAACTTATGCAAACTGTGTTTTCCTTGAAAAAGAAGATGGGGACTATGCCATTTCCAAGACTTTTGAAGCAATGCTGCAAAACCCGGATTTCTATCATATTTTAGAGGAATTAGTGGACTTTGGCATTTCACGATATCATGCAAACTACAGTAACCGCTATCAGAATACAGATCTGGTATTATACCAGAAATATACATATGAAGATGTCTGCCGATTGCTGAACTGGGAACGAAATGAAGTTCCTCTCAATATTGGTGGTTATAAGTTTGATAAAAAAACAAAGACTTTCCCGATTTTTATCAATTATGATAAACAGGATGATATTAGTGATACCACAAAATATGAAGATCATTTTGTAGGTTATAACCGTTTGATTGCTATTTCCAAAAGCGGAAGAACTCTTGATTCAGAAGATGTACAGAATTTTCTGCATGCGAAAGAACGTGGCATTGATGTTCAGCTTTTTGTGAGAAAGAATAAAGATGATAAGATTTCCAAAGAATTTTATTATCTTGGACGCGTAAATGCGACCGGGCAGGTAAAGGAATTCGTGATGCCGAATACGGATAAGACAGCAGTGGAGATCGAATGGATTCTGGATACACCGGTGAGAGAAGATATTTATGAGTATATTGTAAATGGGTAAATGAGGAGGGTTTATTTATGACATTACAAGAAGTTGTTGCGAGGTTTAACACAACTCCATTTTTATTTGCTGGATCAGGTATTACAAGAAGGTATTATGGATTGCCAGATTGGGTGGGATTACTTACCCATTTTGCTGAAAAAGTAAAAAATGATCAATTTGCATTTCGTTATTATGAAAGTAAAGTATCAGAGCTAGACGATGCAGAGAAATTGCCTACTATTGCTAGTTATATTGAAAAAGATTTCAATGAAGCATGGTTTAATAATTTGCCCGGAGTTAGATCTGAATCAGAAAATGTTCAAAGAACTGTTTCTGAAGGAGTTTCTCCATTTAAAGCCGAAATTGCTGAATATATAAATTCTATATCGGTAGTAAAAAATGAATATAACGAAGAAGTAAAAAAACTACAAAATATTGCTAAAAATAATATTTCAGGCGTAATTACAACCAATTATGATTGCTTTTTTGAAAATTTATTTGATGGTTATAAAACATTTATCGGGCAAGACGAACTCGTTTTTTCTCAATTGCAGGGAGTAGCAGAAATATATAAAATTCACGGTTCTGTGCAGTCCCCTTTATCTATCGTCATTAATAAAAATGATTATCAGGCATTTCGAGAGAAAGGAAAATATCTTGCAGCAAAACTTATGACTATTTTTATGGAATACCCGATTGTATTCATTGGATATTCTATTTCAGATTCAGATATACAAGAAATTCTCGGAGATGTAGTAGCATGTTTACCGCCAGAAAAGGTAAATGCATTACAGAAAAGATTTATATTCATTGATTATCAAAAAGATACTAACGACTGTGAAGTTTCTTCGCATTCATTAGTAATAAACGGGAAATTAATTGAAATGACTAAAATCATTCTCTCGGATTTTGGTATTTTATATGATGCTTTATCCGTAAAAAAGGCTGCACTTCCAGTTAAGTTACTTAGACGATTTAAAGATGAATTATATTCTTTTGCGTTAACTCAACAACCTGGTCCGACTATGCAAGTTACAGCACTTGATGATGGCCGTATTGATGAAAATATGTTAGCATTAAGTATTGGATTAGCTTCAACAGGCGTATATGGATTAGCACGAGCAGTGAATTCAGAACAGTGGTATCGCAACATTATTTTGCATGATTCTATGTATTCATGTGATAAATTGTTAGAATATGTTTATCCAGAATTAGCAAAACAGAACTCTTGGAAACTTCCAGTATGGTATTATATCGCAAATTCAGACTATAAAAGTAGCTTAGCCGAAAGCAAAGCACCGCATTCATATAATGATATTGTTTCAGAAGATTCCATTAAACGAAATCGAACTGCCATTGCAGGTCGTACCGCAATGGAAATATGGACACAAGAAAAAGCTAATGTATTCAAAGCAATCAGACTACTTGGATTTCTGCCAGAAGATAAAATTGATGTAAAACAATATCAACAAATATTAAAAACAATATTTGAAGAAAATGCCAATATTCTTAGTTCATCTAATACCTCTGATAGAAGTAGCCTTAAACGAATGATTAGAATATATGATTTTCTTCTTTATAAACAAAAAAAGACCCCGTGATTCAAGCATCTGCAAGCAGACACCATCACGGAGACTCGGGCAGCGCGGATACAGGCTATGCGACGACTGTAAACAGACACCAACACAAAAGCACTATAAACCTACGGTCATTATAACATGAAAAGAAAAATTGTCAATAATTGAACCGTTCAAGATTATGTAAAATTTTACCAAAAACAGGAGACAACAACCATGAAAACAATCCGAGTCGTTGCAGCAATCATTCTTGCTGACAATAAAATATTTGCAACCCAGCGAGGTTATGGAGAATTTAAAGACGGATGGGAATTCCCCGGCGGAAAGATCGAACCAGACGAAACGCCAGAACATGCCATCATAAGAGAAATTAAAGAGGAATTAGATACAGAAATCGAGGTCATTCAGTTACTTGACACCGTAGAATATGACTACCCAAAATTCCACTTATCGATGGATTGTTTTATCTGTCATATAAAATCCGGTGATCTGGTCCTGAAAGAGCATGAAGCTGCCAAATGGCTCACAAAAGAGACACTTTACAGCGTGGACTGGCTTCCGGCGGATCAGGCACTGATTGGAAAGATTGAAAAATATTTAGAGGAGCATGCCTAACTATGCCATTACAAATCGTCAGAAATGATATCACCAAAATGTCCGTAGATGCCATCGTCAATGCTGCAAATTCCTCGCTACTTGGCGGCGGTGGAGTCGATGGCTGCATTCACCGCGCCGCAGGACCAAAGCTTTTAGCAGAATGCCGCACTTTAGGCGGCTGCCAGACCGGATATGCGAAGATTACAAACGCGTATGATCTGCCTTGTAATTATGTCATTCACGCAGTAGGTCCTATATGGAGAGGCGGACAGTTTCATGAACGGGAGCTGCTTACTTCCTGCTACGAAAAATCTTTAGCACTTGCCAAAGAAAAACATTGCGAAAGCATTGCATTTCCACTGATTTCTTCCGGAATTTACGGCTATCCGAAGGACCAGGCACTGAAAATTGCGATCGACACAATCAGCGCATTTCTTATGGGAAATGATATGACAGTCTACATCGTCATTTTCGATAAAGCAGCTTATCAGATCAGCAGCAAACTGTTTTCTGATGTTGCTGCGTATACCGACGAAATCAGATAAGCTTATCCAGGCGCAAAAGTAGACACAGCTGCTTACGCACGACTGATGCGAAGGCTTGCGAGTTTCGCAACAAAGCATACAAATCAGATAGACGGACTGCTGCTCCTTGCTTCTTATACAACAAAAGATTTATCCGATACGGATCTTTCGGTTGTGACTGTATATGGAAGTGAAGACGGCGTGCTGAACCGGGAATTTTACTTGGATAGGAAATAGAAAGCGAAAAAATAGTAATTGCGAAAAAATCTGACCTGCGATACTATTATAATAACACGATAATCATTCCATATTTTAGGAAGGCAGAATCATTTATGGTAAAAAAGAAAAAACTGCCAATTGGCATCGAAAGCTTTGAAGAGCTTCGGAAAGAAGATTTTTATTACGTCGATAAAACAAAACTAATCGAACAGGTTTTAAATAAATGTGGAAAAGCAAATCTGTTTACCCGCCCACGCCGCTTTGGAAAATCATTAAACATGAGTATGCTTCGGCATTTCTTTGAAATTGGAGCAGATCCTGCATTATTTGAAGGGCTTTATATTTCTGAAAATCCGGCACTTTGTGAAGCATATATGGGGAAATTTCCGGTTGTATCGATCAGTTTGAAAGGGATCAATGCCAGTTCCTTTGATGGAGCCTGCAGATTACTGAGCAAGGTTATTAATGAAGAATGCAGACGTCTTGGATTTCTGGAAGAAAGTCCAAATCTTACAGAAAATGAAAAAACTATCTTTCGCGAGCTACTGAAAAATAATTTAAGTGAAGATACATTGGCTTACAGCCTCAGAGAACTGACAGAACTTCTGGAAAAGCATTACCAACAAAAGGTTATCGTTCTTATTGATGAATATGATGTCCCACTTGCCAAAGCAAATGAACAGGGGTATTACGATGAGATAACACTTCTCATCCGGAATCTTTTTGAAAATGCATTAAAAACAAATGACAGTCTCAAATTTGCAGTTCTTACAGGTTGTCTTCGTGTTGCAAAAGAAAGCATTTTTACAGGACTAAATAACTTCAAAGTATTTCCTGTTACTAAAGTAATGTTTGATGAATGCTTTGGTTTCACGGATGCAGAAGTAAAAGAGATGCTTCACTATTATCAGCAGGATGAACTGTACGATACCGTAAAAGAATGGTACGACGGATACCGTTTTGGAAATGTAGACGTCTATTGCCCATGGGATATCATTAATTACTGTGACGAACATTTGGATGATCCTTCTGCAAAGCCAAGAAATTATTGGTCAAATACAAGTGGAAATGATATTATCCAGCATTTTATCACAGATATCTATAGTGGAAAGGATACCGCAAAAGCAGAATTGGAGCGTCTGGTAAATGGAGAATCCATTCAGAAAGAAATCAGCGAAGAATTAACCTATAAAGAATTATATACGTCTATTGAAAATATCTGGAGTACACTTTTCATGACCGGATATCTGACGCAGAGAGGGGCAGCAGAAGATAACCGCTATAATCTCGTCATTCCGAACCGGGAAATTCGGAATATTATGACCGAGCATATTATGAAAATGTTCAAATCGGATGTTTCAAAAGATGGTGCAATGGTTGATTCTTTCTGTAATGCACTTTCCGATGGAAAACCAGAAGTAGTCGAAACGCTGTTTACCGAATATATGAAAAAAACAATCAGCGTCCGGGATACCTTTGTCAGAAAGCCGATAAAAGAAAATTTTTATCATGGTATTTTATTAGGCATTCTGTGTTTCAAAGGTGGATGGATTGTCAAGTCAAACAAAGAAGCTGGAAATGGTTTTAGTGATATCCTGATCTGGATTGATAATTTGAGCCTTGGCATTGTGATTGAAATAAAATATGCAGAAGTTGATTCTTTGGAAGAGGAGTGCAAAGAAGCACTCAAGCAAATCCAAGATAAACATTATACCAATGTATTTGATGAAGATGATATTCACACCATATTAAAATATGGAATTGCCTGCAATCGTAAAAAATGCAGGGTTTTGATGGAAAAATGACATATTTTTATAAATGCCTCAAAACATGGCGCAGTGCAAAATAGCAGTTCCTCTGCTACAATGTCTACATCATAATTTGAGGCATTTTTTATGCCGCTTTTTTAACCGACGACATTCCGGAAGTTCTTCTTTCTGATCATGGAAGATGTCTATCTAAGATTTCAGAATGTTCCAGGTATTTTATCCCATCACTTCCCCAATCACCTTCATCATCTCATCCACCCGGAACGGCTTCGTAATAAACCCATCCATTCCGGCATCCAATGCCTGTTTCCGGTCTTCTTCAAATGCATTTGCAGTCATGGCAATGATCGGGATCTGTGCTTTCTTCGCATCTGCCATCTGGCGGATCTTCCGTGTGGCTTCGTATCCATTCATCCGCGGCATCTGCACATCCATCAGGATAAACTGATAGGTACCTGCTGCTTTATCCTGGATTTCTTTCACGCAGGCGCATCCATCCGGAACCCAGGTTACAAGAACCTCTTTGTTTTTCAGAACTTCCATCGCAATTTCTGCATTTAACTCATTATCCTCAACCAGCAGCACATGCATTCCGGTCAGATCGAATTTGTGTTCCCTTGCTTTATCTGACGGATGCAACTGATTTTCCGTTGCAATCCGAAGTGGAAGTGTAATCTGGATCCTGGTTCCCTGACCAGATTTGCTGTAAATATTTACCTCACCGTTCATCAGATTCACCAGCCTCTTGACAATTGCAAGTCCAAGTCCCGTACCTTCCGTTTTACTTTCAGTCGAAGTCCTTTCTCTTTCAAACGCCTCAAATGCATGCTTCTGAAATTCTTCTGTCATTCCGATTCCGGTATCCTTTACCGTGAACTGATATTCACCCAGTCCAGGAGCAATCATTCGTTCCGTAGTACTAAATACGATTGTTCCTCTCTCCGGGGTAAACTTAACTGCATTGTTTAATACATTTACCAGAATCTGTTGCAGCTTTGTCGCATCACACCATACCAGACGATTTTCTATATTGCTTTCAACCCTGAAATCTATTTTCCCTTTATTGATACTGTATTCCAGCATCATTTCCAGCTTTTCTGTCATCTGTTCCAGATCCGTTACCGTCTCCACAACTTCTGCCTTGCCACTCTCAATCTTGGACAGATCCAGCACATCATTGATAATCTTCAGAAGGACATCGCCCGATGCCTGGATTTTCGTAACAGCATTTCTGACAACGACCTCATCATCCGGGTGCTTCGCGATGATATCAGCAAATCCTATGATTGCATTCATCGGAGTACGGATATCATGGGACATATTTGCAAGGAAGGTATTCTTGACCGCACCGGCCGCTTTCGCTTTCCGGGTCAATTCCTTTTCCAGTTCTAATGCATTGGAAAGTTTTTCTCTGTGCTCCGATTCCAGCTGATTCTGCTGGTGCTCGACCATGAACAGATAGGAGAGCAGTGCGCCGATTACCAGGCAGTACGGCTGAAACGGACACACACCATAAAATGGGATCACGTAGGTATTTACCAGAATCCCAATCAGCGGAATTGCTGAGAACAGTGCCGATTTTATAAGATATTTGATCCCCCCGGTATTGTTCATAAATAAAATGCAGAATGTCTGTGCAAATGCATAAAAATAATAGAACAGGTTGAGTACGGCAAATACGCCAAAAAATGTACCACGTATATAAGTCCGGTTTCTTGAAAATCCCCATACAATTCCGGTCGGAACAGAAAGCAGCACCATCGCAGTCAGAAGAAGCAGTGGAATCATTTCTACGAATCTTCGCTTCTTCGAACTGCTGATTCCCATATAGTTCTGCATAAACAAATGCCACACATACGGCATGATCACGTAGACCAGGTAAAAGAAAAATACAATCAGCTTAAACTGCAGGATACTTCCTGTTTTGCTTAAGAATTCCCGCATAAACAGGGCGTCCAGTAACACGTAAAGCTCTACCACACCAATAAAGATCATCGCATATTTTTTACTCGGACTCCATGTAATATAATACCGGATCCTTAGCAGGATGATTGTCAGTATTACCATCATAAATACTGCGTTGCTCAAATAAATACTACTCATTTTCTATTCCCTTTTTTCTTTCGTTTTCTAGGATTATTGTATACTTTTTCTATGCGTTTCGCAATCCATATGTTATACTATTGAGTAAAGGTATCTCAAGGAGGATTTTACAAATGAAAATAGCAGTAACATACGAAGGCGGATCTATTTTCCAGCACTTCGGAAAGACAGAAACTTTTAAAATGTATGAGGTAGAAGACGGAAAGATCACATCCATGCAGATCGTTCATGCGAATGGTGCCGGACACAGCGCACTTGCAGGATTCCTTGCTGAACAGGGTACAAATGTTCTGATCTGTGGCGGGATCGGAGAGGGTGCACAGGCAGCACTGAAGGAAGCTGGCATTGAAGTTATATCCGGTGCAACAGGAGAAGTAGATGCAGCAGTCAATGCATATCTTGCAGGAGAACTGGAATCTGCCGGAACTAATTGTGACCATCATCACGAAGAAGGACATTCTTGCTGTGGACATCATGAAGAAGAAGCAGAAGAAGCTCCGGAAGAAGAACATTCCTGTGGCGGACACTGCAGTGGATGCAGCGGATGTGGCGGCGCTCATGTACCGGATTTTGAAGGTCCGAATGTGGGAAAGACCTGCCGTACTCATTACAGAGGAACCTTCGATGACGGTACCCAGTTTGATTCTTCCTATGACCGCGGAGAACCACTGGAATTCGTATGCGGAGCAGGACAGATGATCCACGGATACGACAAGGCGGTTGCAACAATGGAAGTAGGACAGACCATTAACATCCATCTGATGCCAGAAGAAGCTTATGGTATGCCGGATCCACGCGCCATTTTCACGCTGGAGATCGCACAGCTTCCGGGATCTGAAGATCTGGAAGTCGGTGCACGCGCATATCTGACCAACCAGTACGGTCAGCCATTCCCGGTAACTGTAACTGAGAAGACGGAAACCAACATCACGTTTGATGCCAACCATGAGATGGCTGGAAAAGAACTGAATTTCCAGATTGAGCTGGTAGAAGTAAAATAACACATACAAACTATTTTTTTCAGGCGCCCCCTTTATTTCATCGTAAAGGAGGCGCTTAAGTTATAAGACCAGAATGATACAAAAGAAGAAAGCGTAGTGATTTTTTGGAAAAGCGATGGAAATTTTTAATCTGCATTTTGGTAGTGATCCTTGTCTATGCAGGGCTGATCTGTATTCCTTACACACAGCAGGGCGGCGTCACCGAACAGACAAAACAGTCTTTTTCCCTCTCTGATTTTTACAGTGACAGTACTGGAAATGAACAGGCACGGATCCTGATGGACAATGAAGATGCTCTGGAAGCACGGATCCGGCTTATTGCAGGAGCTTCTGATAAAATCATTTTATCTACCTTTGAGTTCCGGGATGACAACAGCGGGCAAAAGATGCTTGCCGCACTTTACGACGCTGCCAGACGCGGTGTTGACATCCAGATTCTTACCGATGGAATCCCTTATGTGAAAAGTATGCTTGGGAACAGTGACTTTCAGGCACTGGGATGTCTGGATAATGTGACGATCAAAGTTTATAATCCGGTCAATCTCCTGAAACCTGCGAAACTTATGGCGCGTCTTCACGATAAATATCTGATCGTGGATGAAAAAGCATATATTCTGGGTGGAAGAAATACTTACGACTATTTTCTCGGCGACGAGACAAATTATAAAAACTATGATTGGGATATTTATGTAACTACAATGAACGATCAGGCACCAGAGTCTTTAAAAAGCCTGAATGATTATTTCCTATCTGTCTGGAATCTTTCCGACAGCCGGGTTGCGATGAGCAAATCCAGTGGTTTTGGCGTAAGGCGGCAGGATGTAAATGAATCGGCATCGAAACTGAAAAAACTTTATGCAAAAATTGAACAGACCGACTGGATCCACGGAGAAGAACCAGCTATGATCCCGGTAAATAAAATTACACTGCTGTCTAATCCGATTCATGCTTCTGTAAAAGAGCCGGTCCTTTTTTACCAGATGACAGAGCTGATGAAAGAAACAGAAGGGGATGTCACATTTCACACACCATATATTTTATGCAATGACTACATGCTGGACCGGCTGACACAGATCTGTGATTCGGATAAATCCGTGTATATGATGACCAATTCAGTTGCAAATAACGGGAATCCTTTCGGTGCCACAGATTATGAACTTCGCAAACAGGATGTTCTGGATACCGGCGTTCAGGTACTCGAATACGACAAAGGGGTCTCTTATCATGGAAAATGCTTTACCATTGGAGATGACCTTCTGGCAATCGGTTCCTTTAACTGGGATATGCGAAGTGCGTATCTGGATACAGAGCTGATGCTGGTCATTGATAGTCCGAATCTGAACCGTCAGATGAAGGACTGCATGGAAGAATACCAGAAAGATGCACTGAAGGTGATTGATAAAAATTTTTATGCATTAAAAGACGGGCAGAAGCCGCGTGTGATCAGTAAAAAAAGAAAATTGCGGAAAAATCTATTGAAACCGGTTGATGGAATTTTCCGGTTTCTGTTTTAAAAATTGTGAGGAAATGAAACGATGAAAATAGGAATTATTGAAGATGATGTGCTTCTGAACCAGTCTTTAAAAATCCGTTTACAGAAGGAAGGCTATCAGGTTCTTTGCATGCATACCCAAAAAGAAGCAGAAGAACAACTTGCCGGGACGGAAGATCTCCTGATCATTGATATCGGTCTGCCAGACGGAAATGGACTGGAATTATACTACAAGCTGTCCGAAGGCAAAAAAATCCCCGCCCTCTTTTTAACGGCAAGGGACGAAGAACAGGATATGTTAAATGCATTTGATTCCGGTGCTGAGGATTATGTTGTCAAACCATTTTCCATGGATGTCTTATTGAAGCGTATTGCCGTCATCCTGAAAAGAAACAACAACAGTCTTTCAGAAGCGCGTTTCTTACAGTGCGGAGATCTTACCTTATATCCGGACAAAAAACAAGTCCTTTTAAACGGAAACGAACTGGTTCTGACTGCCCGAGAATATCATCTTCTGGAATATTTTATGACAAATAAAGGGCAGGTACTGACCAGGGAAAATATCCTGGAACACATCTGGGGCATAGATGGACAGTATGTGGTGGATAACAATGTCAGTGTACTGATTAACCGTCTGCGTAAAAAACTGGAAACTGCGGATAATGAAACCGAATATATCCGGAATGTGTTTGGACTGGGCTATCGGATGGAGGGGGAAAATTGATTGGATTCTATCTAATTACGGGGATTGTACTCGGTAATGTCTGCATGTATCTGATTCAGAAAAAAGCCCGGCAAAGCGAGCTGGAAAGGCTGTCCGAATCTCTTCAAAAACTGTTAGATGGAAAAGAACTGGACTCCAAAACAAATGCAGAAGAAACGCTGATTTCCAAAATAAATCACCAGCTTCTGCGAATCCAGTCCCTTTTTACCGGACAGCGAAACCGGGCACAGCAGGAACGAAAAGAATTACAGGAACTCATTTCAGAGATTGCACATCAGATGCGTACGCCTTTGACAAATCTGAAAAATTATCTGGATATTCTGGAAGAGGAACTGGATGCTGACAACTCCATAAAACTCTATTTGAATGCGCTCCGAAGCAGTGAAGAAAAGCTTTCTTTTCTAACCGAGCATTTTATCCGCATCTCCCGGCTGGAACACGGAATTATCCAGATTCGAAAAGAAAAACTGGATTATTTGCAGACTCTGCGGAATGCTTTGGGACAGGTTCTGAATCAGGCAGAACAAAAGCGGATTGATTTTCATTTTGATCTTCCAAAAGAAGCCACTGCTCCGCATGATGCCGGATGGCTTTGGGAAGCTGTCTATAATCTTCTGGATAATGCGGTCAAATACAACACCTCTGGCGGAACCATCGAAGTTTCTCTAAAAGAAGAGGATCTCTTTCTCACGCTTCGGATCCGGGATTACGGCATTGGAATTGAGCCTGATGAGGAAAATCGGATCTTCCAGAGATTTTACAGAGGCCACCGTGTTACAACCCAGGAAGGTTTTGGAATCGGTTTGTATCTGGCAAGAGAAATCGTTTCACAACACGGAGGCATTCTTACCGTAAAAAGAAAAGAGCCTGGAGTTGAAATGCGTCTTTCCATTCCAAGAACATAAATTTTCCAGACTGTTAGAAGATTGTTAGATTTGTCCTTTATAGTGGACAGCATAAAAACTTTAAAGGAGCGATTTAACGATGAAAATTGTAAAAGCAATCGGACTCAAAAAATATTTTGCTACCCAGGATTATGTCGTAAAAGTCCTGGATGATGTGACACTTGAAGTAGAAGAGGGCGAATTTCTCGCGATTGTCGGAACTTCCGGCAGTGGAAAGACAACACTCCTTAACATGCTTGGCGGTCTCGACACGCCGGATGAAGGCCGCGTCTGGATCAATGAAAGCAGCCTGCGGGATATGGAGCCAGAAGAGCGGACCATTTTCCGCAGGAGAAACATTGGCTTTATTTTTCAGCAATACAATCTGATCCCGATGATCGATGTCTACGAAAATATTGTCCTCCCGCTAAGACTGGACGGTACAAAGATTGATGAGTCATTTCTGGAAGAACTGGTTACGATCTTAAACCTAAAAGAGAAATTATTTCAGATGCCGGAAACGCTTTCGGGCGGGCAGCAGCAGAGAGTCGCCATTGCCCGCGCACTCCTGACCAAACCGGCGATCGTCCTCGGAGATGAGCCAACGGGGAATCTGGATTCAGTCAACAGTATGGAAGTGGTCGGTCTTTTAAAGAATTGTGCTGAAAAATTCCACCAGACCGTCATCCTTGTTACCCATCAGGAAGAGGTCGCCCAGATGGCAGACCGGATTATCCGGATTGAGGACGGAAAAATCATGAATTTAAAAAATGCCGGCAAGAAAACGGAGGTGGAATAAAATGTATCTTTTCCACACTCCAAATTCAAACGAAGCCGGACTTAATATGCTTGCAAAAGCCATGTATCAGAAAAATCGCGCGCGGAACCGGATCTTATTGTGCGCAATCGCGATTGGTATCCTGACACTTACCATCGTCTTTAGTATCTCATTTGGCAAAGGGAAAGCGGAATATACAAAAGCGATCCGTCAGGCTGGAACCACTGCATCCACCACTTTGGAAAATGGAACCGAAACCCAATACCAGCAGATTCTTTCGCTAAGCTATGTGAAAAAAGCCGGAAGAAAACGAACCATCGGTACAGCAAAAAGCAAGGAAAAAACCGTATGTCAGCTTTCCATGCTGGATGATTCTGCCTGGAAAGACGTGATCCGTCCTGCCTACACCGATATCCATGGACATTATCCTGAAAATGCACAGGAACTGATGCTTTCGACAAAGGCCCTGAATGCGCTTGGAATTCACAAACCACAAAGCGGAATGGAAATTCCACTTACTGTTTCGATTGGATGGACTCAGACCAGAGAAGAAACCTTCACTCTCTGCGGATGGTTCACTTCTTATACAGATCCGGATTCACAGCCAGAAGAAGGGTATCTCTCTGCCAAAAAGCTCTCTGACTGGGAGATCCCATCAGACGAAAAAATGGAAATCCTGATCTGTCCATCTGACCAGTCAAACTGGAAAACGACAGAGACAAAGCTGTATCGCGACGTTCCGAGAGATTCGGAAAATCAGACATTTACCGTAACCAATACTGCTGCCTATGATGTGATCCATGAAATGACAGGGAGCTATGAACTTGCACTACTCGGAGGATTGATCGTCCTTTGCGGGATCTTTTCCCTGATTTTCAATGTCATGCAGATTTCGATGGCAGGTGATGTCCGACAGATTGGTCTTTTAAATACCCTTGGTGCCACCAAAAAGCAGCTTCGGAGACTTTACAAAAAGCAGTTCCTTTTCCCTCTGCTTTCCGGAAGTATGCTTGGTACAATGGTGGCTGTTTTTGTACTCCTTTTTGTTCTGCCTGCAATTCTCGGACAGCAGTATTTGCAGAATTATGGCACCGCTGATGAATTTTCCATATTTGATCCCAGAATTCTTGTGGCTGCAATTCTTTTTACAGTCCTGATTCTGGAACTGGCGGCGGAAAGCAATATTGCATTTATTCTTAAGCGCTCCTGCGTCCAGAATCTGCATTATACTGGAACAACACACACCAGAAAGCACCGTCATTCCAAAAGAAGCGACAGTTTTTCCGGACTACTTTCGATTGCCTGGAGAAACGTAACCCGTCAAAAGCACCAGTTTGTCCTGACGATTCTTTCGATTTCCATTGGAATGGAAGTGCTTCTGTGTGCGGTCGTGATCATCGGCGGAAGTGACATTTCCAATCGTTATACCAGCCGGGCGGATTTTATCATTGCCGGAGATTTCTGCGAAGATGCAAAAAAAGCCGGTGGATTTACCTTTCAGCCACAGGAAGAACAGACCGATCCCTTTCATACCGATGGGGAAGCCTGGGATTTTATGTGGAACAGTTACAATGACAGCTTTTCTCCAATCCCGGATTCTGTTAAAGAAGAAATCTTATCTCTTGATGGAGTGAATTGGAAACAGACCGTCCTCGCCAAAGGTGCCTATATGATCCCTGTTATGTCAAAAAAAGGATGGAGTCCCTTTGCAAATAGTGACTACCTGATCCCCGATGGTACGAATCGCACCGGACAGACTGAAATGCTGGAATCCGGGCTTGCGGAAACCATTCGGATTCTTACGCAGGAGGAACTCACAGCACTGAAAAAATATGCTTCCCAAAAACACCTGCATCTTGATCTGGAAAGTGTGGAAAATGGAACTGGCGTCCTTTTTCTCCATGAACACTGCCTGACTCCGGAGAAAGAAAAGGCAGCAGACCAGGTCATTGGCGAACCGGTAAGATTTTTGAAACTGATGTCCCAGGAAGAGGAAACGGAAGTAAAAGCAACCTCCAAATCCATCGATGAGCTCGGCATTTCCTACCAGCCATCCGAAGAATTTACTTTAAGCGGTTATCTGGACAATACGGCTAAAGATTTCCCACAGATCAGGCTTGGATGGCACGGAAAAAACATGCCTGTTTTTCTTGTAAGCGAAAAAGGCTTCAAGCGTCTGAATGAGCAGAAGAAAACCCTTTATATGGAGCTTTCTGTCGATGCGGTGAAAGAAGAAGGAATCAAAAACCAGATTCAGACAATTATACAAACTACCAATCAGGAAAGGGCAGCAGCAGACACCGCCAAAATCCTGATTCTTAGCAAGTCTGACCTTCTGCATAAAATGTCCGGCATCGCGCATGGGAATAAAATGCTCCTTGGAAGTATCAGCATCCTTCTGCTGTTTGCCGGTCTGACCAATTATTTTCAAGTCATGCTGATGGGGATTTATGCAAGAAAACAGGAATTTCAAACGATGGAAAGTATCGGAATGACCAGAAAACAGCAACGGAAAATGCTTTTTATGGAAGGATTCTGGTATTTTCTGATCACGGAAATTCTCCTGCTTACCATTGGAACTGGAATTCTCCTTCTGGTCCGAAGCTATATGCAAAAAGAAGTTCTGTATTTCACATTCCGGTATCCGTTTGGCTGGATAGACGTTGTGACAGCCGGTTTGCTTGGCGTTTGTTTGAGTGTAGTTTTTATTTGTGAAAAAGTAGATTTTTCGAAAAATTAAGTATTTTATAAGAGACTCCATCTACTGATTGTTGTATACTGAGATTATATTTTTCAAAAATTGAGATTTGGATAACTGAAAGGAGATTGACACCGTGCTAAATTCAGAATTAAAAAACTATCCATGGAAGCAGAACGTGAAAAAGAAAGCCCGCCGCGTGTTCATGCTGAGATGGATGATCGTCATTCTGGCTATCCTTGCGATCTTTTTTCTGACCTGTCAGGAACTTATCTCCAATGTCTGGACACTTCCTGCATTCCTGTGCCAGCTTCTTGCTGTTATTGAACTGGCTTTCGGGATGCAGGCTGTGGAAGCAGGCTGGAGCAGAAAAATATCAAGCAGGATGCCATTAGACGAACATTATGAGTATGCTCTTTATATGTATCATGCACAGTCAATCCGTGATCTTGCTACAAATAATCGCATGCTGTTACTGATTGCACGTCTTGAAATCCAGCTTGGAAAATACGAGCACGCCACACAGACCATCACACAGATTTCTACTGAAAAATGTACACCAGTCCAGTTAAAGCAGTTATATTATATGCAGATTTTGCTGGCAGCAGAAGCGGACGACACTGATGCATGGAACCAGTTTTTAACCCGTTATACCGGAATCCCGGACACAAATGGAATCTATCCATCGGAAACAGAACTGACCACCTGGATCGAACAAAACGAAATGGATCAGCTGATTTCTGCATTAAAGAAATTCACTCCCGTAAGAAAAGAACATCCCCTGCGTACCTGTCTGATTACAATCATTCTGGCATACAGTACCTTTTTCTACGGTGCATGGTATGGAATTAACAAAAGCGCCGGGTATGCGATCCGTTACTATTTTGCGGAAATATCCGGTGTCTGTGTTTCCATCAGTTTGTCTTGTCTGCTGATCTGGGGCATGATCTGTCTGTATAAAAAGCAAAAAAGTCTTCTGAATGGAAAAGCAGCCAGACGGATGATTGCGGTTTCTTATGCTGTGCTGACTCTTTTCTTACTTTCGTTAATCGGTTACAGCTTTTTAAATGTAAGCTTTGGCGTAGAAGGAACAGAAACCGTAACCGGTCAGGATCAGCAGTATACCTACCTTTCTGTACAGCCTGATTATGGTTATGTTACGCAGTATCGGACTGATAATTTTATTTACATGCAAAAAACAGGTTTGCTTTTACCAAATACAGATACCCTGACAGAATCTTCTGAACCTGATTCTGACCTGAATGGTTCCGAAACACAAGATAGTAGTACCACTGATTCCACCGAAAATTCTCCGGCACAGGAATCACAGAAGGCTTCACCGCTCCAGGACGAAATGCGTGCTGTTTATCAGTATATCCAGCAGAAGAATATGCTTCCGGATATGAACTTTACTTACACGGCAAATGCAAAAGGTGAAAACTATGCCATCCTCTGTGAGACAACAGCAGAGAAGGATGGCAAAACGGTTAATGTCAATTACTGTCTGTATGATAACGGGTCGAAAACGGACGAAAACAACACTACCTTCGAGGAGCTGGTTCTGGAAAAGGTATATCCGGATGGTGGATATGAGACAGAACTGGTTGATTTCTATCTGGTAAATCCAGAGACTCTGGAAGTTATGGATGAACACAAATCAAGCTGGTAATTATTTTTTCTGAAATATTTATTAGAAAGAGCAGAGTCATCATTCGGATGTACCTCTGCTCTTTTACTTTATATTAGTTCATCAAATAACTTTAGAAAATCCTGCAATTCCACCGGCATCCTGCCTTTCCTCCACGCAAGAAGAATCTCAGTTGTAAGATCAGCTCCTGTGATATCATATGCTTTTAATTTATTAGAGAGTTTCAACATGGACTCTGGAAGAATTGCGATTCCGAGTCCTTTTTCTGCCATCGTCATCGCAGTCCGGGCATCCTCGCAGGCAAAATAAATATCGCAGACCAGTCCGGCACTTTCAAATGCGGCAAGCATGTATTTGCGGTAGCGGTGGGAGAGGATCAGCGGCTGTTCAGAAAGTTCCTGAAGGCTGACCGATGAATGCTGACCCTGCAGAATAGGATGATCCGGAACTGCCATCACAAGCAGCTTTTCCCTGGAAAGAGACTTGGTTTCGCAGCCGTTTAATACGATCGGTGTACGAAGTGTAGTCAGATCGATCATTCCGTTTTCCAACTGATCTTTCAGTGTAAATGTGGATCCCTCATGTACATCAAAATGAATCTGTGGATATTTTTTCGCAAAGCGGAGCAGATATTCGGACATCATCGATACGGTGGATGGCGTGATCCCAATGTGCAAGGTGGCTGCCTGACCGGATTTAACGACCTCCTGTTTGGTCAGATCTGCAAGCATCAGAAGATTCCCGGCCTGCTCATAAAGCGTCTTTCCTGCATCTGTAAGCGTAATTTTCTTCGTTCCACGCAAGAAAAGCGGCACTTGCAACTCTTCCTCCAACATCTTCATCTGATAACTCAGTGGCGGCTGTGTCATGTGAAGCGCCCTTGCCGCACCGCTGATCGTTCCGGCATCTACAATCGCACGGAAGTATTCTAACTGTCTGATTTCCATAAAATATATTTCCTTTCCTCATTATATAAAATGAAAAACTTATATTCTATATAAATTTTATTGAATTATCATACAAAAACAATAATTTACATATATAATATCAGATGTTATACTAGGAAAGCAAGAACAAGAAAAAAGGAATGAATTTACAAATGAAACGAGTTGATTTTGAAAATGGAACAATAACCAGTAACATTCTTGGAGCAGCACTCCCGATGCTGGTTGCCCAGATCTTAAGCTTACTTTATAACATTGTAGACCGCATCTATATTGCACGTATCCCAAATGTCGGAACTGCAGCACTTGGTGCGGTCGGTCTTTGCTTCCCGGTAATTGTTATTATTACCGCATTCAGCAATCTGTTCGGAAGCGGCGGTGCACCATTATTTTCGATTGAGCGCGGAAAAAATGAACCACAGGAAGCTAAGAAGATCATGAACACTTCTTTTTCCATGGTTTGTATCTGTGCCGTTGTCCTGATGGCCATTGGCTTTTTGTTTGCCCGCCCGATTCTGGTGCTGTTTGGCGCATCAAAAGACGCCCTGGTCTATGCATACCCGTACCTGATGCTTTATCTGATCGGAACTCTGCCATCGATGATTGCAACCGGTATGAACCCGTTTATCAACGCACAAGGATATTCAACAATCGGTATGCTTTCAGTTACCATCGGGGCAGTGGCGAATCTGCTGCTTGACCCGTTATTCATTTTTGTATTTGGACTTGGCGTGCGTGGAGCGGCAATTGCAACGGTAATTTCACAGACACTCTCTGCTGCATTTGTCTTTTTCTTTCTTACCCAAAGAGCCGAGCTGAAAATGCGGCTTCTCAAAAAAGAAGAATTTGCAGAGTGTACCGTCTATGCAAAGAATATTGTCAGCCTGGGAACTGCCGGATTTATCATGCAGCTGACAAACAGCCTGGTAACGATTGTCTGCAACAATGTACTTTCTGTCACAGGCGGAGATATCTACATTTCTGTTATGACCATCGTATCCAGTGTCAGACAGCTTGTAGAAACTCCGATTTATGCAATCAACGAAGGGACTTCGCCAATCCTGAGTTATAATTACGGTGCAAGACGCCCGTCCCGTGTGAGAAAAGCCGGTGTCATGATGGCACTTATGATCCTCGGATATACGGCAGTGATGTGGAGTATTATTATCATCGCGCCAAAAACCCTGATCGGTATTTTCAGTTCGGATGCTACGTTAATGAAAGATGCTGTTCCAGCCCTGAAGCAATATTTCGCAGCCTTTATCTGCATGGATATGCAATATATTGGTCAGACGGTCTTTAAATCCCTGAATAAGAAGAAACACGCAATCTTTTTCTCCCTGCTTCGGAAGGTATTTATTGTTGTCCCTCTGACCTACCTGATGCCGTATGCCCTGAATATGGGTACAGACGGCGTATTCCTCGCAGAACCGGTTTCTAACGTCATTGGTGGTGGATTATGCTTCATCACCATGTTACTTACCATATTGCCGGAATTAAAGCGTATGGAGCGGAAGAATGCGCTCTATGAGACAGGAGTGCTCTTGTAATGCACGAATTTTGTTTGGAAATTTCTGTTAAAACGGACGGATTTTTGCTATACTGAATGACATATTTAACAATATTCAGGAGAAATGACAAATGAACAGAAGAGAAGTAATAGAAAAAGTGCAGGCAGAACTTTTTGAAATGCAGGATCTTACTTACCGTGATTTTCATGCAACGCTGATGCCAACCATTGATAAAGAAACAGTCATCGGTGTACGGACTCCGATGTTACGTGCCTATGCGAAAAATTTTGGAAAAACGGCTGATGCGGTTACCTTTCTTGAAGTGCTTCCACATAAGTATTACGAAGAAAACAACCTGCACGGACTGCTAATTGAACAGATCAAAGATTATCCAGCCTGTATTGCCGCGATAGAACGTTTTCTCCCTTATGTGGACAACTGGGCAACCTGCGATATGATCGCACTTCATACAATGAAAAAGCATCTGGATGTATTTATCCAGGAAGTCTACAGATGGATGGCATCGGATCACCCTTATATCGTCCGTTTTGGAATTGGAATGCTGATGCGGTATTATCTGGACGAACAGTTTAAACCAGAATATCCGGAAAAAGTAGCCGAAATCAAATCAGATGAGTATTATGTCAATATGATGCGCGCCTGGTATTTTGCGACTGCACTTGCCAAACAGTATGATCAGATTCTGCCTTATCTGGAAGAGAAAAAGCTGGACACCTGGACACATAATAAGACCATTCAGAAAGCGGTTGAAAGTTACCGGATCGCAGCGGAGCAGAAGTGTTATCTGAGAACATTAAGGATAAAGAAATAATAAAATTCCATCACCATTTCATCTATGTGATTGATATGATGATGGAATTTTATTATTCACCAATTTATCATTTGTAAAAATTTAACCATATTAGGATATTATTTAGCCGGACTTTAGGATAATACTCCGCCTGTATCTAGGTAATTCAATTGCCGAGATACAGGCGGCATCTCTTGCTTTTAAGCAAGAGATTTGGTATACATATATGTATAAAAGAAAATCTTATTCATTACAGGATTTCTGTTTGTAATATTAACTACCATATAGTATGGTCTGTGAAATACTGGAGTATCCACAGATCCTGGAACAGGGTAGTGTTTCAGAAGAAAACATCAGAAGGTATACCGAACATCAAAGCAAACAGTATTAAAGGAGCAGGTTATGGCAAAGGCAAGGAGAAGAAAGGAGAGTTCATTTGAACCAGAACAGATCAAAAGTATCTTTCTGTTTGGGCATCCGAATAAAGAAAAGCTTGCAGTTTTACAAAGAATGCAGGCTGCTTTTGTGATGCTGGTAAACACCGACATTCAGAAGCTATCCAAAGATCCGGATATCTTCCTACAGCTTGTGCTGAGTGACAAGAAAAGGATGCGTCCTCTTGAAAAATCCATGCGGTTACCAGACGTAAATTCTGCGTTCTGTCAGAATGCATTTGATATGGCAGTTACCCATCTCTCCAATTACCTGGATACGATCCGGTTGGATCTTTATGCCCAGGAGCAGACGATTTTCACACAGTCAAAGATCCTGTTCGGACATTCCATCATGGGCGATTCCGTGGAACTCATGATCAACCACCTAAAGGAATTGAACTCCGGGAAATCTACAAACTCGTTTTATACAGAGTGTATCTGTAAATTGGAAACGATGAGCCCGGACGAATTCCGGTTTCAGATGAAAGAATTACAGGACCAGTATCAGGCTGCCAGACTGGAATACCGTCTTCCGACTGTCCGAAATGTTTCTGTTCCACTGGATTCCCGGCTGATGAAACTGGAAGAATCTCATGGTATAAAAGCACCTTATGCGATCACGATTACCAATGCATTTGAGAAGAACAGCCGTTTCTGCGTTCCGATAGACACAAGCAGGCATTCCCTGCATAAGATTAGAAGCAACAAGATGGCAGGAACTGTTGTGTTTACCATGAAAGACGGAATTCTTCGTATTGGATGGTCTTATAAGAAACATCTGAAACAGCCAAAAACGTCCGAGGTCATGGGTGTTGACGTGGGGATTTCAGACACTCTGCATACTTCAGCCCATCATGCAATCGGTTCCATGAAAGATGTCATCGACTTCTATCACAAGGAAGTCGAAACTGCTTTTGCCGAACTGTCAAAGCTCCGGAACAAGAAACGGAGCATCCATCATTATCTGCACAAACATGACCTTCCGGAGGATGTGGGACGTTCCCTCATCCAAAAGATGGACCGGTTGGAGCAGATGATCCAGACCATGGAAGCTCCTTACCGCAAGAAACAGCATTACTATGCCCTGTTGGATCAGGAGATTAAAACGTCCGTTTCTGCTTATCTGCATGAGATTTCGGAAGAAACACTGACCGTCTTGGAAAAACTGGATATGAAGGAATTTAAGAAGAGCCGCCGGGTAAACGGGATGTTTTCCGTTTTCGCCCGTGGAAAACTGCAGGAGAATCTGATCCGGGAACTGAACTGGCACGGCTATGATTTCATGGAAGTTGTTCCGGATTATACCAGTCAGGTCTGTCCAGTCTGTAGCCACCTGCAGGCTGAGAACCGGAATGGAAAAGAATTCCACTGTCTGTGCTGTGGCTATACAGAGGATGCGGATTATGTAGGGTCGCAAAATATCCGAAACCGCGCAACGGACCAGGAAGTTCTGGCAGCCTGTGATACATACAAATATAATCACCGGGCATTACAGAAACATCTGAAATTGATTTACAGATCCAGAAATGAACAATATTTACAAAGCCGAACCATTTAAAACTCCCCAGTAGAATCTACCGAGGAGCAAAATGGACATAGGAACTACCGCTTCCTGGTATGGCATGACCATATCCGGATGGCTGGAGGGGACCACGCTGGGTGATGCCATAGACATCATCTGGTCTGTTTCTCAAAAGATAGGAATTGATCGACCAAGTATCTCGCATTTGCGACTGATGCTCGGTAATTCAATTACCGAGTAGTTCACCAATTTACGGTTCCCGCAGTTTTACCACATTTGCCGCACTGCGCCGTCTGTCCTCGTCGATTGCGGCGTAGTGCTTTTTCGTTGTATTGACATCTTTATGTCCCAGAACGTCCGCTACCAGGTAAATATCCCCTGTTTCCTTATAAAGGGCAGTACCATAGGTACTTCTAAGCTTATGTGGCGTAATTTTCTTATTTGTGATCTGACCGGCATATTTTTTGACCATATTTTCAACCGCCTGTACACCGATCCGGCGCCTTTGTGTGGATAAAAACAGGGCATTTTCATAGCCTGCAAGTGGTGTAACCGCCTTACGGTACGTCTCCAGATAGTTCCGAAGCGCTTTTTCCACTTCATCTCCGAAATAGACAACCATCTGGCTTCCACCTTTTCGTGTGACGGTGATCCCATTGTTGTTAAAATCCACATCTGATAGGTCCAATCCAACTAACTCAGATACTCGAATACCTGTTCCCAGCAGGAGAGTAATGATCGCAATATCGCGTTCTTTCGTCTTGTTATAATAGGAGAGAGCCTGACCTGTTAATTTGGATCCACAGGATTCCACATAATCTAAAAGCTTTGCGACCTCATCCGTATCTAAACGTATGATCGCCTTATCATGTAACTTTGGCATATCTACAAATAAAGTCGGATTTTTCTGAATAATCTGTCTTTTAAAGAAATAATTATAAAAGCTTCGTAAGGCAGACATTTTGCGAAATAATCCACGTTCAGAATTCGTGACCTGTTTTGTTTCTTTGGTATGAACGTCCGTGGTATCATAAACCTTCAGATATTCCAGATATTCCTCTATATCAACAGGCTGAATAGCTTCCAGATCCTGTACCTGAAAATCTTTAAGTGAGTGATGTTTATAAACAGGATTTTCTTCAATTAAGAACTGAAAGAACAAACGGATGTCATATGCATAAGATATTCGCGTCTTTGGTGATGTGGTTGGTTCAATGGCGCGAAAATAATCACGTGCAAAGTCCGGCATGGTATTTAGAACACCACGAAGACGAATGGTATTATCAATATAAGTTTCTTCCTGATATGTTTTTGTATCAGATGGCATGATCGTAAGAACCTCCTAAATTCCATAAATTTCCCCGATATAGGTATGATTATAGCATGGTTTCAGAAGATTTGTCTATATCTTTTGGAAAAATCGGTATTTGTCGTATAGATTGGTTGTTCAAAATACTGCTGTCCCAAGACAACTTTTTTCCAGAGACAGCTGATATTTCTTATTTAGTGATTTAAACAACTAATTATAATTACTAGCACGGTCTGTTTCCTTTTTCAAATGGATATTCAATCCCCCAGTCTTTTCTAAGTCCATCCATCTGTTCCATGATACGAATACTTTCTTCATGCGGCATTTCCATACATTCAAGTTTTCCTTCATGAATAGCCTTCATAGAAGCGCGTACTTCATATTCAAAACCTGTGATCTGTTCAGGCATTGTAATCTCTCTTACCAATTCCCGATCTGGTGTATATACTTTTACCGCTGTAATATCATTAATATTTTCCGCAATCAGATATCCCTTGGTCCCATATATCATACCATATTGTTCAGTGCCTGTTAGTGCACTGCTTTGTATAGAAGCCATCGATCCATTTTTATATTTCAGAATGATAGAATTCTGTGCATCCACTCCACTTTCAAATTTTACGCAGGAAGAGATTGTTTCTTCAACATCATCTCCTAAAACCATACTTGCAAAATTCAGCGGATAAATACCTACATCTAATAGTGCTCCTCCTGCAAGTTCCGGATTGATCAGACGTTCTTTTGTTCGCATATCGTACCCAAGATTTGCTGAAATTCCCTTTAATTCTCCAATTTCTCCGCTTGCAATAATATCATCGATTATTTTACGGGATGGAAGGTATCTTGTCCAAATTGCTTCCGTAATAAAGACTTCTTTTTCCTTTGCAAGAGCAAATACTTCTTTTGCTCCGGCAGCATTTACAGTAAATGGTTTTTCACAAAGTACCGGTTTCCCGTGAGTGATACAAAGTTTGGCATGCTCTATATGAAATGGATGTGGGGTTGCAATATAAATCAGCTCTACTTCCGGATCATTTACCAGCTCTTCGTATGAGCCATATGCCTTTTCAAATCCCCATTCTTTAGCAAATTTCTGTGCTCTGTCAAGATTTCTTGCAGCAATGGCATATGCCACTGCATCGTCCATACCGTTCAGTGTTTTCGCCATATTTGCCGCGATTCGACCAGCGCCAATAATTCCAACTTTCATCTGTTCCATATTTCACATTCCTCCAAACGCATATTGTTTAAATTTTATTCTTTACTTTTGTTTATCCGTTTTTTCATTTTTAATTTCTATCCATACTTTTATTCTACATAGAAATCCATCCAAACGCATTCGCCACGGAACTGATCAAAATGATCAGAACAAAAATCGGACACAGATATTTAATCATAACAGCAAAAATTTTCTTTCTCCGGAATGTACTTTCTCCATGCATAACCTCTTCTTCTATCCTCTTTATCCCAACAACCCTCGCTACTAAAAGGCATGTCATAAGTGCTGCAACCGGCATCATTACTGAATTAGTCAGGAAATCAAAGAAATCCAGAAACTGCATACCAATAATTTTTACAAATGCAAGTGGTCCATATCCAAGTGAAGACAAACTTCCAAGTGCTATCATAATCACGCCAACAAGCACAGTGGATTTTTTCCGGCTCCAGCCGATTTCGTCCTCAAATGTAGATACAGCGCTTTCTGTCAATGCAATTGAACTGGTCAGCGCTGCAAAAAGGACAAGCAAAAAGAATACGATTCCAATTAACGTTCCAAACCCCATATTTTCAAACACTTTTGGAATCGTAATAAACATCAGCGCCGGTCCTGCCTGCAAAGTATCTGGATTTCCACCTGAAAACGCAAACACAGCTGGAATGATCATAAGTCCTGCCATAATTGCAATTGCTGTATCGAATACTTCTACATTTCTTGTTGAGTCTTCGATTGAAATCTCGCTCTTCATATAAGAACCAAATGTGATTAGAATTCCCATAGCGATCGACAAGGAATAAAACATCTGTCCCATAGCAGCTACCACAGACATCCATGAGAAATTCTTTGGATTTGGCACCAGGAAATACTTCACGCCTTCCATTGCACCTGGTCGTGTTACTGAATAGATGGTAATGATCAGCGAAAGCACAATCAAAATTGGCATCATAAACTTTGAAACACGCTCAATTCCATTTCGGACACCTGCATAAATAATAATCAATGTAATCAGACAGAATATGATAAAACAGATTTCTGTAGAAAATCCATTTGAAATAAACTCTGAAAAATATCCTTCTTGAGCCAGACTACTGCTGTTTCCTTTTACATATTCCCAAAGGTACTTGATAACCCATCCTCCAATTACAGAATAATATGGTACAATCAGAACCGGAATAATCGCATTAATCCATCCACCAAAAGAAATCCATTTTGACTTTCCGAAAGATTTGAACGCACCTACCGGACTTTTTCTTGTCATACGGCCAATTGCTGATTCGGCTACTATCATCGTGTATCCAAAGGTAAGGGCTAGCAGAATATAAATAAGTAAGAAAATTCCTCCACCATATTTAGCTGCAAGATAAGGAAACCTCCAGATATTTCCAAGACCTACAGAAGCCCCTGCTGCTGACAGTACATATCCTAATTTACCGGAAAATGTACTCCTTTTTTTATGATTATCCATAACAAAATCTCCTTTTTTATTCTAAAATTAAATACACTCGTTTGATTTTATCATGATAATCCTTTAAAGTCACTAGTAAAATCAAGTATAGCCTTAAAAATATAAAAATAAATTTTGTCTTATAATTTATCCATACATTCCGTGTATTCTTTTAAAGCCTGTTCCAGTAACTGAATCTCATCACTGTTCAGTTTCCATTCAAATACTTTACAGTTTTCTTCAATCTTATCACGGCTCTGCGCTCCAATAATACAGGAAGAAATAAAAGGCTTCTGCAAAGCCCAGTTCAATGCAATCTGTGTCAATGGAACATTTCGCTCCATACTAATCTGATCCATCGTTCTTAAAAGAATCATTATTTTTGAGAACAATGGTTCTTTAAAATATGGGTAAAACCGATTTCGATTGTCATTCACCCCATATTCTTTGAGTTCCCTGTACTTTCCGGTTAAAATACCGCCTCCAAGTGTTCCATAAGTCATAACTCCTATTCTTTGCGCATAGGCCCACTGAATCAGTTGTTCCCCCTTACGATCCACCATAGAATACTGTGGCTGATATACTTCAATGTCACAATATTTTTCTGCTTCTTCAATCTGTTCTTTTGTAAAATTCGATACTCCGATATGCAAAATTTTACCTTGCTTTTTCAGTGTGTTAAGTGCATCCATTGTTTCTTCCATTGGAACATTCGGATCTGGCCAATGAACCAGATATACATCAATATAATCTATCTTCAGATTATGGAGTGATTCTTCGCATTCCCGCATGATCTTATCTGCTGACCCACAGCGTATATACTTTCCATCAATAAATTCATTTCCACACTTCGTAGACAGGATTACTTCTTTTCTTACACCAAGTTTATGCAAAACCTGTCCAATATACTGTTCTGCCCTTCCACCATTATAAGCAGGCGCTGTATCAATAAAATTAATTCCACAATCAACTGCTGCTTTAATCGCATCCATTCGGCTTTCGTCGGAATAAGTATCCCATCCGGCACCTCCGATTCCCCATGTACCAAGGCACATCCTGGATACATGAAGCCGGGTCTTTCCCAATTCTGTATACTCCATTTTCTTGTTCGCCTCCGTTATTACCCTCTTTTTTGATTATACCACTTTCTGATTGTGAAACAAATCTCTGTCTCTTGTTTTATCTTAAAAATTTTTGCCATAAAATTAAAAAGTCCGGAAAGACTAAGACGGGGTGAGCGATGGGATCTTGGTTAGAGACCTAAAAATGTCCTAGTCTTTTAGACTTTTATAAAAAATAAGAGTGTATATAATGTGCTGTCAGACAGATTTTCGCTGCTGCCTGACAGCACAGGTCGTCTTTAATAAACAGCTTCCTCACCATAGTAGGAAACAACCAGATAATCCCCTTCCTGAAGATTATTTCTGTCTTTCATGCTTAAATGATTCGCCTCTGCCAGTTCATCCATATATTCATAAACAGAATCTTCCGATCCCATGTACTGCTGTGCAATGCTCCAGAGTGAATCCCCTTTTTCAATCTGGACACTTTTATAATACCGCTCTTCAGAAGGAACGGAAGTCTCTGTCCCACTGTCATGAGCACTCGAAAAGAAACTTCCAAAGCCAAAGCTCATAAACATAATCAGAACAACTGCTGCTATTCCAGTCACAAAACGTCTAAAAAAACCGGTTCTGCGGAACTTTGCATGGTGACAGTATTTCCGTCTCTTCTCTCCGGCATGATATCGATCCATAGGTATGTCTGTTCTTCTCTCTGATCTCATGATAAAATCCTCCCTTTTCTTCTTCAACTTTCGCGCACCATTTATCGAAAGTATGTTCCCGAACAACTGTTCTGTTATCAATATACAACAAGAACATACGTTTGTCAATACGCAATCGAACATATTTTCTAAACATTTGTTTGCTATTTCCTATTCGGTATGGTATGATAATTTTAATAATGTGAATACTTATATGAATGGATATAAATATAATTACAGACACAGGAGGTTCTTTTATGAGTAAAGGTAATATTAGCAAGAAGCAGGAAGAGATACTTGAATATATTAAATCCCAGATTCTGGAACGCGGTTTCCCACCGGCTGTCCGTGAGATTTGTGATGCTGTGAATCTGAAGTCAACTTCTTCTGTACATTCTCATCTCGAAACTCTTGAGAAGAATGGATACATACACCGCGATCCTACCAAACCGCGCGCAATTGAAATTCTCGATGACTCTTTTAATCTAACCAGACGCGAGATGGTACAGATTCCGATCGTTGGACGTGTTGCCGCCGGAGAACCAATCCTGGCAGAGGAAAATATTGAAGACTATTATCCGGTACCTACCGAGTATATTTCTTCGAACAAGGAACTTTTTATGCTGAAGGTTCAGGGTGAAAGTATGGTAAATGCAGGTATTCTGGATGGTGATTATGTTGTTGTAGAAAAGCAGCCAACTGCGGAGAATGGAGATATGGTTGTTGCCCTGATCGAAGATGGTGCAACAGTCAAGACCTTTTACAGAGAAGAAGGTGTCATCCGTCTCCAGCCGGAGAATGATGCAATGGAACCTTTCGTTCTGGAAGATGTCACAATTTTAGGAAAAGTTGTGGCTGTTATGCGTTTCTTCCGTTAATACGAAGTTCTGTTTTACAGATGATATTGCTACACGTTATGGTTTCCCTTTTCCTTACAAAGTAATCTATAGCACAACAGGTGGTGAACTGCAGATTTCTTTATCCAAAAGATAATCTGCAATTCACCACCTGTTTGTATATTGACATTTTTATTTTCTATATGTCTTTCTCTTAGTATTTATTTTTTTGCAAGTTCATACATCGCTGCTGCCGTAATCTGCAGTGCACGGAGAAGCTTTTCTACTTCCACATGTTCATCCGGCTGATGGATCACGTCTGCTTCACCCGGAAATACCGGTCCGAATGCAACCATGTTCGGGAATTTCTTTGCGTAAGTTCCACCACCGATTGCAAGTGGTTCCAGGTGCTCGCCAGTCTCTTCTTCATATACATGAACGAGCTTTGTCACCAGTTCAGAGTCCTTTGGTACATAAAGAATTTTGTGGTTATTTTTCCGAAGAACGTCAAATGTATAGCTGTTGATATGATTGACCAGTGTATCATCGACAACTTTCTGATCCGCATTTTTCGGATAACGGACATCTAATGTAAAATAGGTCTTTTCTCCGTCATAATGGACGATACCAAGATTTACGGTCGTCTCACCGGTTTCTTCATCCACATAATGTACACCAAGTGATTCTCCGTTTGTCTCTGTTCCAATCTCTTTCAGCAGAAATTCCATCAGTTGCTGGAATTCTCCACCAAATTCATTCTCTTTGACAGCATTCAGGAGCAGGATCGCTGCATTCACTCCAAGATGAGGTGTGCTTCCATGTGCACTTCTTCCTACCGCTTCAACAATTGTTTTCCCATCTTCATGTGTCACAGTAATACCTTCTGATTCTGTAACTTTAATATCGCCTTTTACAACCAGTTTACAAGTTGGAATCACGACATTATCAGCAATTCCACCACCAAAATATTCCACTTCGATATGACCTTTGTCATAAACCTTAGAACCGCCTTTGATACCGGTCGTTCCTTTTTCGCAGAAAATAACCGGGAAATCTGCATCCGGAGTAAATCCGATCGTCGGCATCTCATATCCGTTCTCTACGTAATACGCTGCACATGAAGAGCCACATTCCTCATCAGATCCAAAAATAACACGGATTCTACGGTCAATTGGAAGATTCAGGTCACGGATCGCCTTCAATGCGTAAATCGATCCAATGATCGGTCCCTTATCATCAAGGCATCCTCTTCCCCAAAGGATTCCATCGTGGATCTCGGCACCATAGGCAGGATAAGTCCAGCCGGTATCACCAGCCGGTACAACGTCTACATGACCGAGAACACCTACCATCTCTTTTCCTTCTCCATATTCTACCCAGCCGATACGATTGTCTGCCTGCCCAACCTTGAAGCCAAGTTTACGGCCAAGTTCAAGGGCATCCTCCAGAGCAGCCTTCGGTCCCGGACCATATGGCGCGTCTGGCTGTGCCTCACCACGCACGCTTTCAATTCTCATGTTCTGTTGGATTCCAGCAAGAATTTCATCCTTCATCTCCATAATTCTGCTGTTTAATGCTTCATAATTCATTGTTACATTCCCCACTTTCTTGTGTATTCCATCTGTATTCTATTATACACGATACATCTTTAGAAACCAAATAGTATTTTAACAAATCTGTTCCGAATCCAGCACGATCGTAAATGGACCGTCATTTAAAAGAGATACCTTCATATCTGCACCAAAGCTTCCTCTTTCCACAACAGGGATCACTTTCTTACATTCTTCAATAATATATTCATACAGTTCATTTGCCATATCCGGTGCACCTGCCTCAATAAAACTTGGGCGGAACCCTTTTTTACAGTTTGCATATAAGGTAAACTGGGAAATAAGAAGAAGTTCTCCATCCACATCCTTCAGGGCAAGATTGGTCTTTCCGTTCTCATCTTCAAAAATGCGAAGGCCTGTCAGCTTCTTTACCATTTTGTCTGCAATCTCCCTGGTATCATCCTGTGCCACTCCGATCAGCACCATAAATCCTTTTCCAATCTTTCCGATCACTTCTCCTTCTACCGCAACCTCGGCATGTGTTACTCTCTGAATTACAAATTTCATGTTTCCTTGTCTCCTCTTTCTTCTCTTTATTTGACACTATAATGCCTGTGTTCCAAAAATATCAGAACATAAGTCTTCTGTTACAGGCCTAAAAAACGGGGGATTTTTATTCCCCCCGTTTTATAACATTATAATCTCTGTTCTTACTCTTACATGCTTTCCTTTAATTCAAGAAAGTCTTTGATAGCTTTCACACATCCGTCAACACCAAACTTAGTACTGTTCATACAAATATCATAACTTTCGGCATCGCCCCATTTTTTGTTGGTATAATAATTGTAATAGCTTGCCCTGCGTTTATCTGTCTTATGTATCAGGTCTTTTGCCTTGCTATCTGTCAGTTCATTCAACTTCGCTACATTTTGGATCCTGTCTTCCAGATCTGCATGAATGAATACACTTAGTACATCATCCCGCTCTTCCAGAGCATAGTCCGCACATCTTCCTACCAGTACACACGGTCCTTCCTCCGCAATCTTTTTGATCGCATCAAACTGTGCAAGGAAAATCTTGTGATTTAGCGGCATTTCATTGACAGAACCGGATGCAAATCCCATAGAATATGTATCCATTACCAATGAATAGAGAAAACTGTTCGTCGGTTTTTCATCATGTGTCTCAAAAAGCTCTTTGCATATCTTACTGTCCTTTGCTGCCCGTGACAACAACTCTTTATCATAAAACTTAATTCCCAGTTCATCTGCCAGGCGTTTTCCAATTTCGCGTCCTCCGCTTCCAAACTGACGACCTATCGTTATAATTGTATGTGTTTTATTCATAAACGTCACGCTCCTTTACAGGTCATTACTCCTTGATTGTTCTATACATATTATATAACAATTCCAGGTAAATGTATAGATTTCTATGACATTTTGCGTAGTTTTTTCAATAAATTTTCAAAATATTCTGGAAGTGGGGCATCAAATTCCATATATTCTCCGGTTCTCGGATGGATAATTCCAAGAATTTTCGCATGAAGTGTCTGCCCCTGCAGTGTCCACGGACATTTTGCAGGACCATATACACAGTCTCCAAGCAGCGGATGATGGATACTTGCCATATGCACACGGATCTGATGTGTACGACCGGTTTCAAGCTCACAGGAAATATAAGTATAATCGCCAAACCGCTCCAGTACCCGGTAGTGTGTCACCGCATTTCTGCCGTTTTTTTCATTGATACTCATTTTCTTCCGGTCAATCGGATGACGTCCGACCGGCGCATTCACAGTGCCGGAATCCTCCTTGATATTGCCATGTACAATTGCATGATAAACCCGCTTAATGCTGTGCTCTTTTAACTGCTCTGCAAGGATCTGGTGTGCGGTATCATTTTTACATACCAGAAGAGAACCTGTAGTATCCATATCGATCCGGTGTACGATTCCCGGACGCATTACACCGTTGATTCCAGAAAGCCGGTCTTTGCAATGATACATGATCGCATTGACCAGAGTTCCGGTATAATGGCCTGCTGCCGGGTGAACTACCATCCCTTTCGGCTTATTAACCACCAGGATATCCTCATCCTCATAGAGAATATCCAGTGGTATATTTTCCGGCAGGATATCCGGTTCCGTCAAATCCGGTATCGTAATCCGGATCTGATCTCCCTTTGCAACCTTATAGTTAGATTTGATTACTACGGAATTTACCTTTACATTTTTTTCTTTTATCAGTTTCTGAATATAAGAACGGGAAAGCTCCGGCACTTTCTCTGTGAGAAATTTGTCGATTCTCTCCCCTGCATTTTCTTCACTCTGAAATTCTTTAATCTGCATGCTTCTGCTCCTGTCTGCGCGAATAAATAGAAAAATCTTCGTCCTTATAATAAAAGAAGATCAGCAGAACCAGAACGATAAACGTCACAGTCACATAAATATCCGCCACATTGAAAATCGGGAAATCAATCAGTGAAAAATAAAAAAAGTCCACCACATATCCTCTGATCAGACGGTCAATAAAATTCCCGATTGCTCCGGCTGTCAGAACGATCATACAGATTCTGAGTGGCAGATATCTTTTTTCTACCGGAGTTCTGCCATAAAACCAGCTCACAACACCAAGGATCACAACGGTCATAATGACAAAGAACCATCGCTGGTTCTGAAAAATTCCAAATGCAGCTCCTCTGTTTTCAAGATAATGCAATTCAAAAACATTATTCCACAACACAAATGCGGACTGGTCCTTCAAATGTGCAATTGCCAGAAACTTTGTATACTGATCCAGAAGCACCAGGATTATGACTCCAAGTGCTGCAAAAATATACTGTTTTAAACCTGGTCTGTTCTTCATATGCTCTCCTTTACTGCTAATGCCATTAGATATACTTTCGGATTGTAACATAATAACGTCCCTTTTTTGTCTCAGAAAGAACTCCTTCGTACTGAAAACGTCCCATCTGCCTTACGGAAATGATATCGTTGTCCTTTATATGATATCCATTACTGGTAATCAGCTTTCCATTTACATATACACGCCCAGCCTCAATCAATGCAGTAAGTTTACTTCTGGACGAAGAAAAAGCCAGCGAAAGAAGGGAATCCAGGCGTACTGACGCAACAGTCCCCTTAATCTCTTCGTACTTTGGCTCCCATTTAAAATCTGCATTTTCTACTTCTACGGCACGAACGGTCGTATGACGTACCCTGGTCAGTTCTTTTACAAGAAACTCCGTCAGTTCCTGATGTACAAAAACATACGCTTCCTTATCGTGAATCAGAATATCTCCCGTCTTTGCCCGTGTGATCCCAAGGTTCAGAAGTGCACCCAGATAATCTCTGTGTGATAATTCCTCAGCAAATTTCGGTTGCAGCGGACTGATCTTCAGAATGCGGATCGGGTATGTACTGCGGATACTTTCCTCATCCATATACATATAAAAAGCATCAGGTAGAAATGCTGCCATCTGACGCTCTGACGAATCATACCCGCCAAAGGTCCTGTATGGAACAGGGAAAGAATCCTTCGGCGTAGTATGTAATATATTCAGTTCATTCAGGTTCAGGAAATCGGAATACATAATGATTCCTCTCTGATAAGCAATGTTAGAAAGCTCAATCAGACGCTTGCGAAGTAAAATCTCTTCTTTTTCCATACCCTGTCTTCTTTCTTCTAGTAACGGTTCTGGATCGGCACATCGAACGAAGTATTCAGAAGATCCTGCATATCGCCGGAAATATCAACATTTGCCGGTGTTACCAGGAAAATATAACTTGAAATCTTCTGAAGATTACCATCAATTGCAAAAGCAGATCCTGATGTGAAATCAATAATTCTCTGCGCAATCTCAAGATCCATACCTTCCAGATTCAAAATAACAGTTCTTCCCGCGAGAAGAGTCTCTGTAATCTCGCGTGTATCATCCATTGCGTTTGGTTTGATTACGCAAACTTCCATTGCAGGAGCATTTCTGCGTGTAGAAGGCTGGCGCATCGGGGTAACTTTATTTGAACGACCTGATTTTTTAAGCTGATAGTCTTCCTCTTCTTCTTCGTAAGCAGCCGGTTTGTCTTTCTTTCCAAAAATATTCTTTTTTGGCTTCTCGTCTTCATATGACTCGTCTTCAAAATCGTCATCATCATCGTAGAAATCATCATCATACTCATCATCATCGCCGTTTAATTTCATAACGTCTAAAAACTTATCTAATACTCCCATTTTTCTTATACACTCCTATCTGTAGTATCTAAATCTGATGAGCATAATTTCGCTCGCCAAAAATTGCTGTCCCTATCCGAACCATGGTGGCTCCCTCTTCTATAGCAACTTCAAAATCATTGGTCATCCCCATTGAAAGAATACTCATGTTAACATTATCAACTTTTTCC
>CAKRFP010000023.1 GCA_934320645.1 uncultured Bariatricus sp.
ACGTGAATTTGCAAAAACCGATATCCGATCCAGAATACCTTGGACAGATCCGGAGAAAAAAGAAGGACTTCGCAGGGTTTTTGAAATCTGGAAACCACTTTGTGAGGAATATCATTGCAGTTTTGCAACGCTGGTAGAAGCCTGGGCATTATCTCAGTACGACCGGATGAGTCTTCTGGTTGGAATGCGAAAAGCTTCCAGTGTAGAAGATACTGTAAAGTGTTTGGATATTAGGTTGCGTGCCGAGGACATCAAATGTATGGAGGAAGCAGTAAAGGCAATTCAGGTTGCGGTTCTGGACAAATAGAAAACTGTAAAGGTGGAAAGGATCGAGATCGTGTACTCGGTCCTTTCCTAATTCGGCAAAAAAGAGAGGAAAAAGAACATGAAAGAACCTATGATGGCAGACAGCCATGAAATCACAGTTAGAAATTATAAGCAACCGATGCGAAATCGTCTGATCATGATGCTGATCTGCATTGGGATTGCTCTTGCATCATTTTTTGTTGTTTCCAAATGGGCAACTTCTGTCGAATCGTACCGTTGGGTTATCAAAACACTGAATGGATTGCAGAAAAAAGCACTTGGACTTTCCGGAACAGCAACCGCTCTTGCAACAGGTGCTGCAGCAATACCGGGAGAAGCCGCAACTCCGATCGCGAATAAGCTGGCAGATGTCGCAGGCTATATGGTGATCGTTTATGCAGTGATCATTGTTGAAAAATATTTACTGACTATCACCGGGTATATTGCATTTAAAATTTTATTTCCTATCGGATGCGTGCTTCTGGCAGCAGGCAACTTTTTGAAAAACGGATGGAAAGAATTTATCTACAGAATCGGAATCAAGAGTATCATTCTGGGTGTTCTTTTGTGGGGACTGGTTCCTACCAGTGCATGGGTGACGAATATGGTAAATGAAACCTATGCAAAGTCCTATGAAGCTGATTTTACACTGGAAGATACGGAAGAATTATTAGATGAGGGAGATACCTCTGTAAACGCAGACAAGAAGGATGAAGCACAAGAAACGAAAGATAAAAAGTTTTCTTTCAGTGAATTTCTTAATAATGCGAAGGATAAGGTTGATGGTGCGATTGATGCGGTAGGTGAAGTCGCTACAGAAAAACTCTCTGCTTTTGAGGATGGATTAAACAGAATTATAGAGGGCGTGGCAGTGCTGCTTGTGACAACCTGTGCCATTCCGGTTCTGGTCATGTTATCATTTACCTGGATTCTGAAGGGAATAATGGGTTTAAAAATTCCGTCTATTACTCTTCAGTCAGTGCCAAGGGCTTCTGAAAGGAAAAGAAAGAAAACGGAAGAGAATTAATTTTAAATTTTACCGAAGGAGAGGAATGAGATGACAAAAGATCTGACAACAGGGAAAATCATGCCGATTCTTGTGAATTTCACTGTGCCGCTTGTTTTGGGAAATCTGTTTCAGCTGACTTATAATGCGGTGGACAGCATCATCGTAGGGCATTTTGTGGGGAAAGAAGCGCTGGCGGCAGTTGGTATCTGTAATCCGATCAGTACGCTTATGATACTGTTTTTAAATGGATTATGTATGGGGGCAAGTATCCTCATGGGAATTCAGTATGGAGCAAAGGATTATAAGACTTTGCACAGGCAGATCAGTACAACCATGTTGTCGGGAGTAGTTTTTTCATTTTTTCTGACTTTACTTTGCGTGGTATTTGCTGTACCGATCCTGCATCTGCTGCAGGTAGATGCATCGATTATGGAGATGACGCGGCAGTATTTACGGATTATTTTTCTGGGATTAATGTTCACCTTTTTGTATAACTTTTTTTCCAGTACCTTAAGAGCTTTGGGAGACAGTGCATCGCCTTTGTATTTCTTAATTATCAGTGCAGTCCTGAATATATTCGGAGATCTGTTTTTTGTCATTGTACTAAAGGCAGGAAGCAATGGATGCGCCATTTCAACAGTGCTTAGTGAGGCACTGTGCTGCCTGTTCTGTATTATTTATATACAGAAAAAAGTACCGATTCTTCGTCTGGGTAAGAAATGGCTGGTATTCGATTCACGTTTGCTGAAGAAAACAATTGCTTACGGATGGGCATCTGCCATGCAGCAGGCCACCGTGCAAATGGGAAAAATTGCGATCCAGGCGCTGGTTAATACTATGGGAGTTTCCGTGGCTGCAGCTTTTGCGGTGGTCAATCGGATTGATGACTTTGCAATTACACCGGAACAGAATATTGCCCACGCCATGACGGCACTTATGGCGCAGAATAAGGGAGCCGGAAAAAATGACCGCATGCGGGAGGGATTTCGTTGTGGGATGATTCTGGAAATTGTTTATGGAGCAGCTGTTATGGTGATCTGCCAGGTATTTGCCGGAGAACTAATGGCACTTTTCGTAAAAGATGAGGAAGTAATAGGACATGGTGTCATTTATCTGCATCTGATTGCTGTGATGTATATTCTTCCGGCCGTTACGAATGCAATTCAAGGATTCTTCCGTGGAATCGGAGACCTGAAGGTGACACTGATGAGTAGTTTTACCAATATGGCAGTCCGAGTCATTGCAGCAGCACCTATGATTTTGTTGTGGAACTTTGGAATTGAAGCGTTGCCATATTCCTATCTGGCAGGCTGGGTTGCCATGCTTTTGGTAGAAACGCCTTTGATGATTCGGATTTATCGTAAAAAATAACAGGATTTAAAGAAAATATAAAATCGCTCAGGGAATGAGCTTATACAGAATCCAGTTCTAATCTTTTTATAAAAGCCAGTGGTGTCATATGGTATTTTGCTTTGAATGCTCTGTAAAAATAAGAAAGATTATGAAAGCCAACAGATAAAGATACCTCTAATATGGAGGTATTACCGTGTTCAAATAACTCTACCGCTTTTTCCAGTCTGATATTGTTAATATACTGAATGCAGGTCATATTCATGTGTTTTTTGAAAAAGCGCATAAAATGATACTCGCTGAAATAACATAGCTTTGCAAGTTCAGAAACCGACATAGCTTCTGCATAATGCAGATCAATATGATCAAGTACAATTTTTAATTTGTCGGAAGAGTCTGATTCCGTGGAGAATCTTGTGCTACTGTACTGGAGCAGAAGAAAAAGTGTCTGCAGCAGATAAGATTTTATGGCGAGTTCATATCCAAACATCCGGGTATCGTAAAGGGAGGCAAGCTGTGCAAAAGACTTGCAAAGAGAATCATATGCAGGATGATCCGCGGTAATGAGACAGGGTAAAGATAATTCGTGGTTTACCATGGGCGTAAGGTAGCGGGTAGAACAGATGTCTGCAGTATTTCCTCCCAAAAGATTCATATGGAATACATAGGTTTCCGAACAGAAGTCCTGACTGCTTTTCAGGATAATGGAATGCAGCAGCAGGGGAGGAATAAACAGGATATCCCCGGTACTTGCCTCATATTCAACTAAATCGATCTGGTAGACACAGGAACCTTTTGTTATAAGGGTAAGCTCTGCTTCCTCGTGCCAGTGCATTGTTATGACAGGTGCTTCTTTTGTCAGCTTTGTAATATACTTCTGGATTGGAAAATAAACTTCTCCATGTTTGATATTTTCTTTTTGCTCCGGTATAAGTGAATGTGGCGTTTTCATTTTTTGTCCTCTCCATAATAGCAGTATTGTGTTATATAATGAAAAAATAATGCAAGATTTGTCAAGAATAAGATCTTATAATAGCAGTATAATACAGCTAAAGCAATAACGCAATGGCGAACAAATACTATGATTATATATGAAAGAGGTTGATAAAAATGGGAAAAAAGTGGTGGCATGACAAAGTAGCGTATCAGATTTACCCAAAGAGTTTTCTGGATACAAATGGAGACGGAATCGGAGATCTGAGAGGAATTATTTCTAAACTGGATTATCTGAAAAAATTAGGAATCGATATTATTTGGTTATCACCTATTTATAAATCACCATTTGTAGACCAGGGATATGATATTGCGGATTACTATGCAATTGCAGAAGAATTCGGAACAATGGAAGAATTTGATGAACTGCTGGCAGAAGCAAAAAAACGAGACATGCATATTATTATGGATCTGGTTATTAATCATTGCTCCGATAAACATGAATGGTTTCAGAAAGCACTTGCTGATCCAGATGGAGCGTTTGCGGATTATTTTTATTTCCGCAAGGGAAAAAACGGCAATCCACCGAGCAATTATCGTTCCTATTTTGGAGGAAGCTGTTGGGAAAAGGTACCGGGAACGGACAAATATTATTTTCACATGTTTGCAAAGGAACAGCCGGATCTGAATTGGGAAAATCCGAAGTTACGGCAGGAACTGTACAAAATGATCAACTGGTGGCTGGAAAAAGGTCTCTCCGGTTTTCGAATCGATGCGATCATAAACATTAAGAAGGATCTGAATTTTCCTGATTTTGCACCGGATGGGAAAGATGGTCTGGCAAGCTGCTGGAAGATGGTTGAAAGTGTAGACGGAGTAGGAGAGCTGTTGGAAGATCTGAAAAAATCAACTTTTGAAAAGTATGATGCCTTTACAGTCGGAGAAGTATTTAACATGAAACCGGATGAATTACCGGAATTTATTGGAGAAACCGGTCATTTTTCAACGATATTTGATTTTAGCGCCCATACGCTCACTGATGGAGAACATGGATGGTATGATGCTCCGAAGCTGGAATTTGCGAAATGGAGAGCTGCGATCATTCAGGCACAATTAGAAACACAGAAGTATGGCTTTAAGGCGAATATCATTGAAAATCACGATGAGCCAAGAGGGGCATCCAGATTTTTGCCATCTTATGCTCAGACACCGGACGGAATCAAGATGCTTGGTACCATAAGCCTTCTCCTCAGAGGAATTCCTTTCATTTACCAGGGGCAGGAAATAGGTATGAGAAATGCCAAATGGAACAGCATGGAGGAATTTGATGATATCAGTACAAAAGACCAGTATCATACTGCCCGTGAAGCGGGATTATCGGATCAGGAAGCCTTGGAAGTATGCAGCCGTATGAGCCGTGACAATGCAAGAACACCAATGCAATGGACGAGCGGGGAAAATGGCGGTTTTACAAAAGGAACTCCATGGTTAAAGGTAAATCCTTTATTTAAAGACGTGAATGTGGAAGCTCAGGAACAGGATCCAGATTCAGTTTTGAATTATTATCGCAAACTGGTTGCACTGCGTAAATCGGATGAACTGAAAGAAGTATTTACCTATGGAGAATTTCTTCCGGAATATGAAAATGTGGACGGAGTCATGGCATTTTACCGTAAAGATGAATCCAAGTGCATTCTTGTGGCTGCTAATTTCGGAAAGGATGCTGCAACAATTAAGCTGAAAAACGGGATAAAAAAAGTATGGCTGTCGAACCGGGCAGAGAAAATGGCAGACTGTGAAGCAGATACGTTGAATTTACGGAGCTGTGAAGTTGTTGTTCTAGAATTAGAAAAGTCTGCACAATAATTCTGGAAAAATTATAAATATGTAATACAAACAGGGATTGACCTTGCTGGATTATATGCAGCAGATCAATTCCTGTTTGTATATACGATGAATCATATAACTCGATTTGAAACAGCAGTATCAAATTTAGCCGGATTCTGCTATACTGTATAAGAAAAACGTCAGATAAAAGAAGGGTGAAGCATATGATCACATTAAATGACTATTTATATTCTGGTGATACGATTTTTCGGATCTTAAGAAATTATACGGTGGATCTGAAAAAAGAAGCAAAGAAGAATCATAATGAAATAGATCTCATCCATTCAAATTTCCTGATCCAGATCAGGGAATTGCTGGAGCATAATGATTTCCTTACTGCCCAGTCGCAGAAGATCAGGGAATTTTATAAATACATGGTACAGGAGTATCCGCTTCTTGCCTTTACTTTTAAGGGAAGGATCAAGTCGCTGATCCGTGCGGAGGAAAAATTTAACGGATATATTGTAGAATATATTTATGATTATTACGAAAAGCATCATACTTATCCACCGGTACCTGAATTGAGGGAAAAACTAAGCTGTTTTCGGGATATTATCGCATACCGTCTGGTAATCTCTCTTCCGAAATGCAATATCAGGGATGACAAACTGCGAGAGGAAGAGGAAATCAAGTATTTATACAGGATCGCGAATGTTCTTCCGGGCTTTCTGGAGGAAAGAGGGTTTACGGCAGAACCGGCAAAAGGAGTGCTTGAAAGTACATCTCCGTTTATGGATGAGGCGGTGAAACCTTATTATCGGGATTATATTTCCAATGGAAGCGGAGGCAGCTATCAATCACTCCACATCACGTTTTATGATAACTGTTCGAGAAGTTACATGGAAGTACAACTGCGGACAAAGAAGATGGATGATATAGCGGAGATTGGAGCGGCAAATCACCAGGCCTACGAGAAGGAACAGGAAAGAGTCAGGGCAAGAAGAGAAGCTATTCCGGAAGGAGAATGCATTTATTTTGATGAGGCATACGAAAGAGGAATGCGGCTTCTGGGGTTGGAACTGAAGGATCTGGAAGTTAATATGTTTGCTGCGGCAAATAATAGTCTCATCAATGACGGATGCGGATTATACAGGGGGAGACTGATCCTGCCGTATGAACATTTATCAAGATTCCAGACGGATCTGAATGATTAAAAGGATTATAATAAGAATGAATACATCAGATACAAAAAAAGCATATTACCATCTCCAGGTCAGAGAAGAGTTGTATCTGGATAATATGCCGGATCTCTTTTGAGAAAAGAATGAAAAAAGAAGAGAGGTAAAAAATGGAAGAAAAGAAAAAACAGACAGAACCGGAAGCTTGTAAAGTGGCAAAAAAATGCGGAGGATGCCAGTATCAGGGAGTGCCATATAAGGAGCAGCTGAAAAAGAAGCAGAAAATGGTGAACGCTCTGTTGTCAAAATACGGAAAAGTAGAACCGATCATCGGAATGGAGAATCCGTATTATTACAGAAATAAAGTACACGCTGTATTTGACAGAGACCGGAGGGGAAATATCATATCCGGAACCTATGAAGCAAAGACACACAGAGTCGTTCCTGTTGAAAACTGTCTGATCGAGGACAAAAAAAGTCAGGAGATCATCCGGACGATCCGGGGACTTTTGAAATCTTTTAAGATCAAGACCTATGACGAAGATACAGGATATGGCCTGTTCCGTCATGTACTTATCAGAAGAGGATTTAAAAGCGGAGAAATCATGGTGGTTCTGGTGCTTGGATCGCCGATCCTTCCGTCCTCTAATAATTTTGTAAAAGCACTCAGAAAAGAACATCCGGAAATTACGACGGTTGTACTGAATATCAACGACAGAAAGACCAGTATGATCCTTGGGGAGAGAGAAAAAGTGTTATATGGGAAAGGATTTATCCGGGATGAACTCTGTGAGTGTACCTTCCGGATTTCACCAAAGTCCTTCTATCAGGTAAATCCGGTGCAGACGGAGATTCTTTATCAGAAAGCGATTGAATTTGCACATCTGACAGGGAAAGAAAGCGTGATCGATGCCTATTGTGGAATCGGAACGATCGGTCTTATCGCTTCAGGATATGCAAAAGAAGTGGTTGGTGTGGAACTCAATAAGGATGCTGTAAAGGATGCAAAATTAAACGCCAGAGAAAATCAGATCCGGAATGTGAAGTTTTTCCAGGGAGATGCCGGTGAATTTATGGAGGCAATGGCAGCAGAAGGAAAAAGTATGGATGTGCTGTTTATGGATCCACCGAGAGCCGGAAGCGATGAGAAATTCATGGCGTCTGCGGTGAAAATGGGACCGGAGAAGATCGTGTATGTTTCCTGCAATCCGGAGACATTGGCGCGGGATCTGAAGTATCTGACGAAGAAAGGATATCAGGTGAAGAAGATTCAGCCGGTTGAGATGTTCGCCTTTACGGAGCATTTGGAAAACGTTGTGCTTCTGGAACGGAAATATATATCTTCTGAAGGACATTAATTTTGTATTTTGTCGACATCTAAACGTATCGAAATTCATCTAATATCGTCGGAATACTGGAAAAATCGAAAAATTTCTATATTATAGGTAGGTACAAAACATTACATAATATAGAAAGGACGATCAAGATGAATGAAACTGTAATGATTTTGCGTAGGTGTCATATAAATGTGAGATATAAAGGGTACAAGTATATACCAGATGCAGTGGAGATTGTAAGTGATCTGATGGATCATAATATAGATACAATCCGTATGACAAAAGATGTATATCCCGTCATAGCAGAGAAATACCATACATCCCCGGGAAATATAGAAGCAGCCATTCGTAATACGATTGAGAAATGTTGGAAGAACGATAAATCATATGTGCAGGAGGTTTTGGGGTACAAACCTCTGAAATGTCCAAGCAATATGGAGTTTATTGATGCGATTGTGTTTTGTATAAAATATAACAGAATATCAGAATAGAAAATCGGGACTATCGGATGAATAAAATATGTGATAAAATCAATTATTGAAGATGCAGCAGTCAGAATAAAAGGCAGGTATCAAGTTAAAATGAGACAGATGGAATTTAAAATGGAACGGCCGGGACTGGTAGAGCCTGGTCAGATTGTTAATGTGACAGAAGGCGTTGTAGCAGCGTATTTTTACTATACGATCGAGCCAGCGGTGGCGATGAGTGCTAATTACCGTTCATGGCAGCGGCTTAAATCCAGTCATGGCAAGGTAATTGATGTAAAACAGACGCCACAGGGGTATTATGTGGTATGTGAATTTGATGAAGAGGAAGTAGAATAAAGAGAATCAAAGAGGACTTCGGATGTATTTCCGGAGTGATAAAAGATCAGGATCTGATAAAAAGAAAATATCAGTTCCTGATCTTTTTATATGGTTATATATCTGCAAAAAGCTGTTGCAAATGGTGCCATATATTTGATGATAAATTGAAAAAGTTACAGACCAAGAAGCGCGGGAAGTTCTCTGATCGCATCAATCTGCCGTGGTGGATTTGGAACATCACCAAAACCGTAAGAAGCATAAATAAAAGGAACCCCGGCTTTCAGGCAGGCATCGTAATCTCCGGCGGTATCTCCGACATAAACAACATCCCGCAGATGATTGTGTTCCATCAAAAGGCGGATGGATTCATTCTTCGGAACCTGTGTTTGTCCGAAACATAAAAAATCTTTGATATATTTTTCAAGCCCCATTGTTTTCAAAAAGACTTCGATGTATCCGCACTGGCAGTTGCTGACGATATAAAGATCGATTTTCTGGGACAGAGATTCAAGCGTCCGGGCGACATCTGGGTAGAGGATTCCGTGATTGGTTTCGAGCAGTCTGTTTTCATATTCAAAGCAAAGATAACCGATGTGGTCACGTTCTTCCTTTGAACAGGACGGAAAAAGTGCCAGAGTGATTTCGTCCATTGTTTTGCCAAAAAGTGCCTGCAGATGTTCGGCTGTAAGGGTAAGCGTAAGATCTGTATTTTCGTGAATTGCCTGATTCCAGCATTTGGCAACTGCTTCGGTAGAATCCCAGAGCGTACCATCTACATCAAATATAATACCATCCATGATTAAGTCTCCTTGTTGTAAAAATTTATATAACAGATTTAGAATAGCACAGGGAATGGATCCGGACAATGATCTGTAGAATATTTTTATCGAAAAGTCCCTGTTGGTGTCGAAAAACCGCGAAATTTGAAGGAGAAGGAAAAGAAGTGTAAGATAGTTAAAAACAGAGAAATGTCAAAAAAGAGATTAGGAGAAAAAAGAGAATGAGCGGGGGAAAAGTCAGAATTAAAGATGTTGCAAAGATGGCTGGAGTGAGTGCAACGACGGTGTCAAATGTGATTCATGGAAGAACAGACAAAGTATCAAAAAAGACAAGAAAAAAGATAGAGGAAATCTTAAATGAACAGGAATATGCCCCGAGCATGGGCGCGCTGATACTTTCGGGAAAATGTTCCAGAATGGTAGCAGTCGTTGTGAGAAAAGAAGAATGGAAGCAGGAGAATAAAGAATTAGAAGAGATATTGTATGAAATCGAGAGAAGACTGTATGAGAGAGAATATTATATGCTGTTGCATTTTGCAAAAACGGACGAAGAATTTGTGCGATATACAGCAGCATGGAAATTGGACGGAGCCATCTGTATCTGGTTTGACAAAGAAGAATGTGCAAGAATCCGGCAGAGGTGTGAAATTCCTGTGGCGATGATTGGAAGAGAGAATCCGATATACGGAAGAGCCGGTGAAGAAGTGGCACGATTTCTGATCAAAAGAGAGGGATTAAGAATCTGGTTTCTGGATGGAACGGAAGAGAGCGGAAAAATGATCTGGCAGGGGATTCGGAAAATATTTTCCAGAAAAGGCATTTGTCTGGAAGAAGACCGGTATCTGGAAATACCAAAAGATCGGGATTTGCGGAAAATGTTCTATAAAATCCGGCTGGCAGGACTTGCATTTTTGGCAGATATACTTGTATTTGCATCAGCAGATCATGGCGCAGAAGCAGTCGGATATCTGCATGATCTGGAAATTAAGGTGCCGGAAGAAATTGAGGTGATGGCAATCGGCCAAAAGGAAGAAACAGCACTCATTTGCCGCCCACAGCTGACAACAGTCGAATTTGACAAAAAACGATTTGTCCGGCAGGCAATCGAAGAATTATATGTCCAGATGATAAAAGGATATATTTTGACAAAATCCGGAAAAATCAGTGTGAAAACGATAATTAGAGGTTCCTGTAATTGATAAAATCGAATTAAAGTGATAAAATTTTAGAAAGCTACTTGACAAAGGTGGTGTCAATTGCTACAATAAAAAAACAGAACGCACTCTGTTTTGTAAAGTAAAGGAGTATGTTATGAGAAAACAAGCTTATTCAATTTTGGTTTATAACAATCCGGGACTATTAAGCCGTATGGCAGGATTGTTCAGCAGACGGGGGTACAATATTGAAAGTATTACCGCAGGTACAACTGCAGATCCGAGATTTACAAGGATCACGATCGTAGCAAGTGGAGATGAACAGATTCTTTCACAGATCGAGAAGCAGGTTCGCAAGATGGAAGATGTGATCGAGATTAAGCCGTTAAATGACAGCAATTCAGTATGCAGAGAACTGGTTATGATCAAGGTTCGTGCAAATGCATCTGAAAGAGCAGAACTTATTTCACTGGCAGATATTTTCCGTGCGAAGATCGTTGATGTTGAAAAAGACTGTCTGATGATTGAACTGACGGGAACCGAATCAAAGCTGAAAGCGTTTATGGAGCTTCTGGACGGATATGAGATCCTGGAGCTGGCAAGAACCGGTATTACCGGACTGAAGCGCGGAAGCGATGATGTGATCATGTTTGATTAAAGCAGAGAGACGTTTTGAAAAGAGCGACGAGCTCGAAAGCGGCACCTTCAGGGATGCAGCAGTAGTTACATAAGAAAGCTAGGGGCATGGAGCCTTTAACTCTATAGAATTCAATAAGTCATAGGAGGAAATTAAAAATGGCAGCAAGAATTTTTTATCAGGAAGACTGTAATTTATCAGTATTAGAAGGACAGACAATCGCTATCATCGGATATGGTAGCCAGGGACATGCACATGCACTGAACCTGAAAGATTCAGGATGCAATGTCATTATCGGTCTCTACGAAGGAAGCAAATCATGGGCAAAAGCAGAAGCTCAGGGATTTGAAGTATATACAGCAGCAGAAGCTGCAAAGAAAGCTGATATCATCATGATCCTTATCAACGATGAACTTCAGGCTGATATGTATAAGAAAGACATCGAACCAAACCTTGAGGAAGGTAACATGCTGATGTTCGCACACGGATTCAACATCCACTTCGGATGCATCACACCTCCGGCATATGTAGATGTAACAATGATCGCTCCAAAAGCACCGGGACATACAGTAAGAAGCGAATATCAGGCAGGAAAAGGAACACCATGTCTGATCGCAGTAGAACAGGATTACACAGGAAAAGCCTGGGACAGAGCACTTGCTTACGGTCTTGCAATCGGTGGAGCAAGAGCAGGACTTCTTGAAACAACATATAGAGTAGAGACAGAAACAGACCTCTTCGGAGAACAGGCTGTACTTTGCGGTGGTGTATGTGCCCTTATGCAGACAGGTTTCGAAACACTTTGCGAAGCAGGATACGATCCAAGAAACGCATACTTCGAATGCATCCATGAAATGAAACTTATCGTAGACCTGATCTACCAGAGCGGATTCGCCGGAATGAGATACTCAATCTCCAACACAGCAGAATACGGTGATTACATCACAGGACCAAAGATCATCACAGAAGATACAAAGAAAGCAATGAAGAAGATCCTCTCAGACATCCAGGACGGAACATTCGCAAAAGAATTCCTTCTCGACATGTCACCAGCAGGACGTCAGGTACACTTCAAAGCAATGAGAAAGAAAGCCGCAGAACATCCATCAGAAGTAGTAGGAGAAGAAATCAGAAAACTCTACAGCTGGAACGGTGAGGATAAACTGATCAATAACTAAGCGATAGGCAACAAGCCGGTCAGCTAAGCAGAAATAGAAGGAGTCCGGGAAAAACATGCTCGCATGCTTTTCCCGGACTCCTTCTATTTCTGATTAGTTAGTTGGCGCCGCCAACGGTCGAACAAGCTCTGCTTGTGAGACTCTGACCGGCTTGTATGTAAATCATTCGACCCACAAACTCAAAAACACAACCAGCGGAATCGCGCTCCGCGCCAATTCCGCGTCCCTTCTAAACAAAAGTTCCGTCAAACCAATAATTTTCATCTCCAGCATCTCACTTACCCAAGTCGAAAAAATAAGATTATATTACGGTGAACAGAGTGGATGAAGAATGGACAAAAGAAATTGTATGATATTATAAAAGACAGTTGTAAAACAGATTTTTCTGTCATTTTTTAGTGATATTATATAAATGAGGCGTAAAACTATAATAAAGTTGCTTGAATTACTGTTTTTAACATTTTTTGCATAAAACTACAATATTGCTCTTTACAAAACGATACGCTTACATTATATAAAATAAAAACCGTTTTCTATCACAAATGTTCAATGATATATTTTAAATTGATTTGTCAAAAAAATAATAAAACAACAAAAAAGACTGAATATTATTCCTTGTATCAAGTAATATATTGATAATTATCCCATCTGTGATATAGTAAAGATAATAGGTGTCTTTATTGGAGAGGTGAATGAAATGAAAAATGATAAAAAAATGATATTTTTGAAGTTATTAAAGATGCACGAACAAACCCGATTCAACAAATAGAAACTATGGCCAGTGAACTGCATAAAACAGAACATATTTCTCCACTAGATGCTTGCAAATGCACTGGAAATTGTGGTGCTATGTAAATTATGCAAATATAAAGCGTATTAAAATGTAGATATTTAGTGCAAGTAAAGACACCTATCTTGTAAATTACGAATTTCAGTAAAGATATAATGAGAGGGATTAATTATGAGATTTAGTAGTTATAATATGGAAGGGAGAATTAAAAGTAAAACAAAATTTATAAATGAAGGAGTTGCTGAATGTTTTAATAGTGTAAAATATAATAATCATTATATGTTAAATAAGCATGACATAGATATTTTTGAAATATGGAATAATTATGATAGTTATGATAGAAATTATTCTAATTTTATTGCTTGCAAATTTTGCACTAAGTTGTTGGAACAAGGTGGAAAAGATAATTTCTTAAAACTTATTTATGAACAAACTATTTCGAAAGCTGAAGAAATTTATGGAAGTCTCTTATATGATATAAAAAATGAGGTGGAAAGGGAAATCTTATTAGGAATTGATTGTTAGGACGATGAAATGAGGAACGAAAAAAAGTACAATAAAAGTATTTATTTTACAATGGTATTTGTACAGACAATGATACATCTTGTTGTTTTGTCTGAGATATTTTTAAAGCTTTTTTTAATTGACCATATTGTATACGATGCTTCTTCTAAAATTATTATAATGGATTTTATTTGGATCATTATATTGTTTTTACTAGAAAACATCTTACATATATTTAAACAGGCTGCGAAAATATGGATTACAAAACAATATAAAGACGTAATGCCGGAAAAGATTATGCAGGTCTGTCAAAAACTTTCTCTTCAATTTTTAGAACAGCAAAATATACAGGAAATAATAAAACGATCCGATTCATATTTCGAAAAATCATTGGAATATACGGATGCATTAGTCAGTTGGCTCAGACTTGTTTTGTCTTCTATCGTTTTAGTCTGGTTTATGAGAAATACTTCATTTTTCGCAATACTTGTTATGAGCATACTCGTTTTAGTTGCTTTTGTGATTAATTTACGGACAACAAAAAATACCTTTGGTTTTTGGAAACGATATATGGAGACAGCACGTCGGTTTAATTATCTTTCTGATTTACAAATTAAACGGGAATATGCTTATGAGCGCCGGATTTATGACACATCGAAGGCTATGGATGAACGATTTTCAAAAGAATTTGATCAGGCTGCCAGGATAAATCGAAAGAGTGGTCATACTCGGTTTCGTGGACAAATATTGCTCGAGAGTATTTTGATAGGAATTACAGTTTTTGTAATGTTTTATTTTGCTTTGCCGCATACAATGGAGTCGATTACACTCGGAACTTATACCGCAATCACGGAAACCATTGCAAGAATGCTAGGGGAACTTTCACAGTGTGCAGAAAGCGTATTTCCAATTCGGGAGTTTCATGGTCTTCGTACAGAATTAATCCGATTTGTAGAAAATGATTTTTTGGAAAAAGGGTCAGCGAATAACTTCAAGGCAGAATCACCCAGAGAAAATGTATTGTCTTTGGACAATTTACAGTTTCGTTATTATGAAAATAATGAAGATACTTTGAAAGGGATCTGCTTTACTTTTGAAAAGGGAAAACACTATGGTCTTGTTGGAGTAAATGGGGCTGGAAAGACGACACTTGCAAAACTGTTGCTTGATCTTTATAAACCGACAAATGGCAGAATCTATGATGGAACTGAGAAAAAGACAGCGCTATTTCAGGATTTTCAGGTTTATCCGGTAACTGTAAGAGAATATCTTTTGATGGGAAATGATTCGAATCTTTCGAATGCCAGAGTGTCAGAGGTACTGGACATGCTAGAATGTTCAAATCTGAAGCAGGGGCTTGACACACCACTTACACTTTTGACAGAAGAAGGCACATTACTTTCAAAAGGACAATTGCAAAGACTGGCAATTGCCAGAGCTTTTCTTTCGGAGGCAGATTTCATTCTTTTGGATGAACCGACAGCCAGTCTTGATCCTATTTCTGAACGGGAAGTATATAGATTGAGTGAACATATATTTCAAGAAAAGACAACGTTATTTATCACGCACCGTCTCGGCGCTGTCAGTCAGATGGATGAAATTCTTGTACTGGATCATGGTCAGTTGGTAGAGCATGGGTGTCATGAAGAACTGATGCGCAAAAATGGAGTTTATCGAAAACTTTATCAAACACAGAAGGAGATGTATGTGGATGAAATTTAACTGTAAGCATACGGTTGTGGCGAAATGTCTGAAACTGGGTGCAGAAATGATGCCAAAACATTTTGCAGGGATGATATTCGTCCACCTATTTCTGGCTGTACTTCCAGTATTTGGCATTCAGATCAGTCGCCGAATCTATCAGCTTGCCGAAAAGTCTGTATTGTCAGATTATCAGGTATTAACATTGCTTTTTCCGGTTTTGCTCTATGGAGCGTATCTGTTTCTGATGAAAAGCTACACCATTTACTATGAGCGTGTGATTGTTCAGTTCGGAGGATTGCTGGAATTTGAGAAGAAAACAAAATTGATACTTCATAAAAAATGTGGGAAAATTGCGATGCGTTATTATGAGATGCCGTCCTTCTATAACAGACTATGGGAAGCGAAAGTTGCAAGTATCAATGTATATCGGGTAGTCGAATGCGTGATTACTTTATCCGGTGCGGTGCTGTCAATTGTTCTTCTTTCTGGATATGCATCTATTATCCATCCGTCTTTTTTTCTTCTTATTGTACTGGCTGCCATTCCAGCACTTTTTGGAAATGTCAGTGAAGCAATTTTAAAAAGTCGCAGGCGTACACAATTAGCGGCTTTTGCAAAAGAAGAAAAGGATCGAAAAGAATGTACAACTGATATCCGCTACACAAAAGAGCGGATTGTGTATGAAAGCAGTGATTTTCTTATTCAGAAATGGAAAACTTCTTCCAGAAAACTGCGTGAAAAAGAATATGAAGTGGAAATGCAGGTGTTAAGGATTCGTACTTTTTTGATGTTTTTAAATGTTGTTGCAACAGCAGGTGTCTATGTACTGGCAGGCTATTTGTTTTTCCAGGGAAAAATTGATTATCCAGCGTTTATGGTAGCAGTTTCTGCAACATTTCAGCTTCAGAATCAGTATGCACAGTTGTTTTCAGACTTGGGAGCTTTTTCGCAGTTTTGTCTAATGGTAAAACCATTTTTCCTGTTTCTGGATACAGAGAACGAAACACAAAGAATCGCATCAACGGGTAAAATCGCATTCCATCATGCAGGATTTACATACCCGACGGGAAAAGAACCGGTGCTTCATGATTTGAATTTTACAATACATGCCGGAGAGAAAATCGCTATAGTGGGGGTGAATGGTGCTGGGAAAACAACGCTTTCTAAATTACTGGCAGGATTACTGGCAGTTACAGAAGGGAAAAATGAAGGTGTTCTCGCTGATGCACCTTCTGTTATGTTTCAGGAATATCAGCAATATGCATTAACGTTGCTGGAAAATCTTGCTCCCCAGGAATTGGAATTAAAAAATCAAGTACTTGCAGAAGAGCTTCTTACAGAACTAAACCTCAGTCAGATTGCAAAAAATGAAATTCTTGGACGGGAGTTTGGAAAAATAGATTTGTCAGGAGGGCAATGGCAGAAATTGGCGATGGCGAGAGCATTTTACCACGGAGGGACTTTCTTTTTATTGGACGAACCTACATCAGCCATTGATCCGCTATATGAAAAAGAATTAAATGATCTTATTTTCAGACGTATAGGAAATGACAGTACGCTTATCATTATTTCACATCGTCTTAGTATTGCAAAAATGGCTGACCGGGTACTGGTGCTGGATCATGGTACAATAGCAGAGCAGGGAAAACATGAAGAATTGTTAGCAAATTCAGATTCACTTTATCAAAAACTATGGAATGCACAACTAAGTTGGTACGGAGAATAGATTAGAAAAATTTTTAACTTGTTTCCTTTTCAAAACCTCACGAAATATACATATTGCACAACCCACCCCTCTGTGCTATACTAAAACCAGTCAAAACCACCAAAACAACTTAAAGGAGGAACTAGAAATGGATGAAAGACTGGAAGATCTTCGCTCCACCAAAAACCCAAAGGCGCGAATTAAAATTTTAAAAGGACACTTTGCAACATCCCATTCCCACATCAACACCTACATCGACATGTCGACGGTCAAATCCCGTCACAACAACGCCCGTGAGACTGCAAAAGTTCTTGCAGCAGCCTACCTTTCCAACACAACCGTAGACACCATCGTATGCATGGAAGAGACAGAAGTGATCGGAACCTTCCTTGCCGAGCAGCTTGCCGATGAGAACCAGTACTCACTCAGCAAAGGAAACAACATTTCCATTATTACCCCGGAGATGTATCAGGACGGACAGATCCTGTTCCGTGACAACAAACAGAGAATGGTCGAGAACAAACAGGTCCTGATCCTTGCAGCGTCCATCACAACCGGTAAATCTGTCAAACAGGCAATCGAGTCCATTCTGTACTACGGCGGAAGAGTCTGCGGAATCAGCGCAATTTTCAGTTCAGTCAACAAGATTGCAGGAATGGAAGTCAATACGATCTTCACAAGCAGTGACCTTCCACATTACAGAGCGTATTCTCCGGAGGATTGCCCGAAGTGCAGAGAAGGACAGCGGATCGAAGCTATCGTGAACAGCTACGGCTATTCTAAATTATAAGAGAAAATCAGAAGACAAAAAAGTCTGTACCGGATGCAAGCAGCATTCAGTACAGACTCTTTTTTTAAAGATTTATGAAAACAAAAAAGACAGCCACTGACGGGATGGCTGCCTTTTTATCATTCATTATTTATCTCGAAACCGGAATTAAGCAATTTCGTTAACAGCTTTTGTTAAACGAGAGATTTTTCTTGCGCAAGTATTTTTGTGGTAAACACCCTTGCTTCCTGCTTTGTTGATTACAGAGATTGCTTCTTTTAATGCAGCTTTTGCAGCTTCAACATCTTTCTTTTCAACAGCAGTTTCAACTTTCTTTACATAAGTTTTCACTTTAGATTTGATTGCTTTATTTCTAGCTGTCTTTGTCTCAGTTACTAAAATTCTCTTTTTTGCGGATTTAATATTAGCCATTTCCGACACCTCCAAATTATCATTTCATAAATTATATAATCATAATATTGAATTCGACGAAAAGTGACACGGAACATCCGTCGAACACACTTATTTATTTTAGGCGAAGAAAGATTGCTTGTCAATACATAATTCCAATTTTTTTGCGAAAAACTAAGTGAATAAAACAGAAAATACAGAAATGGGAGAGGACTATGGTTGAAAAGTATAATATCCGGACGGATCTGGCACTGGAAGAGAAGGAACGCTTTGAATCCGACCAGGTGGAAGTGCAGGGTGTGATTCTGACGGAAGAGTATGACAGGGAAAATGAAATCCGTATCACGACAGTCCGGATCGAGACGGAAAATGGAGCAAAAGTGATGGGGAAACCAGTTGGCTGTTATATTACGATCGAAGCACCGGAAATGGCAGTTCCGGATGAGGGGTATCATGAGGAAATTTCACAGCAGCTCCGGAATTTTATCGAAGAGCTGCTTCCGAAAAAGAAGGCAGAAAAAATTCTGGTGGTCGGGCTTGGCAACCGGCAGGTGACACCGGACGCGCTTGGTCCGTATGTGGTGGACAACTTGCATATCACAAGGCACATTATCGAAGAATACGGAAAGTATGCAATGGGAGAAGAGAAGGCATGGTCTGTCAGCGCAATCGTGCCGGGAGTGATGGGGCAGACGGGAATAGAGACCGTGGAAGTGATCCGGGGCGTGGTGGCAGAGACAAAACCGGATGTGCTTCTGGTCATTGATGCGCTGGCGGCAAGAAATTCAAAGAGACTGAACCGGACGATCCAGATTGCAGATACGGGGATCAGCCCGGGATCAGGTGTGGGAAACCACCGGAATGCAATCACAGAAAAGACGGTTGGGATCCCAGTAATCGCGATCGGTGTGCCGACGGTAGTGGATGCGGCAACCATTGTCGGTGACACGATGGATAATCTGCTTTGTGCGGTAGAAGAATCCGGGTCTTTAAAAGGAATGACCAGCGTGATCAGGGGCTACAGCGCAGCGGAAAAATATGAGCTGATCAAAGAACTGATCGCACCGCATTTGAATGGGATGTTCGTAACGCCAAAGGATATTGATGAGACCGTCAAGCGGATCAGCTACACGATTTCCGAGGCACTGAATATGCTTTTTGCGGCGAAGGAGGCATAATCAGCTGCCGGAATGCATAGATTATGTCAATATGACGTGGAAGGTCTGGAGGAGAAGCCTGTCTGGAATGATTTGGTTTTGCCGCAGCCTTCCGGAACGGGCAGGGAGGCGCGCAGATGAAAAAAGAACAGAGAATTTGTGTGCTTCTTGCCATTCTGATCCTGGGAATCTGCGGAGTGGAAGCAAAAAGCAGCGGGACACTGTTACCAAAGTCCTGGAAGATACGGATGATTCAGAGTGTCCAGGAAAATGCGGAGCAGCTTTACCTGCCGGGAGTCACCTATGCGGAACCCCAAAAAGGAAAAAATCAGGTGACAGAGGCAGTCATCCATATGGCGTCGGCGATGATTCCTCTGGGCAATTATGTGACAGAACGGGAAGCGGCGGAGCTTCTGGCAGAAGATGAGGAGACCTATGCACTTCTTGCAAAAAGACAGGCGGAAGAAGAAAATGCAGTGGATGAAAATGGACAGCTTATCGGGGAGGACAAAAGCGAAGAGACCAGGCAGGCATCTGTACCGGCGATGGATCTTTCCCTGGACCGGCTGAATGATTTTGAATATCTGGTCAGTAATTTTTATACGGTAGACAGTGTGACCTATATCAATCCTTCGGAGTTAAATGCATCGGAACTTCTGGGGAAAGATCTGCGGATCGATCCGAATGCGGGAGGGGCGAAAATCCTGATCTATCATACCCATTCCCAGGAAACCTTTGCGGATTCCAATGGAGATCCATCCACTTCGATTGTGGGAATCGGACGGTATCTGACGGAGCTTTTAAATGAAAAATATAAGATCCCGACCATGCATCATGAGGGGGTATATGATCTGATTGATGGAAAGCTGGACCGGAGCGAGGCGTATGAATTTGCAAAACCGGTGGTGGAACAGATCCTTGCGGACAATCCGAGTATTGAAGTGGTGATTGATCTGCATAGAGACGGGGTGGCGGACACTACCCATCTGGTGACGGAGGTAAATGGAAAGCCGACGGCACAGATCATGTTTTTTAACGGACTGAGCCGGACCCGCGCCAATGGAGATCTTGTCGGAATGGCGAACCCGTATTTGCAGGAAAATCTTGCATTTTCCCTGCAGATGAAGATTGCGGCAGAAACAAAATATCCGGGATTTGCAAGACGGAATTACCTTCGCGGTTACAAATATAATATGGATCTGATGCCGCGGATGCTTCTGATTGAGGCGGGGGCGCAGACAAACACGGTAGAGGAAATGCGAAATGCCATGGAGGTGCTGGCAGATCTTTTAAATGGCGTATTGACCGGACGATAAAATGCGGATTTCTATATAGAATGGAAACGACAGAGATTTCACCATATAAATATGTTATAATGGCAGGATAATGGCAGGAGATACCAATTTGGCTTGACAAGGCGAATGGAATTGAGATAGAATTTTTCTTACTGAATTGAAGAAACAGGTAAGGAAATTCTGGGAATCGTAAAGCTGCGGTCAGGTCAGGATTTTCCCTGAATCGTTGTGATGGAATATAAGAGGAGAGAAAAGAAATATGGCAAAAAAGACTACATATGATGCGGAGAGTATTTCCATTCTGGAGGGGTTGGAAGCCGTCCGGAAAAGGCCGGGAATGTATATCGGAAGCGTCAGCACCAAGGGACTCAACCATCTGGTGTACGAGATCGTGGATAATGCAGTGGATGAGCATCTGGCAGGATTCTGCTCGCAGATCGAAGTGACCCTGGAAAAGGATGGCTCTGCAACGGTAACAGATAACGGGCGAGGCGTGCCGGTGGACATGCATGCGAAAGGTGTGTCGGCTGCCAGAATTGTCTATACCACTCTTCATGCGGGCGGTAAGTTCGATGATTCGGCATATAAGACAAGTGGTGGTCTGCATGGGGTAGGTTCTTCGGTTGTCAATGCCCTTTCTACTTATATGGATGTAAAGATCAGCCGTGACGGGGCAGTACACCATGACCGCTATGAGCGAGGCGTTCCGGTTGTGGAGCTGGAGGACGGACTTCTTCCGGTGATCGGCAAGACCAGAAAGACCGGAACCTGTGTCAATTTTCTTCCAGATCCGACCATTTTCGAGAAGACCCGTTTTAAAGAAGAAGAGATCAAGAGCAGGCTGCATGAGACAGCCTATCTGAATCCGGAGCTGGCGCTTATATTTACCGACAAGAGAAAGACACCGGAAGAGAAGATCGAATACCATGAACCGGATGGAATCATCGGATTTATCAAGGATCTGAATTCAAAAAAAGAAGTGATCCACGATCCGGTTTACTATAAAGGAGAGGCAGAAGGCATCGAAGTGGAAGTGGCATTCCAGTATGTGAATGAGTTCCATGAAAATGTACTGGGTTTCTGTAACAATATTTACAATGCAGAAGGAGGAACCCATCTGACCGGATTCAAGACAACGTTCACGACGATCATGAATCAGTATGCCCGTGAGATCGGTGTCTTAAAAGAGAAGGACAACAACTTTACCGGAGCGGATGTGCGAAATGGAATGACGGCGATCGTGTCGATCAAGCATCCGGATCCGAGATTTGAGGGACAGACCAAGACCAAGCTGGACAACCAGGACGCGGCAAAGGCGACTGGAAAGGTCACAAGTGATGAGGTTCCACGTTTCTTTGACCGGAATCTGGAGACGCTGAAAAAGGTGCTTTCCTGTGCGGAAAAAGCAGCGAAGATCCGTAAGACAGAAGAAAAGGCAAAGACCAACCTCCTGACAAAGCAGAAATATTCCTTTGACAGTAACGGTAAGCTTGCCAACTGTGAGAGCCGGGATGCATCCAAATGTGAGATTTTCATCGTCGAGGGAGATTCTGCGGGAGGAAGTGCAAAGACGGCACGTGACAGAATGTACCAGGCGATCCTGCCAATCCGCGGAAAGATCCTGAACGTGGAGAAAGCGAGCATCGACAAGGTGCTTGCCAATGCGGAGATCAAGACCATGATCAATGCTTTCGGATGTGGATTTTCCGAGGGCTACGGCAATGATTTTGACATCACAAAGCTGCGATATGACAAGATCATCATTATGGCGGATGCGGACGTGGATGGAGCACATATTTCCACCCTGCTTCTGACCTTATTCTACCGGTTTATGCCGGAGTTGATCTACGAAGGTCATGTCTATGTGGCAATGCCGCCGCTTTATAAGGCAATGCCGAAAAAGGGAGAAGAAGAGTACCTTTACGATGACAAGGCGCTGGAAAAATACAGAAAGACCCATTCGGATTTCACTCTGCAGCGGTACAAAGGTCTGGGTGAAATGGATGCAGAGCAGCTCTGGGAGACAACCCTTAATCCGGAGACACGTATGATGAAACGAATTGAGATCGAGGATGCGCGTATGGCATCCGGAGTGACAGAGATGCTGATGGGAACCGAGGTCCCGCCGCGCCGTGCATTTATCTATGAAAATGCAACAGAGGCAGAGCTGGATATTTAAGTATAGATGAAGAGCAGGAAAGAGACGGAATTTTTTTGACCGATAAGAAATTTTGAAGCACGTTTTTATAAGAGTCTAAAAAGGACGATTCATTTCCTGTGAGCAATAGAATAGAAGAGGTAAGAGAAAATGGAAGAGTCACAGATCATCCGGACGGAATATTCGGATCTGATGAAAAAATCATATATTGACTATGCCATGAGTGTTATTATTTCCAGAGCCCTCCCGGATGTCAGGGATGGTCTGAAACCGGTACAGAGAAGAACACTCTATGACATGTATGAGCTGGGAATCCGTTACGACAGGCCATACCGTAAATGTGCGCGTATTGTCGGGGATACCATGGGTAAATATCATCCCCATGGAGACAGCTCGATCTATGAAGCGCTGGTTGTTATGGCACAGGAGTTCAAAAAAGGAATGATCCTGGTAGATGGTCATGGAAACTTCGGTTCCATTGAAGGAGACGGGGCGGCAGCCATGCGTTATACCGAAGCAAGACTGGCGAAAATCACACAGGAGGCATATCTTGCCGATCTGGACAAAGATATCATTGATTTTGTACCGAATTTTGATGAGACAGAAAAAGAACCGGCAGTTCTTCCGGTAAGGATTCCGAACCTTCTGCTGAACGGTGCGGAAGGAATCGCAGTTGGTATGGCAACCAGTATTCCGACACATAACCTGGGTGAGATTGTGGATGCGGTTAAGGCATACATGAAGAACAATGACATCACTACAAAACAGCTGATGAAGTACATCAAAGGACCGGATTTCCCAACAGGCGGGATCGTCGTCAATAAAGATGATCTGGCAGAAATTTATGAGACCGGAACCGGAAAGATCAAGATTCGTGGAAAAGTAGATGTGGAAGAGATAAAAGGCGGACGGAAGAAGATCGTCATTTCCGAAATCCCGTACACCATGATCGGAGCCGGAATCGGTAAATTTCTGAACGATGTCTGCAATCTGGTGGAGACAAAGAAGACCAGTGACATCGTAGACATTTCCAATCAGTCTTCCAAGGAAGGAATCCGTATTGTAATTGAAGTGAAGCGTGATGCAGATGTGGACAACCTGATCAACATGCTTTATAAAAAGACCAGACTGGAGGATACTTTTGGTGTCAATATGCTTGCGGTAGCCGATGGCAGACCGGAAGTACTGGGACTCAAACGTATCATCGAACATCATGTAGATTTCCAGTTTGAACTTGCAACCAGAAAATACAAAACGCTGCTGAAAAAAGAGCAGGATAAAAAAGAAATCCAGGAGGGTCTGATCAAGGCGTGTGACGTGATCGACCTGATCATTGAGATCCTGCGTGGAAGCTCGTCCATCAGGGATGCAAAAGAATGTCTGACAACAGGTGCGACAGAGAAGATCAAGTTTAAGTCGAAAAGATCTGAGAAGATGGCATCCATGCTCCGGTTTACCGACCGGCAGGCACAGGCAATTCTGGAGATGCGTCTGTACAAGCTGATCGGTCTGGAAATCGAGGCACTGATGAAGGAGCATGAGACAACGCTTGCAAACATTGCAAAATATGAGGATATTCTGAATAATTATGATTCTATGGCGCAGGTGATCATTGATGATCTGGATGCGCTGAAAAAAGAATATGCTGTGAAGCGTAAAACCAAGATCGAGAATGCAGAAGAAGCTGTGTTTGAGGAAAATAAAGTACAGGAGCAGGAGGTTGTCCTTCTGATGGACCGTTTTGGTTATGCAAAGACGGTGGATGGATCCGTCTATGAACGTAACCGGGAAGCGGCAGATAAGGAGAATAAGTATATTCTGCGCTGTATGAATACCGGCAAGTTGTGTCTTTTTACATCGGATGGTAAGATGCATCAGATCAAAGTGATGGATCTCCCTTATGGAAAGTTCAGGGACAAAGGATTTCCAATCGACAATGTAAGTAATTTTGACAGTACAAAAGAAGAAATCGTATATCTGTGTGATGACAGAGAACTCTTTTTCTCCAAATTCCTGTTTGCCACGAAGCAGGGAATGATCAAAAAGGTGGCAGGAAGTGAATTCCAGGTAACTAAGCGGACAATCGCGGCAACGAAACTGCAGGACGAAGATGCACTGGTAAGCATCCAGCCAATCCGGGATGTGCAGGATGTAGTTCTGATGACGGAGAATGGATTTGTGCTCCGTTTCCCGGCGGAAGAAGTTTCGGAGAAGAAAAAGGGTGCAGTTGGTGTACGCGGTATGAAATTACAGAAAAATGACAGCGTGGAAGAGGTATATCTGTTTGAAGAAGGAACGGAGAGCAAGGTGATCTTCCATGAAAAAGAAGTGACACTGAACCGTTTGAAACGGGCGAAAAGAGATGGAACAGGAACACGAATGAGAAAGTAGTGTAAAATCAGAAATCAGAAGAAATCAGAAATCAGAAGAAATCAGAAATCTCGAAAAATCCTTGCATTTCAGGAAAAGTAGTGCTATACTGTATGCAGTTACATAAGAAATCTGGCAGAAGAGTGGACGAAAGTTCACTCTTCTTTTTGCCAGTCATACAACCAAAATCGGACAGATTTTAGGAGCCTGATTAAGAAAGGAAGTTGCAGATTGTCAAAAAAAGAAGTATATGAACAGAAAACAGAAGAGATTCTGATCCCAATCGTGGAAAAGCATGGATTTGATCTCTGGGATGTGGAATATGTAAAAGAGGGTGGAAACTGGTACCTGCGTGCTTATATCGATAAGCCGGGCGGAATCATGGTCGATGACTGTGAGGTGGTAAGCCGGGAACTTTCAGACATTCTGGATGAGAAGGATTTCATCGATGAAGCGTATATTCTGGAAGTGAGCTCGCCGGGACTTGGCAGACCGCTTAAGAAAGAAAAAGACTTTGCAAGAAGCCTGGGTGAAGAAGTAGAAGTTCGTACTTACCGGGCAATCGACAGACAGAAAGAGTTTATTGGAATCTTAAAAGATTATGATAAAGATACAGTTACCATTGAATATGAAGACGGTGAGACGATGACATTTGACAAAGCAGACATCGCACTGATCCGTCTGGCGTTCGATTTCTAGTGACAGGAGGAAGAAGGAAATGAATACCGAATTATTAGAAGCACTTACAATTCTTGAAGAGGAAAAAGATATCAGCAGAGATACTCTGATGGATGCTATTGAGAATTCACTGATCAATGCATGTAAGAATCATTTCGGAAAAGCAGACAATATCAAAGTAATTATGGATAAGGAGACATGTGATTACACTCTGATCCAGGAGAAGACCGTTGTAGAAGAAGTAGAGGACAAAGTAGAACAGATCAGTCTTGCAGATGCGAAGATGATCGATCCTTCTTATGAGATCGGTGACATCGTACAGATCCCGGTTGAATCCAAATCTTTCGGACGTATCGCAACACAGAATGCAAAGAACCTGATTCTTCAGAAGATCCGTGAAGAAGAAAGAAAAGTTGTATATGATCAGTACTTTGAAAAAGAAAAAGATATCGTGACAGGTGTGGTTCAGAGATATATTGGCAAGAATGTCAGTGTAAACCTTGGAAAAGCAGATGCGATCCTTACTGAAAATGAGCAGGTAAAAGGTGAGAAATTCGAGCCGACAGAGCGTATCAAACTTTATGTTGTAGAGGTGAAGAACACGACAAAAGGACCAAAGATCCTTGTATCAAGAACACATCCGGAACTGGTTAAGCGTCTTTTTGAGGCGGAAGTAACCGAGGTGCGTGATGGTATTGTAGAGATCAAGAGCATTGCAAGAGAAGCAGGTTCCCGTACCAAGATCGCAGTATGGTCTAACGACCCGGATGTAGATCCGGTTGGAGCATGCGTTGGTATGAACGGTGCCAGAGTCGGAGCCGTTGTAAATGAACTTCGCGGTGAAAAGATTGATATCATCAACTGGAGTGATAACCCGGCAATCCTGATCGAGAATGCACTCAGCCCGGCAAAGGTTATTTCTGTAATGGCTGATCCGGATGAGAGAACAGCAAGTGTAATCGTACCGGATTACCAGCTTTCACTTGCAATCGGTAAAGAAGGTCAGAATGCACGTCTTGCAGCAAGACTGACCGGATATAAGATCGATATCAAGAATGAAACACAGGCGATCGAGTCTGGCGAACTTCCGGCAGATTATATGAATATGGCTGAGAATTATGAAGATGATTATCAGGAGGAAGAGTATTCGGACGAAGAATATTCTGCTGATGAAGAATCAGAGGAAGAAGTAGCAGATGATCTTGATCTGTATGAAGAATAGACAGAGGTGATTATTTGAGTACGACCAAAAAGATCCCGATGCGTAAATGCGTGGGATGTCAGGAAATGAAGAACAAAAAAGAAATGCTGCGTGTTCTGAAAACAGCAGAAGGAGAATTCATTCTGGACGCAACCGGACGTAAGAACGGGCGTGGGGCATATCTGTGCTTTTCCAGAAAATGTTTGCAGGAAGCAATAAAGAATAAAGGACTGGAACGTTCTTTCAAACAGGCGATACCAAAAGAGGTATACGAAAATCTGGAAAAGGAGCTGGAGCAGCTTGAACATGAATAGAGCATTATCGATGATCAGTCTGGCGACCAAAGCCGGCAAGACAAAGAGCGGGGAATTCATGACAGAAAAAGAAGTCAAGGAAGGACGCGCGCATCTGGTGATCGTGGCAGACGACGCATCGGACAATACAAAAAAGAAATTTCAGAACATGTGTGATTTTTATAAAGTGCCAATATACTTTTTTGAAGATAAAGATACCCTGGGCCATGCGATGGGAAAAGAGTTCCGCGCTTCGCTTGCAGTAACAGATGCAGGGTTTGCAAAAGGAATCAGAAAACATCTGGATACGGAAGAAGGATAGCAGGAACTGTATACAGGAGGTAGATTTATGGCAAAATTAAGAGTATATGAACTGGCAGAACAGATGAATAAGACAAACAAAGAAATACTCTCTATATTAAAAGACAAAGGAATTGAGGTGGCAAGTCATATGAGTACACTTTCAGATGAACAGATTGATGCAGTAAAAGGTGAAAAAACTTCTGAAGATACACCGAAGAAGAAAAATATCGTGCAGGTTTTCAGACCGCAGAACTCACAGGGCGGCGGAAGAGGTCGCAATGGTCAGGGACGCCCGCAGGGCAGTCGAAACGGACAGCGCCCGCAGGGAAATGGAAATGGTCAGGGACGCCCACAGGGCAATGGAAACAGACAGGAACGTCCACAGAATGGTAACGGCCAGGGACGCCCGCAGAGTAATGGAAATGGACAGGGACGTCCGCAGAACGGAAACAGACAGGAACGCCCGCAGGGTAATGGAAATGGCCAGGGACGCCCGCAGAACGGAAACAGACAGGATCGTCCGCAGGGAGAAAACCGCGACAACAGACAGCGCAGAAATCCAAACGGACCAAGAAACGGTCAGGATCAGAGACAGGGACGCCCGGGTGATGGAAGAAGAGATGGCGGATTCCAGAACCGCGGAGACAGAAGAGATAACCGAGATAACAGAGATAACAGAGATAACAGAGACGGAAGAGAGATGCGTGATGGTGGACGTCGTGACGACAGAAGAAAATCCAGCCCGTCTATTCCGGCACCTGCAATCGCAGAACAGAAACCAAGCCGCAACAAACCAAAAGATGCGCACAAGAAGAAAGAATACAACAGAAATGAAGAGAACGAAGACAGACTGCAGAAAGGCAAAAAGGGCAAAAACAATAACGCTCAGCCGAAAATGGTAAAACCGCAGCCGAAGAAAGAAGTTGTGGAAGAGCAGATCAAGCAGATCACAATTCCGGAAGTCCTTACAATCCAGGAACTGGCAGATGCTATGAAGATCCAGCCATCCGTAATCGTTAAGAAACTCTTCATGCAGGGCAAGATTGTAACAGTCAACCAGGAGATCGATTATGAGACAGCAGAAGAAATCGCTCTGGAATTCGACGTGCTCTGTGAAAAAGAAGAAGTCGTCGATGTGATCGAAGAACTTCTGAAGGAAGACGAAGAGGACGAAAAGAAAATGAAGAAACGTCCGCCGGTAGTCTGCGTTATGGGACACGTTGACCACGGTAAAACTTCTCTTCTTGACAAGATCCGTGACACACACGTCATCGCAGGAGAAGCAGGTGGAATCACACAGCATATCGGTGCTTCGGTTGTAGAAATCAACGGTGAGAAAATCACCTTCCTTGATACACCGGGACATGAAGCATTTACCGCAATGCGTATGCGTGGTGCAAATTCTACCGATATCGCAATCCTGGTTGTTGCAGCAGATGACGGTGTCATGCCGCAGACTGTAGAAGCGATCAACCATGCAAAGGCAGCAGGAATTGAGATCGTAGTTGCGATCAACAAGATCGACAAGCCAAGTGCCAATATCGACCGTGTAAAACAGGAACTTACCGAATATGAACTGATTCCGGAAGACTGGGGCGGAAGCACCATCTGCGTACCGGTATCTGCTCATACAGGAGAAGGAATCAAAGAGCTTCTGGAAATGGTTCTTCTTACCGCAGAAGTGATGGAACTGAAAGCAAATCCGAACCGCCGTGCAAGAGGTCTTGTAATTGAGGCTGAGCTTGACAAAGGAAAAGGACCGGTTGCAACCGTTCTTGTACAGAAGGGTACACTCCGTGTCGGAGATCCGATCGCAGCAGGTTCTGCATATGGTAAAGTACGTGCCATGATGGATGACCAGGGACGCCGCGTAAAAGAAGCAGGTCCTTCTATGCCGGTTGAGATCCTCGGCCTTAATGATGTGCCGAATGCAGGTGAAGTATTTGTTGGCTGCAAGAATGATAAAGATGCAAGAAGCTTTGCAGAGACATTCATCAGCCAGAACAAGATCAAGAAACTGGAAGAGACCAAGTCCAAGATGTCCCTGGATGATCTGTTCAACCAGATCCAGGAAGGTAACTTAAAAGAACTTGGAATCGTTGTAAAAGCAGACGTACAGGGATCTGTAGAAGCAATCAAGCAGAGCCTTGTTAAACTTTCCAATGAAGAAGTCGTTGTCAAGATCATCCATGGTGGTGTTGGTGCGATCAACGAATCTGACGTTACACTTGCTGCAGCATCCAATGCGATCATTATCGGATTCAATGTACGTCCGGATGCAACTGCAAAAGAAACAGCAGAACGTGAAGGCGTTGATGTGAGACTGTACCGTGTCATCTATAATGCGATCGAAGATGTTGAAGCAGCCATGAAGGGTATGCTTGAGCCTGTATTTGAAGAAAAGGTACTTGGCCATGCCGAAGTACGTCAGACATTCAAGGCTTCCGGAGTCGGAACAATTGCAGGATCTTATGTCCTTGACGGTACATTTGAACGTGACTGCCAGGCAAGAATCGTCCGTGACGGCGTTGTGATCTACGATGGTAAGCTTGCTTCATTAAAGCGTTTCAAAGATGATGTGAAGGAAGTTAAAGCCGGATATGAATGTGGTTTCGTATTTGAACGTTTCAACGATGTTAAAGAAGGAGACCAGGTAGAAGCATTCAAGATGGTGGAAGTTCCTAGATAAAGAAGGGTAGAAAATGAGAAAAAACAGCATTAAGAATACAAGAGTAAACGCAGAGGTACAGCGTGAACTGAGTACTATTCTGCGCGGAGGAATCAAGGATCCGCGTGTTGCACCGATGACTTCGGTTGTAGCGGTAGAGGTTGCTCCGGATCTTAAAACCTGCAAAGCATATATCAGTGTCCTGGGCGATGAAAAAGCCCAGGCTGATACCCTGAAGGGATTACAGAGCGCAGAAGGCTATATCCGCCGCGAACTTGCTCATACACTGAATATGCGTAACACACCGGAGATCAAGTTCGTACTGGATCAGTCCATTGAATATGGTGTCCGGATGTCAAAGAAAATTGATGATGTAACCAGAGATTTACGGGAAGAGGATGATTAGTATGTTATTAGATGCAATTTCAAAAGCCGGGACGATCGCACTGGGCGGACATGTCCGCCCGGACGGGGACTGCGCAGGTTCCTGCATGGGATTGTATAACTATGTCAGAGAGAATTTTCCTGAAAAAGAGATTGATGTTTATCTGGAAGAACTTCCGAATACACTGAAGTTCATGAAAAATACAGATAAGATCCGGCATGAAGTGACGGAAGAAAAAACCTATGATCTGTTTATCGCACTGGATTGCGGGGATATGGGAAGACTTGGATTTTCAGCAGTTCTTTTCAAAAAAGCGGCAGTAAGATTCTGTGTAGATCATCATGTGAGCAACCAGAGTTTTGCAGACCAGAACTATATCATGCCGGATGCAAGCTCGACAAGTGAGCTGATCTACGATCTGCTGGATTATGGGAAGATGTCTGTGGAGACTGCCGAGTGCCTTTATACGGGAATGGTGCATGATACCGGTGTGTTCCGTTATTCCTGTACCCATCCGTCGACCATGCGCGCGGCGGCATCACTGATGGAAAAAGGAATTGATTTTACAAAGATCATTACAGAGACTTTTGATGAAAAGACCTATGCACAGAACCAGGTTCTGGGGCGTGCATTGCTGGAAAGCTTTCTTTTTATGGACGGAAGATGTATTGTATCTTACGTCACAAAAGAAGAGATGGATTTCTACCAGGTAAAAGCGAAACATCTGGATGGAATCGTAAGTCAGCTGAAACTCACAAAAGGTATCGATGTTGCAATTTTTATGTATGAGCTTGAACATGGAACCTTTAAGGTAAGTCTGCGATCCAGTGAAAAGATAGATGTAAGTGTAGTTGCAAGCTATTTTGGCGGCGGCGGACACGCACGGGCAGCCGGATTCTCCATGACTGCCACACCGCATGATATCATCAACAATCTGGCAAGAAGACTGGAACTTCAGTTTAACAGTGGGAGCAAAGAAGAATGATACACGGAGTACTGAATGTATATAAAGAAAAAGGCTATACGTCCCATGATGTGGTTGCAAAGCTGCGCGGGATCGTAAAGCAGAAAAAGATCGGGCATACCGGAACCCTTGATCCGGATGCCGAAGGAGTACTTCCGGTATGCTTTGGAAAAGCAACAAAGCTTTGTGACCTGCTGACAGATAAAGATAAAACCTATCAGGCGGTACTTCTTCTTGGTCAGGTGACGGATACACAGGATACTTCCGGTCAGGTTCTTGAAAAGCACAGCACAGAAGATCTGACCAATGAAAAAGTGGAAAATGTGATCCGCAGCTTTGAGGGGGAATACGATCAGATTCCGCCGATGTATTCGGCACTCAAAGTTAACGGGAAAAAGCTTTATGAGCTTGCCAGAGAGGGCAAAGAAGTAGAGCGGAAAGCACGGAGAATCACGATTCATGAGATCCGGATCCTGGAGATCAATCTTCCGGAGGTAAAACTGGAAGTGACCTGTTCAAAGGGAACGTATATCCGTACGCTGTGTCATGATATCGGTCAGAAGCTTGGCTGTGGCGGATGCATGAAAGAGCTTTTGAGAACACGTGTAGAGCGGTTTGAACTTGAAGACAGTATCCGGCTCGGTGAAATCGAACAGCTTCAGAAAGAAGGAATTCTGGAGGAGAAGATCATCGCGATAGATGAAATGTTTCCGGCGTATGCACAGGTCGTACTGCCACCGAAAACGGCTGCGGCAGTACGGAACGGGAATAGTTTTAGAAGAAGAGAGATTTCACAGGAAACAGCATTAAAGGAGTATGAGAACGAAGAGAGAGTCCGTGTGTACGATGAATCCCATCAGTTTATTGCGATTTACTGTTACTGCAGGAAAGACGATCTCTTCAAGATTGTTAAAATGTTTTTTGATGGAAATGAAAAAAGTAATTAAAGAGGAAAGAACATGGACTATATCAGAGGTCTGGAAGCCTATCAGGATTCCAGAGAGGCAGCAATCACACTCGGCAAATTTGATGGAGTTCACAGAGGACATCAGAAGCTGATCAAAAAAGTATGTCAGCTGAAGGCGAAAAAAGGCGTTCGTTCTGTTGTGTTTGCATTTGATATGAATCCGCTTTATGAAAAGCTTGGAAAATCAAGAGAAGGGATCATGTCCAATGAGGAGCGCAGATGTCTTCTGGACGGGAAAGTAGATGTACTGCTGGAATGCCCGTTTTCCGAAGATGTCACAAGTATGTCGGCAGAGGATTTCATCAGGAAGATTCTGATTGAAAAAATTCATGCCCGGTATATTGTGATCGGAACGGATTTTCACTTTGGGCATGACAAGCGTGGTGATGCAAAAATGCTTGCAGAATATGCGGGTGTGTATGGATATGAACTTTTTGTGATTGAAAAAGAGATGTACGGAGAACGGGAGATCAGCAGCAGCTATGTCAGGGAAGAGCTTCGAAAAGGAAATATGGAAGCTGTGAATGATATGCTGGGTTATGCATATACTGTACGGGGAAAAGTAGAGCATGGCAGGCAGCTGGGCAGAAAACTGGGATTTCCGACACTTAATGTACATCCGTCAAAGGATAAACTTCTTCCACCGAACGGAGTTTATCTGGACAGTGTGAGGATTGATGGGATCTGGTACAACGGAATCGGTAATGTCGGATTTAAACCGACGGTATCCGATGAGAACCGTATGCTGATCGAGAGCAATCTGCTGGATTACAGTGGTGATGCCTACGGAAAAGAGGTAGAGATCCAGCTTTATCATTTTAAGAGACCGGAGCAGAAGTTTGAATCGGTAGAAACGATGAAGGCACAGATCGATCAGGATATTGCTTATGCAAAAGAATTTTTCCGTTATCATCATAAGAAATAACAGAGCCGGTGAAAAAGCTTAGGAAATGCGGTCATTTACAGGCGTCCTGCGTTGCTGGTCACAGATACTGTGAACAGTAACTATGAAAACCTGCCAGATGCGGGAAAGATAAAATCCTGCTTGACAGGATTCGGGGTATATGGTACACTAGGCAAGTATGAAAAACCGATGTTCGGCAGATGGAATCTCCAACCTCTGCTTAATATCAGGCAATTAACAGTATATTTAGGAGGTAGTGACAAATGATCACAAAAGAAATGAAAGAACAGATTATCAAAGAATACGGAAGAACAGAAGGAGATACAGGATCTCCGGAAGTACAGGTAGCTCTTCTTACAGCAAGAATCAATGATCTTACAGATCACTTCAAAGCTAATCCGAAGGATCACCACTCAAGAAGAGGACTTCTTAAGATGGTTGGACAGAGAAGAGGACTTCTTGCATACCTTAAGAAGAATGACATTGAAAGATATCGTTCACTGATCGAAAGATTAGGTTTAAGAAAGTAAGACGTATTTTACAGGGAGCGAAAGGCATCAGCTGGATGTCTTCGCTCCCTGTTTGTTTACGCAGGCAATGGGCCGAACCGGTACAACGTGCATCCTCCATGCCAATCAGCGTAGTGATTGCCACGGGAGTGATCAGTGACTGTGTTTTGCCCCGTTTTAAAGTTAGTTATATAGAATCTTGCAAGAGATGTAAGGATATGATATAATACAAAAGATTGTGGGTAGAGATTGTGTCCGAGACCACTGAAAAGTATATTTTGAGAAGTGTATTTTTCAGTAGTTTCGGAGATTTTACCCGTCAGATAAACAGATTAAGAAGGAGAACATTTATGTACAAAAAGTTTGAAATGGAACTTGCAGGCCGTACACTCCGCGTAGATGTTGGAAGAGTTGCCAAACAGGCGAACGGCGCAGTACTTATGCATTATGGTGATACAGTTGTACTTTCGACAGCAACTGCATCCGACAAACCAAGAGAAGGAATTGATTTCTTCCCACTCAGTGTTGAATACAATGAAAAGCTTTACGCAGTAGGAAAGATCCCGGGAGGATTCAACAAAAGAGAAGGAAAAGCATCTGAAAATGCGGTCCTTACCTGCCGTGTGATCGACCGTCCGATGAGACCGCTTTTCCCGAAAGATTACAGAAATGATGTAACTTTGGAGAACCTGGTTCTTTCTGTTGAACAGGACTGCTCACCGGAGCTTACTGCTATGCTTGGATCAGCAATCGCAACCGCTATTTCGGATATCCCGTTTGACGGACCGACAGCTTCTACCCAGGTAGGACTTGTTGACGGAGAACTGGTATTCAATCCGACAGCTGCGCAGAAAGAAAAATCAGATCTTGCACTTACAGTTGCTTCTACAAAAGAAAAGGTTATCATGATCGAAGCAGGAGCAAATGAAGTACCGGAAGATAAGATGATCGAAGCTATTTTTGCAGCACATGAAGTGAACCAGAAAGTCATCGCATTCATCGACCAGATTGTTGCAGAATGTGGAAAACCAAAACATGACTATGTAAGCTTTGCTGTACCGGAAGAACTTTTCGCAGCAATCCAGGAGGTTGTAACTCCGGAAGAGATGGAAGTTGCTGTATTTACAGATGACAAGCAGACAAGAGAAGAGAACATCCGCAAGATCACAGAAAAGCTGGAAGAAGCTTTTGCCGACAATGAAGAATGGCTTGCCAAACTTGGCGAAGCTGTATATCAGTATCAGAAGAAAGTTGTCCGCAAGATGATCCTGAAAGATCATAAACGTCCGGATGGTCGTGAGATCGAACAGATCCGTCCGCTGGCTGCAGAAGTTGACCTGATTCCGAGAGTACATGGTTCTGCAATGTTCACTCGTGGACAGACACAGATCTGTACGATTACAACTCTGGCACCACTTTCTGAAGCACAGAAAGTAGATGGACTTGATGAAGCAGAAACATCCAAGAGATATATGCACCACTACAACTTCCCGTCATACTCTGTAGGTGAGACAAGACCTTCAAGAGGACCGGGACGTCGTGAGATCGGACACGGAGCACTTGCAGAGAGAGCACTCGTACCGGTACTTCCGTCAGAGGAAGAATTTCCGTATGCGATCCGTACTGTATCTGAGACATTTGAATCCAACGGTTCTACATCTCAGGCAAGTGTGTGTGCATCTTCTATGTCACTTATGGCAGCCGGTGTACCGATCAAATCTGCAGTTGCAGGTATCTCATGTGGTCTGGTAACAGGTGCTACTGACGATGATTATCTGGTACTTACAGATATCCAGGGACTGGAAGATTTCTTCGGAGATATGGACTTTAAGGTGGCAGGTACACACAAAGGTATCACAGCGATCCAGATGGATATCAAGATCCACGGACTGACAAGACCGATCATCGAAGAAGCAATTGCGCGTACAAGAAAAGCAAGACTTTACATCCTGGATGAAGTTATGGCTAAGACAATCGCTGAGCCAAGAGCACAGGTTGGCAAGTATGCACCGAAGATCATCCAGATGAACATTGATCCGGCTAAGATCGGTGAAGTTGTAGGTCAGAGAGGAAAGACCATCAACGCAATCATCGAAAAGACAGGCGTTAAGATTGATATCACAGATGAAGGAAGTGTATCTATCTGTGGCGTAGATGCAGACAGCATGGAACAGGCAAGAAAGATGATCGCTACCATCGTAACAGACTTCGAGGCAGGAATGGTTCTTGAAGGTGATGTTGTAAGCATCAAAGAATTCGGCGCATTCATCGAATTTGCACCGGGCAAAGAAGGAATGGTACACATTTCCAAGATCGCTAAGCAGAGAATCGATCATGTAGAAGATGTTCTTTCTATCGGAGATCACGTTAAAGTGGTTTGCCTTGGAAAAGACAAGATGGGACGTTTGAGCTTCAGCATCAAAGATGTTGCAGAATAAAGTTTTATAAAATCAGAAGGACCTTACCAGTATCGGTAGGGTCCTTTTTTAGTTCTATTTTTCTCCCACTTTCCATATACATTCTTTAAAGAGAGGTGGACAAGATGAGAAGAGAAAAAAAAGATCAGATTCTGGCGGTGCTTCCGGAGAAAATCCGTGGGATCCTGCTGAATCATGGACTGGATTTTGAGAAGATCCAGGAGATCCGGCTTCGGGAAGAGCAGCCGCTTGCAGTGAAAAAGGAGGGAAAAGAAGAACTTTTTACCCATCGGGTGACAAAGGAAGAACTGCGTGAAACGATGGAATATGTATCCAATTATTCCCTGTATGCCTATGAAAATGAACTGCGCCAGGGGTTTCTGACGATTGAAGGAGGGCATCGGGTGGGAATTTCCGGGAAAATTATTTCGGAAAAGGAACAGATCCGGAATTTTCAGTATATTACATCGATCAATATCCGAATCTGCCATGAGATTACAGGTTGTGCGAATAAGCTGTTTCCTGTGATCCTTGAAAAAGGAAGACTTTGCCATACTATGATCATTTCCCCACCAGGTGGAGGAAAGACTACACTTTTGCGGGATCTGGTGCGGCAGATTTCGGATGGAAACCGCTGGGTGGAAGGAAGAAATGTGGGCGTGGTGGATGAACGTTCAGAGATTGGAGGATGCTACCGTGGCGTGCCACAGAACCAGCTTGGGATGCGGACGGATATTCTGGACAACTGCCCGAAAGCAGAAGGAATGATGATGCTGGTGCGGTCCATGGCGCCGGAGGTGATCGCGGCAGATGAGATTGGAACAGCGAAGGATGTAGAGGCGATCGAGTACGCCATGCACTGTGGGGCAACCATGCTGACGACGGTGCATGGTTCCGGTATGGATGAGATCCGCGAAAAACCACTGGTCAGCAATCTGGTAAAGGAAAGGTGCTTTGCAAGATATGTTGTGATGAAATCCGGGAAACATGTAGGAGAAATTGAAGGGATTTATAACGAACGGGGAGAAAAACTGTGTATCTGAAAATGGTCGGATGCCTGGGAATTGTGGCGGCGACATCCGGCTATGGATACAGCAGGGGAATGGAATATCAGAGGCAGATCACGGATACCGGAGAGCTGCAAAGAGTGATCAGGCAGCTTGCGGGAGAAATGGAGTATACTTATGCACCACTCTCCCAGGTATGCGCTTCTGTTTCCCGAAGATGCAGTCAGAACTACAGGATCTGGCTGGAACATCTGGTAAAAGAATTGGAGATGCCGTCAAGAAGTCTTGCAATAATCTGGGAGAGGTGCTGCGAAAGTGATCTTGAATGTTTGCTCCTTGGCAGGGAGGAAAGGGTACGTCTGCATGAGCTTGGGATGCAGCTTGGCAGCCTGGATAAGAAGCAGGAAACGCAGATTTTCTTGCAGTATGCAGAATTTCTGGAAGAAAAAAGAGGCGGTCTTTTAAAAGAAATTCAGGAAAAGCGGAGGCTTTGCAATCTGCTGGGTGTTACAGCAGGGCTTTTCCTGACAATTTTGATTCTGTAAATAGGAGCGAAACATGAGTGTAAATCTGATATTTAAAATTGCGGCAGTCGGGATTCTGGTTTCTGTCCTGGGACAGGTGCTGAAACACAGCGGAAGAGAAGAACAGGCATTTCTCACAAGCCTTGCAGGACTGCTCCTGGTTTTATTCTGGATCCTTCCTTATATTTCAGATCTGTTTGACGATATCAGACGGCTCTTTGCTCTGTAAAGGAGGGAAAAGATGAGTATCCTTAAGGCAGCCTGCATCGGGATCGCAGGGACTTTCCTGGCATTGCAATTTCAAAATTCCAGAAAAGAATATGGGATCTATCTGGGGATTGCGGTCAGCATTTTCCTTTTTCTCGGAATGGGCCGGAATCTGTCGGTGATCCGGGAAACTTTGGAATTGGTTGGCAGCTTTGTAAAGATCGATGCGATATATCTGACGGCAATGCTGAAAATCCTGGGTGTGACCTATCTGGCGGAATTTGCGGCAGCAATCTGCAAGGATGCCGGTTATCAGACGATCGCCGGACAGATCGAGGTCTTTGCAAGGCTCAGTATACTTGCAATCGGAATGCCGATATTAAAAGCACTGCTTCTTGCGATCCGCGAACTTGGACAGTAAAAGGGAAGAAAAATGAAACATTATTTTCAGAAATATGGCATAGCATGCATGATCGGACTTGTAATCTTTGTACTGATACTGCCGGTACGGGTATTTGCTGCAGGGGAAGATTCCTCTTCGGAAAACAGCCGGACACAAGATAATATGACAGAAACGGATCTGGAAAAAACACAGGAGGAAACGGAGCAGAAAATCTGGGATCTGACAGAGGTAAAGGATCTGGATACGGCAATCCGGAAACTGTTCCCGGAAGAAAAACTGCATTTTCAGGATCTTGTTGAGTCTGTGATCCGGCAGGATGAGAACCTGTCTGCCGGGCAGATCAGAAACTTTGTGACGGATCAGTTTTTCTATGTGCTGAAGGTCAATAAACCGGTGCTTGCATCTATCATTTTTCTGGTGCTGATCGCAGCGGTTTTTTCCAGTTTTTCGGAAGTGTTCCAGAACCGTCAGATCTCACAGACCGCCTTTTTTCTGGCATACCTGTCTGTGATTACAGTCGGTATACGGAATTTTCAGGCGGCAGCCGGGGAGGTACAGCAGGGACTCGAAAATCTGATTCTCTTTATGCGAGTACTCTGTCCGGTCTACTTTGTCTGTATGGCAGTCGCAGTGGGAAGTATTTCTGCGATCGCATTTTACAATCTGGCGCTTTTCCTGATTTTTCTTGTGGAACTTGTGATTTTGAAATGGATCGTTCCACTGATCCAGATCGCACTTCTGATGGAAATCCTGAACAATCTGACGGAGGAGGAATTTCTTTCTAAGGCAGCGGAACTTTTGCGACTTGTAATCGGATGGAGTCTGAAAAGTCTACTTGCCCTGGTGACGGGGATCGGGTTTATCGAGCGGATCATCAGTCCGGCGGCAGATCAGGTGAAAAGGAGTGTCTGGACAAAGGGTGTGGGAATGATTCCGGGAATCGGTGATATAGTCAGCGGGACAAGCGAAGTTGTGCTTGGAAGTGCGGTTCTTTTAAAAAATGGAGTTGGAATTGCAGGGGCACTGCTTGTAATGGGAGTTGTGATGATCCCGGTCATCAATATGGGAATCCTGACGCTTCTTTACAAAGGAACGGCGGCACTTATCCAGCCGGTGTCTGATAAACGGATCGTGGAGGCCATCAGTTTTACCGGGGAAGGTTATCATATGCTGCTAAAGACGGTGCTTGCGACGGCGGTCCTGTTTCTGGTGACACTTGCAGTTGCGGCATCGGCAGCTTCGTAGGAGGGATAAAATGATACAGCTGGTTTACAGGTGGATGCAGAATCTCGCCGTTTATATGATTCTTGTAACCGCATTCTTGCAGGCACTTCCAGAGAACAGCTACCGGAAATATGTCCGTTTTTTCTGTGGACTTCTTCTGACGGTTCTGCTTGTCCAGCCGATTCTGAACCTTATGGGGGCAGCCGGACAGGTGACGGAGCTGTACCGGACGGCGGAGTATGAGCAGATGGTAAAAGAGATGGAGCATGCGGCGGATTTGCTCGAAAAGGGCGGTGAATGAAGATGTTTGAAATCCGGAAAATAAAAAAAGACAAGTGGCTGATCATATTGCTTGTCGGACTGCTTCTGGTTGTGATCGCGATGCCTGTCTCCGATATAAAATCAGATCAGACACGGGATGAACAGCAGATGCAGAAGGTGGAAAATGCATCGGAGGATACTTATACAGATGCACTGGAAACACGGCTGGAAAATGCACTGGCAAAAGTAGAAGGAGTTGGAAATGTCAAGGTGATGATTACCCTGGCATCTTCCTCGGAAAAGGTAGTGGAAAAAGACCAGGAGATGACAAGTGAGGTGCAGGAAGGGGAGAACGGAGGGAAAAATACCAGTTCTTCAGAGACGGCAGTTTATGCAAACGGAAATGGAGAAGAAACGCCATATGTGAAACAGGAATTAAGTCCCCGGATAGAAGGGATTCTCGTAATTGCAGAAGGCGGAGATAATGCCGTCGTGATTGAAAATATCACAGAGGCTGTGCAGGCATTATTCGGAGTAGACACGCATAAGATAAAAGTAATGAAACATAACTAAAAAGAATCTTATAGGAGGAAGGCAAGTGAAAAAAGTATTTAAGAAAAATCAGATTGTGATTGCGGTTCTTGCGGTGATGATCGCAGCGGCAGGATATCTGAACTATTCCGGAAAAATTTTTGGCGCAAAGAACGAAACGGCAGAGACGGGAAGCGAGATGGCAAATAAGGAGCTTCTGGATATTTCGGATCAGGACAGCGACAGCTCTCTTCAGGCATCAGACGGAGATCAGGTGGATGGAAACCCGGGCGAAGCAGTGTTGACAAATGGCTCAGCCAGTGCGCTTGTGGCACAGGCAAAAGTGAACCGGGAGCAGGTGCGGGCAAAAAACAAAGAAACCCTGCAGGCGATCATTGATAATGCAGATATTGCAGAAGACCAGAAAGCAGATGCAGTTGCGCAGATGGTGGAGATGACACAGCGCGCCGAACAGGAGGTTGCAATTGAGACTCTGCTTGCCAGCAAAGGCTTTCAGGATGCGGTGGTAAGTCTTACCGAAGATTCCGCAGATGTGGTCGTTGATGTGGCGGATCTGTCGGATGCAAAACGGGCACAGATCGAGGATATTGTCACACGCAAAGCAGAGGTAAATGCTGCAAATGTGGTGATCACACCGATCCATGAAAGTACAAATACGAGTGAATCAGGGGATTGATATTATAGCAAAAATACCATATAATAAGAATTTGAGTGACATTGAGAAAATAGTAGGAGTAGAATAACATGGCAGATTTTACGAATGAGATAAAGAAAAGAAGAACATTTGCGATCATTTCCCATCCGGATGCAGGTAAGACTACCCTGACAGAGAAGTTTCTGTTATATGGAGGAGCGATCAATCAGGCAGGTTCTGTAAAAGGAAAGGCAACAGCGAAACATGCGGTTTCAGACTGGATGGAGATTGAAAAAGAAAGAGGTATTTCGGTAACATCTTCTGTTCTGCAGTTCCAGTATGACGGTTATTGTATCAATATTCTGGACACACCGGGACATCAGGATTTCTCGGAAGATACTTATCGTACTCTTATGGCGGCCGATTCGGCGGTTATGGTGATCGATGGATCAAAAGGTGTGGAGGCACAGACAAGAAAGCTGTTCAAAGTCTGCGTCATGCGTCATATTCCGATTTTTACATTTATCAATAAAATGGACCGTGAAGCGATGGATACCTTTGAATTACTGGATGATATTGAAAAGGAACTGGGAATCGCTACCTGTCCGATCAACTGGCCGATCGGTTCCGGAAAAGAATTCCGCGGCGTATTTGACCGGAACAGCAGAGAGCTGGAGATTTTCTCAGATACCAAGAAAGGAACCTCGATTGGGGAAGTTGAGAAGGTTTCCATCGACAGTGAGGAAGCAAAGAGCATCGTAAGTGAAGCACAGTTTGCACAGCTGGAAGAAGAGATTGAGCTTTTGGATGGAGCGAGTGCAGAATTTGACCAGGAGATGGTCAGCAAAGGAGAGCTTTCCCCGGTATTTTTCGGATCCGCTCTGACCAACTTCGGTGTGGAGACCTTCCTTCAGCATTTCCTGAAGATGACAACCTCACCGCTTCCGAGAATGTCCGACAAAGGACTGATCGATCCGATGAAAGAAGAGGATTTTTCCGCATTTGTATTTAAGATCCAGGCAAATATGAATAAGGCGCACCGGGACAGAATCGCGTTCATGCGTATCTGCTCCGGTGAGTTCAAGGCAGGCATGGATGTCTTCCATATCCAGGGAGGCAAAAAAGTCCGTCTGTCCCAGCCACAGCAGATGATGGCAAGTGAACGTCACATGATCGACACCGCATATGGCGGGGATATTATCGGTGTATTCGATCCGGGTATCTTCTCCATTGGAGATACACTGACCAATTCACC
>CAKRFP010000024.1 GCA_934320645.1 uncultured Bariatricus sp.
TATTGAAACCGCCGTGTACCGAACGGTACGCACGGTGGTGTGAGAGGACGGCGGTTAGTCACCGCCTCCTACTCGATGAGAAAGAAAAGAGGGCAAAAATGGAACTGAGTATACTTCTGATGGAGCAGATCGCAAAGCTGTTCATTATGATATTCATGGGTTATGCGATAGTCAAAATGGGATTTCTGAAGGATGAAGACAGTAAGGTACTGTCAACACTGGTATTATATCTGATCGTGCCATGTGTGATTCTGAATGCATTTCAGGTGGATTATACCCCGGAAAAGGTGAGCGGCCTTATGCTGGCATGCATCGCGTCACTGCTTCTTTTATTTATCCTGCTCCCGATCGTCAACCTGATCGGCAAAGTCCTGCATCTGAATGAAGTAGAAACCATGTCCATTTATTATTCAAATTCAGGAAATATGATCGTACCGCTTGTAGCATTTATGCTTGGTGAAGAGTGGGTGTTTTATGCATGTGTGTTTATGGGGATTCAGACCATCTTTTTCTGGACACACTGTAAAAATGTACTGAGCCATGAAAAAGGATTTAACCTGAAGAAAATATTTACCAATATCAATATCATTACGATCATAGCAGCAATCGTGTTGTTCTTTGCAAAGATCCGGCTGCCGGAAATCATAACCGGTACGTTAAGTTCTGTCGGGGCAATGGTGGGACCGGCAAGTATGTTTGTAATCGGAATGCTGATGGGCGGAATGAATATCAGAAAGGTTCTGACGAATAAGAAGGCGTATTTTATTGCGTTAATGCGTCTGATCGGAATTCCGTTTATTGCACTTCTGATCCTGAAGATCAGTGGACTGGTTGGATGGAATGCAGATGGGAAGAAGATCCTTCTGATCGTATTTCTGGCGATCATTGCACCTGCTGCTTCGACAGTTACGCAGATGAGTCAGGTGTATGGAAATGATTCCAGGTATGCGAGCACGATCAATGTGCTGACGACACTTGGGGCGATCGTGACGATGCCGCTGATGGTGTTGGTGTTCCAGATGGTGATGTAAAGAGATTGAGCATAAATATATTGTAGTAGAGAGATGAAAAAGAATGTTCTCGGGGACGGGGATGTTCTTTTTTATTAACAAGAAAATTCAATGGAAATAACTGGTTTCGGAAAAATGTTACAAATGGGTATGGAAAAATAAAGAAAAATGTGGCAAACAGGTATGGATAAAGGTGGAAAAATGTTACAAATGAATGGAAAACCTATAAAATCACGGAGATTTCTATATAAAATGAAAATGTTGGCAACATTCCAATTTTCCACTTGACATTCCCCCGCTTTCATCATAACATTTTGTAGAATGTTTATTGTCATGAAAAGTGGACTTACAGAAAAGGGGAAAATCACAGATGAAAAATTGGAATCAGGTTGAGCTGGTGCCGGAATTTAATGAACAGGGTGTAGCCTGTTATAAACTGGCCGGCGGGAACTATGTAAATGAATATTATGTTGTATCGGAAGCAGAGACAAGAAAGCTTCTGAATACACCGGAGATCGTTGGATATGAGGTATATGACTGCCTAATTCCTTCTACATCTCAGATGCTTTACTATTTTAAGGAACAGAAGAAAGTGACAACTGCAAATATTCTTTCTATCTTGAGAGGAGCGCTGAACTATCCGTTGGAGGAAAGCTGCTACAGAGAGCACATCCGTGTACACGATATCAGTTTCTTATCCAGTGAACGTGTATTTGCGGATGAAGAGATTGCAGGGCTTGAAATCAAATATAGTAAGCTTACCATGGTTCCGGACAGCACACTGATGATCGGAGATATCATTGCAAGTGGAGAGACTCTGATCCACTGCCTGCGCTATGTGACAGATTTTTACAGGAAGAACGGAGCAAAGCTTCGTAATATTATCATTTTCACAATTGGTGGGACAAAGGGAATTGAGATCCTTGAGAATCTTACCAGAGAGATCCGTGAGTTCTGGCCGGAATTTGAAGGGTTCATTACCGTGTATTATGAAGGAGTTTTCAGTACTTATCAGGATAAAGGTGTGTCAGGAATCAACCTTCCGGATGTGGACTTCTACTGGAAGGACGGAATCATCGCGCCGGAGTTCAGAAGAGAGACACTTTCCATGTGCAGCCCACTTTTTGAGAAATGTATCATCTACGATGGCGGGGCAAGACGTTATGAGATTCATGAGCATGTAGAGGAAGTCCTGGAATTCTGGGAAGGAATCCGGGAAAGAGCGGATCAGATCGATTTCAAAGAGTTGCTTGACGAAAAGATTGGATACCCGACACCGATCAGCTACGAAGACTGGATCGAGAAGAACCATTATGAGAAAATCCGTCCGGCAGACACCAAGTGGTTGTACCGCCAGGAACAGGGATATATCGAGAGTATGAAAAATATTACATTAAAAGAACTGGCAGATCAGAGAATTACCGAATTTACTGATTCTTTGAAGAAATATATGCTGTAAAAAGAATGAACTAGTTGATCAGAGAATGGAATGAGGTAAAAAATGAGCAAAAATACAAAAGACAAGGCAGTTGATATTGATTACGCGAACCAGGCGGTTCCGAAAGAGGGCAGAAAAGGTTTCCTGACTATGTTTATGATCATGCTGGGATTTACATTTTTCTCGGCGAGTATGTGGGTTGGACAGCAGATGGCAGCAGGACTTGATTTCTGGGGATTTATCAAGTCCCTTCTCCTTGGAGGAGCGATCCTTGGTGTGTATACAGGACTTCTGGGATATGTAGGTGCAAAGACCGGACTTAGTATGGACCTTCTGGCAAAAAGAGCGTTTGGAGAAAAAGGATCTTATCTTTCTTCTGCAATGATCAGCTTCACTCAGATCGGATGGTTCGGTGTGGGTGTTGCGATGTTTGCAATCCCGGTATCAGGGGAGCTTCTCGGTGGAAGTAAGGCTGCGATGTGGGCTCTGGTACTGGTTGCAGGAGGCTGTATGACCGCTTCAGCATATTTCGGAATTGATTCCCTTACGGTGGTAAGCTATATTGCAGTTCCGCTTGTTGCGATTCTTGGAACGGTAGCAATGGTGATGGCAGTTCGTCAGGGAAATGGAACGATCGTTGACCAGTTTGCAGTATCCAGTGGATCTGTGACTGTGATCGGTGGAGCTGGCATGGTAATCGGTTCCTTCGTATCCGGCGGAACGGCAACTCCGAACTTTGCAAGATTTGCAAAGGATGCCAAATCCGGTACAATTGCAACAGTTGTAGCATTCTTTATAGGAAACTCACTGATGTTCTTCTTTGGAGCGATCGCCTATATTTTCGTTGGCGGAAATGATATCTTTGAGGTTATGATCCGTCTGAATCTGTTCTATATGGCAATCCTGGTTCTGGGACTCAACATCTGGACAACCAATGACAATGCGCTGTATTCAGCAGGTCTTGGCCTTGCAAATATTTTCCGGCAGAAGAAGAAACCAATGGTTCTGATCTCAGGAATTATCGGAACGATTCTTTCGGTATGGCTGTATTACAATTTCTGTAACTGGCTGAATGTACTGAACTGTACCCTTCCGCCGGTTGGAATCATTCTGGTGCTTTCCTACTTTATGAATAAGAAAGAGTACGAGGATGAAAAGGCAGAAATCAAAACGGTGAACTGGTTTGCAGTGATCGGCGTGATCGCAGGTGCGGTTGTGGCAAATCTTGTGTCATGGGGAATTGCTTCCATCAATGGTATGGCAGTTGCAGCAGTATGCTATGTAGCAGGACAGGTGCTTTGTAAAAATCGTGAAGAAGCAGCGGAAAATGCTTAGATAAATCGAGTAAATAACGGGCAGACCCAGGGAGTAGGGCTGTCCGTTTTTTGACGCAAATAACAAAAAGAATAGTCTGTTTAATGGTGAAATATTTGCTTATCCAATGAAGAACAAAGCAGCAATACTCATCATTTGTAAAAAAACTGACCATTAGTCAACAAATAAATTGACTTATGGTCAGTTTTGTTGTATATTGGTTTTGTAAAATAAATGACCAATGGTCATTAAAGGAGAAAAAGTAAAAAAGAAAAGAGGAATAATGTATGGTAAAGGTTGGCAAAAAGATTGTTAAATTCAGAGTACCGATACTGATACTCAGTATTATCCTTTTGATTCCGGCTGTGTGGGGGTATGTGAATACCAGGATCAACTATGATGTACTGACATATTTGCCAGAAGACATTGAAACGATGCAGGGGCAGGAGATCATGACCAATGATTTCGGGATCGGAGCATTTTCGATGCTGATGGTAGATGGCATGGAAGATAAGGATATCGTGAAGCTGAAAGAAAAAGTAGAGAAGGTAGACGGAGTTGCTAATGTGCTCTGGTATGATTCACTGGCTGATATTTCTGTTCCCCAGAGTATGCTTCCGTCAAAGCTCTATGACGAGTACAACACAGAAGACGGAACAATGATGGCGGTATTTTTCAAAGACGGAACTTCATCCGATGAAACCATGAAGGCAATTACCGAGATCCGTAAGATCACCGGAGAGCAGTGCTTCTTAAGTGGAATGTCTGCGATTGTAGAGGACACCAAAGAGCTTGCCGAAAAGGAAACACCACTTTATGTACTGATCGCAGTCGCACTTTCTGCACTGGTTCTGGCAATTACGATGGAATCGATTTTTGTTCCGGTATTGTTCCTTTTGAGTATCGGAATCGCAATCGTATATAATCTTGGAACGAATGTATTTTTTGGAGAGATTTCTTATATCACGAAGGCACTGGCAGCGGTACTTCAGCTCGGTGTCACTATGGACTATTCTATTTTCCTGATGCATAGTTATCAGGAGCAGCAGGTGCGCTATAACGGAGATAAAGAGCGGGCGATGGCACACGCGATTTCCCAGACCTTTTCATCCGTAATCGGAAGTTCAGTTACGACGGTTGCCGGATTTATCGCACTCTGCTTTATGAGCTTTACCCTGGGCAAAGATATCGGTATCGTTATGGCGAAAGGTGTTATCTTCGGAGTTCTGGTATGCGTAACGGTTCTTCCGTCCATGATCCTTTGCTGCGATAAGCTGATCGAGAAGACAAAGCACAAACCACTGATGCCGGATATCGGAAGAATTTCAGATAAGGTAACGAAGCGTTATGTGATTTATGTGGTAGCATTTGTAATCCTTCTGTTCCCTGCAATTTACGGAAACAATCACACAGGTGTTTATTACAATCTGGACGAATCTCTGCCAAAGGATCTGCCGAGCGTCATTGCAAACACAAAGTTAAAAGAAGACTACAACATGAACACCACACATATGATCCTGGTGGACAGCTCGGTTGCAGGTTCTGATGTCAAGAAGATGTCACAGGAGATTGAAAAAGTAGATGGTGTTAAATGGGTACTTGGACTGGATAACCTGGTCGGTTCCGGTGTTCCGGCAGATATGCTCCCGGAATCTGTTACCGGTATGCTGAAAAATGACAAGTACCAGCTGCTGATGGTCAACTCGACATATAAGGTAGCGTCCAACAAGGTCAATAAACAGATTGAAGAGATTGATAAAATTCTGGATAAATATGATAAGGGTGCAATGCTGGTAGGAGAAGGACCTCTTACAAAAGACCTGATCAACATTACAGACACAGACTTTAAGCGTGTAAGTGCAGTTTCCATCGGAATTGTATTTGTGATTATTCTGCTTCTGTTCAAATCAGTTACTATTCCGGTGATCCTGGTCGGTGTGATCGAATTTGCAATCTTCGTGAATATGGGTATTCCGTTTTACACTGGAACAAAGCTGCCGTTTGTGGCATCAATTGTAATCGGTACGATCCAGCTTGGCGCGACTGTGGATTATGCGATCCTGATGACCACCAGATATCAGAGAGAGAGAAGCCGCGGCGCAGGAAAATTTGATGCGATCACAACAGCGCATAAGTTCTCAGCGCAGTCGATCATCGTCAGTGCACTCAGTTTCTTTGCTGCAACGATCGGTGTCGGACTTTATTCCAATATCGATATGATCAGTTCACTGTGTATCCTGATGGCGAGAGGTGCACTGATCAGTATGGTGGTTGTTGTGCTGATCCTTCCGTCCTTATTCATGGTATTTGACAAGATTATCATAAAGACGAGCAAAGGTTTCCGACCGTCAGACTTGAAATCATAACCACATCATAGTATAATTTTCTTGGATTATTATATGATACAAGGAACGGACAAAAAGATCCGTGCGTATCAAAAGGGCTGATACAATCCTGCTATCATAAAAGGAATAAGGAGGAATCCACTATGATTAATTGGAACAATTTGGATACACTTACATCATTTAAAGAGCTTTCGGAAGTAGAACGTGTAAATCTTGCAGAAGTGATGTCCGGTGAGAACGGAGCAGAGCGTGTTAAGAATTACAGCGTTCCGATGACAGAGGATCTTACTTACAATTACGCTGCAAAAGCAGTAGATGATAAAGTACTTGCAGCACTTGCAAAGCTTGCAAAAGAAGCGCAGCTGACAGAAAAGTACGCAGCACTCTACAATGGAGAAGTGATCAACACAGGAGAAAAGAGACTGGTTCTTCATCAGCTCACCCGTGGACAGCTTGGAGATAAAGTAGAAGCTGACGGAGTAGACAAGCGAGAATTCTATGTTAAGCAGCAGCAGAGGATCGCAGATTTTGCCAATAAAGTACATGCCGGCGAGATCACAAATGCAGCAGGTGAGAAATTCACAACAGTCGTACAGATCGGTATCGGCGGAAGTGACCTTGGTCCTCGCGCAATGTATCTTGCACTTGAGAACTGGGCTAAGAAGAACGGCACATTCAAGATGGAAGCCAAATTCATCAGCAATGTTGACCCGGATGATGCAGCAGCAGTACTGAATTCAATTGATGTAGCACATTCTATTTTTGTTCTGGTATCAAAGTCAGGAACAACTCTTGAGACTCTTACCAATGAGTCATTTGTAAAAGATGCCCTGAAGAATGCAGGTCTGGATGCTTCCAAGCATATGATCGCTGTTACAAGCGAGACATCCCCGCTTGCAAAGAGCGATGATTACCTTGCAGCATTCTTCATGGATGATTATATCGGAGGACGTTACTCATCTACTTCAGCAGTTGGCGGTGCCGTACTTTCTCTGGCATTCGGACCGGAAGTATTTGCACAGTTCCTTGCAGGAGCAGCAAAAGTGGACGAAGCTTCCAAGAACGAAGATTTACTGAAGAACCCGGCAATGCTGGATGCCCTGATCGGTGTATATGAGCGCAACGTACTCGGATATCCTGCAACAGCAGTTCTTCCGTATTCACAGGCACTGAGCCGTTTCCCGGCACATCTGCAGCAGCTGGATATGGAATCCAATGGTAAATCAGTTAACCGCTTTGGCGAGCCGGTAGATTACCCGACAGGTCCGGTGATCTTCGGAGAACCAGGAACAAACGGACAGCATTCCTTCTATCAGCTTCTCCATCAGGGAACCAACATCGTACCGCTTCAGTTCATTGGCTTCAAGAACAGCCAGATCGGAACCGATGTTGTGATCCAGGACAGCACAAGCCAGCAGAAGCTCTGCGCAAACGTAGCAGCACAGATCGTAGCATTTGCATGCGGTAAATCAGACGAGAACCGCAACAAGAATTTTGAAGGCGGACGTCCGTCAAGCATTATCATCGGTAAAGAACTGACACCAGAGACACTCGGCGCACTTCTTGCACATTTTGAGAATAAAGTCATGTTCCAGGGATTCGTATGGAATGTGAACAGCTTCGACCAGGAAGGTGTTCAGCTTGGAAAAGTACTTGCAAAACGTGTACTTGCCCATGAGACAGACGGAGCACTGAAAGTATACAGTGATCTTTTAGATATCTAATCAGAATTAATGAAAGAGACCAGAGTCGGTGCGGATTTTAGGATTCGGACCGGCTTTTTGGTCTTTTTGGCGTACAGGAAAATCTGACTGGATTTTCTGTTAAATAAAAATGATAGCTTAATAATGTTTACAACCAGGAAGAGAGAATAACTATGAAATTAGAAAATTATGAGGTGCATCTTCCGAATTATTCAATCGGGGATGCGATTTACGATAAAATCGGTCCGGTCTGTGAATCTTATGGAAAAACAATACTTGTGATCGGAGGAAAAAGAGCGCTTGAAGCTGCATTTGATAAGATCAAAGCGGCGGTAGATAAGACGAATCTGGAGATTATAGGAAAAGAACTTTATGGAAAAGACTGTACTTATCAGACAGTAGAAAAGCTTCGGGAAATGCCGGTTTATCAAGAGGCTGACATGGTATTCGGAGTAGGAGGCGGGAAGGCATTGGATACGGTGAAGTGTCTGTGCATTACAGATGATAAGCCGGTATTCAGTTTCCCGACAATCGCATCAAATTGTTCTGCATGTACGTCAGTGTCGATCATGTATAACGAGGATGGTACGTTTCTGAAACCGAATTTCTTTGTGCGTCCGGTCATGCATGCATTTATCGATACAGAAATTATAGCAAAAGCACCGAGTCAGTATATGTGGGCAGGAATCGGCGATACTTATGCAAAATATTATGAAGCAACGATTTCATCAAGGGATGAGAGACTGGAACATTTCACATCGCTTGGTGTGGCAGTCAGCCTGATGTGCAGGAATCCGCTTCTGGAATATGGACCGAAAGCATTTGCAGATCATAAAAAGGGACTGTGTACATACGATGTAGAGCAGGTTGTTCTGGCGATTGTTGTGACAACAGGAATTGCATCGATTTTCCTTACAAAAGATTTTACACCGGATTACAACAGCGGACTTGCACACGCGGTTTTCTATGCCCTGACGCAGTATCCGGTGATCGAACAGTGTCATCTGCATGGAGAAGTGGTGGGATTTGGTGTACTTCTGGCACTTCTTGTAGATGGACAGGAGGAAGAATTTGAAAAAGTATATCAGCTGAATCGTGAGATCGGGCTGCCGGTATCTCTGGAACAGATTGAGATTACAGAGGATGAATGGAAAGAAAGCATGGAACGGATTCCGAAAATGTCGGATGTGGCACATTATCCATATGAAGTAACCCGGAAAATGCTGGAGGATGCAATGCAGAAACTGAGAGAAAGAGTCGGAAAGGATCAGAGCTATGAATAATAAGAAATCCGCAGCTTCCTCAATGATTCTTGGGGTAGCATTTGTCTGGTTTACAACACATTTCGGGGGAGGATTTGCTTCAGGTGCGCAGATTTACAGTTATTATGTGCGTTATGGAATCTGGTGTCTTCTGATGCCGGTTCTGGCAATGGGATATAATGCCGTATTTTTTGCTTATTGTCTCCGGTTCGCGAGAAAACATGAAGTATATGATTACCGGTCTTATAACAATGCGTTTTACGGGAAGTTTGCGCCGGTATTTTCCAATTTGTTTGAAGTGCTGTATATTTGTGTGATGTGTGTGGCTCCTGCAGTTGCATTTGCGACAGGCGGAGCGACCTTAAGTACCCTGACCGGACTTCCGTATCTGCTGTGTACGTTGATTATCGGTATATTTATCTTCGTTGTGGCAGTATTTGGAACAGATTTGGTGCGCAGGGTTGCATCGGTTCTGTCAGTCTGCATTATCGCAGGGCTTCTGATTGTGTACATTCCGAATATCATTGCCGGGGCAGGGCAGATTGCGGAGACTGCTTCGCAGATGACGGCAAATGGCGGATCCTTTGGAAAAGCACTCTATTCAGCATTCATTTACGGAACCTTCCAGCTGGCAAATGTGGCAGTATTTGTGCAGCATGCCAAGAGCTTTGAAAAGCCGGATGACGCGGTGAAAAGTATGGGAATCGGATGGATCATCAATGCGCTTATGATGATCATGGTTGTGCTTGGGATTATGACTGTTTGTACCAAGCCGGAGATGAGCGAGGCGAGTGTCCCGACACTTTTTATGGTACAGTGCGGTGTTGGAAAAGGATTTATGATGCCGCTGATTTCTGTTTTGATCATTCTTGGAGCAGTATCTACGGCGGTTAATATGGTGGCTGCAATGGTGAAAAGAATCTGCAGTGGTCTTGATAAGGTGAAAAAAGAGACAGGAACGGATGAGAAAAGAAAAATCGGTACAAAGGAAATTGTGGCAGCATTTATCTGCTGTGTTGTAGATTTCGGAATCGCACAGTTCGGGCTTCTGACACTGATCCAGAAGGCTTACAGTGTGCTGGCATATCTTGCGATTCCGGTCATTCTGATTCCGTATCTGATCCATATGGCAGTGACCAGATTTGATACGAAGTAATGAGAGAATAAAGGGAAAAGAGGACAAAAGATACCAATCGGTGTTATAGTAAATGTAAGTATGGTGTCAGTTACCTTTGGAGTACTTATATTTTACCATTAGTGGGGTGATTGGAATGGCAAAGATTACAGTGTGGTCAAAGCAGCATGAAAATGTCTGGAAAGTTCTTCGGGAGACCGGACGATATACGGTAAAGCGAGAGTATATCATAAAAGATCTCAAAGAACATTCAGAGCTGGTTCTGGATGCTTACGAATGGCTGGTCAAGAACGGACCGGACTACGGGAACAAACCGGCGGATGTGGAATTTCCGGTATGGGTATCCTTCAGGCAGGATGCAACGATGCTTCCAGAAAAAGGAAGAGTGATCCTGGAACTGGAGATCGAAGAATCCCTGATTACCGGAGTGAATTTCACAAAATGGGGAATGATCCTCAACTATTCCTATATTCCGGCAGACAAGGCGGATGAAAAGCGGCACAAAGAGCTTCTGGAAGCCTATGGAGTCAGCGACACGCAGGCGTATATGTCGCAGTTCTATCCGGAGATCAAACGGGAGATCCGGGAGAGCTGGAAGAGGCTTTTTGATGATGACATTCAGATCGGAAGTGATGGATGTTATGGAAACATCTGGGAGGTGCGAAGAGAATGGGTGAAAAATGTAATACAATAACCTTATATGCATCACAGGCAGACCCAGTAATCGAAGCAATTGAGCGGGATGGCGTGTGCTATTCCAAAGAGGCGTATGTGCGGAAAAAATATCAGGAGAGTGCAAAGATTTTCACAACAGCCTATTCCTGGTTTGTGCGTGAGATGGAGAAATATGTGAAGAAACCGGATGGTGCGGAGTATCCGTACTGGGCATTCCGTGAAGCCTATAATGTGGATCAGTCGATGGGCGGCAACTTTCTGACACTGGAAGTACCATTGGATGAAGTTCTGCTTTTTGATATGTATGACTGGAATAAGATTCTCTGTCTCAAATATATTGGGGAAGATGAAAAAGATGAGAAGCAGTTCCAGGAGCAACTGGAGATGTATGGGATCAAAGAGATGGATGCGGTGTTGAGTAATTTTTATCCGATGCAGAAGCAGCAGATCCTGAAAAGCTGGCAGCGCCTGACGCGGTATCATGAGGAAGTGATACATGGAAATACAGAGCTTGTGAGGAATGTACAAGCAGGACTCTGGAGAATAAAAAAGGAGTGGATCAGATAGATGAAAGTATTGGTATACAGAAAATGCAGCACCTGTAAGAAGGCGCTGAAATGGCTGGGGGCGCATGAGATTGGATTTGAGGAACGGGCAATCGTGGAGGAAAATCCAACCTATGAAGAACTGAAGGAATGGCATGCGATGAGTGGGTTACCGCTGAAAAAGTTTTTTAATACAAGTGGGATGTTTTATAAGCAGATGCAGTTGAAAGACAAGCTTCCGACGATGACGGAAGATGAGCAGTTAAAGCTGCTGGCGACAGATGGCATGTTGGTGAAAAGACCATTTGTAGTTGGGGACGGATTTGTACTGACCGGGTTTAAAGAAAAAGAATGGGAAGAAAAATTGTTGAAGTAGTGGGGAAGATGAGTGCTGTAAAAGGTGCTCATTTTTTATTCTGCTTGTAAAGAATGTGTAAAAAATATAATTAAGGGTTGACATTCCAAAGCAGATAGAATATACTTTCAACCATAAAACATATTAAACCTACTAAATATATAGGTTATAAAGGAAAAGGAGGAGATAATTATGCGAAACTTAGCAAATAACATGAAGGGAGAAAATAAGATGATGTGTTGTTGTTGCTGTATGTCCGGGCATTTGAATACAGTTTATTTTTCGTATACATTATGTGCTCCTGAGAATGAGAATTTGAAGGAATAGAAGAAGGACGTAGATTTTTCTGGCAGGTACTGTATGGATGCGGTACCTGCCATTTTTATTTACAGGGAACTTACAAAGAATGGATGTTATGGTAAATCAAGGCACTATACGCCGAAAAAGCAGAGGATCACAAGCGACTGAATTTGGCGTGAGAGTGTGCTTTGGCACATTCAGTTAAATTTAACAGGAAAGGAAAACAAAGATGAGTGAATATAAAGCAAATGTAAAAAGTGAAATTGATGAAAAAGGAAGATTTATCCGCCAGGGGAATTTATTTACAACCCCTTTTGGAGAGAAAGAAGGAGAATTAAAAGCAGAGCCGGAACGGTACAAATTATACTGGGCAAAGGGCTGCCACTGGTCGAACCGGGCGTCTATCGTAAGAGAACTTCTGGGACTTGAAGATGTGATCGAAGCAGATATCGTGGACAGCGAATTTAATGGAAAGACAAATGCATGGAAACTTCCAACTGAGACAGACGGTCCGGATCCGGAGACGGGGGTAACATTTTTATACGAATTTTATGAAAATGCATTGCCGGGATTTGCAGGAAGAGCAACCGTTCCTTCTCTGGTAGATCTGACGACAAAAAAGGTAGTCAATAATGATTACCATCACCTGACAAATTATTTTGAAGTCAATTTCAAACCATTCCAGAAAAAAGATGCACCGGATCTATACCCGGAGGAACTCAGGGATGAAATTGACCGGTTAAATGAATGGCTGTTTCCAAATATCAATAACGGGACTTACCGGATGATGTTTGCAAGATCTGTTGAAGCTTATGACGAGGCAGCAGCAGACTTCTGGGGAGGACTGGATTATCTGGAAGAAAGACTGGAAGGACAGAGATTTTTATTCGGAGATTATGTGACAGACAGTGATATCCGGTTATTTGTAACACTTGTGAGACTGGAAACCTGCTATTACCGTTTCCTCGGACCGGTCGAAAAAGGACTCAGAGGATACAAAAATCTCTGGGAATACAGCAGAGATTTATATGAAATTCCGGCATTTAAGAATAATACATATCTTGCAGACCTGGCAAGAGATTACGGGGTAAATGAACCGGCAACCGGATCTTTTATTCCATACAATGAGCGTTTCTGGGATCAGGCAGATTTCGAGAAAAAATGGTCTGAACCGCAGAACAGAAGAAAACTCAGCAAGACACCGGGACAGAAATTTTTAATTCATTAAAAAGATTATTATAAAAAGAGTGCGATAGCAGGGAGGAAAAGATTATGAGAAATGTAAAAGCAATTCTGGCACTTGGACTGGCGGCAGTCATCGGAGTGACAGCGACAGGCTGCGGAAAAAAGGCTGCGGCAGCAGATGATAGTGCAAAAGATACAAAGAAAAAGATTACCATCACAGCAGCAACAGGAGGAAGTCCAAAACCATATATTTACGTAGATGAAAATAATAACCCGACAGGTTATGACATTGAGGTTTTAAAAGCAGCATTTGAAAAACTGCCACAGTATGATCTGGAATTTCAGGTTACAGATTTTGGATCTGTATTTTCCGGGTTGAACAGCGGAACGGTGCAGATCGGAGTCAATAATTTTTCTTATAACGAAGAACGGGGCAAATCCTATTTGTATTCTTATCCGTATGATAAAATCGGATATGTATTTGTGACAAAGGAGGGAAGTACGCCAATTACATCATTTAAAGAGGCAGCCGGAAAGACAACAGAAGCAAGTACAGGAGTCAGCATTACCAATGCGCTTGAAGAATGGAACAAAGAATATCCGGATCAGGCAGTTCAGATTACTTATTCGGAGAGTGATACAGCAGTAAAATTACAGAAAATAGAAGAAGGAAGTGTTGATTTCGGAATTATCGATCTTGCGATGTTCAATGCTTATCAGGAAGAATACCAATACAAAATTCAGGCAAATGAAGTGTCGGAAGAAGATGCCAAGAAAATTGCAGATAATCTGTATGCTTATTATGTTCTTCCAAAGGATGAAGAGGAGTTGAGAACAGAACTTGATAAAGCACTGAAAGAATTGAAAGATGACGGAACACTTACGAAACTGAGTAAGAAATGGTTTGGACAGGATACGGCTCCGGAAGAGGATCGATTTGAAAAAACGATAAACTAAAAAGAAAAATAACGGGTAACTCAATGAAAAGAGGAACCCGTTATTTTTTATTCGGATTTTTTTGATTTTATTAGACCAAGGAGCAGAACGGCCGGAAAAATAATGGCTGCGAAAATCCCGGTTTTCAGGCTGCCACCGGTGTAGGAAGATACCAGACCTGCAAGCGTCGGACCGCCGGAACATCCCAGATCTCCGGCAAGTGCAAGGAGGGCAAACATTGTTGTGCCGCCACGTGGAATAGAGACGGATGCGGTGCTGAAAAGTCCCGGCCACATAATTCCAACGGAGAATCCGCAAAGCGCACATCCAAAAAGGTTCAGCGCAGGAAATGGAAGAAGGGAAATACATAAATAGGAAAGAATGCAAAGAATGCAGCTTCCTCTCATGAACAGATCCAACCGGATCTTGTCTCCGTATTTTCCGTAAAGCAGCCGGGAAGCCCCCATGCAGGCTGCAAAGGTAAGAGGACCGGCCAGGTCGCCGAGTGTTTTGGAAATGTGCAGGCTTGTCTCGGCAAAAGTGGATGCCCATTGGCTGACAGCCTGTTCGCTGGCACCGGCACATGTCATCATAAGCATTAACATCCAGAAGATTTTAGATGTGCACAATTCTCTGAGTGAAAGTCCCTTTTCACCTTCTTCGTGAAGGGAGTAGATTGGTACATTTCCGAAGAAGAAAGTGTTAAATATTGGGATGACAGCCCATATAAGTGCGAGGATTTTCCAGTGCGATATTCCGAAAAACCAGAAAAATGCGGTTGATAACAGAACAACGCCCACGTGCCCCCAACAGTAAAAGGAATGCAGGAGACTCATTGCTTTTTCTTTGTTATCAGTAGGGCAGGCTTCAATGATCGGGCTTACCAGTACTTCGAGAAGTCCACCGCCGATCGCATAAATGATAACTGCGATTACAAGTCCGGTATAAGGGGAAGAAAAAAATTCCGGAAGAACGGTGAGTAATATCAGTCCTGCCGCAGAAAGGATATGCGCAATTAAAATAGAAATGCGGTATCCGATCCTGTCGATGAAGAATGCGGATAGAAGGTCGACAAACAGCTGAATGATAAAGTTGAGCGTGATCAAAAAGGTAATTCGTTCCAGTGAAATATGGTAATTATTCTGGAAAGTAACAAAAAGAAGAGGAACGAAATTATTTACGATAGCCTGAACGATGTAACCAATAAAACAGGCGTAGATGGTCTGCATATAATTTGTGTTATTTTTCATTTTATAAAAACTCCTTTCAAAATAGCACTATATCACATTGAAGAGGTGGATGTCTTGACGAATATCGCAGAAACATAGTACAATATCTTCAAAACACAAAAGGTATAATGAAAATGCAAATAACAGAGATAATAACCGATGAAACACTGAGGGAAATACGTGAACATGGAACGCCGGAGTTTCCTTTTGAATATTATCTGGATGATATCGATAAAATTGGCCAGGGTTATGTTGAATGGCACTGGCATAATGAGATTGAATGGGCATGGGTTGAATCTGGAAAAGTAATCTGCAGGATTGGAAATGAAAAGATTATCCTTGAAGAGGGGGAGGGGATTTTTATAAACAGCAGAGTGATCCACCGTTTTGAAACACCGGGTGGTGCGCTTATGCCAAATATCCTGCACGCCCCAGAGCTGCTTGCTGCGCGGGAAAGTGCAATTTATCAAAAATATGTCAGTCCTGTAATTACATATGGTAAAGAATATGTGATTTTGAAAAAAGAAAAAAATAGTGGTATATTAAGTCTGCTGGATGAGATATACAAAGATGCCGGAAGGGAAATGCTTAGAAAAGAACTGATTATACAGAATAAGATCAGCAGATTATGGGATGAATTGTTTGAAGAAGTTCCGGATATTGTACAGAGAGAGTCCCGGAATAAGAATCTCCTTTTACAGTCGCGGCTCAGAGAGATGATGCAGTTTATAGAAAACCATTATAAAGAACGAATTTCTTTGGAAAGGCTGGCAGCGGAAGCGAACATTAGTAAAAGTGAAGCCCTTCGATGCTTTAAGCGTGGGATAGGGACGACTCCTGTAAAATATTTGATCGATTACAGGCTGGAGAGGGCAAAAGAATTATTGCGTAAGACGAATGATACGGTTATTCGGGTTGCCGCGGAGGTGGGGATAGATAATACAAGTTATTTTATAAGAATATTTAAGAAAATGTATGGGATGACACCAGGGGTATTCCGGGAAGAAGAAGGACTGAAAAAGGATGGAGAAAAAATAATATATTAGAAGAAATATTAGAAGAAATTCTCCGAATTTAGTTGACTTTTTGATGCATCATGATATCATTGCTTTGTATGACTAAAGTGTCCGAGAGGGCGGGATAATTGGCTTTGAAAGAAAAACAAAAGAGAGAGGTTTTGGAAAAAGGAAAATGAGCGTGAAATACGATTACGAGAGAATTGTGCAGGGAATCCTGGACATTGGGGAAGCTATGATTCGATGCGGGGCAGAGAACTTCCGTCTGCAGGACAGTCTGTACCGTATTTGCAGAAGTTATGGATTTGTAAAATATGATATTTTTGTAATACCAAGCAATATCCAGATTACAGCAGAGACACCAGATGGACAGATCATTACACAGATCAGACTGGTAGAAGCAGGAGAATGTGACTTTGACAAGCTGGATTATCTGAATAATCTGTGCCGTAAAGTCTGTCAGGAGAAGCCGGATGCAAAAGAACTGAGAAGACAGTTTGAAGAGGTGATGGGAAGACCGGAGCAGAAGTGGTACACCCATTATGCGGCCGGTATTTTAGGAGGTACCGGATTCGCGGTATTCTTTGGATGCAATGTAAGGGATGCGATCATTGCGGTGATTGTATCAATTGTGATCGTTGCAGCAGGAAACTGGCTTGCCGAACGTGAGAAGAACCTGCTGGCATATAACCTGATCTTATCGTTTATTGCAGAGATGATCATTCTGTTATCTGTCAAATTTGGATTTGCTGATCATGAGGAGCGTATTATGATCGGAATCGTCATGCTGTTGATCAGTGGACTGAGTACGACGAACGGAATCCGTGATCTGCTTCAGAAGGATTTTATCTCTGGATCGATCAACATCATGAACTCCATGCTCGGTGCTTCCGGAATCGCATTTGGTACAGCGATACCGATGATCCTTTTTGGAGGAGTAGAAGCGGAAGGATTTATCCTCACACCGAATCTGATCGTGCAGCTGATTTCCTGTACTGCAGCCTGCGTGGGATTTGCACTTTGGTTCAAAATCCGTGGCAAACAGGTTGTTTACTGTGGAATCGGAGCATTTTTTACATGGCTGATCTATGCACTGGTATATGAAGTACGCCCAAGCAACTTCCTTGCAACTACAGTTGCGGCGACATTCGTTGCATTCTATGCATTTATCATGTCAAGGGTAAATAAAGCACCATCCACCATTTTCCTGACAGCGTCTGTATTCCCGTTGATTCCTGGACCGAATCTGTACTATGTAATGTACGCATGTGTGAGTGGGAACATGCATATGCTTCTGGAACAGACAATCACACTTTTCGCAACCTGTGTTGCAATTGCATTTGGATTTAACTTTGTAGATATCGCGTCAAGAACGATCATGCGTGGTATGAAGGTTGAATATCACATTGGAAAAAGTGACAGATAAATAAAAAGCTTCAGCCGCGGATTTCATTCTGCGGCTGAATTTATTCTTGACTTTATACTTTCGGTATGGTACACTAACCTAGCGAATGGAAGTATAGGTCTTTTTTTTATGCCTATTTTTAACAAAGAAAGTTTCAGGCGTGAAGCTTTCACGGCAGCCTCGCAAGCTGTCATGCAACTAAAAATTAGAACATAAAAAGCGAGGTGGAAGTTGTGCGTACAAGAATTACACTGGAATGTACAGAATGCAAGCATCGTAACTACAACATGACAAAGGATAAGAAGTCTCATCCGGAACGCATGGAAACAAAGAAATACTGTAGATTCTGCAAATCACACACATTACACAAAGAGACGAAATAGTCGTTGAAGGGAAGTGAATGTTATGGGCGAATCTAAAGACAAAGCAAAGGCTAAAGCAAAAGAGAAGAAGACTCCTTTCTTCAAGGGCCTGAAAGCTGAGTTTAATAAGATTATCTGGCCAGACAAAACCACACTTACCAAACAGACAGCTGCGGTCGTAGTTGTTTCCGTTATCTTAGGAGCGATTATCACGATCTGTGATATCCTGGTAAAATTCGGGGTAGATTTATTAGTTAGATAAGATACTGATAAATGGTAATGCAGGAAAGGTGAGTTTATGGCAGAAGCAAAATGGTATGTTGTTCATACCTATTCTGGGTATGAGAACAAAGTAAAAGCCAACATTGACAAGACGATCGAGAACCGTCATCTGGAAGATGAGATCCTTGAGGTCCGCGTCCCGATGCAGGAAGTTGTCGAACTGAAGAACGGCGTACAGAAAGCGTCTCAGAAAAAGATGTTCCCAGGATATGTTCTGATCCATATGATCATGAACGATGATACCTGGTATGTGGTACGAAACACAAGAGGTGTTACAGGATTTGTAGGTCCGGGGTCAAAGCCGGTTCCGCTTACAGAGGAAGAGATGGCACCACTTGGTATCCAGAAAGAAGACATCGTGGTAGATTTTGAAGAAGGAGATACTGTGACAGTAACAGGCGGAGCCTGGGAAGGAACAGTCGGCATGATTCAGACTATCAATATGGCTAAACAGAGCCTGACAATCAATGTTGATTTATTCGGCCGCGAAACGCCGGTAGAAATCAGTTTCGCAGAAGTCAAAAAAATGTAACTTTATGCGCAGTGCATAATGAACACGTGGGAGGGAAATCCCCGCAAATACCACAAGGAGGTACTTTAAAATGGCAAAAAAAGTTTCAGGTTATATCAAATTACAGATTCCAGCTGGAAAGGCTACTCCGGCTCCACCGGTTGGTCCTGCTCTTGGACAGCACGGTGTAAATATCGTTGAATTTACAAAACAGTTCAACGCAAAGACAGCTGATCAGGGAGATCTGATCATTCCTGTAGTAATCACAGTTTACAGTGACAGAAGTTTCAGCTTCGTTACAAAGACTCCTCCGGCAGCAGTTCTGATCAAGAAAGCCTGCAACCTTAAATCTGGTTCAGGTGTTCCGAACAAGACAAAAGTTGCTAAGATTACAAAAGCTCAGGTAAAAGAAATCGCAGAACTCAAGATGCCAGACCTGAACGCTGCATCCGTAGAATCAGCTATGAGCATGATCGAAGGAACATGCCGCAGCATGGGTGTAACTGTAGTAGAGGATTAATTCTGACTGCATAAGCAGAATGTAAGGAAACTGAAAAAATACGTGGGAGGGAATTCCCGTAATCACCACTAGGAGGTATTTAGAATGAAAAGAGGAAAGAAATACGTAGAAGCTGCAAAGTTAATCGACAGAGCAACTCTCTATGATAGAGATGAAGCAATCGCACTTGTTAAGAAGAGCGCGACAGCTAAATTTGATGAAACAATCGAAGCTCATATCAGAACAGGATGTGACGGACGTCATGCAGATCAGCAGATCCGTGGCGCTGTAGTTCTTCCACACGGAACTGGTAAAAAGGTTCGTATCCTTGTATTTGCTAAGGATGCTAAAGCTGAAGAAGCTAAAGCAGCTGGAGCAGATTATGTAGGTGGAGATGAACTCATCCCGAAGATCCAGAATGAAAACTGGTTCGAATTCGACGTAGTTGTAGCTACACCGGATATGATGGGTGTTGTTGGACGTCTCGGACGTGTACTTGGACCAAAAGGTTTAATGCCAAACCCGAAGGCTGGTACAGTAACAATGGACGTTACAAAAGCTATCAACGAAATCAAAGCTGGTAAGATTGAGTACAGATTGGACAAGACAAATATCATCCATGTACCAGTAGGAAAAGCTTCTTTCACTGAAGAACAGCTTGCTGACAACTTCCAGACGCTTATCGATGCGATTAACAAAGCTAAACCGGCAGCAGTAAAGGGTCAGTATCTTAAGAGTGTGACACTTACTTCTACAATGGGACCTGGTGTAAAAATCAACCCAATGAAGCTTGCTTAATCAGTATTGAATAAATGTAAATAAGGAAGACACCGTGTGCGGAGAGATCTGTGGCGGTGTCTTTTTTGTATATTGGGAAAGTATTTTTTTCAATATACAAAAATGCTTCGCTTCGGTCGTTGCTTAACGAGTGTCACTGGTGCTCGGTAACACTGCGGATGCCAGAATGCGCTCTGGCACATTCTTTTTATGCAAGAGAGAACAGTATCTTGTATACATTGTGCATTTTTTGACAAACAATGCATGGAAATATTGAAAAGTGGAGAAAATAATGATAATCTATGCCTGTCAAAAAAATATCAAACAATTAGAAGGAGGCACTTTGTCATGGTTAATATTCAAAAGGCAGCAATTATCGGATGTGGGTTTGTAGGAGCGTCCTCTGCGTTCAGCTTGCTTCAGAAAGGGATTTTCTCTGAACTGGTACTGATCGATGCAAATAAAGAAAAAGCAGAAGGGGAGGCAATGGATCTCAGTCACGGGAGACCGTATGCACACCCGATGAAAATATATGCAGGAACTTATGATGATATCAGCGATTGTTCTCTGATCATTATTACGGCGGGAGCAAATCAGAAGCCAGGAGAGACAAGACTGGATCTGGTTCACAAAAATGTGGCAATTTTCAAGTCAATCATTCCGGAAATTACAAAACGTGGATTTGAAGGGATCTTGCTTGTTGTGGCAAACCCGGTAGATATCCTGACTTATGCAGCACTTAAGATTTCCGGTTATCCAAAGGAAAGAGTATTCGGAAGTGGAACGGTTCTGGATACTGCAAGATTCCGTTATCTGTTGAGTGAACATCTTCAGGTTGCAAGCCGCAGCGTACATGCGAACATTATCGGAGAACACGGAGACAGCGAGCTTGCTGTTTGGAGTGGGGCGAATGTGGCAGGAATTCCAATCAATGATTTCTGCGAACTGCGCGGACATTACCAACATCAGGAATCCATGGAAAGAATTTACAAAACGGTACGCGACAGTGCTTATGATATTATCCAGAAAAAAGGAGCAACTTATTACGGTGTGGCAATGGCAGTTGCAAGAATTGCAGAAAGTATTGTAATGAATGAAAATGCAGTTCTTCCTGTTACAAGCCTGATGGAAGGGGAGTACGGTCTGGAAGGACTCTGCATCAGTGTTCCGACCATCGTTTCCCAGAAGGGTGCAGAGAAAGTACTTGAGATTCCGCTGAATGATGAGGAGAAAGAAAAACTTCTTTCTTCAGCAAAAGAACTGAAGGAAGTTCTGGATGGTCTGGATTTATAATAAGAAGAAACAGGAAAAATATTAAAAAATAAAAATAATGCTTGACTTTCTAGTAAACATATGCTATATTTACGAAGTAACTGCCGAAGACAGTAGGTGCCGTAAGGCATAAGGGTCAAAACGCCTACCGAGGAAGACAAGATTCATTAGATTTGAATTTGTAAACCTCTGTGCTTTGGCGCGGAGGTTTTTTAGCGCATGATTGCGTGATATGAAAGTCCCCGCTGGGACCGAGACTTTCTGGCAGTTGAAAATACTACAAGGAGGTGCACCATTCGTGGCAAAAGTTGAATTAAAACAACCTATCGTACAGGCAATCGTTGAAGATCTCACAGATGCTCAGTCAGCAGTTATCGTTAACTACTGTGGACTTACAGTAGCTCAGGACACTGAACTTCGTAAACAGCTGAGAGAAGCAGGTGTGATCTACAAAGTTTGCAAGAACACAATGATGAAGAGAGCTTTTGAAGGAACAGATTTCGCACAGCTTGACGAATATCTGGAAGGACCGAACGCTATTGCAATTTCTAAAGAAGATGCAACAGCACCGGCAAGAATCATCTGCAATTTCGCTAAGAAAGCAGAAGCTCTTGAAGTAAAAGCAGGTGTAGTTGAAGGCTCAGTATATGACGCAGCTGGTATTCAGGAACTTTCTAAGATTCCGTCAAGAGAAGTACTGTTGTCCAAATTACTTGGAAGCTTACAGTCACCTATTACAAACCTTGCTCGTGTTCTTAATCAGATCGCAGAACAGGGTGATGCTCCGGCAGCAGCTGAAGCAGAAGCACCGGCAGCAGAATAATCTGTACCGGGATCCCATCCGAGTGTGGGAACAGTAAGAGGCGAAAGAGCCAATCATTAAAATCAAATGGAGGAAAATAAAATGGCAAAATTAACAACAGCAGAATTTATTGAAGCTATCAAAGAATTATCTGTACTTGAATTAAATGACTTAGTTAAAGCATGTGAAGAAGAATTTGGTGTATCCGCAGCAGCAGGTGTTGTAGTAGCAGCAGCTGGAGCAGAAGGCGGAGCAGCAGCAGAAGAAAAAGATGAGTTCGACGTAGAACTTGTATCTGCTGGAGCATCTAAAGTTAAAGTTATCAAGGTTGTTCGTGAAGTAACAGGTCTTGGACTTAAAGAAGCTAAAGAATTAGTTGACGGAGCACCGAAGGTAGTTAAAGAAGGCGCTTCTAAAGCTGAAGCTGAAGAAATCAAAGCTAAACTTGAAGCTGAAGGAGCAGAAGTTAACCTTAAGTAATATTGGTTATCACACTGTGAATGACAAGAGCGTATCGTGCAGGACTTCCTGTGACGGTACGCTTTTTTTCATGGGAAATTTAGAAAGAATTTCCTGTGAAATAAAAGGCACTGTGTGCTAAAGATGCGCACTTGCACGAAGAGGAAGAGTGTTGCAAGCGACTGTGTTCGGTGAGAGAATGTGCTGGGTACAGTCTTTTTGTCATATACGCTACAGTATGCATAAAATACAATAAAAATACAATTTTTTGAAAAGTTAGACTTGACAATCGAGAAAAACCTGTGGTAAAGTAAAAAATGCGCTATTGTGGCAACGTATGCCATAAGTGCGCCCTGAATAAGGCGGAAATAACCCGAAAATTTATCATATAAGGAGTGAAACGTCAAATGGAGAAAAACAGAATTCGTCCCATCACAAACGGAAAAAGTATGCGCATGAGCTATTCCCGGCAAAAAGAAGTACTCCAAATGCCTAATTTGATCGAAGTTCAGACCGACTCTTACAAATGGTTCCTGGATGAAGGATTAAAAGAAGTATTTGATGATATTTCTCCGATCACCGATTACAGCGGACATCTGAGCCTGGAATTCGTTGACTTTACATTGTGCACAGATGAAACCAAGTACACAATCGAGGAATGTAAAGAACGCGATGCTACTTATGCTGCACCGCTTAAAGTGAAGGTAAGACTTCACAACAAAGAGACAGATGAGATCAATGAACATGAGATCTTTATGGGTGATTTACCGATCATGACAAGAACCGGTACCTTTGTAATCAATGGTGCGGAACGTGTTATTGTCAGCCAGTTGGTGCGTTCACCTGGTATTTATTATGGAATTGCGCATGATAAACTTGGTAAAGAATTATACTCTTGCACCGTTATCCCGAACAGGGGTGCATGGCTTGAATATGAGACGGACTCCAATGACGTTTTCTATGTCCGTGTGGACAGAACCCGTAAGGTGCCGATCACAGTCCTGATCCGTGCACTTGGTATTGGAACGAATGCTGAGATTATCGATCTTTTTGGCGAAGAGCCAAAGATCCTTGCAAGTTTCACAAAAGATACTTCAGAGAACTACCAGGAAGGTCTTCTTGAATTATATAAGAAGATCCGTCCGGGTGAACCACTTGCTGTAGACAGTGCAGAAAGTCTGATCACCAGTATGTTCTTTGACCCGAGACGTTATGACCTTGCAAAGGTTGGACGTTATAAATTTAATAAGAAGCTTATGCTCAAGAACCGTATCACAGGTCACACGCTGGCTGAAGACGTAGTAAGCCCGATGACAGGTGAAGTGATTGCAGAAGCAGGAGCTGTCGTTGACAGAGAACTTGCAGATGCTATCCAGAATGCAGCTGTTCCGTATGTGTGGATCGCAAGAGAAGAAAGTGACCGTAATATCAAAGTACTTTCTAATATGATGGTAGATCTCAAAGCTGTATGCGGAATCGATCCGGAAGAAGTTGGCGTAACTGAACTGGTATACTATCCGGTACTTGCTGAACTCCTGGAAGAGACAGCCGGAGATATCGATGAGCTGAAAGAAGCAATTCATAAGAATATTCATGAACTGATTCCGAAGCATATTACAAAAGAAGACATTATGGCGTCTATCAACTACAATATGCATCTGGAATATGGAATCGGTAAAGATGATGATATTGACCACTTGGGTAACAGACGTATCCGTGCGGTTGGAGAACTTCTCCAGAATCAGTACAGAATCGGTCTTTCAAGACTGGAAAGAGTTGTTCGTGAAAGAATGACAACACAGGATCTGGAAGGCATTTCGCCACAGTCACTGATCAATATCAAGCCTGTGACTGCTGCTGTTAAAGAGTTCTTCGGATCATCACAGCTGTCACAGTTCATGGATCAGAATAACCCACTTGGTGAACTGACTCACAAGAGACGTCTTTCCGCACTTGGTCCTGGTGGACTTTCCCGTGACCGTGCCGGATTCGAGGTCCGTGACGTTCACTACTCACATTACGGAAGAATGTGTCCAATCGAGACACCTGAAGGACCGAACATCGGTCTGATCAACTCTCTTGCATGTTATGCAAGAATCAATGAGTACGGATTTGTAGAAGCTCCGTACCGTAAGATTGACAAGACAGATCCGCAGAATCCGGTTGTAACCGAAGAAGTTGTATATATGACTGCGGATGAAGAAGATAATTATCATGTAGCACAGGCGAATGAGCCTCTGGATGAAGAAGGACATTTCGTTCATAAGAATGTATCCGGACGTTATCGTGATGAGACTCAGGAATACGAGAGAAGAATGTTCGATTACATGGACGTATCTCCGAAGATGGTATTCTCTGTTGCTACAGCACTGATTCCGTTCCTGCAGAACGATGATGCGAACCGTGCGCTGATGGGGTCCAACATGCAGCGTCAGGCAGTACCGCTTCTTACTACAGAAGCTCCGGTAGTCGGAACAGGTATGGAAGTAAAATCTGCTGTCGACTCAGGTGTATGTGTCGTTGCAGAAGAAGGTGGTATTGTTGAGAGATCAACATCTACCGAAATCACAATCAAACAGGATGACAAGATAAGAAAGACTTACAAGCTGACCAAATTCCTGCGAAGCAACCAGAGCAACTGCTACAACCAGAGACCGATCGTTGTCAAAGGTGAGAGAGTTGAAAAGGGACAGGTAATCGCAGACGGACCGTCTACATCTAATGGTGAGATGGCTCTTGGTAAGAACCCGTTGATCGGATTCATGACCTGGGAAGGTTACAACTACGAGGATGCTGTACTTCTTAGTGAACGTCTTGTACAGAATGATGTTTACACATCTGTTCATATCGAAGAATATGAAGCAGAAGCCCGTGATACAAAGCTCGGACCAGAAGAAATCACACGCGATATTCCAGGCGTAGGTGATGATGCACTGAAAGATCTGGATGAGAGAGGTATTATCCGTATCGGTGCTGAGGTTCGTGCAGGAGATATTCTTGTCGGCAAGGTTACTCCGAAGGGAGAGACAGAACTGACAGCAGAGGAAAGACTTCTTCGTGCAATCTTTGGAGAAAAAGCTCGTGAAGTAAGAGACACTTCTCTGAAAGTACCTCATGGTGAATACGGTATCGTTGTAGATGCAAAAGTATTTACAAGAGAAAATGGAGATGAACTTTCACCGGGAGTTAACCAGGCAGTCCGTATCTACATCGCACAGAAGAGAAAGATCTCTGTAGGTGATAAGATGGCCGGACGTCATGGTAACAAGGGTGTTGTTTCCCGTGTACTTCCTGTAGAAGATATGCCGTTCCTTCCAAACGGACGTCCGCTTGACATCGTGCTGAACCCACTGGGTGTACCATCACGTATGAACATCGGACAGGTACTGGAGATCCACCTTTCTCTGGCTGCCAAAGCACTTGGATTCAACATCGCAACACCGGTATTTGATGGTGCAAACGAGGTTGATATTATGGATACCCTGGATCTGGCGAACGATTATGTTAACCTGTCCTGGGAAGAATTTGAAGCAAGACATAAAGAAGAACTTCTTCCGGAAGTTATGGATTATCTGTATGAGAACAGAGACCACAGAGCACTGTGGAAAGGCGTTCCGCTTTCAAGAGACGGTAAAGTAAGACTGAGAGACGGTCGTACCGGAGAATATTTCGACAGCCCGGTAACAATCGGACACATGCATTATCTGAAACTGCATCACCTCGTTGATGATAAGATCCATGCACGTTCAACCGGTCCTTACTCACTGGTAACACAGCAGCCACTTGGTGGTAAAGCACAGTTCGGTGGACAGCGTTTCGGAGAGATGGAGGTTTGGGCACTGGAAGCTTACGGTGCATCTTATACTCTGCAGGAAATCCTGACAGTTAAATCCGATGATGTAGTTGGTCGTGTGAAGACATACGAAGCAATCATCAAAGGTGAAAATATTCCTGAACCGGGAATTCCGGAATCCTTCAAGGTACTTCTTAAAGAACTTCAGTCACTCGGTCTGGATGTACGTGTCCTGGATGAGAACAATGAAGAAGTTCAGATCATGGAAAGTGTAGATTACGGTGATACAAACCTGAATCACATTATTGAAGGAGACAGACGCTACAATAACGACGAAGATTACGGCAAACACGGATACAGCAAGCAGGAATTTTCAGAAGGAGAACTGGTTGATGTAGAAGATGAGCCGGAGGAAGATGACAGCTTCGACGATTTTGATGGCGATATGAACGATGATTTTGATGACGACATGGATTTAGAATAGGAGGATGCCGAGAATGACAGAAACAAAAAAAGAACCAACGTATCAACCGATTTCATTTGATGCGATTAAAATAGGTCTGGCATCTCCGGAAAAGATTCTGGAATGGTCAAGAGGTGAAGTTACAAAACCGGAGACAATCAACTACAGAACACTCAAACCGGAAAGAGACGGTCTGTTCTGTGAGAAAATCTTCGGACCTAGCAAAGACTGGGAATGCCACTGTGGTAAATACAAAAAGATCCGTTATAAAGGTGTTGTATGTGACCGCTGTGGTGTAGAAGTAACAAAAGCAACTGTGCGACGTGAACGTATGGGTCACATCGCGCTTGCGGCACCGGTTTCTCATATCTGGTATTTCAAAGGTATTCCGAGCCGTATGGGACTGATCCTGGATCTTTCACCGAGAACTCTGGAAAAAGTACTGTATTTCGCTTCTTATATCGTACTTGATAAGGGAGAGACAGATCTCTCTTACAAGCAGGTTCTTTCAGAAGCAGAATACCAGGAAGCAAGAGAGAACTGGGGCAATGGTTTCCGCGTAGGAATGGGAGCAGAAGCGATCAAAGAACTTCTCGAAGCGATCGATCTTGAAAAAGATTATGCTGAACTGCAGGCAGGACTTGAGGGTGCTACCGGACAGAAGAGAGCAAGAATCGTTAAGAGACTTGAAGTAGTAGAAGCTTTCCGTGAATCAGGAAACAAACCGGAATGGATGATCATGACTGCAATCCCGGTAATTCCGCCGGATCTGCGTCCGATGGTACAGTTGGATGGTGGACGTTTTGCAACATCTGACCTGAATGATCTGTACAGAAGAATTATCAACAGAAATAACCGTCTGAGAAGACTCCTTGAACTGGGAGCTCCGGACATTATCGTTAGAAACGAAAAGAGAATGCTGCAGGAAGCTGTAGATGCTCTGATCGACAATGGACGTCGTGGACGTCCGGTAACAGGTCCTGGAAACAGAGCACTGAAATCCCTTTCTGATATGCTGAAAGGTAAGTCAGGACGTTTCCGTCAGAACCTGCTTGGAAAACGTGTTGACTACTCAGGACGTTCCGTTATCGTTGTAGGACCGGAACTGAAGATCTATCAGTGCGGTCTTCCGAAAGAAATGGCAATCGAGCTGTTCAAGCCGTTTGTTATGAAAGAACTTGTTGAGAGCGGAGCTGCTCACAACATTAAGAATGCTAAGAAAATGGTAGAACGTCTTCAGCCGGAAGTATGGGATGTGCTTGAAGATGTAATCAAAGAGCATCCGGTTATGCTGAACCGTGCTCCTACTCTTCACCGTCTTGGTATCCAGGCATTTGAACCGATCCTGGTAGAAGGTAAAGCAATCAAGCTTCACCCACTGGTATGTACAGCGTTCAATGCCGATTTCGATGGTGACCAGATGGCGGTTCATCTTCCGCTTTCTGTAGAAGCACAGGCAGAATGCCGTTTCCTTCTGCTTTCACCAAACAACCTTCTGAAACCGTCTGATGGTGGTCCGGTAGCTGTACCTTCACAGGATATGGTCCTTGGTATCTACTATCTGACACAGGAAAGACCTGGTGCAAAGGGAGAAGGCAAAGTATTCAAGAGTGTCAATGAAGCAATTCTTGCTTATGAGAACGGAGTTGTTACTCTTCACTCAAGAATCAAAGTACGTGTGACAAAGACAATGCCGGATGGAACAAAGAAGACCGGTACAGTAGAGTCTACACTTGGACGTTTCATCTTCAACGAAATCATTCCGCAAGATCTTGGTTTTGTTGATCGTGAAAAAGAAGGAAATGAACTGGTTCTTGAAGTGGATTTCCATGTAGGAAAGAAACAGCTGAAACAGATTCTTGAAAAAGTTATTAACACACATGGTGCATCAGCTACAGCCGAAGTACTTGACCATGTAAAATCAATGGGATACAAGCTCTCTACAAGAGCAGCTATGACTGTATCTATTTCAGATATGACTGTACCGCCACAGAAACCGGAACTGATCGCAAGAGCACAGTCAACGGTTGATAAGATCACACGTAACTTCAAGCGTGGTCTTATTACAGAAGAAGAGCGTTACAAAGAGGTTGTAGAAACCTGGAAAGAAACAGATGATGAGCTTACAGAAGCCCTTCTTACCGGACTTGATAAATACAACAATATCTTCATGATGGCGGATTCCGGAGCCCGTGGATCTGATAAACAGATCAAACAGCTTGCAGGTATGCGTGGACTTATGGCTGATACAACCGGTCATACGATCGAGCTGCCAATCAAGTCAAACTTCCGTGAAGGTCTGGACGTACTGGAATACTTCATGTCTGCACATGGAGCTCGAAAAGGTATGTCAGATACTGCCCTTCGTACAGCCGATTCAGGATACCTGACAAGACGTCTTGTTGACGTATCACAGGATCTGATCATCCGTGAGGTTGACTGTGTAAGCAAGGATGCTGAAATTCCGGGAATGTATCTGCATGCATTCATGGATGGAAATGAAGAAATCGAAAGTCTTCAGGAACGTATTACAGGAAGATATTCATGCTATACAATCTGTGACAAAGATGGCAATGTGCTTGTAAAAGCAAACCACATGATCACACCAAAACGTGCAGAAAAGATCATGAAATACGGTGTGGATGAAAATGGAAATTCACCGCTTAAGAAAGTGAAAGTCCGTACAATCCTGACCTGTAAATCACACATCGGTATCTGTGCAAAATGTTATGGTGCCAACATGGCAACAGGTGAACCTGTACAGGTTGGTGAAGCCGTTGGTATTATCGCAGCTCAGTCAATCGGTGAACCTGGTACACAGCTGACCATGCGTACTTTCCATAGTGGTGGTGTAGCCGGTGGAGATATCACACAGGGTCTTCCTCGTGTCGAAGAACTTTTTGAAGCAAGAAAGCCGAAAGGTCTTGCTATCATCACAGAAATCGCAGGTGTTGCAAACCTGAACGATACAAAGAAGAAGCGTGAAATCATCGTTACCAATCAGCAGACAGGTGAGACAAAGACTTATCTGATTCCTTATGGATCACGTATTAAAGTACAGGATGGAGCTGTTCTGGAAGCCGGTGACGAGCTTACAGAAGGTAGCGTGAACCCGCATGACCTTCTTAAGATCAAAGGTCTTCGTGCTGCGCAGGATTACATGCTTCAGGAAGTACAGAGAGTATACCGTCTGCAGGGTGTAGAAATCAACGATAAGCATATCGAAGTTATCGTTCGTCAGATGCTGAAGAAAATCCGCATCGAAGAAAGAGGAGATACGGAATTCCTTCCAGGAACAATGGTGGATGTCCTTGAGTTCAACGATGTAAATGAACAGATGGTAGCAGAAGGTAAAGAGCCTGCAACAGGAGAACAGATCATGCTTGGTATTACCAAGGCATCCCTGGCAACAGATTCCTTCCTGTCAGCTGCATCCTTCCAGGAGACAACCAAGGTTCTGACTGAGGCTGCTATCAAAGGTAAGGTTGACCACCTGATCGGTCTGAAAGAGAACGTCATTATCGGTAAACTGATTCCGGCAGGAACAGGTATGAGAAAATACCGTGACGTTAAGCTTGATACAGGTCTTGGTATGGATATGGACGACGAAATCAGTTTTGATGATTTTGATATGGATGATGATGCTGAGCCTGAAGCACCGGCAGAGACAGCAGAAACTGTTGAAACCGAAGAAAATGCTGACGAAACAGTTACAGTTGAAGAATAGGCTTTATATGCTAAGAGAGGCAGATACGTTGAAAGGCGTGTCTGCTTTTCTTGCTTTAAAGACATGAAAAACAAAAATATTTGAAAAATATTTCCAATTCTTTAACACTTTACAAAAATAAAGGGTTGCAAAATATGAAAAAATACAGTAGCATATAGATAATCAGTCGAAAATCAGGGGGTGTGATATGCTGGATTTAGCTCATATTGGTGAACGGATCAGAGAATGCAGAAAAAAGAAAATGATGACAATCCGGGTTTTGGGAGAATATACAGGACTTTCAGCGGGCTATCTGAGTATGCTGGAACAGAATAAGACATCTCCGAATGTGGACAGTCTTGCGCGAATTTGTGAAGCACTGGATATTGATATCCAGTATGCACTGGAAGGCGAGATACCGGGAAAGACGGTTATACGCAGAGAAGAAATGAGTAAGCATCTTTATCCGGAAGAAAATATAACAGTTGAGGTTGCAGACTTTGGTCAGGGAGAATCGATTTTTGAATATATTACGATTGGACCGGGAGAATCTGCGAAAAAAGAAGAATATCGCCATGTCTTTTCGGAAATGTGTATGGTGATAAAAGGAACTCTGAATGTAGAGGTGGAAGGAGAAATTTGCAGTTTACATCCGGGAGACAGTGTATATATAAAGAGCAGAGAGCGTCATAGTATTTCCAATCCTGGAAAAGAACCTTGTGTGAGTATATGGGTATATCACCGGGATGTACCAAGACTGTTTGGAAGGAATGAAAATAAAAGGTGAAAATAAAATTGTGAAATAAATAGCATTCCTCTTGACAATCTTAGAGTATGGTTCTATAATAAGAAAAAGTTACACATATGAATAAATATTCATCTGAATGAATTTGCAAAAATTGAACTGTTGAAACGGGGTTTCTTCGAAATTCACGCAACTCTGAAGACAGTGTTATTTACGAAAGTGTATAAAGATTACATTTTTATACATACAATACGGACAATCTAATAATTAAACATAGACGTCATAGCGTGAAACTATGACCTTTGAAAGAAGACAAGGACGTCATGATGCAAATCATGGCGTTCTTTTGTTTACACCACTAGACTGCGGTCTAGTAAAGTATTACATTGTCACAGAGGGACGGACATATCTGGTAAATATACCGTCTCAGAAGAACAAAAGTGCATGAGAGGAGAACAGAAATGGACAGATTAACACAACTGCGAGAGTACATGGAAAAAGAAGGGCTGGATGCATTTTATATTGCAAAGCCGGCGAATGTACGCTGTATCAGCGGATTTACAGGGGAAGATTCGTTCCTTTTTATCACAAAGGCGAATCAGTATTTCATTACTGATGCAAGATACACAGAGCAGGCATCTTACGAATGCCCGGATTATGAACTCGTAAACTGGAGAATCAATTTCGGCTACAGCATGGGGAAAGCTGTTGCACATTGTGCAGAGAAAGATGGAGTTAAAACAATTGGATTTGAACAGGATCATCTGACATTTGAAAAATGGAACTCTATGCAGGCTGAACTCAGTGCAGAGATGGTTCCTACGCTGAACGTAATCGAAGGCTTCCGCGCAATCAAGACGCCGGAAGAGATCAAGAACCTTACCGTTGCCTGCGATATCGCATCCAGAGCATTTGAAAAAATTATAAAAGACATCCGTCCGGGTGTTACAGAAAAAGAAATCGCATCCAGACTTGCACATTACATGGTTATGGAAGGTGCAGATACCAAACCTTATGGTGGAATCGTTATTTCAGGAGCAAAGAGCTCTCTGCTTCACGGAATTCCGGACAGTAAGCCAATCGAATACGGTGATTTCGTATTGATGGATTATGGATGCCAGTACAAAGGTTATCTTTCAGATATGACAAGAACAGTAGTTGTCGGCAAGGCAGACGCCAAACAGAGAGAAGTTTATGATCTCTGCCGTCGTATGACAGAAGATACAGAAGCATCTATAAGAGCCGGTGTAACAGGAACTTCCTGCTATGAAGCTTCGCTTGAAGCAATCAAAGATACAGAATACCTTCCGTATAATTATACAGGAATTGGTCATGGAGTTGGGCTGTTCGTCCATGAACTTCCGAATATCGGACTGAACTGTGAGAATATCTTACAGGAGAACAGCGTAATGACAGTAGAACCAGGACTTTATATTCCGGGTTGGGGTGGTGTCAGACTTGAGGATCAGGGCATCATCACAAAAGACGGATATGAAAACCTGATCAGTGCTACACATGAGCTAATAGAATTATAAATGAAAAAGGAGGACAACATTTATGAAAAAGAAATTATTAGCGGCTTTACTTGCTACAGCAATGACAGTAACCATGTTTGCTGGCTGTGGTACACCGGGATCCAAAGATGCCAAGAAAGATGACAGCAGTGCTTCATCAGGAAAGAAGAGAATTACTTACACACTTCGTGAAGACCTTCCTTCTATGGATCCACAGAACAGTAACTCTATCTCATGTGCAACAGCAGAAATCTGCACCTATGCGATGCTGACACGTAACGTGGAAGGCGAAATCAAACCAGATGCAGCTGAAAGCTGGGATATCTCAGATGACGGACTTACTTACACATTCCACCTTCGTGACGGACTGAAATGGTCTGACGGAGAAGACGTAAAAGCAGGCGATTATGTTTATGGTATCCAGAGACTTATGGATCCAGAAATGGCAAGCGATTACGCATTCATCGGATATATCCTCAAAAACGGTGCAGAAGTAAATAGCGGTTCTGTGCCTGTCGATGAACTTGGCGTATCTGCACCAGACGACAAGACAGTTGTTATCGAACTTGCACATCCGGCTACATACTTCCTTAGTATGGCTGCTATGGCAACATTCGGTCCTGCAAGAAAAGATTATGTAGAAAAATACGGAAAAGAATATGCAGCTGATCCGGAAAAATCTGTTTATAACGGACCGTTCAAGATGACAGAGTGGAAACACGGCGATGAAATGATCCTTTCTAAGAATGAAAATTACTGGGATGCAGACAGCATCAAGCTTGATGAAATCTGCGTAAAGACAGTTGCAGATGCTAAGACAGCGGTTGCTATGTGGGAACAGGGCGAAGTTGATATCACAGTTGTACCTACTGAAATGACAGATCAGTATACAGAAAATACTGAATTCTACTATACAGGTGCAGATGATTACATCATGCTCAACATGTCAGAAGACAGACCGCTTGCTAACAAGAACCTGAGATTTGCTTTGAACTATGCAATCAACAGAACAGAATACAACAAGCTGGTTAACAATGACGTATATGACGTTGCACAGAGACTTGTACTTCCAAACGTGCAGGCGGCAGATGACCAGACATACGGAGAAGCTTATCCATATACACCATTCCCAGCAGAGAATGACAATGATAAAGCAAAAGAATATCTGGATGCTGCTATGAAAGAAATGGGTGTATCAAATGCATCAGACATCAAGATCACTCTTCTTACAACAGATACAGATGGTGCTAAGAAGCAGGCTGAAGTTCTTCAGGAACAGTATCAGAAGAACCTTGGTATTACAGTAGAAATCAACCAGGTAACTTACAAACAGAGACTTCAGATGGAAACTGAAAAAGATTACGATATGGTAGTAACAGGATGGGTTCCGGACTACTCTGACGCATACTCTTATCTGGAACTGTGGATCAGCGATGGTCAGTATAACCACTCTGGATATGCGAACGCTGAATACGACAAGCTTCTTAAAGATTCTCAGACAGAGACAGATGCTAAGACAAGACAGGATATGCTGTTCCAGGCAGAAAAGATCTTCCTTGAAGAAGATTCCGCTCTTGTACCGCTTCAGTTACGTAGAGACCAGTATCTGATCAATCCGAAGATTTCTAACTTCAATGTATACTTTGTCGGATATGACTTCGATCTGGTATATGCAGACATCAGCGAATAATACAGTTGGATGGTAACATACCTTGCGGTCGGCGCGGACTTACTGGTCCGCACCGGCTGCTTATTTGAGGGTTTTGATTATTTCGAGGGGTAGATTTGGTATGTATCAGCCAATAGAAAGTATGTGAAATAATCAAAGCTATCAAATAAAGAAAAATGAAGGGAGACAAAAGAATGGCAAAATATATAGCTAAACGAGTTGCATTAGCCATCGTAACACTTTTGGTACTTACAAGTGTTGTATTCGTCCTGGTTCGTCTGATGCCGGGAGATCCGTTCTCAAGTGACAAGATGACACCGGAGATCAAAGCGAATCTGGAAGCTTACTATGGTTTGGATAAACCGCTTGCAGAGCAGTATATAACTTATATGAAGAATGTGCTTCATGGTGATCTGGGGTATTCTATGAAGTATGAAAGTCAGACAGTTAACCGTATTATTGCTGACTCATTCCCATACTCAGCAGACCTGGGAGTCCGTTCACTGTGCTTTGCACTGTTCTTCGGACTGATCCTTGGAATTGTAGCAGCACTGAATCGAGGAAAGAAACTGGACTTTGTCTGTATTTTGATTGCGATCATTGGTACATCGATTCCTGACTTCATCATGGGATCTGTACTTCAGTATTTCTTCGGAATCAAATGGCAGATTCTTCCGGTTGCGCAGTACACAAGCTTTAAGCACACAATTTTACCGTCAATCGCGGTTGGATTCTATACACTGGCATCCATTTCCCGTCTGATGCGTTCCAGTATGCTGGAAGTTGTATCTTCAGATTATACAAAGACAGCACGTGCGAAAGGTTTATCGGATTTCCGAATTACAGTTAAACATCAGATCCGTAATGCGATCACACCGATCATTACCATTATGGGACCGACAGTTGCATCTGTATTAACAGGAACATTCGTAATCGAAGCCCTTTTCGCAATCCCTGGAATGGGAAAACATTATGTAGACAGTATTAACATGGCAGATTATACACTGGTTCTTGGTATGACGATCTTCTACGGAGCATTCCTGATCGTGTCAATCCTGATTGTAGATATCTTATACGGTATTGTAGATCCGAGAATCCGTCTGAGTGGTAAAAAAAGGTAGGTGACGAGAAATGGCAGAAATTACAAAAGAACAGTTTAAAGTTGTAGGAAAAAATACAAAGACAATGGAGTCTATTTCCCGTCCGAATATTGGTTACTGGCAGGATGCATGGAGACGAATCCGCAAGAATAAGATTGCATTCTTCTCATTGTGCCTGATTGGACTTTATGTACTTATGGCGATCTTTGTTCCAATGTTCAGCAAATATGACATTGCAACACAGAGTGTGGCAGAGATGAACCAGAGCTTTTCAAAAGCACATTGGTTTGGAACAGACTCTCTTGGACGTGATCTCTGGGTTCGTGCATGGTCTGGTGCGAGAGTATCTCTGACAATTGGTTTTGCAGCCAGCATCATCAATGCAATCGTTGGATCTATCATGGGTGGTATCTCAGGATTCTACGGTGGCAAGATCGATATGGTTATCCAGCGTGTCGTTGACGTATTATACGGAATCCCAAGTCTGATCGTTACCATTCTTCTTATGGTAGTTGTTGGTAACGGTGTACACTGTTTGATTCTTGCTATGTGTTGCGTCGGATGGATCGGTGGATGTCGTTTCGTTCGTGGTGAAGTATTAAAACTGAGAGAATCTGATTTCGTATCTGCAGCCAAGATCCTTGGTGTGCCGGATATCGTAATCATTGTAAAACATATTTTACCGAATATCATGGGACTTATCATTACAAACCTGACAATGGCTATTCCGGGAGCTATTTTCCAGGAGGCATTCCTGAGCTATATCGGTCTGGGTATCAAACCACCGAACTGCAGCTGGGGTGTACTTGCAAAAGACGGAATCGCACAGCTGAGAATTCATCCGTACCAGGTATTTGTACCGGCATTCCTGATTTGTACAACAATGCTTGCACTGAATCTTCTTGGTGATGGGCTTCGTGATGCATTTGACCCGAAACTTAGAGGAACCGAGTAGGAAGGAGTATAGAAGATGGAAAATTTATTGGAAGTAAAAAATCTGCAATTCTCTTTCCGTACATACGGTGGAGTTGTAAAAGCTGTTCGTGATGTCAGCTTTGAAGTCCGTCCGGGAGAAATTCTTGGTATCGTTGGAGAATCCGGATGTGGAAAGAGTGTTACCTCTCAGTGTCTGATGAGACTGAATCCGGAACCGCCTGGATTCTTTGAAGGCGGAGAGATTCTTTATAAGGGAAAAGATGTTCTGAAAATGAACAAAAAAGAACTTCGTCAGTTCCGTGGAAAAGAGATCAGTTATATTTTTCAGGATCCTATGACCTCATTGAACCCGACAATGCGTATCGGAAAACAGATTGAAGAAGTATTCGTTGGAAGAAAAGGTATGAGTGCAGCTGAGAAAAAAGCAAAAGCACTTGAAATCCTTAAAATGGTAGGTATCTCTGATGGAGAACGCCGTTACAAACAGTATCCACATGAACTTTCAGGTGGTATGAAACAGCGTGTTATGATCGCGATTGCTCTGGTAGGAAGCCCGAGCATCGTTATTGCCGATGAGCCGACTACTTCTTTGGATGTTACAATTGAAGCACAGATCCTTGATGTACTGAAAAATCTTCAGAAAACACTTGGAACATCTATCATCCTGATCACACATGACCTTGGTGTTATCGCAAAGCTTTGCGACCGTGTACTGGTTATGTATGGGGGAAAGATCGTAGAACGTGGATCTGTAGATGAGATTTTCTATGATACAGCACATCCTTACACAAAAGGACTTATGCATTCAATTGCCAAACTGGATACAGCAAAAGGTCAGAAATTGCAGCCAATCGAAGGAACACCTCCGGATCTGTTTGCACCTCCGAAAGGATGTCCGTTCGCAGCAAGATGTGAATACTGCATGGAAATCTGTAAAGATATGCCACCACAGACTTATGAGCTTTCAAAAGAACATGAAACCTGTTGCTGGCTGCAGCATGAATATGCACCGGATACAGACATGAGAAAAAAAGTAACTGAGAAAGGAGAGGTGTAAAATGGAAAATACAGAAAAAAAACAGCCTCTCGTACAGGTGAAAAACTTATGTAAATATTTTGAAATCAGCCGTAAAGAAACCTTAAAAGCGGTTGATGATCTTACATTTGATATTTATAAAGGTGAGACAGTCAGTCTGGTAGGTGAGTCCGGATGTGGTAAATCTACAACAGGACGTACCATGATCAAGTTATACAATCCGACTTCAGGAAATGTATACTATGACGGAAAAGACATTTTCAAATATAATCATGCAGAGCAGAAAGAATTCTGCAAGAAAGTACAGATGATCTTCCAGAATCCGTACTCATCACTGAACCCACGTATGACTGTTAAGGATATCGTTGGAGAAGGTCTGAAACAGCATGGAATGTCAACAAAGGATGCAGATGCAAAAGTAGAGCAGCTGCTTGCTACAGTTGGTCTTAACAAAGATCATATGTCACGTTTTCCACATGAATTCTCAGGTGGACAGAGACAGCGTATCGGTATCGCACGTGCTCTTTCTGTTGATCCGGAGTTCATCATCTGTGATGAGCCGATTTCAGCTCTTGATGTGTCTATTCAGGCACAGGTTATCAATATGCTGAAAGAACTGCAGGAAGAAAGAGGACTGACTTACCTGTTTATCGCACATGACCTTAGTGTTGTAAAATACATTTCTGACCGCGTGGTTGTTATGTACCTTGGAACCATGGTTGAGACTGCCGAGACAGATGAACTTTATGATCATCCGATGCATCCATATACACAGGCACTGCTTTCTGCGATTCCGGAAGCAGATCCTCATAAAGCAAAGGCAAACCAGCGTATTCCGATCAAGGGTGAAATTCCAAGCCCGATCAATCCAAAGAACTGCTGTCGTTTCGCTGAGAGATGTCAGTATGCGACAGAACGCTGCTTTAAGGAAATGCCGGAGATGAAAGAAGTTGCACCTGGACATAAGGTAGCATGCCATCTGGTAGAAGACAAATAGAAAATAGGAATACAAAAGAAGGCGAAGAGCTTGGAAAAAGTTCTTTGCCTTTTTCGTTGTGCGCCTAGCGGCATACGTTTCAAAGGGTGAAAGCCCCTAATCCGCCCTGATAGTGGGAAGGGCGAAATATTTATTTTCCATCTACTTTATTGAAAAGAATTGTGCAGAATCACGAAAGTGGATTGACGCGAAAATATTGACAATATAAGGCAAAAACGATATTATATAGAGATGTAATTGTAATTAAAGTGTCATATCATGTAATAGTTATGTAACAAATGAAAGTGAGTGTATATGGAACAGAGGAAATCAGCAAGGAGAAGATCGTCTGATGGAACTTCTAATAGAAATATGCGAAGTATCAATAACAGCAGAGAAGTAAGCAGACGGGCTAAGGGAAAAGACCGCTATGCTTATGAAGAGGATCGGAGAACTTCCGGCAGATATTATGATGACGAGGAAGACTACTACAGAGAACGACCGAGAAAGAAATCATCTTCAGCGAATAAAAGAAAGCAGGAAAATGAATATCAGAATCAGAGAAGGGCTGCGGATACAGGAAGCAGCAGGAAGTGTAACAATAAGCGGCGCAGAGGAAGAAAGAAAAATCGGGTAAGCAGAACGATTGGGATCATCCTTACGATTATTCAGTTTATTTTATCGGTAGTTCTTGCAGTGAATGTGATGCTGTTTAACGTACTTACCTCAACTTATTTTTTAATACTTGCCGGAGTAATGCTGATTCTGTTGGGGATTACACTGCTGACACAGCTTGCAGCCAAAGGAAAAGGAATTGGCGGAAAGATATTCTGTATAATAATGTGTGTTATTTTGGGAGCGGGTTCTTTCTATCTGGGAAAAGTGAATAATGCATTCCAGAAGATTACTGGCAGCAATAAAAAGACAAGTTCAATGGTTGTTGCAGTAAGATCTGATGATATAGCAGATACGCTTTCGGCGGCATCCGGATATACATTTGGTGTTCAGTATGCAACAGGTGGAGATCAGACGCAGTCGGCAATTAAGCAGATTGAAAAAGAACTTGGAGATAATATTTCCGTACAGGAATACAGCAACCTTGGAGAAGAAGCACAGGCTTTGTATAGCGGAGAAGTAGATGCAATCATTTACAATTCCGCATACAGCAATATCATTCAGGAACAATATTCAACTTTTACAAAAGATACTAAGGTTATTTACAAGCATAATATTGTTGTTGAAATTGACAGTGACACTACGGATGAAAGTGTTTCAAAACCATTTGCAGTTTATTTAAGTGGTATCGATACAGATGGGGATATCACAGAGCAGGGACGAAGTGATGTGAATATCGTAGCAGTTGTAAATCCGACAAGCCATCAGGTTTTACTGATTACAACGCCAAGAGATTATTATGTGCCGATTCCGGGAGTATCCGGCGGGCAGAACGACAAACTGACTCATGCAGGAATCTATGGTGTGGATGTCTCTATGCAGACGCTGGAAGCACTGTATGATACAAACATCGAATTCTTTGGCAGAGTCAATTTTACATCCATGATCAATGTAGTTGATGCACTTGGAGGTCTGGATGTTGAATCAGATCTCGAATTTGATACAGGATGGGAATCAGGAGCTGAGGTTCATATCAATGAAGGAATGAATCATCTGGATGGCCTTAGTGCACTTGCTTTTTGTCGTGAACGTCAGGCACTGCCGGATGGAGATAACGGAAGAGGAGTTCATCAGCAGGCAGTGATCACCGCAATCATCAAAAAAATGATGTCACCGGCAATGCTCCGTGGAGCAAGTGATATCATTGACAGTGTCAGCGATGGAGTAGATACAAACTTTACTTCAAGCCAGATTCAGTCACTGATTAAGACACAGCTTAGAACCAATGCAAAATGGAATATTTATTCCGTGGCAGCGGATGGAACCGGAGGAACCGATATCTGTTATTCATCAGGAGATGAAGAACTTTATGTAACTTATCCGGACGAGACTTCGGTGGCGGAAATCAGTGAACTGATCCAGAAAGTAAAAGACGGAGAAACAATCGAAGGCTCTGTAAGTACAGAGTAAAATATAAAGAAAAGTCAGGGAATGATTGGAAAATATTTTTTCAGAATGCCTTGACTTTTTTTTTGCGATATACTACAATAAACAAGCGTGCGAAAAACGATGCACTGTTTTTC
>CAKRFP010000025.1 GCA_934320645.1 uncultured Bariatricus sp.
ATTTTAATATAATCTATACAAAAATTCAATGCATAATTTGTGAAAGTGAAGTAAGTTCTATCTCTTTTAACTGATTGATCCACTGCTCTGCCTGTTCCGGTTCGCATGGGATCCCAATCCGGAGATATTCTTTGGTGTGCCCTGTGACATAATTTTTTCCATCACGCTCTGTCGTCTCTTCAAAAAGGACTTCCACCTTTTTTCCAAGCCATCCTTCTTCGTAGCGCTGCATTTTTTCACGGTTCATCTCCAGCATGATATTACTTCTTCTTGTCTTTTCCTGTTCCTGGATCTGGCTTTCCATCTTCGCGGCCTTTGTTCCCTGCCGCTTCGAATACTTAAATATATGTGTCTCGTAAAAATTGATTCCATCCACAAAGGCACGTGACGCTTCAAATTCTTCCTCAGATTCCTGTGGAAATCCCACGATCACATCAGTTGTCAGTGCCGGATTGTCAAAATACTTCCGGAGAAGGTCACATTTTTTCCGGTATTCCGCCGCATCATATCTGCGGTTCATCCGTTTCAGAGTGGCATCACATCCGCTCTGGAGAGACAGATGAAAATGCGGGCAGATCTTCGGCATGGAAGCAAGCTCTTTTGCAAATTCTTCGGTCACGATCCGCGGCTCCAGGGAACCAAGACGGATTCTCTCAATCCCTTCTACTTCATGCACCGCACGGATCAGATCCAGAAGTCCTTCCTTCTGTTTTCCATCCTCATCTTTCCATTCCAGTCCGTAAGAACTGAGATGGATTCCGGTAAGTACCACTTCCCGGTAGCCATGTCCTGCAAGGGTACGCACCTCTTCCACCACATCCTCTTTTTTTCTGCTGCGCACTCGTCCTCTCGCATAAGGAATGATACAGTAAGTACAGAACTGGTTACATCCATCCTGCACCTTCAGATATGCTCTCGTATGCTCTGCCGTCCGTGAAAGATGCAGGCTCTCATACTCGGATGTATGGTTAATATCGATGACTTCCTGCATCTGCTCCGGTGTATCTTCTTTAAAATATTCGTCCAACAGACGGATCAGGTCCTGTTTTTTATTATTCCCGATTACGATGTCAATATTCTCATCCAGTTCACCCATATCAGCCTGTGCCTGTACATAGCACCCGGCCGCCACGATCACCGCATCCGGATTCTGTTTTCTCGCGCGGTGGATCATCTGTCTGGACTTACGGTCAGCCATGTTGGTCACAGAACAGGTGTTGATCACATAGACATCTGCCTGGTCATGGAACGGCACGATCTCATATCCGTTCTTCTCCAGAAGCTCCTGCATTGCCTCTGTTTCGTAAGCATTTACCTTACAGCCCAGATTGTGTAATGCTGCTTTTTTCATAAATTCATCCTACTTTCAATATTTATAACATTTAACGAAAATTTCATCTATTCTTCGGCGTTTTGTTCCTTGACTTTTTTTCGTATTCCACTTAATATAACTATAGAATACGAAATCAAGGAGGTGTGTTTTCAATGAAAACCGTACAAATTTCTTTAAATTCTATCGACAAAGTAAAATCATTCGTAAACGAAATCACAAAATACGATTACGATTTTGATCTGGTATCTGGAAGATATGTAATCGATGCAAAATCTATCATGGGTATCTTTAGTCTTGATCTTTCTAAACCGATCGACCTGAACATCCATGCTGAGAATCAGGATGCTGATAACATCATCGAACTTCTGAAACCATACTTAGTATAATAGAATCTTGAAGCATCAGGACGCAGTACATTTTGTGCTGCGTCCTTTTCTTTCTCTGAAAATCTGAAATCATCTGCACGCAGTACCTTTTGTTTCACAGGAAGTTCCTATGAAACCAGAAATTATTTTACAATAATCGTCTCCACAGTATCCACTGCTTCTGCAAATAATTCATCAATCTTTTCACTTAAGTTTTCTTCAGATTTGCGGATGACTTCCACATTCGGTTTGGTTACCGGATGTTTTGCAACGAAGATCGTACAGCAGTCTTCGTACGGAAGGATGGAAGTCTCATAGGTTCCGATTTTCTCGGAAATGTCTACGATCTCCTGCTTGTCAAATCCGATCAGCGGACGATATACCGGCATGGTACATGCATCGTTGGTCGCCATCAGGCTCTGCATGGTCTGGCTTGCCACCTGTCCGATACTCTCACCTGTGATCAGTCCTAAGCACCCGTCTTCTTTTGCAAAATGCTCTGCAATCCGCATCATATAACGGCGCATGATGATCGTCAGCTCGTCATGCGGGCATTTTTCATAGATATAAAGCTGGATGTCGGTAAAATTGACTACATGCAGCTTGATCGGTCCTGTGTATTTGGAAACCTGCTTTGCAAGGTCTACAACCTTCTGTTTTGCTCTCTCGCTGGTATACGGCGGTGCATGGAAATAAGTTGCTTCCAGTCCGACTCCACGTTTGGAGATCATATAACCTGCAACCGGGCTGTCGATTCCACCGGAAAGCAGAAGCATTGCGGTTCCGTTGGTTCCGATCGGCATTCCACCAGGTCCCGGAATGATCTCAGAATAGATATAGATCTCTTCTCTGACTTCTACGTGAAGCAGTACATCCGGATGATGGACGTCTACACGGATCTCCGGGAATGCATACAGGATGGCTTCCCCAAGGTCATAGTTGATCTCCATCGATTTCTTTGGATAGGTTTTCTTTGCACGGCGGGATTCCACTTTAAATGTGATGTTCTTATCCGGATATACTTCATCCATATATGCGATCACATCTTTTTTCAGTTCTTCAAATCCTTTATCCTCTACGCGGACAACCGGGCAGATTCCAACGATTCCGAATACTCTCTTCAGAGCTTCTACTACTTCGTCCCCATCATAATCTCCGTCACAGTCCACATAAACTCTTCCCTGTGCTTTATAAGTATGGAACAATCCGTCCAGATCCTTTAAGGAATGCTTGATCTGTCTTACCAGCGCATCCTCGAACATATAACGGTTCTTTCCCTTGATTCCGATTTCTCCATATTTTATCAAATAAGTCTGAAACTTCATTCTTTCCTCCTAATGGCGTGTGTACTTTCTAAGCATCGGTACACAATTATATAATGTTTCCAACGTGTAGTCAATTTCTTCTTCTGTAGTAAATTCTGACATACTGAACCGAAGCGTTGCGTCCAGATATTCTTTTCCGGCTCCGATTCCTTTTAATACCCCGCTGATTGCTGGGTGGTTGGATGCACAAGCAGAACCGGATGACACATAGATTCCTTTATCTTCCAGTGTGTGAAGCAGGACCTCGCTGCGGATTCCTGCAAATCCCACACTGATAATGTGCGGTGCACTCGTTTCATCATAGAGTCCATGGATCACAGTATGGTCGATCTTCTGTACCCCTTCGATGAAGCGCTGCTTCAGGGCACGCATATGTGCCACCTTCTCATCCAGATCGGTGTAAATGGTCTTTGCCGCGAGTCCGATTCCTGCGATTCCCGGTACATTTTCCGTTCCGGAACGCATATTTTTCTGCTGCTCTCCTCCGAAAATGATCGGTTTTACTTTTGCTTTTTCATTGATATAAATAAATCCGATTCCTTTCGGTCCATGGATCTTATGTCCGCTTACAGAAAGCATATCGATTCCCATCTTTTTCGGATAGATCTTGTATTTTCCAAATCCCTGTACCGCATCCACATGAAACAGGATATTTTTGTTGTAAGCCTTTACGATGGCAGATGCTTCTGCGATCGGCTGAACCGATCCCACTTCGTTATTCACATACATGATCGATACAAGGATTGTCTCGTCACAGAGCGCTTCCTTTAACGCATCCAGACGAATCCGTCCATACTCGTCAACCGGAAGATAAGTCACGCGGTAGCCTTCCTCTTCTTCCAGATAACGCATGGTGTTGAGGATTGCCGGGTGCTCGATGGAGCTGGTGATCAGATGCTTTCCCGCACGGTGATTGGCACGTGCGCCTCCAATCAGCGCCAGATTGTCACTTTCTGTTCCACCGGATGTGAAATAGAGTTCCTTCTCCTGCACCTTCAGAATCTTCGCAAGGGTTTCTTTCGCCTCGCGGACATAACCCTCTGCCTCCACACCTTTTTTATGCATAGAGGATGGATTGCCGTAATCCTCACACATCACTTTCCCAACTATATCACGAACACACTCATAGGCTCTCGTTGTTGCTGAATTATCCAGATAAACTTCCATCTTTCTTTGTCTCCCAAACACTTCTTCTCTTTATCTTATGCAGTTTTTCCCCTGCCGGTCTACTGTTCCAGTTCAAACATCAGCACGGCAAGCGTTGCAAGCCCTGCAGTCTCCGTGCGGAGGATCCGTCTGCCAAGGGTAATGATCTTTGCCCCCATCGCAGTTGCCGCATCCACTTCCTCCAACTCAAAGCCGCCCTCCGGTCCGATGAAAATTCCGACGGACTGACCGCTTTTAATCTGGCGGATCACTTCTCTTGTCGCTTCCATACCGCCTGCAAGCTCATATGGAAGAAGGGTAATATCAAGTTCTTCTGCCATTTTCAGTGCTTCTTTGTAAGAAAGTGGCATGGCAACCTCCGGGATCCGGCTTCGCCCTGCCTGCTTTGCAGCGCTTTCTGCAATCGAATTCCAGCGCTCCACTTTTTTCGCTGCCTTCTTGTCATCCAGCCGCACAACCGAACGCTTCATTGCCACCGGGATCACCTGATATACGCCAAGCTCGACTGCTTTTTGCACGATCAGCTCCATCTTGTCACTCTTCGGGAGTCCCTGAAACAAATAGAGTTTCGACGCCAGTTCTGTGTCTGTTTCCATCTCTTCCAGGATGTTAAGAAGTGCCGCTTTTTCTTCATACGCTTCCACTTCACACAGATACTTTTTGCTGTATCCGTCACTGATCTCTACTTTTTCATGCAGCTTCATCCGAAGCACATTTTTCATATGATTGACATCTCCGCCTTCGATCCGGATCGTATCCCCGGAAATCTGCTGCGGTGTTACAAAAAAATGATGCATCGCTTTTCCACCTATACCTTCGCTTCTTTTTTTGCGGTTACAGATACCCATTCTCCCTGATGGTGAACTTCAAGAACAGTGAGACCTGCTGCCTCTACGGCTGCTTTTACGGTCTCTTCCTTATCTTCGATGATACCACTTGTCACATAAATACCACCGTCTTTTAACTGGTTCACAATCACCGGTGTCAGCGGAACCAGGACGTCTGCAAGAATATTTGCCACAACGATATCATAGCATCCATATCCGACTTTGTCCTGTACTGCCTTGTCGTCGATGATATTTCCAATCATCACTTCGTATTTATCTTTGGAAATACCGTTGACTTCCATATTTTCATAAGTTGCATCGATGGCACATGGATCCAGGTCTGTTCCCACCGAATATTTTGCGCCGAACATCAGTGCAAGCATTCCAAGGATTCCGCTTCCGCATCCCACATCCAGAATTCTGGTATCCTCGGTCACATATTTGCGGAGCTGACGGATACAGAGCTGTGTGGTCTCATGCATTCCGGTACCAAAGGCAGTTCCCGGATCGATATGCACGATCATCTTGCCTTTGTCTTCCGGTTTTACTTCTTCCCATGACGGAATGATCAGAATATCATCTACATAGAACTGGTGGAAATATTTTTTCCAGTTATTGACCCAGTCTACGTCCTCTGTCTGGGACTCTTCGATGGTTCCTTCTCCCACTTCCACGTAGGCACGCATGTCTTCCAGTTCCTGTTTTACTGCATCCAGAAGACTTTCCTTTTCTTCGTCTTCTTCCAGATAGAAGCTGATATAAGCTACTCCGTCATCGATCCCGGTCTCCGGAAGGATGTCCACGAACATCTGCTCCTTTTCTGCCTGTGTCATCGGGATCTTGTCTTCGATCTCAATCCCCTGTACACCAAGATCCATCAGCATACTGCTGACGATATCCTCTGCCTCTGTTGTTGTCTTTAATCTGAATTTATTCCACTTCATATCATTTCTCCTTTTATTGCTGTCCAAGCAGATAATCAATAAACTGCTGTGCAGTACGTCCGCTCAATCCGCCATGGCTCAGTTCCCATTTGTTTGCTTCCAGAAGGAGCTTTTCCTCTTCCATCTCGACACCGTAGCGCTCTGCCAGGGTGGTGACGATCTTCTGGAATTCTTTTTTGTCCGGTTTGCCAAAGTAGATGGTCACACCGAATCTTGCTACCAGAGAAAGTTTCTCCTGTACGGTATCATTGGTGTGCAGCTCTTCATCCCGGTCGGCTTTGTCTTTGAAAGTCTCACGCACCAGATGTCTCCGGTTGGAAGTTGCGTAAATCAGAATGTTGTCCGGCTTCTTCTCCAGACCACCTTCGATCACTGCTTTCAGGTACTTGTACTCGATCTCAAATTCTTCAAAGGAAAGATCATCCATATAAATAATGAATTTGTAATTGCGGTTCTTGATCTGTGCGATCACATCGTTCAGATCCTTGAACTGATGCTTGTAAACCTCGATCATACGAAGTCCCTGGTCATAATACTGGTTCAGGATTGCCTTGATCGAAGAAGATTTACCGGTTCCAGCATCCCCGAAAAGCAGACAGTTGTTGGCTTTTTTGCCCTTTACAAATGCTTCCGTGTTGTCGATCAGCTTCTTCTTGGCAATGTCATAGCCCACCAGATCATCCAGATGGACGTGTGCGATCTTGGTGATCGGCACGATCTGTGCTCCTTCTTCTGTATGCTCAATACGGAATGCCTTGTGAAGTCCGAAAGTTCCCACTCCGAATTCCTTATAGAACTGGGTTACGGTTGTCTTAAATTCTTCTGCATCATCTGTCTGCGCAAGTGCTTTGCTTAAGTCACAGATCCGGTCGCGGATCCTCTTGTTAAATACATGTCCTTTTGCACTGACCGGATGATAGTCCTCGATCAGTTCCAGGCTGTCTGTACCGATTTTTTCACCCATCTCTTTCAGATCATATTCGAACAGTTCTTTGAAAATCTGGAAATCATGAAGGGCAGCTTTATTGACGCTTCCCTCTACCTCTCCTACCACTTCGCAGGCTGTGCTGTAAGCATTCTCACTGTTAGCAAGCAGGAAGGTCAGAAAGGTATGCCAGAGGTTCCCTTCAAATCCATAGTTTGCTGCCAGCTCGATCAGCTCATTCAAATTTTCAAAAAGAAGGCTTTTTAAATCTTCTTTATTATAGTAATCGTTATCTGCATTATCGATCAGAAATGTCATATCACGAAGCAGATCTTCGTGTTCCATATAACGGTATAATATCAGCTCGTTTGTTCTCATAGCCGTGTCCTCTCTTTTTCAGTCTAGTAATTTCCGAGAATCTTTAAGTTCAGTGCTTCTTCCCTGAGTCCGCGGATCGCATTTTTCACTGCTGCATCTGCCAGATTGCCTTCAAAATCCACAAAGAAACGGTATTCCCAGCTTCTTCCCTCCACCGGACGTGACTCGATCTTTGTCATGTTCAAGTCATTGTAAATGAAGTGCGAAAGTAGGTGATACAGAGATCCGCTCTCATGTGGTATCTCAAAACAAATACTGATCTTGGATGCATTTTTCAGGAATACTTTCTGATTTGTAACAATGATAAATCTTGTACTGTTATCAGACTCATCATTGATCTCTCTTGCAAGGATATCCAGTCCGTAAAGCTCTGCTGCATATTCGTTGCAGACGGCTGCCTGCGTGGTATCCTGGTCTTCCATCATCTTCTTGGCCGCCATAGAAGTATTGGCAACACTGATCTGCTGCCAGGTTCCGTGTTCATCCAGAAAATGGGATGTCTGCATCAGTCCCTGTGGATGTGAATACACTCTTTCAATGCTGGAAAGTGTAGTTCCTTTCACTCCGGCAAGTATATGCTTAATCGGAAGGACCGTCTCTCCTACAATGTAATTTTCAAATTCCACCAGAAGGTCATACACCTGTGTCACCGGACCTGCGGAAGAATTTTCAATTGGAAGGACTGCATAATCTGCGCTTCCCTCTTCAATTGCTTCCATTGCATCACGGAATGACGGTACATGGAAGTTTTTCACATTTTTCCCAAAATATTTTAACATGGCTGCCTGATTGTTGGCTCCTTCCACTCCCTGGAAGACCACACGTGTACCATCAAGATCCAGCTGCTCCAGTCCGATAAAGGGAAGTCTTCCCAGAACTCCTTCCTCAGAAAGACGCTGGTACTGCAGCTTTCTGCTCATGCTCATCAGCTGTTCAAAAAGCTCCCGGATCCCTTTTTTGTTAAAATCTGTAGACACCTTTTCCGCTACCGCTGCCAGTTTCTCATTCTCTCTTGTCTTATCAAATACCTTGCGGCCATTTTTTATCTTATATTCTGCAACACCTTCGCAGACCTTCATACGTTGTTCATAAAGCGTGGTGATCTGGTCATCGATCACATCCAGCTCTTTTCTCATCTCTTCCAGACTCTGCATTGTCCCACTCCTTATCGTTTTATCCTGATGTCTTTTTTTACGCTGACATTACTAATTTTTCATTATAATATATTTTTTCCCTAAAATCTACATTTCTTCGCAAACCCGTCCAGAAAAAACATGTAAAACTTTGTTGAAATACCCTTGCTTTTGTTATATTATAGATAAAGAATATATGAACCCGCACATTTTCTGCGGTTATTTTTAAGGAGGTTTCTTATGAGACATTTAATGAGTCCTTTAGATTTTTCTGTGGAAGAGCTTGATAAGCTTATGGATCTTGCAGGTGATATCGAAGCTCATCCGGAAAAATATGCACATGCCTGCGCAGGCAAAAAGCTTGCCACTTTATTCTATGAGCCAAGTACCCGTACCCGACTGAGTCATGAAGCAGCAATGATGAATCTCGGTGGTAATGTACTTGGCTTTTCTTCAGCAGCTTCCAGCTCTGCTACCAAAGGGGAAAGTGTAGCAGATACGATCCGTATGGTTTCCTGCTATGCAGACATCTGTGCGATCAGACATCCAAAAGAAGGTGCACCGATGGTTGCAGCCCAGCACTCTTCAATCCCGGTGATCAACGCAGGTGATGGCGGACATCAGCATCCTACCCAGACACTGACTGACCTTTTAACCATCCGTTCTTTAAAAGGACGTCTGAACAACCTGAAGATCGGACTCTGTGGAGACCTCAAATTCGGTCGTACCGTACATTCTCTGATCAACGCCCTGGTGCGTTATGAAAACATTGAGTTTGTATTAATTTCACCAGAAGAGCTCCGTCTGCCAGGTTATGTACGCAAAGATGTACTGGATAAGAAAAATATTCCATACAAAGAAGTGGAACGTCTGGAAGATGCCCTTCCGGATCTCGATATCCTTTATATGACACGTGTTCAGAAGGAACGTTTCTTCAATGAGGAAGATTATGTCCGTATGAAAGATTTCTACATCCTGGACAAAGCAAAAATGGAGCTTGCACCGAAAGATATGCTGGTTCTCCATCCACTTCCACGAGTCAACGAAATTTCTGTTGAAGTCGATGATGATCCAAGAGCTGTTTATTTCAAGCAGGTACAGTATGGTGTCTATATCCGTATGGCACTGATCCTGACACTTTTAGGGATTCATGTAGATTAAGGGAGGATAAGGACATGGTTGAAAATACACTGAACATTGGTAAAATTTCAGAAGGCTTCGTACTGGATCACATCCAGGCAGGAAAGAGCATGGATATCTACAAATATCTGAAGCTTGACCAGCTGGACTGCTGCGTAGCCATTATTAAGAATGCAAAGAGTAACAAGATGGGAAAAAAGGATATCATCAAGATTGAATGCCCGATCGATATCATTGATCTGGATATTCTTGGTTTTATCGATCACAATATTACGGTAAATATTATTGCGGATTCTAAGATTGTTGAGAAGAAGGATCTGAAGCTTCCGGCAGAGATCAAGAATGTGATCAGATGCCACAATCCGAGATGTATTACTTCGATCGAGCAGGGACTGGATCATGTGTTTGTGTTGACTGATCCGGAGAAAGAAGTGTACCGGTGTAAGTACTGCGAAGAGAAATATAATCGGAAGAAGTAGGTCCGGCTTGTAGGGGATTGTAAGACGGACGCCGAACAAAATAAAATAACCCTTCCAGATTCTATGTGCAAACCATTCCGATGAGCCTCTGAAAGCGAAAATTATGTCAGCAAAGGATTCCATAATTTCCCCCGTCTCATCTCCATTGCACATACATGAATCTGGAAGGGTTATTTTATTTTCCCACGGTTGTTTTGAATTTCATTTTTCTACCTTCCATTCTTCTATTGCAGCGGTAAGTCTTCTGTCGATATCTTTTCTGGTTGCCTCACACTCATCCGGGTATTCTTTTGCCGCCCTGAAAATGAACTTCATCACAAATTTGAGTCCTACCGGAAGTGCCATACGAAGTAAGGATTCTGGCAATACAAAGTGGGTTCCATGCTCATATACAAGCGGTACATAGTCACAGGTATGCGGATGCTCTTTCAGGCGCTGGTCCATACGGCGGACATATTTTCCTGCTTCCCAGAAGGAATCGTCATCTGCTCCTATTAAGAACAATTTTCCTTTTATATTCTCTACCTTAATCATTTCCTCTTCGGTATGTTCTCTTGCTTTTTCCGAATCGATGAACAGGCAGGTGCTTCGCTCGATATCACCGGAGCCTTTCGTCTCTTCTTCTACTTTCTGCCAGTATACCGGATGTTCATACACAAACGGCATATAAGGAAGCGGCTTTCCTCTCCAGGAAAGTGTGGATGTGCCCGGAACCGGCCACTCTCTGCATCCGTCCTTTTTCCCCTGTTCAAATCCCTGCCACACAAAATCGCTGGCGGTAATTCCGACGGTCAGTGTGATATCCGGGAAATTGGAAGCTGCAACAAGTGCATCCATACCGGTTGTACTCATTCCCATGATGCCGATCTTCCGATTCCCATTTTTCTTCAGCCATCCAATTGCCGTCTCAATTCTCTCCAGTGGATAATTCACATGACTGTAATTCTTTTTTCCGGGAGACATACAGAGTACATTGACTCCATTTTTCAGTAACCATCTGGCACCACACTTTGCCATAAAGTCATTCGGGTCATCTCCGAATAAGCCGATGACTGCACAGTCAGATCCGTTTGGATTGTCATAGTATATTCCGTAAAAACCATCTTTTTCGATTTCAAAAAACTGCTTTTTCATGTAAGCTTTCTCTCCTTTTTCCCATGCAAATGTTTTCTCACTAATCCAATTGTTCTCTGCCGCTCCCTGGCTCATTCTTCTGGAAATTGTTTCTCTGATTTTATAAACCATTTGATTGATTTCCCACAGTTCTCCAGCATCATGTGGCTCATATGTTTGAAGCATATATGCTTGTGCGGATAGGAAAAATGCCTGACATTCAAACGTTCTTTCTATTTCACTTTCTTTTTCTCTCTTTTTGCAAAAAGACAGACACATATAATCACAAAAACAACCGTTACAGCGATAAGAGCCGGCCATACCGGCAGCGGACAGACATCTGCGCTTATCATCTGAAGTCCCTGATAAAGTGTGTAGACTCCAAATACAGAGAAGATGACGAATGCAAGTGTATTGAGAAGTCCGTCCGGAGTCTTGCTCTTCAGCAGATAACCAACTAACATTCCGAGAATATCCGCTGCAAAAAGTCCAAGTGAACATCCGATCCATACGATCAACGCTGCACCCATTCCTTCATTTGCACCAAAAGTGATGGCTGTCAGCTGTGTCTTGTCTCCAAGTTCTGCTACGAAAAATGTGCAGAAAACGGCAAGCGGTGCAAACTGGATCTTGGATTTGCCGCCCTCTTCCTCTTCTTCGTCATCCTCACCGGCAATCGTGGATGCTGCAAAATAAAGAAATGCAAGTGCTGCGATCGCCTTGATCAGCCAGTCCGGAATGAATTTGCTGACAAGTCCGCCTGCAAGAACAGCCAGTCCATTTAATACAAGGATTGCCACGGCAGTTCCTGATATGATGTCTCTTAACTTGTATTTTGAAGTAAGAGCAATCAGCATGAGCTGGGTCTTATCTCCCATCTCTGCTATAAATTCTGTTAAAAATACTTTTAAAAATAGTAGCATTGGTTTGATATCTCCTTTTCTTCGTTCTAATGTAAACTGCATGCGCTGCATAAAAAAAGGCTCATGTATATTGATCGACAGTTCATCTATCATACCCAAACTGTTGATCGATATACATGAGTCTCATTATTTAAGATTTGCCAGATTATACTTTTCATACAATCAGAATGTTGACAAACCACACTTTCGCGCTAACTACTCCCTCATGGAATATTCATTTACTCAGTAAAGAGTATCAAATACATCCTGTTTTGTCAACAGAATCCGACATTTTTTATCACTTATTTCACCACTTTTTCGCTCTTTTTATTTATATAAATAAAGAAGATCACATTCATGATCACCCCAACCGTCGTAGACACCGGCGCTGCCAGACCGATCTTTGTCAGGCTGGCATTTGGCTGGATACTCATCACATAAGCGAACGGGAGACGCACCAGAAGTGTCTGGATCAGTCCCTGTGTCATTACCCATACGGTCTTATTGTTTCCGTTAAAATATCCGATCATGCTGAAAAGGATTGCGGTCACAATGGTTTCCGCTCCAAATCCTCTCAGATACTCAAAGGCTCTCTGGATAACCGCTGCGTCTGTGGTGAAAAGTCCGGCAAGCAGATCTCCTTTAAACATCACCAGTACAAATACCACGCATCCCACGGTCAGCCCGATTCCAATTCCTGTAAACAGCGCATGTTTCGCTCTTTTCGTTTTTCCGGCTCCGATATTCTGAGATACGAAGGAAGCCATGGACTGCATCAGGGCACTTGGCACCAGCATAACAAAATTTACAATCTTGCACGCAACCCCATAACCTGAGGATGCTTCCAGACCAAGGCGGTTGACAAAGGCACACAATGCCAGAAAAGAAATCTGTGTCAGCCCTTCCTGAAGCGCAAGCGGCAGTCCGATCTTAAGGAATTTCCCGCACTGCTGATTCCATCCGAAATTCTTTCTGGAAATCGTAAATGGAAGGTTCTTTTTCATCAGGCTAATAACTGCAAAAACAACACTGCATCCCTGTGCCATGACGGTTGCGATCGCCGCTCCCGCTGCATCCATATGAAGTCCTGCGACCAGGGTAAAATCCCCGATGATATTGATGATACATGCAACCAGAACAAATAACAACGGAGATCTGCTGTCTCCCATTCCCCTGAATATGGCTGCCAGTACATTATACGCTACGATAAAGAAGATTCCGCCTCCGCAGATGCGCACATAGCTTGCAGTCAGGGTAACAGCCTCTTCCGGCGCCTGCATCAGTACCGAAATCGGATGTGCAAAAAACACCATGATCACAAATAGCAGAACGGAAATCCCTGCAAATACAATGGCAGAACCGCCAATTACCGAACCAATCTGTTCTGCCCTCTTTTCACCCAGATACCTGGCAATCAGTACGGTCACACCCATTGCAAGCTGTGTCACTACAAATGTCACCAGATTCAGCACCTGGCTTCCTGTCGAAACTGCGGAAAGTCCCGATGTGGAGCCGTATCGTCCTACCACCAGAAGGTCTACTGCACCGTAAGCCGCCTGCAGGATCAGTGCCCCCAGAACCGGGATCATAAAGGCAACCATCTTCTTCAAAATGCTTCCCTGTGTAAAATCTGTCTTATCTGCTGACATCTTAACCTCTCCTCTCTCTCATGATCTCATAAAATTTTTCAATTGTCCGGATCATGTTCTGGGCATCTTCTTCTGATATCTCATCCATGTAAGGTGCTAACATTTCAAAATACTGTGCATCGTATTTCTGATGCAATTCTTTTCCTGCTTCTGTAATCGTAATATAAGTCACTCTTCCATCATCCGGTGACGCAAACTTCTGAAGATATCCTTTCTCTTCCATTTCCTTTACCGTCCTTGTAACACCTGGTCTTGGAAGATTCAGTACATCACTGATATCCGATATTTTCACGGAAACATCTTCTTTATCCAGCATCTGAATCACATCCAGATACTGGATAAATGTCGACCGCACGCCACTTGGCAGCGGTGGAAGCAGCTCCCGGATTCGCTTTGCCTGATAGCATGCATCAAACATTCTCTTAATTGTTCTATTTTGCATGTGCCTGTTCCTCCCGTAATTATTTTAGCGAAACTGTCATTCTCTGTTTTTCGATCTTATAATAGCCTCAAAATAATTATCTTGGTTAATTACCATTGGTAATTATATGAGGGATTCTTTCATTTGTCAATAAAAAGATCCTGTCTTTTTCAAAATTGTATTTTGCAAAATTTTAAAATGAATCCAGCCTGCCGTAATTTTTCTCTAAAAAGGCCCAAAAAGAAAAAGCCGATATCACTGCAAAAGATATCAGCTTTTCCCATTATTTCATATTTCCCTTTTCAATCCAGTCTCTTGCTCCACCGGCGTAAGAAGCAGTTCTCTGTATTTTTCATCCAGTTCCATGCCAAACGGAACATTCGGTTTTACCTTTTCTCCATGGAAATCCGAGCCGCAGGTAATCGCAAGGTGATGCTCCTTTGCCAGCCTCAGATAGAATTTGGTCTGCATAAAAGTATGCTTCTGGTAAAAGCATTCGATTCCGTCCAGTTCTGCTGTCGCAAGTTTTGTGGTTAGCTCTTCCTGCCACTGCTTTCCCATCTTCAGAAGTCCCGGATGCGCAAGCACTGCCTTGCCGCCTGCCTGATGGATGAGTTCGATTGCTTCTACAGGACTTGGTTTGATCCGCTCTGCTTTCCGGTGAAATTCCTGCGTATTCAAATATCGCGTAAACGCTTCTTTTTTCGAGTTCACATAGCCATGCTCCAGTAGGAATTCTGCAAAATGTGGTCTTCCAAGGGAACCATTTCCTGCAATTTTCTGAACTTCTTCCAAAGAAATATCGATTCCTTTTTCCTGTAAAAATGCAACAATCTTCTTTCCGCGATTTCTACGGTCTTCTTCAAATATCTGGCATTTTTCTAAAAGGATTTTATTATCCGGATCAATAAACAGACCAAGAATGTGAATCTCTTCCCCTTCCTGGGTGCTGATCTCAATTCCCGGTATGTAACGGACTCCAAGCTCCTTAGCTTTTGCAATCGCCTCATTCTGCCCGGCTACCGTATCATGATCCGTAAGTGCGTACAACTCCAGGTCTGCATCCTTTGCTTTCTGCACCATCTCTGCCGGACTGTACTGCCCGTCGGATGCAGTTGAATGGGTATGTAAATCTAATTTCATGTTTGCTTCACCTCTATCATCATTGGCAAATCGCTGTTCAGATTTTAAATTTTCCGCTTTCATCTTTCCATTCCACTACTTCCGGTTCTCATAATTGCAGATCTGGATCGCAGCACCATTTTCCATGACAGAAAATCCATGCTTCTGATAAAACGGGACATTGTTTTTATCCTCCGGCATTCCCTCGATATACAGGAAATCCTTATATTTTTCTTTGATGTATTCGATCATTTTACCTGCAATCCCTTTTCCCTGATACTCCGGGTGGACAAGCACATAGTGGATCTGCGCCAGCATCTCAGTGTCATCCAGCACTCTGGTAAGTCCTACCAGCTTTTCCCCATCCCACACCGTCAGCACCGTTGAAGAATGCATCAGTGCCTTATACAGGCGTTCCGGATAATTTCCCGAAACCCAGCCGACCGATAAAAACAATTCCTGTACCTGTTCTTTTGTAAATTTTTTCTCTTCTGTATATTGAAACATTTTCTTCTCTCCTTATCTCCGATGATCGCATTTCTGACACTGCACCATCTCATTTTCACCGTCTTCTTTATAGAAAATATCCGACCACTGGCAGATACTCTGTAAAATAGGAACCACAGATTTCCCTTTTTCTGTCAGGGAATATTCCACACGGGGTGGAATCTCATCATAGGATTTCCTGTCCACAATTCCATCTTCGATCAGATCCTTCAGCGTTGCTGCCAGCACAGCATCCGTGATATTGTACATTTCCCTGCGCAGTTCACTGTAACGCAGTCTTTCATTTGCAGACAGCACACAGATGATCCGCGATTTCCACTTTCCGCCAAAGATTGCCAGTCCATATTCCAGAGGACAGCGTATATCATCTTCCAATTTTTTCTTATATTTCGCCATAAAACAATCACCTTCAAGCTCTTTTTTTGATTTATTATAGCTTGAAGGTGACCATTTTTAAAGTTACTATGAAATTTATTAGTAAGTCCTGAACTAGATTTCTTTCTTATTGTCCGCACCAGGTGTTGTAACAATGACTTTAGACGGAGTGATCACAAGTGCTCCCTTTGCAGTTGCTGCACCTTTGAACATGTCTTCAACCATAGCCTTGAATGTGTCTACAACCGCTCCCTCTGTGACATACTCTGCGGTTCCCTTGATCTGGTATCCTTCCAGATTCTGTGCATCGTATACAGAGATGGCGATTTTTCCATCATTTGCTTTGATGTTATTTAATGTTGTTTCAAGGAAAACATCTCCGACAACAAGCTTTCCTTCTTCTGTGACATCCTTAAACGCAACCGGAACCACATTCGGCTCTCCATCTGCACAGGTTGCAAGATCCCACATTCCACTCTTTAATACTTTGATGACTGATTCGTTTAACATTTCATATTCCTCCTGTTGTTTTGTTTCTTGATATATTTATGTTAACGAATCCGCTCTTGTTTTGGAAGATATTAGCAAATTTATAAGTCACTATGAATTTTCATAGTGTTTTGGAAACTGTTCTCTCATCTTTTCGCATTGGGATACAAAGTTTCTGATTAACTGCCATTTCCATATTTAGTGCTTCACAACCACTGAATTTTAAAACAAATCCAGCATATTATCCAGATACAGTTCTTCTCTCACATGCAGCTGATATTCCGGCTTTGTCATGTAATACAGCAGAAATTCCAGAACCAGCGCACTGCCAAGTCCCCTGCCCTCGATTTTGAAATTCGCAAATCCCATCGGCAGATAAATATTTTTGATATCATTTACGCTGATAAATCCGAAATTTGTCATTGCTTTTGAAAAACGGTAGCCTTCTTTCGCATTCGGCGCAGTACACCGGTGTTCTTCCCCGGCTTCTCCCAGATTCTTCCGGCTCACATCTTCGTAGCAGATTTTTCTGTCCCTGCAGCCAAACCAGCAACATTCATTGCACAGAAATTCAACCTTATCCTTCTGATCTTCTGCTAACGTATCCCATTTTTTCCAAATTTTATTCAAGCGGAAATCCGGCACAACATACTGAAAATCCTCACGCTGGATTTCCCGCAGACACTCTTCAAACTCCGTCAAGACCTTCGTAGTAGATGAGACCAGATAGAATTCGGGATACTCTTTTTTCAAATAATCCACCAGCAGGTCTGAATGCACGATCACACCGTTTTTCACACCTGCGCTGTTCTCAAATAACCGGCAAAGCGCATTGCATCTCTTATCCCCAAGATGCTCTTCTCTTAGCAGGGAATTGCTAAAGGTCAGACGGGCAGAAATGCCGTACTTCTGCATAAGCGCAAGCACCTCTTCCGGCTCTGCTTCTCCTGCTTCCACACGTCCTCCGCCCCACAGGCAGTCTTCAGGTGCTCCATAAATAGATCCAATTTCGCACCAATCGTAAAAATACTCTCTGTGTGTATAAAACAGCGGCAAAAACAGTCTGTACAGTTCATAAAATTCAAACAAGCCCGGAAGATGGTAATATGCCACGTTTCTCTTTTCCTGACCTTCAAAATGCTCCTTCCTCATTTGACACTCCTTACTTTAATCTTCTTAAAAATTATCATATTTTTCAAACAATTGTCAACAATCTCCCCGAAATGTTTCTTGCTACCTTCTTCCCCTCTGGTGTATAGTAAAACTAATTATTTTAAAGAATCGGGGAATGAGTTATGAAATATGCATTTACAAATGGAATTATCCTGGACGGAACCCGGGATATGAAGCCGCAGACGAACCTCTGCATTCTGGTACAGGATGGAAAAATTACGGATATCGTACCAGACACCACAGATCTTCATGATTACAAGATCATCGATCTTCACGGACATTATATCCTTCCTGGACTGATCAATATGCACGTTCATCTTGCAGGAAGCGGAAAACCACAGAAAAAGCAGCGTGATAACGAGAAGCTGGTCCATACCATCATGGGTTCTTCTCTGACCCGTGCCATTGCTTACAAAATGGTAGCCGGGTTTGCAAAAGACGAGCTCCTTGGCGGAGTCACAACGATCCGGACGGTCGGCGGACTGGGAAGCTTTGACACCCGTCTGCGTGATGAGATCGAAGCCGGAACCAAAACCGGACCGCGTATCCTTGCTTCAAATCAGGGCATCTCTGTTCCGGGCGGACATATGGCAGGATCCGTCGCTGTCGCCGCCTCTTCTGTTCCGGATGCACTCGCACATCTTGAACAGTCGGAAAAAGAAAAGGTCGACCTGATCAAACTTATGATCACCGGCGGCGTATTAGATGCCAAAGAAAAAGGTGTTCCGGGCGAACTGAAAATGCCGCCGGAAATGGTCCGTGCCATCTGTGAAAAAGCGCATACGGACGGTTATCTGGTTGCCGCCCATGTAGAATCTCCGGAAGGTGTCCGTGTCGCCCTGGAAAATGGGGTTGACTCGATCGAACATGGCGCAAAACTGAGCGAAGATATGATAAAGCTGTTCAAAGAACGGGGTGCATTCCTCTGTACCACGATTTCACCGGCTCTGCCTTATGCACTCTTCGACCGCTCCATCACCAACGCAACCGAAGTCGAACAATATAACGGAAATGTTGTTTTTGAGGGAATCGTTGACTGTGCCAAAGCCGCACTTGCAAATGATATCCCGGTTGTCCTTGGAAACGATGTCGGATGCCCGTGGATCACACAGTACGATTTCTGGCGTGAGCTTTATTATTTCCACAAATATGTGGGTGTTTCCAATTCTTTTGCCATTTATACGGCAACCAAACGAAGTGCCGAGCTTGCAGGCATCGGGGATCTGACCGGTTCGATTGAAAAAGGAAAATATGCCGATCTGATCATAACAGCGAAAAATCCTCTGGAGGATCTGAAAGCGCTGAGAAATCTGGAAATGGTGGTTGCGAAAGGGAAGGTGATTGAGCATCCACAAGTCAAGAAGAGAAAGAATGTGGAGGCGGAGCTGGATAAATTTTTGTAAGTAACAAAAAAGGACACCTTACCCGACAAAATATCCACTCCTGATTCTATGACCAAAACTTCCTATATTATTTATATTTTCTATATTCCTCTTTAGTTATAGTTATTTTGTGCATTCGACAATATGCATTGACTAACTCATTCGTCATTTTGTACAATATTCTTATGGTATGAAATAAAAAGTATATCAATACAGACAATGGTCATTGTAAAAGAGGAGGAAATGAAAATGGCTGATTATGTAAAAATGTGGGAAGATCTTGGAATGGATGTTGAGAATCATGACAATCTCTGTCAGGTTCTTCCGACAGCAGTTGGGGATGTATTTATGACACAGGAGAACCGACCGAAGGCAATGGACTTCTGGGATATGGTTATCGCTGAGGTTCACGGAATCCGCCCGGCGGAACTCATTGAAGAGCAGAAAAAAGGACGCAAAGTATTCGGAACCTTCTGCGTATATGTACCGGACGAAGTGATCATCGCAGCAAACGGAATCGTAACCGGGCTTTGCGGCGGCTCCCAGTTCTGGGTTCCGGACGGTGAGAAAGTGCTTCCGAAAAATGTCTGTCCACTTGTAAAAGCTTCGGTAGGTGCAAGACTTGGACGTACCTGCCCATTCTTCCGTATCGCAGATATGTATGTCGGGGAAACAACCTGCGACGGCAAGAAGAAAGCTTATGAAATCCTTGGAAAAGACGTTCCAATGCATATCATGGATGTTCCACAGATGAAGCGTGAGAAAGACATCATCAAATGGAAAGAGGAAATCGCGGACTTTGCAAAAGTCGTAGAAGAATTTACCGGAAATAAAGTAACACCGGAAAAACTTGCTGAAGCAATCAAGATCTGCAATGAAAAGAGAAAAGCTCTCCAGAGAGTTTACGACTGCAGGAAATCAAAATGCCTGCCAATCTCCGGACGTGATGCACTGCTCATGACCCAGATCTCCTTCTTTGATGATCCGGTACGCTGCGCTCAGATGTGTAACCGTCTGGCTGACGAACTGGAACAGCGTATCAAAGATGGCGTATCGGTTGTACCGGAAGGCACAAAGCGTATCCTGATCACAGGAACCCCGCTTGCTGTACCGAACTGGAAATTACATAACATCATCGAGACAAGCGGTGCTGCTGTTGTCTGTGAAGAGATGTGTACCGGAACAAGATATTTTGAAAATCTTGTAGACGAATCCGGCGAGACTCTGGATGAACAGTTCATGAATCTGTCCCAGCGTTACATGAAGACCAACTGTGCATGCTTCACACCGAATACCGGACGTATCGACGATATTCTCCGCATGGTAGACGAATACCAGATAGACGGCGTCATCGACTGCAGTCTGATGTTCTGCTGCCTGTATGACACAGAAAAACTTGCAGTTTCAGAAGCGCTGAAAGCAAAGAACATTCCGGTACTCTCTCTGGAAACAGATTACACCGACAAAGATGCAGAACAGCTTCGTACAAGAATCGGTGCATTCGTGGAGATGCTGAATCAGTAAAATGGGAGATAAGAATACACATATCCGCTATTACATCCTCTTTGACAATCACACACAAGGCATGATGCTCCACGAGCTTCTGGATAAGCACGGGCTTCCAAACCGGATCGCACCTGCCCCGCGTGACACGGACGGGAAAGCAGCATGCGGTATGGCGCTTCTGATCCATCCGGACGATATTGACGCTGTCCGGGCATGTATCGAAGAGAATCACGCGGAATATGTAAATATTGTTCCATTAGAGAATCAGCTGCATAAAAAGAGAGACCGTTATTGCTAAATGTAAAATCTATCCAATACTACAAAGGAGCTGTTTTCCAACCGAAAGCAGCTCCAAAAAAAATCTGCATCCAGCCATCTTTGACTGTCATGCAGATTTTATTGATTCCATCATTATTTTATAAAAAAGCAAGCAAAACGATAAGCCGGGTTATGTCGTGGACGTTCATCTATCCAGTTCTGCTGTTGCCAGCAGACTCAAGCGACCAACCTGAAGCATGACGGGCCGCCATACCACTTCTTTTCGGTCTTGCTTCGGATGGGGTTTACATATGCCCTGTGTGTTACCACCCAGGCGGTAGTCTCTTACACTGCCCTTCCAACCTTACCTGCATGTGCAGGCGGTATATTTCTGTTGCACTATCCTTAGAGTCACCTCTACCGGACGTTATCCGGCATCCTGCCCTGTGAAGCCCGGACTTTCCTCGTCTGCGGCCTTTCGGCACCTGCATCCGCGAACGTCTGTCTTACTTGCCTTAGATACTTTATCACATTTTTTCATCCGTGTAAAGAATTTCTTCTACACTCCCAGATCAACCTGCAGATCAGTTCCATCTGCTGCCGTTGTCGCCAGGGTATCGCACCGCTCATTCTGCGTGTGTCCGTCATGCCCTTTTACCCAGTTAAAATTCACCTGATGCGGCTTCTTGGCTTCCAGAAGACGCTTCCACAGATCAGTATTCTTGACCGGCTCATTCTTCCCGCGCTTCCAGCCTTTTTTGATCCATCCTTCGATCCAGTGCTGGTTAAACGCATTGACCACATATTGGGAATCGGAATAAAGTTCTACCTCACAAGGTCTGTTGAGTGCTTCCAGTCCCCGGATAACTGCCATCAGCTCCATCCGGTTATTGGTTGTCCGTACATAGCCGCCGGAAAGCTCTTTGACGTGAAGTTCTCCCTTCGGGTCTACATATTCCAGAACAACGCCATAGCCGCCCGGTCCGTCCGGATTGCCTCTCGCTGCCCCATCTGTATAAATACTGACTTTCATAACTTGTCTCCTTATAGTTCAAATGTCTGTCCCATTTTCCGGATCTGCATGATCTTGTCCCGGTATGGCTCCGATACTTCCATTCCGATAAGACGTTCCTGCACCTCGTAGTGCTTCCACATATGCATCGGAAATACAGCTTTTGTATCCGTGTGCCGCATATACCAGTCAAAGTCCCAGTAAAACTGCTCTTCCTGCCTTGGATCAAGCACGACAAATGCCAGATCGATCTTCTCACCTGCCAGCGATTCGATCTCTTTCTGATAATCACCGCGCATCATCCGGTTATACGCATCTTCTTCCTCTTCCCAGTGCCACCAATTCAGATCCCCTGCATGGTAAATGTTCCTGCCCTCACATGTTACCAGAAATGCGACGCCCTCATCGGTCGAGCGCAGGCTTTTTATCTTCGTATCTCCGACTGTAATCTCATCTCTTTTGCGCATGAAATGCTCCGACGCACGCTGTTCTTTTTTCGCAATTCCGATATCCTTCGGGAAAATATATTCCACATCCGGATACACATCCGCAAGCTTCAGGATCTCTCTGTTAAAATGATCCGGATGGGAATGGCTGGCAAATACCAGAAGCTTTTTTGCCGGATCAAACGCCGGCATCGTTCCTTCATAATAATCAAATAAAAGAATGTGGGATTCCAGTTCCACTGAAAATCCGCTGTGTCCGATATACGTCACCTTCATCTGTCTGCCTACTCCTCAACGTCATCATGTTCACCGGCTGCGGTCTCTGTCGCATAGACGATCTCCGGAAGAACATATTCCAAACATTCTTTAATCACTTTCGGATTCCCCGGAAGGTTGACAATCAGTGACTTGCCCCGGATGCCTGCGGTTCCCCTGGTCAGCATGGCGCGCTTTCTGGTCCTTGTCATAAACAGACGCATCGACTCACCGATCCCCGGAATCTCCTTGTCGACCACTGCTTTTGTCGCCTCTGGAACCCAGTCTTCTTCTCTGCATCCGATCCCGCCGATCGTAAGGATCAGATCTGCCATTTGTGCATCTGCGATCTTCGCAAGAATCTTGCGGATGACTTCCTTATCATTCGGTACCGGCTGTACAAGCTCCGTCTTAAAGCTGACCTGATCGAGCACTCTTCGCACGACTGGCGAACAGGTATCATCCTTCTGTTTTCTGTATATCATGGTGTCTGCTGATACAATTGCTACTTTCATAGATGTCCCTCTTTTCTTTTCTCCTGACGTATATCTTTCATGGCTGCCCTTCTTTCCATGAAAAATATCCCCTAACGTATAGACTCTAGTATAACATACTCTCCGATCGCCATGCAAGTTCCCCGCTATGAATCGAAATGATTTAAGAAAAATTTTAGATAATGATGCAGACCATACCGCCCGTACTGTCATTGACGATCTTCTGCATGGTATCCTGTAATTTTGCCTGACTCTCATCCCCGATCATGGCGATCTTATTTCTCATGCCATCCATCACCAGCTCTTCGATGGATTTCCCGAAAATATTGGTTCCCCAGACGCCTTCCGAACTCTTTGCCGCCTCGCTGATATAATTGACCAGATCTTTTGCCTGCTGCTCACTTCCCACGATCGGTGCGATCTCGGTCTCAATGTTGGCACGGATCATGTGGATAGACGGTGCTTCGGAATGAATCTTCACCCCGTATTTATTGCCCTGCCGGATCACCACCGGATCATCCAGCCGGATTTCGTCTTTCGCGGCACTGACCACCCCATAGCCTTTCATTTTCACTGAAGCGAGGGCATCTTTGACACTTTCGTACTCCTTCTGGAGCAGGGCAAGATTCCGCACGGTGTGGATCAGATCGTATTCCCCGCTGATCTGCGTTCCGGTCAGCTCACTTAACATTTCGTAATAACATCCTTCTTCCACTTTGATCTCCACGGAGATCTCACCGGTATCCATAGACACACCATTTACATTTACCGCACTTATGTAGGTACTCTGCTCCGGCTTCTGAATCTCCATCGCATCCCGGATTTCTCCGATCCCACTCATAACCTCTCTTGCATAAGCGACAAGCTCTTCCCGGACCTTGTGATCTTTTGCGAGCATTTCCACCCATTTCGGAAGGAAAAATTTTACCTCTGTGACCGGAAATGCAAACAGCACCTGTTCCATGATCCGGTGGATATCCTCTTCCCGCAGCTGCTCGCAGTTGACCGGAAGGGCTGTCACCTGGTATTCATTCCGGATTTCTTCTGCCATCGTTTTCGCCTCTGTGCCATACGGTTTCCGGGTATTTATCAGAACCACAAATGGCTTGCCGATGCTTTTCAGCTCCTGGATCGTTTTCTTCTCTGCAGCCCGGTAACTTTCCCTTGGAAGCTCTCCGATGCTTCCGTCCGTTGTCACAACGATCCCGATCGTGGAGTGGTCATGGATCACCTTTTTCGTCCCGATTTCTGCCGCTTTTGTAAATGGAATCTCCTTCTCATTCCACGGTGTTTTCACCAGGCGCTCTGCCCCATTTTCCAGATGACCGGCAGCGCCATCCACCATATAGCCCACACAGTCGATCAGCCGCACCCGTACGCTTACATCCTTTGCAAGCTGGATTTCAGCAGCTTCTTTGGGCACAAACTTTGGTTCCGTTGTCATAATGCTTTTCCCGGATGCAGACTGTGGAAGCTCATCCACAGTCCGTTCCTTTGCATGCTCATCGGTCATCTTCGGCAGCACCAGCACATCCATGAACCGCTTGATAAACGTTGATTTTCCGCTCCGCACCGGTCCTACCACACCCAGATAGATCTCTCCGTTTGTCCGGCACTGTATATCCCTGTATAAGTCAAATGTATCCATACACTGTCCCCCTTTGATTGCTGATACAGTGTATGCCGCCTTTTTGCAGTTTAGAACCACTATACTGCCAGTTCACTTTTACTTTCTTGTCAGCATTTTTAAAATAGGGTATGATAAATAGGAATAAAAAGGAGGTATCCTATGCACGTAGGAAGAAAAGCACAGAAAAGAGAAAAAAAAGCAATGTCCGTCTCTCTGTACGGGAATCTGTTTTTTGTCATCGTTGAGATCGTCATGGCGATCTACACCGGTTCCCAGGCAGTTCTTCTGGACGCAGTCTATGACGGAGTCGAGTTCTGTATGCTCCTCCCGTCGCTTTTTCTGATCCCACTGCTTTACAAACCATCAAATGAAAAGCACCCCTTTGGCTACATGCAGATTGAATCCATGTTCGTCGTCGTCAAGGGAATCAGTATGACCGGCGTTACCCTCGGACTGATTCTGAACAATATCGAGATTATGATCCACGGCGGCAGGAATGTTGCTTTTGATACCATTGCCTGGTTTGAATTGTTTGCATTTTTCCTGGGAATTACCGTATCTGTTTATCTCAAATATAAAAACCGTCTGATGGACTCACCGATGATCACAATGGAAATGGAAGGCTGGAAGATCGACAGTATTGCCTCTTTCGGTATGGCAATCGCCTTTTTCCTTCCGGTTCTGCTACCATTTTCCTGGTTTAAGCCGGTAACCCCTTATCTCGACCAGATCATCACTGTCATCTTGTCCATCTTCATGCTGCCGACACCGGTAAAGACGGTGATCACCGGACTGCGTGACCTGTTCCTGATTCCACCGGAAGAAGAGACGGTCGAAGAGATCAAAGAAACCATCGAACCGGTTCTGAACGCCTATGGCTACAAAAATCTGTACTATGACATTCTCCGTACCGGAAGAAAGCTCTGGATCAGTGTGTACATTACCTTTGACAAGGATCTGGTCTCCATTACCCGGTTTAAGATTATACAAAATTTCTGCATCCAGGCTCTGGCAAAAAAATATACGGACTTTTATTTTGAGCTTCTGCCGGATATCGCATTTACGGCGGATGATGAAGCGCTGATGAATCATATTGTGAACCAGTCAGAAGACGCTGCCCGGAATGCTGAACCTGCAGAGTAAATCATTTGAGAATATATGTCCAAAAAAGAAAAGCTGCCCTAATCGGCAGCTTTTCCTTTGAGTTCTTTGATAGGATTCTTGATAAATTTGATATATTGCTTTCTCAGCCATTCGATCAGCTTTGTCAGATACCGGAGTACCGGCTCGGTTGCAATGGAAAAGACTACAAACAGCATGATACATTTCTTTGACATTCCTGTGATTGCAAATAACTGTGGCAGGAAGATACTGCATCCTAACAGTCCGATCACACATCCGATCCACACAGTCATACGCAGTGCATTCATCGGCTGGCAGATCCGGTAAAGGATCATGAATCCGACAATTGCAAGCAGCATCGTCGCCGCTGTAGAAATATCTTTGGATGCAACTCCGAACGTCTGTCCAAACACAACCAGCGCACCAACTGCAAGTACATCCGTAAGTCCTGCCGGAAGTGCCTTTAAGAACACATTGGTCAGAAAATGTCCCTTGATGATATCCCGGTTCGGCTGCAGTGCCAGGAAGAATGCCGGAATACCGATCGTATACATGCTGATCAGCGATACCTGGGATGGCTCCAGCGGATAGGTAATCATAAAGACTGCCGAGAAAATTGCAAGTAGGAAGGAAAAAATATTCTTCACCAGGAACAGACTCGCTGAACGCTGAATGTTATTGACAACTCTTCTTCCTTCCAGAACGACCTCCGGCATCCTTGAAAAATCGGATTCCAGAAGGACCACCTGGGATGCCTGCACCGCCGCATCACTTCCTGATGCCATCGCAACCGAACAGTCCGCATCCTTCAGGGCAAGCACATCATTGACACCATCACCGGTCATAGCAACCGTCATTCCCTGCGCCTTCAGCGCCTGCACAAATTGTCTCTTCTGCTCCGGAACCACTCTTCCGAATACCGTGTATTTGCTCACTGCAAGTGCAATATCAGCTTCCGTCTTCAAAGTTCCCGCATCTACATAATTCTCCGCGCCTTCGATTCCCGCCTGCTTTGCTGTCTCCGATACCGTGATCGGATTATCCCCGGAAATGACCTTGATCGCAACCCCCTGGTCTGCAAAATACTTGAAGGTCGCCGGTGCTTCCTTCCGGACTTTATTGAGGAGCAGGATGTATCCCAGTGGGATCACAGATCCGGTAAGCGGCTTGCCGTCCGGCTCTCCTACATAGCTTCCAAATACCAGGACACGAAATCCTTTGGACGTATACTGTTCGATCCGTCCCTGATACTTTGTATAATCCTCACGTAGCACAAACTCCGGTGCCCCGAGAACATACGCGCCATCTTCAAAGATCGCTCCACTGTACTTTACCGTAGAAGAAAATGGAATCACTTTTTTCGGAACTTTTTCCGAGTGCTCTGTAAAATGCTCTTTCATCGCACGCATGGTGCTGTTGTCTGCGTCCATTCCCTTGACGAAATCCCCGATCAGCTGATTCAGCTCCGGCATCTTTTCTTCATCGTAAGCCTTGGCTTTCGCCACTTCACTGACACACATGCTGTCTTCCGTGATCGTACCGGTCTTGTCGACGCAGAGGACATTGACCCGCGCCAGTGTCTCAATACTCTTCATATCATGAAGCAGCACCTTCTTCGATGCAAGCCGCATCGCACTGACCGCAAGTGCCACACTCGCAAGCAGATAAAGCCCTTCCGGGATCATACCAAGCACTGCTGCAACCATGGAAATAATGCTCTGGCGGAAGGTGTCGTGATTAAAGAAATAACTCTGTGCAAACAGAATGATTCCGATCGGGATCAGTGCAATTCCGACCACTTTAACCAGCTTGTCCAGAGAACGGATCATCTCGGACTGCTCTCCCTGCTGCATTGCCTTCGCTTCCAGAGTCAGCTGTGAAATATAGGAATCTGCCCCGACCTTATCCAGCCGTGCATGACAGCTTCCCGATACCACAAAGCTTCCCGACATCAGACGGTCGCCCCTTTTTTTCGTGATCTCATCAGATTCACCGGTCAGCAAAGATTCATTGACCTGAACCTCGCCCGCCTCTACGATCGCATCCGCACAGATCTGGTTCCCTGCGCGGAATACCACAATATCATCTACAACCAGCTTATTCGCTTCCAGATTCAGCGATACTCCTCCACGGATAACCTCTGCACGCGGTGCATTTAACATGGTCAGCTTATCCAGCACCTTCTTGGAACGGATCTCCTGAATGATCCCGATCAGAGTATTGCCGATGATGACCGGCAGGAACGTCAGATTCCGGAAAGATCCCACCAGACACAGCAGAATCGCCAGGATCAGGAAAATCAGGTTGAAATAGGTAAATATATTATTGTGAACAATCTCTTTTGTTGTAAGTCCCGGTGAGGCAACCTCATCATTGGTCCAGCCATTCTCTTCCCTTACCCGGATCTGCTCCGGACTTAGTCCCACCCGGTAGTCCGGGATCACTCGCTGGATCTCGCCGCGGACAACTTCTTCCTCTTGTGTTTCTTTTTCTTTTTTTCCGAATTTCATACAAAAAATCCTCCTGTATACACGTCATTATACGCCTATACAGAAGGATTTTCCATTAAGACTTTATGAAATTTCTTTGAATCTTTAATCCCACGGAAGGGTACTGTATTCGCTACGTCCGTCACGCATCATCAGTTCCCGTACAGCATCCTTTGCAGACTTTCCTTCAAAGAGTACCTGATTGACTTTTTCCACGATCGGCATGGATACGTCGTATTTCTCAGAAAGCTCTCTTGCCGCTTTTGCGGAATACACGCCCTCTACGACCATCTTGACTTCTTCCATTGCTTCTTCCATCGTCATGCCTTCCCCGATCAGGACACCTGCCTTACGATTCCGACTGTGCTTACTTGCACAGGTAACGATCAGATCGCCGATTCCGGTAAGACCGGTAAAGGATTCCAGCTTTCCGCCCATCTTTACACCAAGTCTTGTGATCTCCGCAATTCCTCTGGTGATCAGTGCGGCTTTTGTGTTGTCCCCGTATCCGAGTCCGTCTGCGACTCCGGCTGCAAGGGCGATTACATTTTTCAGGGAACCTCCCAGTTCAATTCCTTTGATGTCCGGGCTTGTATAGATACGGAACACATCATTCATGAAGATCTTCTGCAGATAAATTGCGGTCTCCTGTGTGGTCGCACCGACTACAACCGTTGTCGGCAGTTCACGACTTACTTCCTCTGCATGGCTCGGTCCGGAAAGGACTGCCACATTTGCCTGCGGAATCTCTTCCTCAATCTGCTCGGAAAGTGTTTTTAAGCTTCCTTCTTCAATTCCCTTTGCCACATTGACCAGAATCTGTTCTTCTTTGACATACGGACACATCTTCTTTGCCGTAACTCTGGTCGCCATGGACGGAACCGCAAGAACAACCACATCTTTGCCTTCCACGCTTCCCTGCAGATCTGTTGTGATCTCAATCTCCTCCGGGATTGGAACCCCCGGAAGCTTACTTGGATTCTCCCGCTTCTCGCGGATCTCATCTGCTTCTTCTTTTAAATAAGACCATATGGTCACATGATGTCCGTTTTTATTCAGTACCAGTGCAAGGGCTGTTCCCCAGCTTCCGGAACCGATCACTCCGATTTCTGCCATAGTTATTACCTCTTATTTTTTCTTTTTTGAAAAACTGATCTTGCTCTCTGTCCCGTTTCTCAGGCGTCCGATATTCGCACGGTGGCGAATAAATGCAGAAAGGACAAAGAGTACTCCGATTCCATACATTTCCAGCAGATACTTCTGCGTCATTCCAAACATTCCCATCTGTCCATCGATCACAAGTCCGACAAGAAAGAGTACGGAGATCACAAGGGATCCAAGTGATACATAGCGTGTCACGGCAACGATGGTGATAAATACAATCAGACATACTGCCGCGATCCGCAGATCCGTTGACAGGATCATGCCGGCTGTAACTGCAATCCCTTTTCCACCTTTGAACTTGAGATAGAACGGAAAATTGTGTCCCAGCACTGCACCGAAACCTGCATACAACGAAAGCAGTGGCAAGATATCCGCATGGGACTGTCCGTAAATTCCACGAACCACCAGAACGGCGATCACACATTTAAAACAGTCTCCGAGCAGTGTGATCATACCGGCTTTGATTCCCATGGTACGCAGTGCATTGGTAGAGCCTGCATTGCCGCTTCCCATCTTGCGGATATCCACACCCTTTGTCTTTCCGTAAAAATAGCCGGTCTGGAACAGCCCGAAAATATAGCCGATTACCAAACATACAAGACGTTCCATCTTATTTGTCCTTCTCCTTTCTCTCCCGGATAAAGAATTTAAGAGAAGTTCCGCGGAAACCAAACGCTTCACGGATCTTGTTCTCCAGATATCTTGTGTAAGAGAAATGCATCAGTTCTTTATCATTTACAAAGATGACAAATGTCGGTGGTTTGACCGCTACCTGGGTAATATAGTAAAGTTTCAGACGTTTTCCTTTGTCAGACGGCGGCTGCTGCATTGCAACGGCTTCTGTCATGATCTCATTGAGGACACCGGTAGCTACACGGAGTGTCTGGTTCTCAATCACAGTATCGATCATGTCAAAAAGCTTCGGAAGTCTCTGTCCTGTCAATGCAGATACATACATGATCTCTGCGTAAGGCAGGAACGAAAGTACCATACGGATCTGGTGCTCATATTCTCTCGTTGTCTTGTCGTTCTTCTCGATGGCATCCCATTTGTTGACAACGATGATGACACCTTTTCCACGCTCATGTGCGATTCCGGCAATCTTGGCATCCTGCTCGGTTACGCCTTCTGCCGCATCAATCACAACCAGAACCACATCCGCTCTCTCTACAGCAGTCACTGTACGGATAATACTGTAGCGTTCCAGTTCTTCCTTAATCTTGTTCTTACGGCGAAGTCCTGCCGTATCGATAAATACATATTCTTTTCCATTGTGCACAACTTCTGTGTCAATGGCATCTCTTGTGGTTCCTGCGATATCCGATACGATTACACGGTCTTTCCCGATCAGGCGATTGATGATCGAAGACTTACCAACGTTCGGCTTTCCAACGATTGCAACTCTCGGACGGTCATCTTCCTCTTCCTGTCCTGCCCCTTCCGGAAAATGTGCCAGAACCTTATCCAGCATATCTCCGATTCCAATTCGTTCGGATGCCGAGATCGGAACCGGATCTCCGATTCCCAGATTGTAAAATTCGTATACGTCCGGCAGCATCTTGTTGAAATTATCTACTTTGTTGACAACAAGGATGACTGGCTTGTGGGAACGGCGGAGCATATCTGCCACCTTGGAATCCGAATCCACAAGTCCCTGCTTTACATCTGTCATAAAAAGAATGACATCTGCGGTATCAATTGCGATCTGTGCCTGTTCTCTCATCTGTGAGAGGATCACATCACGGCTGTCCGGCTCGATTCCACCGGTATCGATCAGTGTAAATTCTTTATCGAGCCAATTCACTTCTGCATAAATTCTGTCACGGGTAACGCCCGGAGTATCTTTAACGATTGCTATCTTTTCTCCTGCCAGTGCATTAAAAAGCGTCGACTTTCCAACGTTCGGACGCCCTACAATGGCAACAACTGGTTTACTCATATTTTCTTCCTCCTGATATTTATTCGGAATTCTGCTTCTATATCATACTAGATTTCTTCAAAAAATGCAATTTTTTAACGCCTCTTTCTTGTCATTGCTTTTAAATAATGGTATAAAAGATAAGTAAGATTAGATAAAAAGCGCATAAAACGCTTATTATAAGGAGGCACTCATGACAAATATCGAACTTATGGAAAAAGCTCTTCCGACAGCACCGCTTAAAATTGCTGCCCTGGAAAGTTGCAAGGATCTGGCAGAAAAAGTGGATCAGTACATCGTATCGTTCCGTAAAAATTCTCTGCATGATTTTCTGGATCCTGCAATCTATTCATCTTATGAAGCAGATTCTTATCTCGCAAAGAACAGTTGCCCACGTTTTGGTTCGGGGGAAGCAAAAGGAATGTTCGGAGAAAGTATCCGTGGAAAAGATCTTTTCATTATGGTAGATGTCTGCAACTACAGCCTGACATATACCGTAAACGGACATATCAATCATATGTCACCGGATGATCACTATCAGGATCTGAAGCGTATCATCTCCGCTTCTACCGGAAAGGCTCACCGTGTAAATGTAATCATGCCATTCCTTTACGAAAGCCGTCAGCACAAGAGAACCAAACGGGAATCTCTGGACTGTGCAATGGCTCTGGAAGAACTGACTGCAATGGGCGTATCCAATATCCTGACCTTTGATGCACACGATCCGCGTGTACAGAATGCGATCCCACTCAATGGTTTCGACAGCTTCAACCCTCTGTATCAGTTCATCAAAGCTCTGTTCAAAGCGGAACCGGATCTGAAAGCCGACAAGGATCATCTGATGATCATCAGCCCGGACGAAGGTGCGATGCAGAGAGCAGTCTACTTCTCCAACGTGCTTGGCGTTGATATGGGTATGTTCTACAAACGCCGCGACTATTCTACCATCGTAAATGGTAAAAATCCGATTGTTGCACATGAATTCTTAGGTGATGATGTACATGGAAAGACCGTTATCATTATTGATGACATGATTTCTTCCGGTGAAAGTATGTTGGATGTTACCAGACAGTTAAAAGACCGCGGAGCAGAGCGTGTATTTGTATGTACTACTTTTGGTCTCTTCACAGAAGGTCTTGACAAGTTCGATGAATATTATGAAAAGGGATATCTAGACAGACTGATCACAACCAATCTGACCTATCTGCCTCCTCAGCTTCATGATAAACCGTATTTTATCGAAGCAGATATGAGTAAGTTCCTTGCACTGATCATTGATTCGATGAATCATTCTACATCTATCAGTGCGGTTATGAATCCGACGGATAAGATTCATGATTTGCTTGCGAAGAGAAATATGAGATAAATTTTGTTGGCGGGGAAGTAAGTGTAAATTGACGAACGGACGCCGCAAGAGAATATAAAACAGGACAAGTTCCATTGTGCAAACCATTCCGATGAACCTCTTAGAGCGAAAATCGTGTTCAGCAAAGGCTTCCACGATTTTTGAGTTTCATCTCCATTGCACAATAAGTGAACTTGTCCTGTTTTATATTCTCTTGCGGCTGTTGGTTGGTATAGTTTCACTTTCCCGCCAAACAATACTTTTTCTTATACCATCCTGTCTCCATCAAAGAATTCCTGTCCAGTCGGGTATGTATAGGAATCTCCGATTTCATGGAGAAGGACAACTTTTAATTGATTATTCAGTGTTTTTTTATCCAGCTTGATTGCTTCGGTAAGCTGTGGGAGTGGGACATCAGCTTTTATCGGAAGTTTATAAGCTTCCAGGACTTTGCGGATATGCTCGGCTTCGCCTTTTTTGGTGAGTCCTTTTTCTTCAGCAATCTTTGTGATCTGGTACATTCCGATGGCTACGGCCTCACCGTGGCTTTCTCTTTCGTAGTGGAAATGCTGCTCAATGGTGTGGGCAAGGGTATGTCCGAAATTCAGAAGAATTCTCTCTCCGGTATCGAATTCGTCTTCTTCTACAACGCGGCGTTTGATATCGACGCAGGTTGCGATCACATCTGTCAAATGTTCTTTCAGATTCTCATAGGATCCGCATTCTTCCAGAAGATCAAAGAGCTTACGGTCTTTGATGCATCCGTATTTGATGACTTCTCCCATACCGTCTGTCACATAACGTTCCGGCAGGGTTTCCAGTACATCCGGATCGATCAGTACCATCTTTGGCTGATAAAATGCTCCTACCAGGTTCTTGCCCTGTGGCAGGTCAACTGCAACTTTTCCGCCGACAGAGGAATCTACCTGTGCAAGGATTGATGTCGGAATCTGTACAAACTTGATTCCTCTAAGAAAGGTTGCTGCCACAAATCCGGCAAGATCTCCGACAACTCCGCCGCCAAGTGCAACGATCAGATCTGTTCTGGAAATCTTTGCTTCCAGAAGCGAACTGTATACACCCGGAAGGGTTTCAAATGCTTTTGACGGCTCTCCGTGCGGAATCACGGTTTCCATACACTCGTATTTTTCAGAAAGATTTTTCTTCAGTGCTTCTCCATAATAAGAATAGACTCTGTCATCCGAAATGATCATGATCTTGGATCCCTGATACACTTCTGAAATCTTATCTGCCGCTTCTTTTAAAATCCCTCTTTCAATATAGATTGGATAACTGTGTTCCTTTAAATCTACCGTCATTTTCATCGTTTTGTTCCTCCCAGGCTGCTGTTTTTTACATTTCTTTACCGACTGCTTTTGCGATTCCGGCAATTTCTTTTAACAGTGTATCATATTTTTCCGGTTTCAGCGACTGTGCTCCGTCACAAAGTGCTGTTTCCGGACTGTTGTGTACTTCGATCAGAAGTCCGTCTGCTCCTGCTGCAACGGCTGCTTTTGCCATCGGATCAACCAGCCACCATTTTCCTCCTGCATGGCTTGGATCTACAACAACCGGAAGATGGCTGAGTTTTCTTACTACCGGAATAGACTGAAGATCCAGTGTATTTCTGGTATAAGTCTCGAAGGTACGGATTCCTCTTTCGCAGAGGATGACATTTGGATTTCCGGATGCCATAATGTATTCTGCTGACATCATCCATTCTTCGTAAGTTGCATTAAGTCCTCTCTTAAGAAGGATCGGTTTCTTGGTCTGTCCGAGCTGTTTTAACAGATCATAGTTCTGCATGTTACGTGCACCGATCTGGATCAGATCTACCTTTTCATCGAAGATGTCCAGATATTCCGGTGACATCAGTTCTGTTACGATCGGAAGTCCTGTCTCTTCTCTTGCTGCACATAAGATTTCCAGACCTTCAAGGCCAAGTCCCTGGAATGAATATGGGCTTGTTCTCGGCTTGAACGCACCGCCACGGAGCATATTTGCACCGGATGCCTTAACAGCCTTTGCGATCTCGATCACCTGCTCTTCTGACTCTACAGAACAAGGTCCGGCGATCAGTGCCAGATGCCCGCCACCAACTTTGACACCAGATACATCTACAATGGTATCATCCGGATGGAATGCACGGTTTACGAGTTTATAAGGTTCCTGTACATGCATAACCTTCTCAACAGAAGAGTCTACTTCGAAAAGCTTTGGATCTACACGGACCGTATCGCCGATACAGCCAATAATTGTAAGATCCTCACCTTTTACAGTATGTACTTCCAGTCCTTTTGCACGAACCATATTTTCAACTCGTTTTACGTTTTCATCACTTGTTCTTGGTTTTAATACGATAATCATAATCTTTTTCCTTTCTCTTCTCTCTACTAATCATCGAACACGCCTTTTAGAAGTTCCGTCGGAATATTCTCGCGCCGAGCGCGGTCGCTTGCGACATTCTTCATCTTCGTGCGAGTGCGCATCTCCGGCACGCAGTGCCTTTTGTTTCATAGGAAGTTCCTTTGGAATTTCCTATGAAATAAAAAACCCCCGTCTTCTGTATAAACAGAGGACGAGAGTATTATATACTTCGTGGTTCCACCTCATTTTACAATTGTCTCACGACAACTGCCTCGTCAGGTACGTCGTTCATAACGGTT
>CAKRFP010000026.1 GCA_934320645.1 uncultured Bariatricus sp.
AGTCATTTTTTTGTATAATATTCTATAGAATAAAAATGTAAAGACAGGGAGATGATTATTGTGGTCAAAGTGGGAAAATGGATAGCAAAACACAGATTTATAATTTTGTTACTGGGGATACTGCTTTTGATTCCGTCATTTATTGGAATGGCGAAGACAAGAATTAACTACGACTTGCTCAGTTACCTTCCGGAATCACTGGAAACGGTAGAAGGACAGGACGTTATGGTGGATGAATATGGTATGGGTGCATTCGCCATGGCTGTTGTAGAGGATACGGACATGAAAGATATCCAGAAGCTGGCAGACCAGTTTAATAAGGTTGATCATGTCGAAAAAGTATTATGGTATGGTGATGTGGCAGATCTTTCACTGCCGGTAGAGATGATTCCATCCGATTTGAGAAAAGCCTTCTACAACGGAGATGCGACACTGATGCTCGCATTATTTGACAATACGACTTCATCTGACGAAGCAATGAATGCAGTCGGTGAGATGCGTAAGATTGCCAGCAAACAGTGTTTTATTGCAGGTATGACAGGTGTTGTAGCCGATATCAAGAATGTAGCAATGAAAGAAGTCCCGATTTATGTTGTAATTGCGGCAATTCTTTCTTTTCTGGTGCTGGAAATTACCGGAGAATCCTTCCTGGTACCGATTTTTTTCCTGATCAGTATAGGTGCAGCGATTGTATATAATCTGGGAAGTAACATTTTCCTTGGCGAGATCTGTTACATTACAAAAGCGCTGACGGCGGTATTGCAGCTGGGTGTTACGATGGATTACTCCATTTTCCTGCTGAATAGCTACGAAGAGAACAAGCGCCGTTTCCCGGGAGATAAGAACCGTGCGATGGGACATGCGATTTCTAATACATTCAAATCCATTGTAGGAAGTTCTGTCACCACAGTAGCAGGATTTGTAGCTCTTTGCGTTATGACATTTGCACTTGGTCGTGATCTTGGTATTGTTATGGCAAAAGGTGTTATTATTGGAGTGCTTTGCTGTGTAACAATCCTTCCGGCAATGATTCTTATCTTTGATAAACCGATTGAGAAAACCAAGCATAAACCGCTGATCAAGAGCATGGATAAGGTTTCAGCATTTATCACCAAACATTACAAAGTATGGATCGTTGCTTTCCTGATCTTGCTTATTCCTGCTATTTATGGCAATAATCATACAAAAATTTATTATAATATTGCACAGTCGCTTCCACAGTCACTTCCATCAAATGTGGCAAACAGTGAACTGAAAGATGACTTTGATATGAGTACAATGCATATAGTTATGGTAGATAAAGACATGGATGCCAAAGAAAAAAAGGCAATGATGAGTGAAATTGATGATGTCAAAGGTGTAAAATGGACACTTGGACTTAACTCCATCGTTGGATCTTCTATTCCGGAATCGATGATCCCGGATGATGTAAAGAGTATGCTTCAGGGTAAGGATACCGAGTTGATGTTTGTATGTACCAAGTATGAGTCTGCAACTCCGCAGGTCAACAAACAGATCAAACAGATTGATAAGATTGTAAAATCCTATGATAAGTCTGGAATGGTAATCGGTGAAGCACCACTGATGAAAGACCTGCAGGATGTAACAGATATCGATCTGACAAGGGTTAATGTTATCTCAATCGCAGCAATCTTTATTATCATTTTGCTTATATTTAAATCCATCTCGCTTCCGATCATTCTGGTTTCGGTTATCGAGTTTGCGATTACGATTAATATGGCGATTCCGTTCTATCAGGGCAAGAGTCTTCCGTTCGTTGCAAGTATCGTTATCGGAGCAATCCAGCTGGGAGCAACCGTTGATTATGCAATCCTTATGACGACCAGATATCAGAAAGAACGTATGAAAGGCAAGAGTAAGAAAGAATCTGTTGCGATTGCACACAGAATCAGTATGCCATCGATCATTACTAGTGGACTGAGCTTTTTTGCAGCAACATTTGGTGTGACTTGTTATACACAGGTTGATATGATCGGTTCTATCTGTGAACTTCTTTCAAGAGGAGCGATCATCAGTGTGATCGTAGTACTGACTGTCCTTCCGGCAATGTTCCTGATCTTTGATCCGGTCATCTGCAGAACAACTGCTGGATACAGAGTGAAAAAAGATAAAAATAAAACAGTTGCAGAGCCGACAGCATAGGCTCTGCTGAAAAGGGAGCAGGCTTAACTGATTGAAATCAGCAAAAAGCCTGCTTCTTTTTGCTGTCATACACTTAGAGAAAAATGGCATCTGAAGAAGCTTTTTGTATGTTGAAAATGGGAAGAAATGGCTGTGTACAGGCCTTTCCAGAAAATAGAAGGTTGTTCTTTTGATTAAAATAGTATATACTATCTTAGTGTTACCCCAAAACATTCAAGAAAGGATTACATTTATGAAAATGCAGAAAAAACGAATCGTACAGTGCGGACTTTCTCTGATCTGTGCATTCGGTATCGCGCTGTCGGGGATGTCGGTACATGCAGAAGAGGTGGACAGCCTCGAAGATAAGACCAGTAATCTACAGAGTCAGTTGGAAGGGATCAACCAGGATCTGGTTACGATCAGCAATGAAATCGCTGAGACAGAAGTGAAAATTGAAGAGTCTAATAATGAAGTATTCCGTTTGGAAGCATCGCTCCAGATTTCCCGTAATAACGAGGAAGTACAGTATGCAAACATGAAGACTCGAATTAAGTACATGTATGAAAATGGTTCGGACACACTGCTTTCTATGATATGTGAAGCAAAAAGTATGGGAGAGTTTCTGAACCGTGTAGACTTTATCCAGAATATTACAAAGTACGATAAGGATATGCTGGAGAATATGGTGAAAGTACGTGAAGGTATTGAAGAGCAAGAGGCTGAACTGAAAAGCAGGCAGCAGGAGCTGCTTGACCTGCAAAGCCAGCTTGACAGTGAACAGGCAGCGTTGCAGGCAAAAGCAGAAGAGACTTCGACAGACCTTGCCACGGTAAATGCACAGCTTGAGACGGCACGTGCGGCACAGAAAAAGCAGGAGGAGGAAGCCCAGAGGAAAGCGGATGAGCAGCTGGCAAAAAAGGCACAGGAAGAGACAAAGCAGGCGTCAGCTTCCGCCGGAAGTAATACATCTGCGGGCAATAATTCCGGGAACAGCAGTTCAGCTGGGAATAACAGTTCTTCTGGAAATAATAATTCTTCCAACAACAATTCATCGAATAATACTAGTTCCGATTCTTCCAATTCCGGAAGTGGTGGCTATGTGATCCCATCAGGCGGTCTTACCCCGTCAAAGGGAAGGATCTGGTATAATGGACATACCGAGACTTACTATTCCCAGAAGGTACTTCCGGGAGGAGGGCTTGCGATCCCAGGACGCCATATAGCAAGTGACGGAACAATCAGGGATGCCGATGGTTACATTGTTTTGGCAAGTGATGATTACCCGAGAGGAACAGTTGTAGAGACGTCACTTGGTGCTGGAAAAGTATATGATACCGGAAGTGGATCCGGAAATATAGATCTGTATACAGATTGGTAAAAGAAAAGCGGGGCAGTAAAGGACAAACCTTTTACTGCCCCGCTTTTGAATTTAATGGGATCTGTATTTTCAGTGAATCGAAAAGGCATAGTTTACTTTGTACTGGAGAAGTCCGGTTACTGTGCTTCGTAGGTTGCCTTAGCGTCACGTATCAGCTTGTCGAATTTATCTGCATCCCATGCAGCACGTCCTGTAAAGAGTCCATCGATGGATGGCTGAACGATCAGTTCATTTGCATTGCCCGGATTTACGCTTCCACCGTATAATACAGGAATCTTGTCTGCTTCTTCGCCGAAAATTTCACGGAGGCATCCTTTGATGACTTTGTGCATCTCTTCAGCATAGTCAGCTGTTGCCGGAGTTCCGTTTACACCAATAGACCATACCGGTTCGTAAGCAACCCAGATCTTGCCCACCTGAGAAACAGGAACATCATGGAATCCGACTTTGAGCTGTGTGCGGAGTACTTCTGCACTGATTCCGAAAGCTTTTTCTTCTGCGGTCTCGCCGATACATAATAAAGTAGTGAAGCCATGGTTTAATGCTGCTTTTACTTTTTTGTTTTCTTCTACATCTGTTTCACCGAATACATGACGTCTTTCGGAATGTCCGATCATAACCAGATCAAGTCCGAGTTCTTTTAACATAAGAGGGGAAATCTCTCCGGTAAATTGTCCCTGATCCTCCCAGCACATATTCTGGGCGCCGAGAAGTACATAGTCCCGATCTACATTTTTTGTAGCGCTTTCCAGTGTGGTGTAAGAAGGGATGATGAAAAGCTCGATCTCATCACGGCTGATATCCTTCGTATTTTCTACAAGCTTCTGCAGGTAAGCAACGGTATCCTGAATATTTTTGTACATTTTCAGATTACTTCCAAAATAAAGTTTCTTCTGCATAGTGTCCTCCTTAAGATTTTATCAATATTAGATTCTGAGAAAATTATACTACGCGGATAAGGAAAAAACAATGGCAGAAACGAAAGTAAAACCACGAAAAGTTACGATAAATATTAAACAAACGAAAAAACGAAAGAAAACGAAAACAATAACAAGATAATATGTTTAAAATGCATAAAAATGTGGTGCAAAAAATATAAAATCTTACGAAAAGGTAAAAAACTGTTGCGAAAACGATGAAAACGCTATAAAATAAAAACATAAAACAAAAGGAAACACAAATTAAAATAAAACAAAACGAAAGGAAGAACGAAAATGAGCGAAACAATTTTCAAACCAGTAACAGCTATCACAATGGGAGATCCGGCAGGTATCGGACCAGAGATTGTAGTGGGAACTATGCTTGATGAAGGAATCCATGAATGCTGCAAACCGTTTGTGATCGGAAGCATTGCTATTCTTGACAGAGCAGCAAAAGTACTTGGAAAAGAATTAAAATATAACAAGATCGAAGATCCTTCAGAAGCAAAATATGAATTCGGTACAGTAGATGTACTTGAGACAGGTGATTATGATACAGACTCTATCAAATGGGGTGAAGTTCAGGCACTTGCAGGACAGATGGCAATTGACTGGATCATGAAATCCATCGAACTTGGAATGGCTAAGAAGGTAGATGCAGTTTCTACAGCACCGATCCACAAAGGAGCAATCAAACTGATCGGCATCAAAGAACCTGGACATACAGAAATCTATCAGAACCAGACACATTCACCATATGCACTGACCATGTTCTCATGCCACAAACTGAGAGTATTCTTTGTAAGCCGTCACATGTCACTGGTTGATGCATGTCACTATGCAACAAAGGATGTAATTCTTGAAGATGTAATCAACATCGATAAAGAACTTCGTAAAGTCGGAATCGAAAATCCACTGATCGCTGTAGCAGGTCTGAACCCGCACAACGGAGACAACGGATTATTCGGAACAGAAGAAATCACAGACATCGGACCGGCTGTTAAAGCAGCTCAGGAAAGAGGAATCAATGCTGTTGGACCATGCCCGGCAGACTCTGTATTCCACATTGGTAAATCAGGAAAATACGATGCAATCCTTTCTCTGTACCATGACCAGGGACATATCGCTTGTAAGACACTTGACTTTGAAAAGTCTGTAACACTTACATTCGGTCTTCCGTTTATCAGAAGTTCGGTAGACCACGGAACAGCATTTGATATTGCAGGAAAAGGAATCGCAGGTTGCGTCAGCCTGATCGAATCCACAAAGGTAGTAGCAGAATACGCGGCAAAACAGCATGCGAAAAATGCATAAGACAAGTCATTAGGAGAGGAATTTAGAAAGCGAGGAATCAGTCATGCCACTTATTGGATCCGTTGCAGATGACCTTACCGGAGCAACCACTACGGGGGTATTGCTTGCAAGAAGCAAGGCCAGAACAGCAGTATTCTTTAACGTAGAAGCAGCAATGAAAGCAGAGGGTGTTGACGAACTGGATGCGATCATCATCAGCAGCAACAGCCGTCCGCTTCCAGCGAATGAAGCTTATGATAAAGTAAAAGACGCAACCATCGCCTTAAAGAGTATGGGCGCAAAATATTTTCAGAAACGTATTGATACCACAATGCGAGGCGGCATCGGTGTTGAAATTGACGCGATGCTCGACCAGCTCAGTGAGGATACGGTAGCGGTTGTAGTACCTGCTATGCCACAGTCCAGAAGAATTCTGGTAGGCGGATATTCTGTGATCGATGGAGTGGCACTGATCAATACACCGGTTGCACAGGATGTAAGAACACCTGTAAAAGAAAACTACATACCACGTCTTCTGGAAGGACAGACCAGAAGAAAAGTCGGACTTGTAACACTTGATAAAGTGCTTGCGGGCGATGAAGCTATCAAAGAAGCGCTTGCAAAAGAACGTGCAGACGAATGCCAGGTAATCGTAGTAGATGCAATCACGTTGGAAGATGTGGAAAATATTGCACAGGCATGTATTTCACTGAATTGGGATGTGGTATCTGTAGATCCGGGACCGTTCACATCAAAACTCGCTTATTACAGAGATATCATTGGAGTTGAAGAGCCGAACCTTCCACCACAGGGAGATGAGACAGGAAAGACAGTACTGATCGCTGCCGGAAGTGCAACTCCTGTTACGAAAAAGCAGATGGAAATCCTCTGTCAGGATGAACGGCATGTACGCATCAGTGTTGAACCGATTCCGCTGATTGACGGTGGTGAGGCAGCCCTTGATGAAGTATATAAAGCAGTAAATAAAGCGGTTGAACTTATGAAAGCACCGGTTCCGCCGAGAGCGATTCTTTTTGAAACCGCATTACACGGAGAACTCCTGAACCTGGATGAAGAAGATGCAAAGCGTCACTATGCAGGCGGAATGAGTGCAAACCGTATTAACGCAGGTCTTGGGGCAATTATCCAGCAGGTTCTGGAAATTGTCGGAAAAGATAAAGTAGCAGGTCTTTATACAACCGGAGGGGACACCATGGTAAATGTATGCTACCAGCTTGGTGTAGAGTGTATAGAGGTTCTGGACTATGTAATTCCGCAGACTGACATTGGTCGTCTGATTGGCAGTCCGTACAGTGGACTTCCGGTGGTAGGAAAAGGTGGACTTACCGGTAATGACAATACGGCATGTGATATCGTGACGAGACTGTTTAATGAAGCGGCAAGGAAGTAATTTCTAAAGAGAGAAATGGAGGAAGAGGAAATGGAAAACAAAACAAAAAAACAGAAAGATCTTGATCTTCTGAACAAGATGAAAAACCTTCCGGGTGGTCTGGTTATCATCCCGCTTGTAATCGCAGTATTACTTGCTACATTTGTACCACAGGTATATCAGATCGGTGGTTATGTAACAGCTCTTTTCTATGATGGAAATGCATGTATGATGGGATTCTTTCTGATCGTCTGTGGTGCATCGATCAACGTACGTCAGGTTGGTATGCCTCTTTACAAAGGTGTTGTAATGACTGGTATCAAATTCTTACTTGGTGTCCTTTTGGGACTTATCGTAGGATGGGTTTGCGGACCGACAGGATTCCTTGGAATCACACCATTTGTTATGATCGCTGCAATTACGAACTCTAACAGTTCCCTTTATATTTCGCTTTCATCACAGTTTGGTAATGCAACAGATACAGGTGCTGTTTCAATCCTTGCACTGAACGACGGACCGTTCTTTACACTGGTAGCTCTTGGAGCAACAGGACTTGCATCTATTCCGTTTAAATCATTAGTAGCAACAATCGTTCCGATCCTGATTGGTTTCATCTGGGGTAACTTAGACGAAGGATTCAAGAAAGCCTGCGCAACAGCACAGCCGATCGTAACATTCTTCATGACAATCTCTATCGGAGCAAAGACAGATGTATCTACAATCCTCAAAGCCGGAGCATCAGGTATCTTACTTGGACTTATCTCCGCTGCAACATCCGTAATCTTCTTCTTCGTGATCAATATCTTCCTTCCGAAGAAAGAGAGAAACGCAATGGGTGCTGCAATTGGTACAACAGCTTTGAACTCTGCCATGACACCGGCTGCAGTTGGTGAAGCAGATCCTACAATGGCTCAGTATGTAGATATGGCAACAGCACAGTGCGCAACAGCTTCTATTATCACACTGTTCCTGATTCCTTTCGTAACAGCGTTCTTTGATAAGATGATGCAGAAGAAACAGAAAGGTATTTACTCACCGGAAGGATGGGCTCACTACAAAGTTACAGGTGAAGCTGCACCGGAAGAATAAAAATGTTATAATTTGTTTATGGAATGAAGTCCTCTTGTGTGTTACAATACAAGAGGACTTTTGTTTTATAGAGAATAGTTGTCGAACGAAAGGGTGAAAACTATTAAAGAAAGGAAAGTGTTTATGGAAGAGAAAATTACAGTTCGGATGACAGATACATACCTGTTTGACTTTACGTTATATCATACCTATTCGAAACTGGCAGGTTTTCTGACAAATATTCTGGGAGCAGCGATTGCTTTTATGGGAATCATCATGCTGGTTATGGGAAAGATAAAACCCGTGCAGATTATTTTTTATCTGGTAGCAGCGGTTGTGTTTATTGCGTATACACCATTGCTTCTGAAATACCGTTCTAAAAAGCAGGTAAAAGGAATTGAACGTTACCACGTTCCGAATGAAATGACTTTCAATGATGAAGGTATCCAGGTAGAGTTTGCTGATAAAAAAGAGACTTATGAATGGGAACAGATCCAGAAGGTAGTTACAACACCAAAGACAATTGGATTTTATTATGAGACAGAAAAGGCATTGATTGTACCAAAACCGGATTTTGGGGACAAGTTTGTACCGATTTTGACATTGGCAACAAAAAAACTCGGACCGGCCAGAGTACATCTGAGATAGCCTGTTATGTGGAGGGGAAAATGTTACAGGAAAGACGGAATCATATATTACAGAAAGTAACAGAAAATGGAAAAGTAAGAGTTGCGGATTTGAGCCGTGAGTTGAACTGTTCAGAAGTGACGATCCGTAATGATATCAAGAATATGGACCAGCAGGGACTTCTGCAGCGTACACACGGGGGAGCAGTCAGTCTGGAGAATAAGGTAAAACGCAAATATGCGGCAGAAAGTATTTACCGGAATACTGAGAGAAAAAGAGAGATTGCAGCGTGTGCATATGAGTATATAGAAGACAGGGATACCATCATTATTGATGATGCATCCAGCAGCTTCTATCTGGCAATGCATATCAAAGAACATCCGGAAAAGAGGCTTGCGGTTGTGACGAATTCGCTCCTGGTAGGAAATGAACTTGCAGCAGTGAGACATGTAGAACTGTATATGATCGGCGGTCATGTGGGCGGTCATCTGGCAGCGACGATGGGAGATGCAGCAATTGAGAATATGGAAAAATTTCATGTAGACAAAGGATTTATCGGAGTACACAGTATCAATTTTGATGTGGGTCTGACATCCATCGCAACACCACAGATGCAGGTGAAAAGGGCGATACTCGAAGCATCCCAGCAGGTGTTTGTTCTTGCTGACAGCAGTAAATTCGGAGGTGGGTATGTGTCCGTGATCTGTCCGGTTAAGGATGTATACAAGATCATTACGGATTCGCAGATCAGCAAAGAGTATATCCGAAAAGCGGAGCATGAACAGATTCCACTTGTGATAGCCGGAAACCGGGAGCAATAATATGATATATGAGAGAATACAAAAGGGGCGCTTTTTAAAGCGCCCTAATCGATTTATAGCAAAAATAGAAATAAATGGAAAAGAAGAAACGGTCCATGTGAAGAACACAGGGAGGTGCGCAGAACTTCTGGTTCCGGGAGCAGAGGTGTTTGTTCAGAAGTCTGAAAGTGCAGGGCGTAAGACTGGCTGGGATCTGATCGGTGTCAGAAAGGCTGACCGGCTGATCAATATGGATTCCCAGGTGACAAACAAAGTGGTGCAGGAATGGATTGAAGCCGGGAGATGGTTCAAGGACGTGAAGATCGTCAGACCGGAAGTTACCTATAAGAATTCCAGGTTTGACCTGTATGTGGAATATGAAGAGAAAAAAGCGTTTATAGAAGTGAAAGGGGTTACGCTGGAAGAAGAAGGCGTGGTAAAGTTTCCGGATGCACCGAGCGAGCGGGCAGTGAAGCATTTAAAAGAGCTGGAAGAAGCGGTGCAGGATGGGTACGAGGCTTATGTATTCTTTGTGGTCCAGATGAAAGGAGTACGTTATTTTACACCAAACAGACGGACTCACAAAGAATTTGCAGATGTTCTTGCAGAAGCAGCGGAAAACGGGGTTCAGGTGATCGCAAAGGACTGTTTTGTGACGGAGGATTCCATTGCAATTGCGGACGAAGTTCCGGTAGTACTTAACAATCCACAGCTCTATGAAGCACCGGAGCTGCTTGTGGAATGGTACAGAGAGCGGAAACGGGATCTGCCATGGAGACATCATGTAAATGCCTATCGGGTATGGGTGTCTGAAATTATGCTGCAGCAGACGAGAGTGGAAGCAGTAAAGCCATTTTTTGAGCGTTTCATGACAGAGCTTCCAACGGTAAAAAATCTTGCTGAGGCACCGGAGGATAAGCTTTTAAAGCTCTGGGAAGGGCTTGGATATTATAACCGGGTACGCAATATGCAAAAAGCAGCGCAGAAGATCGAGGAAGAATACGCAGGAAAATTTCCGGAAAATTATGAGGAGATCAAGGCGCTTCCGGGGATTGGAAATTATACGGCAGGGGCAATTTCTTCTTTTGCCTATGGAATTCCAAAACCGGCAGTGGACGGAAATGTTCTCCGGGTGGTATCAAGATTGCTGGCGAGCGATGCGGATATTATGAAAGCGTCCGTCAGGACAAAGATAGAAAATGCGATTGAACCGGTGATCCCGGAAGATGCAGCATCGGATTTTAACCAGGGGCTGATCGAACTTGGCGCGATTGTCTGTGTGCCGAATGGGGAGGCAAAGTGTGAAATCTGTCCTCTTACGGGAATCTGTGAGGCGAAAAGGCTGGGAATCCAGAATGAATTGCCGGTGAAGAAAAAGGCAAAAGCGCGAAAGATTGAGGAGAGAACCATTTTGATTTTTAAGGATGGTGATCATGTGGCAATCCGGAAACGACCGGATAAGGGACTGCTTGCAGGTATGTATGAGTTCCCGAATCTGGACGGAAAGCTTACGATGGACGAAGTAACCGCTTACAGCAAATCTATCGGGCTTGCACCGGTCCGTGTGAAAAAGCTGCGGAATGCGAAGCATATTTTCAGTCATATCGAATGGCATATGACTGCGTATGAGGTGATCGTGGATGAACTGGAGAAGAACTGCAAAGAAGAGATGATCTTTGCACATCCGGAAGAAATACAAAAGGAATATTCCATGCCATCGGCGTTTAGTGCATGGAAGGTGAAATAAAAGAAGGACATTGCTTTTCGATTTTGCGAAATGCGATGTCCTTTCTTTGGAACAAACAAAATAATTATAAGTGTTTAAATCACCTGACGTGCAAGTCGTGGTGACTTTGCGCCTTCCTGTGCATAAATTAGTGAGTACATGAAATATGCCATCACACATGCAGCAACTACATCCACTACGGAATGTTGCTTCAGGAACATGGTTGACAGAATGATCAGGATACTTAAAACAAGAGATTCTTTCTGGATCAGTCTGGAATGCTGAAGCTTCTCACAATGGGAAATTGCGATGTAACAACAAATAGAGTTGTATACATGAAGACTTGGAAGCACATTCGTAGGTGTATCCGTCTGATAGATTCGTTTAACCAGCTCGATACAGAAGTTATCACGCGTAAATACTTCCGGTCTCAGGTTCAGTCCGTTCGGAAATACCGTGCAGATGATCAGAAAAATGGTCATACCGCTGAACATGATCGCGGAGGCTTTGTAAAATTCTTGTTTATCATTAAAGAACAAATATCCCAGTGTGACTGCAATATAAGCAAACCACAGCAGGTACGGAATGATGAAATATTCACAGAACGGGATGTAGTCATCGAATACCGAATGGATTACAAAATAATTGTCGGTCACATGGCGTTCCAGATAAGTAAACCATGGAAAATAAATAAAAGCATATAGTAATACCCACGCATGGCTGTATGTATGCATCAGTGTCTTTAATTTGTTTGAAATATGACTCATGATAAAAATCAGCTCCTTCGGGTGAAGATGTTTCTTCCTTGTTACTAGAGGTAGTATAACATTAAAAATTTTTCTCGACAACAGACTTCATAAAACATTCATATTTTTTTCTATTCTCTATTTTACGGAGAAACCTTCAAAGATATACATATCATATTTATTCCGTGCAGTTTTATAAGCTTTTTGATTGCGGAGTGTCCAGACTGCCATCGGAATACGGTACAGATAGCGGTTCAGCCAGACGGAAGGATTGCCGGTATCTGCAAGTTTATAAGAAATAAAGTCCGGACGACAGATCAGGTTGGTCAGCAGGAACTGTACACAAAAGCGCGCCAGAAAAGGATTTTCCGGATTCGTGCGAGTCAGGGCAGAAGAAAGCTGTCCACGAAGAACCTGCGGCGCATGCTTGTGAAACCATCGGATTCCAAGGGAGTTGAAAGACTGGACCATATAAGGTCCTTTATAATCCTTTAAAATATCCCATGCGGCAGGACAGAGCTTCATATTGCTGTCCGGAAGCTTCAGTTCAATCAGAAGAGGAACCCGACCATTGACATAGCGAAGGACATCTGAAAAAAGTGGCATATGCTCCGAAGTTCCGGAAAGATGCAGGTGCTGTAGCACATCAAACGTGGAATCCTCAACTGTCCCTTCGGCATTGCAGATCCGCTTTAAAGACTCATCATGGAATACGACTACTTTTCCATCTCGGGTGAGATGGATATCAAGTTCAATGGCAAGATTTTGTTTTACAGCCTCACGAAATGCCGGCATAGAATTCTCGGGAATCAGCCGGGAAGAATCATGTAGTCCGCGATGGGCATAATCCCGCTTGAGATAAGGGTGGATTTTGCTTCGGCGGGAAGTATTCGGCATGATCATATATAAATATAAGAAAAAACATACAACAACAGTTAAAAGAATCCAAAACAACAGCATAGAAAAGTCCCCTTCTTTTATGTAATAATTTTCAGTGCCTCAGGCTCGAGAGAGAACGAAACATCCTTCTGGAGATAAATCGGTTCTCCGTCAGAATGTACAGGAAGTGCTACTTTTGAGTGTACTTCTGCTTTTTTACAGCGGAAGATATGTACGCCTGGAAGTCGGGTATGCTTTCCGGAAAACACAGTCGGCAGAATTGCCAGAGCAATAATTTTGGGAACATCTGCAATCACAATAAAGTCCAGCAGATCATCATCCGGTTTGGCATCCGGGCAGAATTTGCATCCACCACCTTCATAAGGAAGATTAAATGCAGAAGCAAAGAAAACCCGTTTAAAATGAAGACTTTTGGTATCGTCCAGAAGGATTTCCATCTCATCTGGCTGACAGCGGCGCAGACGGTAGAGTGAGCAGGCTGCGTAGGCAAGTTTGCCTAGACCGAGCCGGTTAAAAATGACTTTAACCTTGGAAATACAAAGCTGATGGCAGATTGCTGCATCGTATCCGATTCCGGAACTGACGGCAAAACGGTGAACCTTATCATGATAGTGCAATATACCAAGATTGATCTTGCGCGTCTGTTCAGAATGAAGTACCAGATCCAGAGCTTTCATGGTATCGGATGGAAGGGCAAGTCCCCTGCCAAAATCATTGCCAGAGCCGATCGGAATGTAACCGAGGGTAACCTGGCTTAAATTCTGCAAACCACAGATTACTTCATCCACACTTCCATCACCACCAAGTACAACGATCGTAACCGGATCCCCGGAGGCGGTAAGCTCGGCGGCAATCTCCGTTGCGTGATGCCGGTGATGTGTAAAATGGATCTGGTAATCTATATGTTCTGCTATCAGCTTTAATTTAATCTTTTCCCATAGTGCAAGTCCCTGCCCCGAGCGGGCGTTAGGATTGGCTATAAAATGATACATAAAGTCATCCCTTCACTTTTGTAAATTTAGTTTCATTCTAGCATCGGAATGAGAGGATATTGTCAAAAAAACAATAAAAATGCAAAAATTTATTGAGGCAGAGTGTTAAAAGTGCTATTCTGGTACATGTGTTAAAAAATGAACATAAAATGAATGGAGGTAATGCTGTGAAATTTATAAGACAATTTTTGATTATCATATTGATTTCTTTTGCAGGAGAGCTTTTGCATGCAATCCTTCCACTACCGGTTCCTGCAAGTATTTATGGCTTGCTGATCTTACTGGCAGGTTTGCAGACAAAAGTAATTCCTTTGAAAGCAGTTGATGAAGCCGGTGGATTTCTGATTGAAATTATGCCGATGCTTTTTATCCCTGCAGGAGTAGGTCTGATGGTATCATGGGGAGACTTAAAACCGGTTCTTGTTCCGATCATCGTTACGATTGTAGTGACAACAGTGCTGGTTATGGGCGTGAGTGGAAGAACCGCTCAGTTTGTACTGAAGAAAGAGGAGAAAAAGGATGAGTAATATGCTGCATGGATCGACCTTTTTTTGTATGGCGATCAGTCTTTTTGGATATGAGGCAGGAATTTTTCTGCGTAAAAAGTTAAAAATTGGTATCTTCAATCCACTTCTTGTTTCGATTGTTTTTGTAATTATCGTACTAAAAGTGACTGGAATTGATTATGATACTTATGATAAGGGAGCGAATGTACTGAGCTACCTTCTGACACCGTCTACAGTCTGTCTTGCAATTCCGCTTTATCAGCAGATGAATCTTCTTAAGAAGAATCTGAAAGCGATCATTGCAGGAATTACAACAGGTGTATTTGCCAGCCTTGCCGGTGTGTGGGTATTTTCTATGTTGTTCCACCTGAAGAAGCAGTTCTATGTAACGCTTCTTCCAAAATCAATTACCACAGCGATCGGTATGGGAATCTCGGAAGAGCTTGGTGGAATTGTGACGATTACAGTTGCTGCGATCGTAATTACCGGGATTATTGGAAATATGTTTGCAGAGGGAATCTGTAAGCTCTGCAAAATTGAACATCCGATTGCAAAAGGACTGGCAATCGGAACAGCTTCCCATGCTATGGGAACGGCAAAGGCAATGGAGATTGGAGAGATTGAAGGAGCAATGAGCAGTCTTTCTATTGCAGTGGCCGGATTGATGACGGTTGTAGGTGCATCGATTTTCTATCACCTGTATTAGAGAGGAGTGTGCAGAATATGGAGAAAACAATTATCTGTATCGGACGGGAATATGGAAGCGGCGGACATGAAATCGGTGAATTGCTGGCAAAGCGTACCGGTTATGCGTTTTACGATAAAGAGAAGCTGTTTGAAATTGCAAAGGTGCGCGGATATGAGAACGAAATGCAGGAGTATCTGGATGAACAGCCGGTGGACAGCCTTCTTTATTCAATCGCAATGAATTTTGCAGAACCGAAGAAGACACCATATCCATTTAAGCTGATTGAAGAGCTTGTGGAAGAAGGACCATGTATTATTATGGGAAGGTGCGCAGGTTATCTGATGAGAAACCGAGAAGAAGCTTTTAGTGTATTTGTCCATGCAGATATGGAAACACGAATTGAACGCGTGAAAGAGCGTGATCATATTACAAGCAGAATGAAAGCGAAACGTAAGATCCAGGATGTGGATGAGAAAAGAAGCGCTTTTCGTAAGGATTATACCGGACAGGAATGGGGAATGTCGAAGAATTATGATCTTTCGGTCAGCACTACAGAGTTGTCCTATGATCAGGCGGCAGATCTGATTCTGTATTATAAGAAGATGACAGAAGAATCTGACAGAGCTTAGAGGGGATAAAAAGAATATACTATTTTGTTGAATTCAAAAATGGGAAATGACATGGCAGGTCATTTCCCATTTCTGGATTTTAGAGATATAGAAGGGCTCAATTTCTATATCTAAGTTTATAGAATACTCGGTTTCTATAAATTATTTATATATTCGTTACAATCTTTTAGAGGGCAAAATTTGATTTATCTAGGCATCTCCCATGCGTTATGATCCGTGTGAAGCAACATATGTGACTTATGAGAAAGAGGTTTCTCAAGGAAGTCGCTGTACAGACGGAGCACATCCGGGTTCTCATGTGAGAAGCGAAGTGGTGCATTCTTATCAAGGAAGTAGAGATTCTCGCCACGTGTCTGAGCGAGTTCTTCTCCATCGTGAATCGGCTGACCACCGCCGCCAACACATCCACCAGGGCATGCCATAACTTCTACGAAGTCATAGTGTACTTCACCATGTTCAATTGCTTCGATCAGTTTTCGTGTGTTTCCGAGTCCGCTGACAACAGCAGCACGAACAGTAGCATCTCCAAGCTGGATCTCAGCTTCTACAACACCCGGCTGTCCACCTGGATTGCGGACAATCTTGAATGCATCCGGATCAGGGTTACGTCCGGTTACAAGGTAGTGAGCAGAACGAAGTGCTGCTTCCATAACACCACCTGTTGTTCCGAAGATAACACCGGCACCGGTCCATTCTTTCATCAGAGGATCGCATTCGCGGTCAACCAAAGAAGCAGGATCAATATGTGCAGAACGGATCATACGTGTCAATTCACGAGTTGTAAGTACAACGTCTGTCTCGTGTCCGGCATATTCACCATAGAACAGTTCCATGTTGCTTTCGCCTTTTTTGGCAACACATGGCATGATAGATACAGTAAACATATTTTCCGGTTTCACACCGATGGATTCTGCAAAATAACTCTTCATAACAGAACCGAACATCTGCTGTGGTGACTTGGCTGTTGAAAGCTGTGGCACCAGATGTGGGTACTGTGATTTAAGGAAGCGCACCCATCCAGGGCAGCAGGAGGTAAACATCGGACGAAGATTTAATTCGCCTTTTGTAAATCTCTGCAGGAATTCATTTCCTTCTTCCATAATAGTAAGGTCTGCTGTGAAGGAGGTATCGAATACATAGTCAACACCCATTTTCTTCAGAGCATCCATGATTTTGCCGACAGTTGCTTCTTCACGGGAAAGACCAAGAGCTTCACCCCATGCAGCACGTACAGCAGGAGCAACCTGTGCAACAACAACTTTCTTGTCATCAGCGATTGCATCCCATACTTTCTCTGTATCATCACGTTCGCGCAGAGCGCCGACCGGGCAGTGGGTAATACACTGACCGCACAGAGAACAGGAAACTTCGGAGATCTTATGGTTGCCGGTTACATTAATGGTAGTACGGGAACCAGTACTTGTTACATCCCAGATATGTAAATCCTGAATCTTGTCACAGACCTGGATACAGCGCATACACTTGATGCATTTCTGTGAGTCTCTGATCAGCGGAAATTCTTTATCCCAAGGGAATTCTTCCAGACGCTGCTTAAATGGTATTTCGATGATGTTCAGGTCATTGGCAAGACTCTGCAGAGTACAGTTACCGCTTCTGACACAGGTAGCACATTTGCAGTCGTGCTGGGAAAGGATCAGCTGTACAGTCTGTCTTCTGGCTGTACGAACCTTTGGACTGTTTGTATGGATTACCATACCTTCTTTTACTACATTGTTGCAGGAAGTTACCAGTCGTTCCATTCCCTCAAGTTCAACAACGCAGACACGACAGGCTGCGATCTCGTTGATATCTTTCAGATAGCAGAGCTTTGGAATCGGGATATTCGCCATTTTGGCAGCATCCATGATGGTAGTACCTTCCGGGACAGATACGTTTATATTATCAATTGTAAGATTTACCATAATGTTTCACGACCTCCTTTGAAAATGCCGTAGCCGAAGTGGTCGCAACGCAGACATCTGCTGGCTTCCTGTTTCGCTTCTGCCTCGGACATGCAGTTTTCTACACCGTTAAAGTCACAGACACGTTCGCAGGCTTCACGCTCGGTCATGTTTACTCTTCCGCACGGCGGGCGGTCATCAAGACGCGCTTCAGGAATCTCAACGTCACAGCTGATAATGTGGTGATATCCCAGGTATTCGTCTATGTTAGCAGCTACTACTTTTGCAGCAGCAATAGCTTTGATTACGGATGCAGGACCGGAAGCACAGTCTCCACCGGCAAATACACCCGGAATGTTATCGAATCCGCCGTATTTTTCGGTTAAGATCTTACCTCTCTGTACAGGAACACCGGCTTCTTCAAAGTGCTGGTATTCAATATCCTGTCCGATCGCAACGATCAGTGTCTGGCATGGAATGAATACGTCAGGAGCACCTGTCGGACGTACACTTGCACGACCGTCTTTGATCTTACTGATCATCTGTGGTGTAACGTAGATTCCTTTTACGTGACCGTTTTCATCTGTTTCGATGCGGGAAGGAGCCATCAGAGTCTGTACTTCGATTCCTTCTGCAACAGCACCTTCAATCTCTGCCGGAAGGGCAGTCATATCTGCCACGCGGCGACGGTAAACGATGCTGACTTTTTTAGCACCCAGACGTTTTGCAGTACGGACAGCATCCATAGATACGTTACCGCCACCGATAACGGCTACTTCCTGTCCGGTAAGATCCGGGTTCTGGTTCTTTCCTACATCACGAAGGAACTGAACAGCAGAAAGGACACCTTCTGAGTGTTCGCCTTCGATACCAAGTTTCTTATCGGTACTTGCACCGATTGTAATAAGGACTGCGTCGTATTCTTCACGCAGGCTCTGGATTGTCATATCTTTTCCGATACGTTTTCCAAATTCTACCTTCACGCCGGTCTCAAGGATGGCATTGATATCATCGTTCAGACGGTCTTTCGGCAGACGGTAGTTCGGGATACCATAGCGGAGCATACCGCCAAGTTCCGGCAGCATCTCAAATACGGTTGTCTGGTGTCCCATCAGCTGCAGATAGTAAGCTGCACTTAATCCACCAGGACCACCACCAACAACGGCAATACGCTTTCCGGTAGATGGAGCGCATGGCGGCGGTGGAACTTTTCCGGCATAATCGGCAGCCATTCTCTTAAGGCCGCGGATATTGACTGCATCGTCTACGATGTTACGACGGCAGCGTGCCTCACAAGGATGTTCGCAGATAAAACCACAGGTGGTCGGGAATGGATTGTCCTTACGGATCAGGCGGATCGCATCTGCGTAACGTCCTTCTCCGACAAGAGCGATATATCCCGGAATATCTACATGTGCCGGGCACAGAGATACACAAGGAACAGGCTGTGCGTACTGGCAGGTACATCTTCCCTGGCGCACATGTTCTTCATAGTCTTCACGACATCCCATCAGACTCTTGTAAACCATATGAGCTGCTTCATACCCGATCGCACAGTCAGCTCCTTCCATGATTGATACAGAGAGTTCTTCCATCAGGTCTAATGTTTCCATAGTTGCGTCCCCGTTCATAACGTCGGTCAGCAGGTTTTTCAACTGCCACAGACCAACACGGCACGGCACACATTTTCCACAGGTATGTGTATGACACATCTCCAGGAAAGCACGAGTCATGTCAACAGGACATAGTCCCGGAGGACTGGATTCGATTCTTCGCTCCAGATCTTTGTAGAGCCCTTCGATAACCAGCTGGGCTTTGTCCGGTGCAGTGATTTCAAGTCTACTCATAGCTTTTTTCTCCTTTAACTTTTTTTGCTAATCTACAGGACAGATGAAGAAAATTATAGGGAAAACATCTGAATACTATAGACTAGCTCTATGGACACACTTATAATAATATTGTATGCATTTTAGTACAATCTTGCAAGCAAAGTTAATAAATAGACAAATAAGTTAATTTTGTCACAAAATGATAAAAAATATCAGCAATATGCACAAAATGGCAGAACGACGATAAAGGGTGCAAAAAATAAAAAAAATATGGTACAATAACACCTGTAAAAGAGATGTCTGTTTTACAGGCACAATTAACAGAAAGGGCGGAACAGGAGAAATGAAAGTAACAGATTTTGGTGCAACAGTTAAAGGCGATGAGACAAAATTATATACGCTCACAAATAAAAACGGAATGGAGATTGCGGTATCCGATTATGGTGCAACACTGGTACAGGTGATCGTGCCGGATAAAGAAGGCAAGCCGTGTGATATTGTGCTTGGATATGATGAGGCAGCAGGATATGAAGAAGGAGATCTGTTTTTCGGCGCAATTGTCGGAAGAAGTGCAAACCGTATCGGAGGAGCATCCTTTGACCTGGACGGAGTGACCTATCAGCTTGAAAAGAATGATAATGGCAATAACCTCCACAGCGGAATGGATTTTTATAATCAGAGAATGTGGAAGGTAAAAGAAAACGCAGATGATCATATCACATTTGAACTGGACAGCCCGGATGGTGATCAGGGATATCCGGGAGCTGTACATATTGAGGTAACATATACTCTGACAGAAGATAATGCAGTGAAGATTGCTTATCACGCAGTGCCGGATGCAGATACAATTATCAATATGACAAACCACAGTTATTTCAATATGGATGGACATGCATCTGGAGATGTACTGGATCAGGAAGTATGGATTGATGCAGATGCATTTACCAGAGCCGATGCCGAGTCTATTCCGACAGGTGAGATCACACCGGTAGAAGGAACACCGATGGATTTCCGCACAAAGAAAGCAATTGGCAAAGAAATCGAGACAGATTATGAAGCACTGAATTTCGGGAAAGGATATGATCATAACTGGGTTCTGAACAATAAAGGAGAATTTGCGAAAGTGGCAGAGATGTCCTCGGAAGAGAGCGGAATCACTATGGAAGTTTATACAGACCTTCCGGGAATGCAGCTTTATACAGGCAACTTTATTGTTGATGCCAAAGGAAAAGGCGGGGCGCATTACCACAAACGCCAGGCAGCCTGCTTCGAGACACAGTTCTTCCCGGATGCAATCCACAAAGAGAATTTTGCCGGACCGGTATGCGAGAAGGGCGAAACTTACGAAACAACAACGATGTACAAGTTTATATAACAACAGATAAGCCGAAAAGGTGCCATGGACATAAAAATCCATGACACCTTTTTTGAAAATATGTGCTGTAAAAATTCAGCTAAGGAATATGAAAAATTCATTTTACGATGTGGCATATCTGTGGAATCAGAAAATGCCATCCAGATAATGCCCGATCGAACGGCGGATATTACCTTCAAAATCCGTCTCTCCGTTATGCAGACACCATTCAAATACATTTCCGATAACCAGCATACGGATATCAGTGCAGATTTCATCCAGAGAAATTTTTGGCGCAATGATGCCGGCATCGATTGCTTTGCGAAGATAATTCTCTACGGTAAGGATCGGGTACGGTCGCTCGGTACGGATCGTTGGGTTCAGTGCCTGGTTGCGCGGTGTGTAGTAGTTGGACATGAATTCTACTCCGAGTTCCCGGCAGTACTGTGCGTAATTCAGATAAACGTGGATGATACCGATCTTTGCCTCATCTGCATCCTCCGGCGTATCCAGAAGATCCGGATTGATGCTTGGCTGTTCTTCAATATAATAAGATAAAAGATCATCTTTGGTTTTGAAATGGTGATAGAAGCTGCCGTTGGAGACACCTGCTTCATCACAGATATTTTTTATGGAAAGCTGATCGTATCCCTGCTTCTGCAGAATTGTCTTGGCTGCATGAAAGATACGTGCTTTGGTTTCTTTTGATTTTTTCTGTTGTCTGGACAGAGGCTCTTTTTCAATATCGCTTGACATTTGGTTAATCCTTTCTTAAAACTTTTCAGTCAGATTAGCTGTAGTATAGCATATTTAATAGAAAAAGACAAGAAAACCGAGCGAACTCTGTAATTTTAACGGGAATTGAAAAATAAGAGACGACATGGTATCATTAAATCCATAGCGAACAAAAAGAGAGGATTGAATATCAATGGATATTAACCAGAAAATAACAGAAGAACTGGGCGTAAAAAAGTGGCAGGTAGATGCGGCTGTAAAGCTGATTGATGAAGGAAACACCATTCCGTTTATTGCGCGTTACAGAAAAGAAGCACACGGCACACTGGATGATGAACAGCTTCGTAAATTATATGAACGACTAACCTATCTGCGGAATCTGGAAGAGAAAAAAGAACAGGTTCTTGCAAGTATTGAAGAGCAGGGCAAGCTAACATCTGAGCTGAAAGCACAGATCGTGGCAGCAGAGACGCAGGTTCTGGTGGATGATCTTTATCGTCCATACAGACCAAAGCGCCGGACCCGTGCGACAATTGCAAAAGAAAAAGGTCTGGAACCACTGGCGGTTCTGATCTCTCTTCAGAATAGTAAGGAGCCCCTGGAAAAAGAGGCAGAAAAATATGTTTCTGAAGAAAAGGGCGTGAAAAACGTACAGGAAGCGATTGACGGTGCGAAAGATATTCTTGCAGAAAATATTTCAGATGAGGCAGATTACAGAAAGAGGATCCGCGATCTGACTTTCAAAAAGGGTACGCTGGTTTCTGTTGCAAAAGATGAAAAAGCAGAATCTGTATACGAGATGTATTATGATTTTACAGAAGCGGTCAGCAAAGTAGCCGGACACCGTGTGCTGGCACTCAACCGTGGAGAAAAAGAAAAATTCCTGAGTGTTAAGATTGAAGCACCGGAAGAGGAAATTCTCCGTTATCTGGAAAAGAAAGTGATCCGCAGGGATAATCCATACACAACACCGGTTTTGAAAGAGGTTGTGGCTGACAGCTATCAGAGGCTGATCGCACCGGCAATCGAGCGTGAACTCAGAAACGAACTGACGGAAAAAGCAGAAGATGGTGCAATCCTTGTGTTTGGAAAGAATCTGGAGCAGCTTCTGATGCAGCCACCGATCATCGGACAGGTTGTGCTTGGATGGGATCCGGCATTCCGTACCGGATGCAAGCTTGCTGTGGTAGATCCGACCGGAAAAGTAATCGGCACGACTGTAATTTATCCGACAGCGCCTACGACTCCGAAGAAGATCCAGGCAGCAAAAGATCTGCTGAAAAAGATTATTCCAAAGTATCACATTTCTTTGATTTCCCTGGGAAATGGAACAGCATCCAGAGAATCAGAACAGTTTATTGTAGAACTGTTAAAAGAGATTCCGGAAAAAGTGCAGTATGTGATCGTAAATGAAGCGGGAGCATCTGTGTACTCAGCAAGTAAACTTGCTACAGAAGAATTTCCAAAATTCGATGTCGGGCAGAGAAGCGCGACATCCATCGCAAGACGTCTTCAGGATCCGCTTGCCGAACTGGTAAAGATCGATCCGCAGTCGATCGGTGTCGGGCAGTATCAGCATGATATGAACCAGAAAAAATTAGGAGAAGCACTTGGCGGTGTGGTAGAAGATTGTGTAAATAAAGTCGGTGTGGATTTAAATACTGCATCGGCTCCGCTGCTTTCTTATATTTCCGGTATTTCCGGAACCCTTGCGAAAAATATTGTTGCCTACAGGGAAGAAAATGGAAAATTTGAGAATAGAAAAGAACTTCTCAAAGTACCAAAACTTGGACCGAAAGCATTTGAGCAGTGTGCCGGGTTTATGAGGATCCAGGGTGGAACCGATCCACTTGACGGAACCAGTGTACATCCGGAGTCTTACGAGGCGGCGGGAAAGCTTCTTGAAAAGCAGGGCTTCAAGCCGGAAGATATTGCAGGCGGCAAGCTTGCAGGTCTGTCTCTTACCATCAAAGATTACAAAAAGCTCGCTGAGGAACTTGGAATAGGAGAGATCACCCTTCGGGATATTGTCAAAGAGCTGGAAAAACCGGCGCGTGATCCACGAGATGAGATGCCGAAACCAATTCTCAGAACAGATGTCCTTGATATGAAGGATCTGAAGGAAGGGATGATTCTGAAAGGAACCGTGCGAAATGTCATTGACTTTGGTGTATTTGTCGATATTGGAGTGCATCAGGACGGATTGGTGCACATTTCCCAGATCACGGACCGTTTTATCAAGCATCCACTGGAAGCAGTCAGCGTAGGAGATATTGTAGATGTAAAGGTAATGAGCGTTGATTTGCAGAAGAAGCGGATCCAGCTTACAATGAGAGGAATTCAGTAATACATGTTCGGATATGTGACGGCGAATGAGCCGGAATTAAAAGTAAAAGATTATCATAAATATAAAGCGTATTACTGTGGCCTTTGTCAGTCGCTGAAGAGACAGTATGGCAGCGCAGGTCAGCTTACGCTTGCTTATGATATGACATTTGTGATCATTTTACTTACTTCTTTATATGAAAGTGAAACAAAGGCAGAAAGACATCGCTGTAAGACGCATCCGTTAAAGCCACAGCCAATGCTGGAAAATGAGATCACAGAGTATGCGGCTGATATGAATCTGATCATGGCGTATTATCATCTGGAAGATGACTGGAAGGATGAGAAGAAAGTAGCAGGGCTTTTCGGGAGTATGGCTTTGAAGCGAAAAGTAAAAAAAGCAATTCGGAAATATCCAAGGCAGAGTCGTGTGATCAGAGAAGAAATGGCAAAGCTTTCGGAATATGAAAGCCAGGGTGTACAGGAAGTTGACTATCCGGCAGGCTGTTTTGGCCGGCTGATGGAAGAGATGATGGTATATAAAGAAGACTGCTGGGAACAGCAGCTTCGAGGGATCGGTTTCTATCTGGGCAAATATATTTACATTATGGATGCTTACGAAGATCTGGATAAGGATCTGGAAAAAGGAACTTATAATCCATTGAAAAAGATGCGTGAAGAAGCCGGATATGAAGAAAGATGCAGAGATATTCTGTGCATGATGATCGGCGAATGCGCAAGAAATTTTGAAATTCTGCCATGTGTACTGGACGTGGATATCCTGCGGAATATCCTGTACGATGGCGTATGGAAACATTACAGAAAGATACAAGAAAAGAAAAGCGAGGAAAAGGAAGATGACAAAGAATCCTTATGAGGTGCTTGGCGTGTCGTCAAATGCGTCGGAAGAGGAGATAAAAAAGGCATACAGGGAACTGAGCCGGAAATATCATCCGGATGCCAATGTGGATAATCCACTTCGGGATCTTGCTGAAGAAAAGTTCAAAGAAGTACAGGAAGCTTATGATGAAATTATGAAAGAGCGTGCGAATGGAGGATATAATTACGGATACGGCGCGGGTTCGGGGAACTATTCTTATGGGAATAATTCCTATGGGAATCAATCTTATGGCAATGGCGGATACCAGCAGTACAATAATATGAATCCGGAGATGCAGGCAGCATTCAATTTTATCAATAACCGTAGATATCAGGACGCGATCAATGTGTTGAACCGTATGAATGACCGGACTGCACAATGGTATTATGCAAGTTCCATGGCCAACGCCGGCGTCGGCAACAATGTGCTGGCAAGGGATTATGCTGCGCAGGCAGTGAATATGGAGCCGAATAACCCGCAGTACAGAGAGCTGATGAACCAGCTGAACTGGGGAGCACAGAGATATAACAGTAATCCGTTTGGTCAGGGATATGGCAATCGTAATTCCTCTCCGTGTGGAACCGGAAATATGTGCTGTGATCTGTGGATCGCAGATTCATTATGTGAATGTATGGGAGGGGATCTGTGTTCATGCATCTAAATGCAAAAAAGATTGCATTTGCAGGTGTTATGCTTGCACTGACAGAAGTGGGGATTGCGCTTGGCAGTGTGATCGAAACGAATACCCTTTTTTTACTGGCGGCGGCGTCCTTCTTTGTCGGGATTGTGATTCAGGAATTTGGATTGAAAAGTGGGGCAGGCTTTTTACTGTCAGGAATTTTGCTGGGAATCTTTCTGGCTCCGAATAAATTATATGTGGTTTCCTATGCATTTATGGGATTTTATATTCTAATTATAGAAGCAATATGGCATTTTCTTGGAAGAGCTTCCGGATGGATCAGAAGCCGTAGCTTTTTCTGGCTCATGAAATATCTGGTATTTAATGTACTTTACATTCCGGGGGTAATATATTTCTGGAGTATGTTATCTGAAAAAAAGGCTGCAAAAGGAATAATGCTTATGTCTGTTGTGCTCGGACAATTTATACTTTTTGTCTTTGATAAGACATATGAATATGCAATGGGGAAAATCTGGAAAGAAAATAGACATAAATTCGGGTTTTAAAGCATATATAGTACAATAATGATGATGTGAGTGCCGAAAGTAAATTTTGCCACTCACTGATGTAACCGGATTGCTCTATTGCTACGCAATTCCCACAATCCTCGAATACATCATAATGATAATATAAATTTTTATGTATTTTTTGCACAAAAAAGTGGAAAATTTAACAGAAAAATTGTATAATATAAGACAGGACAAATAGGAAAGAGAGGATTCACTTATGAAGCAGAATAATATGCTTGCTATGATCTTGGCAGGCGGACGAGGAAGTCGTCTTCACGAGCTTACAAATAAAGTAGCCAAACCTGCGGTTTCATATGGTGGGAAATACAGAATCATTGATTTTCCACTCAGCAACTGTGCCAACAGCGGAATTGATAATGTAGGAGTCCTGACACAGTATGAGTCTATTTTACTTAACAGTTATGTAGCGGCAGGCCGCAGATGGGGGTTAGATGCCCAGAACAGCGGAGTCTATGTACTTCCACCGCGTGAAAAAGCGGATGCGGACCTGGATGTATACAGAGGAACAGCAGATGCAATTTCACAGAACATTGATTTTGTGGACATGTTTGCACCAGAATATGTACTGATTCTTTCCGGTGACCATATTTATAAGATGAATTATGATAAGATGCTTGATTATCATAAAGAGACTGGAGCAGATGCAACAATCGCGGTCATTGAGGTTCCGATGAAGGAAGCAAGCCGTTTTGGTATTATGAATACGGATGATGAGGGAAGAATTGTAGAGTTTGAAGAGAAACCGGAGAATCCAAAGAGCAATCTGGCATCCATGGGTATTTACATATTCAACTGGAAGCTTTTAAGAAAGATGCTCCTTGCAGATATGAAAAATCAGGATTCCAATCATGATTTCGGAAAAGATATCATTCCGACTATGCTGAATGATGGAAGAAAGCTCTACGCATACAAGTTCAAAGGATATTGGAAAGATGTCGGAACAATTGATTCTCTGTGGGAAGCAAATATGGATCTGATCAACAATAAAAATGAACTTGATCTGAATGATGATTCATGGAAGATTTACACAGAGGATACAACGGTGCTTCCTCAGTATGTTGGTCCGACAGCAGAGATTGAAAGAGCATTTATCAACCAGGGCTGTGTGATCAATGGAAAAGTCAAAAATTCTGTATTGTTTACAGGTGCAAGAGTCGGCGAAGGTGCACAGATTATTGACAGTGTACTGATGCCGGGCGTTGAAGTAGAAGAAGGTGCAGTTGTAACAAGAGCGCTTGTGGCTGATGGCGTAAAGATTGGCAAAAATGCAGTTGTCGGATCAGCAGACAGTGAACATATTGAATTAGTATCAAAACGTGTTAAGGGGGATGAGTAATATGGCACAGGCATTTGGAATCGTAAGTTTTGCCGGCAACAATATCCGGGTAGGAGAGATGCAGAATTACCGTCCGGTTGGTGCTGTTTCATTCCTTGGAAGATACAGAGTTATCGATTTCCCAATCTCTAATATGAGCAACAGTGAAATCGAACATATTCAGGTTTATGTAAGAAGAAAACCGCGTTCTCTTACAGAACATCTTGGAACAGGACGTCATTACAATATCAACTCAAAGAGTGGACGTCTTCATATTCTTTATTCTGATTTTGCAAATGCAGAATGGAGTGTATACAATAATGACCTGGCGGCATATGAAGAAAATATGGAATGCATTGAAGCTGTAAAGTATCCATATGTAGTTATTGCGCCAAGTTATATGATTTATACACAGAATTATGATGAATTACTTAAGACACATATTGAATCCGGTGCAGATATTACCCTGTTATATCACAGCGTTGATAATGCTAAAGAATATTATCTGAACTGTTCAACGCTTAACCTGAACAAACAGAAAGGTGTTCTTTCCTTAGAACCGAACCATGGTAATGCGAAAAACCGTAATATCTTCATGGATACTTATGTAATGCGCAAAGATCTGTTTATGGAACTGGTTAAAAAGGGAAGAAAGATTTCTTCCATGTTCACGCTTAATGATATTGTGAATATGGCCTGCAGTGAACTGGATGTACGTGGAGTGTCACATCGAGGATTCTTTGCATCTATCACAGATTTTAAGAGCTACTATAGTGCAAATTTATCACTGATCGATATGAAGAATGCAGTGACTTTGTTTGATAAGAACTGGCCGATTTACACAAGAACAAATGATTCATGCCCAACAAAGTATTATGAAGGAGCAAGCGTCAAGAAGTCAGTAATTTCCAATGGATGCCTGATCGAGGGGACTGTTGAGAATTCGGTAATCGGACGTGGATGCGTAATTAAGAAAGGTGCAGTTATCAAAGACAGTGTTATCCTTCCGGGAGTTGTAATTGGAGAGGATGCACGGATTGAAGCGCAGGTAGTGGACAAGAGGGCAAGGATTGTCCATGCAAAGGAACTGATTGCAGATCCGGAAAAACCAGGATATGTAAGAAGAAACGATACGTTATAATCAAAAGAAATTCAACAGAGAGAAGAATGCCGGTGTGGGCAGACTTCTCTCTGTTTTTTTGGTTTCATAAAAAAAGAGGCTCATAACGAACCCCTTTTGCTGATTTGTAAAATTATAATCTATTCGCGTCCCATTTTTAAAATCGGGCTGATCTTTTTGTAGATCAGGAATACGATCAATGATACTAGGAAACCTTTCAGCAGATTGAAAGGTGCAACAGAAAGTAAAACAAAAGTCAGAAGACTGTTGATATGACTATTGACTGCGGTTCCCATGGCAACCAGTGCGTCGATCGGCATATGGAATGCAGCAGCGTATGCCGGAAGCAGAAGGTATGCATTGATAAAACATCCGACAATTGTCATAAAAACAGTTCCTGTTACCATACCGATGATCGCACCCTTGCGAGAATGTAACTTCTGATAAATCAGGGAAGCCGGAATACACATTGCACATCCGACCAGGAAGTTTCCGAGGTCTCCAACACCAGCTGTTGATGTACCTCTGATCAGGAGGTTCAACAGGATTTTGACCAGTTCGATCAAAGCGCCGGCTACAGGACCCATGGTAAATGCTCCGACAAGAACCGGGACTTCACTGAAATCAATTTTGTAAAAGGTTGGTGCAAATGGAAGTGGAATATCAAATAACATCAGAACCATAGCGATTGCTCCGAGTACACCAATCTGTGCGATTACCTTTGTACTGATACGTTTTTTTCTTTCGTTGTTGTTTTTTGGTTTGTCATTACATCTGTACTCATTTTTTTCTCTCCTTTTCTCTTGACATAATCAGATGAATTGAGGAGGAAAATCTTCGAAAGCCTATGCAAAAAAATCCCCGACGTGATACGTCGGGGGAGTACTTGCAAAATCACTTTTTCTTCTCTCATCCAGACTTTACTGTCGGTTTTGGAATTGCACCAAATCAGCTGTCAGAAATCTGACAGGTCGCGGACTGTAACCGCCGGTTGGGAATTCTGCTTATACTATATCGATAAGAAGTCACCCTACCCCGAAGAATTTCCTTGTTCATTTGAACTCATTATAGCGCAGGCGTATATAAAATACAAGTACAAGTTAAGAAAAGACAGGATTGTTGGTAACAGGTACTGTGAACAGTAACAGACAGGTTCTTTCTAAGCCGGGAGAGAGCAGTAACGACTTGTTTCCAAAGAATCGGTATGATATAATCGGTGTGACTTAAACTGATACGGAGGAAAATGAATGAATATAAAGTTTGAAGTAAAAATGACAAAAAAAGCCATGTTTGATTTTATGCTCTATACTTCCTATACAAGCCTTAGCGGAATCATTGGTGTGATTTTCGGTGGTGTGACACTGGTGCTGGGAATCAGACAATGTATGTTTGGAAGCTACAGTACAGCTGCAACGTTCTTTTTGTTTGCTGCAATTTTTCTGATCGGAAACCCACTTCATTTAAAAGCACGTGCGGCAGAACAGGTAATGCGCTCCCCGATGTTTCAGAAACCGATCAGTTATGAACTTAACGAAGAAGGAATCCGCATTTCACAGGATGAACAAAGTGTGCTTAATGAATGGGGGGATTTCCGGAAGGCAGTTTCAACCGGTCAGTCTGTAATTATATATGTAACAAAGGTAAGAGCACTGATTTTTCCAAGAGAATCCCTGGGAGAACAGTATGCGGCAGCAGTGCAGATGATTTCTACACATATGCCAGCCAAGAAAGTTAATATCAGACACGTCAGTGCAAATTAGGAGGCAGGTCAGAAGATGATAATAGAAACAAGAAGTGCCAAAGAAACCTATGATCTCGGTAAGAAGATCGGGAGTCAGGCAAAATCAGGAGAAGTCTATACACTGGTAGGAGATCTTGGCGTCGGAAAGACCGTATTTACCCAGGGACTGGCAAAAGGACTGGGGATTGAAGAACCAATCAGCAGTCCAACCTTTACGATCGTCCAGGTATATGAAGACGGAAGACTTCCGTTCTATCATTTTGATGTGTATCGAATTGGTGACATTGAAGAGATGGACGAGATCGGTTTTGAAGACTATGTATATGGAGACGGTGTAAGCCTGATCGAATGGGCGAACCTGATCGATGAGATTCTTCCGGCGAACCGGACAGAGATCACGATAGAAAAAGATCTGGAACAGGGATTTGATTTCCGCTGGATCACGGTAGAGAAAAGAGGAGAATAACATGCGCATTTTAGCAATAGACAGTTCGGGACTTGTTGCAACTGTCGCAGTAGTTGAAGAAGAAAACGAAATTTCCAAAACGATTGCAGAGTATACGATCAATTACAAAAAGACACATTCACAGACCTTATTACCGATGTTGGATGAAATCGTGAAGATGACAGATATGAATCTGGATACGATTGATGCGATTGCGGTAGCAGGAGGGCCGGGATCATTTACCGGACTCAGAATTGGTTCAGCAACTGCAAAGGGACTGGGGCTGGCACTGAAGAAGCCTTTGATCCACATTCCAACAGTAGACGGACTTGCTTATAATCTGTGTTATACAGACAGGATCATTTGTCCGATCATGGATGCAAGAAGAAATCAGGTATATACTGGTATTTATCAGATGGACGGTGATAAACTGCAGGTTCTGGAAGCGCAGATGGCAGTTGGAATCGATGAACTTGCCAAAAAACTTTGTACTTATGGAAAACCAGTGATCTTTCTTGGAGACGGTGTACCGGTGCATAAAGACAGGCTGGAGAAGGAATTGATGACGGATCAGGATATTGCATTTGCACCGGCACATATGAACCAGCAGAGAGCGGCAGCAGTCGGTATGCTTGGAATTCAGTATTATAAAGAAGGAAAAACAGAAACCGCAATGGAACACAAACCGGATTATCTGCGTGTATCACAGGCAGAACGGGAAAGAGAAGAACGTCTGAAAGCAGAAAACACACATGAGTAATAGGGATAACATAGAAATTACTTTAATAACAGAAAATGACAGAGAACGAATGGAACAGGTGGCACAGATGGAAGCGGACGTATTTCCGGATCCGTGGAGTTATCATGAAGTGAGATCAACTGTCAGACAGAAGCATACTTTTTGTGCGGCAGCAATGGAAGGGGATACTCTGTTGGGATATTTTCTGTGTTATTATGTTCTGGATGAATGCGAGATTGCAAGAATTGCAGTTGCTGAATCTGAAAGACGCAGAGGAATTGGACAGATGCTGTTTGGATTTATGGAACAGATCTGCCATGAAAAGCAACTGAAAAGAATGCTTCTTGATGTACGTAAGAGTAATCAGGCAGCGATTGCTTTTTATGAAAAAAACAAATTTGGGATCGATGGAGAGCGAAAATTCTATTACGGAGGGAAAAATCCGGAAGATACCATCCTGATGAGCCGCGTGGTTTAAAAAATGGAAGAAATCGCAAGAATATACAAGGCTTCCCACTGGAAGGCGTCAGCCTGTGACGTTATAATGTACCTGAACAGAGAAAGAGCTGAAAAATGAAACGGCAGCCTTTTTTTGCAAAGATACTCAGGAGGAAGTAAGATGCGTAATTATAAAAAAATTCAGACAGAAAAAAATACAGTCACAAAGATTGTGTGCAATAAATGTAAAAAAGAAATCACAATAAAAAATGGAATACCGGAGGAAGAGATGCTTACAGTTGAAAAAAGATGGGGATATTTTTCGCACAAAGACGGAGAACTCCATCGATTTGATATCTGTGAGGAATGTTATGATACCTGGATAGCATCTTTCCAGATTCCGGTATATGGAGAACAGGAGTTAGAATGTTAGATGTATGTTTGCTTGGAAGCGGCGGAATGATGCCGCTTCCTTATCGATGGCTGACCGCACTTATGACAAGATATAACGGCAGCCAGCTGCTGATTGACTGTGGTGAAGGCACACAGATTGCGTTAAAAGAGAAGGGATGGAGTTTTAAACCGATCGATGTAATTTGTTTCACACATTACCATGGAGATCATATCAGCGGACTTCCGGGACTTCTTCTTACAATGGGAAATGCGGACAGAAAGGAACCGCTTACGCTGATTGGGCCAAAAGGTCTGGAGAGAGTGGTGAGTTCCCTTCGAGTAATCGCACCGGAACTGCCATTTGAAATCCGTTATAAAGAAATTACAGAGCCAGAACAGACTTTTGAGATGGACGGATATCGTTTGAAAGCATTTCGTGTAAAACATAATGTGATCTGTTACGGCTATACGATTGAAATCGACCGTGCCGGCAAATTTGATGTGCAGAGGGCAACAGAACAGAAAATTCCGAAGGAATACTGGAAACATCTTCAAAAAGGTGAGACAGTAGAGCTTGACGGAAGAATACTGACACCGGAGATGGTGCTTGGACCACCGCGAAGAGGAATTAAGCTTACCTATTGTACAGATACAAGACCGACGGATTCAATCCGGAAGAATGCAAAAGGGTCAGACCTGTTTATCTGCGAAGGAATGTATGGAGAAAAAGAAAAAGCGGCAAAGGCAGTAGAATATAAGCATATGACCTTTTATGAGGCGGCACACCTGGCAAAAGAGGCAGAGGTGGGAGAAATGTGGCTTACGCATTACAGCCCGTCCCTGCGCCATCCGGAAGAATACATGGATGAAGTGCGGGCAATCTTTCCACATGCGGTCGCAGGAAAAGACCGTATGACAACAGAACTGGATTTCCCGGAATAAGCAAAGCAGTAGAGAGAAGGAAAAATATGGATACAGAGAAAAAGGATATATTGATACTGGCAATTGAAAGTTCCTGTGATGAAACGGCAGCAGCCGTTGTAAAGAACGGACGACAGGTGTTGTCAAATGTGATCTCATCACAGATAGATCTACATAAATTATATGGTGGTGTGGTTCCGGAAATCGCATCGAGAAAGCATATTGAAAAGATCAATCAGGTAATTGAAGAGGCTTTGGAAAATGCAGGTGTGACACTGGATGATATCGATGCGATCGGTGTGACCTACGGACCGGGGCTTGTTGGTGCGCTTCTTGTCGGTGTGGCAGAAGCAAAAGCAATCGCATATGCGAAAAAGTTACCACTTGTTGGAGTTCATCATATTGAAGGGCATATTTCTGCAAATTATATTGAGAATCTGGAACTGGAACCACCGTTCTTGTGTCTTGTTGTGTCTGGGGGACATACGCATCTCGTATGTGTCAAGGATTATGGGACTTATGAGATTCTTGGAAGAACCAGAGATGATGCGGCAGGAGAGGCTTTTGATAAAGTGGCTAGAGCAATTGGCCTGGGATATCCGGGAGGACCGAAGATTGATAAGCTTTCAAAAGAAGGGGATCCAGATGCAATCCCATTTCCACGCGCGCATATCGAAGATTCCCCATATGATTTCAGCTTCAGTGGCGTGAAGTCGGCAGTTTTAAATTACATTAACGGCTGCAAGATGAAGGGAATAGAATACAACCGTGCGGATATTGCAGCGTCTTTCCAGAAAGCAGTTACGGATGTACTGGTAGGAAATGCCATGCATGCAGTGAAAGAATATGGACTTAATAAGTTTGCAATTGCGGGAGGCGTGGCGTCAAACAGTAGTCTTCGTGCAGCAATGAAGCAGGCATGTGAGGAAAATGGAATTGAGTTCTATTATCCGTCACCGATTTTCTGTACCGATAATGCAGCAATGATCGGTGTGGCAGCTTATTATGAATATATTAATGGAACCAGACATGGATGGGATCTGAATGCAGTTCCGAACCTGAAGCTTGGCGAGAGATAGAGCTGTAAAATGCAGATGCAAAGGAGAGAATAGTATGAACGGAGAAAAATGTACAGCAATTGTCCTGGCAGCAGGAAAAGGAAGCCGGATGGGAACGAAAATACAGAAGCAGTATCTGGAAATCTGTGGAAAGCCTGTACTGTACTATTCTCTTGCTGCATTTGAAGCATCACCGGTTATTGACGAGATTGTTCTTGTGACAGGAGAAGGTCAGATTGATTACTGCAGGGAGAATATTGTAGAAGCGTATGGGATTTTAAAAGTCAGTAAGATTGTAGTCGGCGGAAAAGAACGCTATGAGTCTGTCTATAAAGCACTTCGGGAGATAGAGCCGGAAGGCTATGTCTTTATCCATGATGGTGCGCGTCCGTTTGTGGATGAACCAATCATAGAACGTACTTATCAGGCAGTGAAGAAATACCGGGCATGTGTGGCTGGGATGCCGTCAAAAGATACGGTAAAGATCGTGGATGAAAAAGGTTTTGCTATAAATACACCAGAACGCAGACTGGTATGGTGCATTCAGACACCGCAGGTATTTGAGACTGCGCTGATTCGTCAAGCATATTTTCAACTGATGGAAAATGAAGAAAATGAAACAGGCATAACAGATGATGCGATGGTTGTAGAGCGCATGGAGAACTGTGCCGTAAAGCTGGTTGAAGGCTCTTATGAGAATATGAAAATCACAACGCCAGAGGATCTGGTAGTGGCAGAAAGTTTGATCAAAAAAAGAAATTAAAAAAAGTTGTAAAAAAGTGTTGACAATGATATATCACTATGGTATTATCTATCTTGTCGCTGATACACAGCAACAACTTAATAAATGCGGAGAGGTATCGAAGTGGTCATAACGAGGCGGTCTTGAAAACCGTTTGTCCGAAAGGGCGCGTGGGTTCGAATCCC
>CAKRFP010000027.1 GCA_934320645.1 uncultured Bariatricus sp.
GAGAATATTTTAGCAAAAAAAAGAGAGAAAGTAAACACATTACTTTCTCTCTGATTTCTAACTCTTATTCGCTGTTATTGTTCACAGTAGCTGTATCCCGTAACTATTTGCTCTCTCTGATCTTCTTTCTGAGCGGAAGTACCATAGCCGGGGATACGGATAATTCGTCGAGTCCCATGCTTAAGAATTCTTCAGTCAGTTCGAGATCGGCTCCGAGTTCTCCGCAGATTCCGATCCATTTTCCCTCTGCGTGGGCATTTTCGGCTGCCATGCGGATCATCGCAAGGACTGCCGGGTGGTGCGGATCGTAGAAGGCATCCAGCTTCTGGTTCTGACGGTCGATCGCCAGCGTGTACTGGGTCAGATCGTTGGTTCCTACGCTGAAGAAATCCACTTCTTTTGCAAGCTCACGGCTCATCATAACGGCGGCCGGTGTCTCGATCATGATTCCCAGTTCCACATCCTCACGGAACGGGATCTGTGCCTCACGAAGCTCTGCTTTCACCTCTTCGATGATCGCCTTGATCTGCTTCACTTCTTTTACCGAAATGATCATCGGGAACATAATGGCGATCTGTCCGTAAGCAGATGCCCGGTACAGGGCACGAAGCTGTGTCTTGAAGATCTCCGGTCTTGTCAGGCAGATACGGATTGCCCGGTATCCCAGTGCCGGGTTCTCTTCTTTGTCAAGTCCAAAGTAATCTACCTGCTTGTCTGCTCCGATATCCAGAGTACGGATGATGACCTTTTTGCCTGCCATATTTTCTGCAACCTGTTTGTATACCTGGAACTGCTGTTCTTCGGTCGGGAAATCTTCGCTTTCCAGATACAGGAACTCGCTTCGGAAAAGCCCGATCCCTCCTGCATCATTTTTAAGTACAGCGCCCACATCGGAAAGATTTCCGATGTTCGCATAGACATTGATCTTCTGGCCGGACAGGGTCACATTTTCTTTGCCCTTCAATTCTTCCAGAAGCGCTTTCTGCCTGCGGTCTTCTTCGCGCTTTTCGGTCATAGCCTTCATGGTCTCTTCATCCGGATCAATGTAGATGGTTCCGGTAAATCCGTCGATGGCTGCCATATGTCCGTCATATTCTTTTGCAAGCCCTTCTCCCAGACCAATAACAGCCGGGATGTTCATGGTCCTTGCAAGGATTGCCGTATGGGAATTTGCTGATCCGTACATGGTTGCAAAAGCAAGCACTTTGGACTTGTCGAGCTGAACGGTCTCACTCGGCACCAGATCATCTGCTGCCACGATCACCGGTTCGTCTGCCACAACACCGCTTTCCCCGGCATCCGAAAGGATACCGAGAAGTCGGTCCGATACATCTTTCACATCGGCTGCACGTCCCTGCATGTAAGCATCATCCATAGATGCAAACATCCGGGAGAAGTTATCTCCCGTCGTTGCAACGGCATACTCTGCGTTGACTTCCTGGGTGGTAATAATATTCTTAATCGAATCCACATAATCCAGATCCATCAGCATCATCTGATGTACTTCAAAGATTGCCGCATTGGCTTCTCCTACATCTTCCATTGCCTTGTCATACAACTTACCGAGCTGTGCGATCGCAGTCTCCTGGGCCTCCTCAAAACGTGCCACCTCTGCTTCGGTATCCTCTACATGATACCGTCTTACCTGCTTTTCCTGTCTTTTATAGAAAGCGATCTTCCCGATGGCCACGCCACCAAAAACACTTTTACCACTTAGTGTAATCATAATCCTACAGATTCTCCTCTAATACTTTCTGGATTTCAGCGATTGCTTCTTCTTCATCTGCACCGTCAGCTGTGATGGTGATCTCATTTCCCTGCTTTACGCCAAGGCTCATAACTGCCATAATGCTCTTTGCATTGACTTCACGTGTATCTCCTGCTTTTTTGATCTTAATATCGGAAGTTTTTTTCGCAATTGCTTTTACCAGAATTCCTGCCGGTCTTGCGTGGATTCCCTGTGCATCTGTTACTACATACTTAAATTCTTTCATGATTCAACACTCCTGTTCTTTAAAAATTATTTAGAAAATTTACAAGTTACTGCTCTGCTTTCAATGGCTTTTTGAGTAATACAATTCCCGCCATTGCTACAACAGCTCCTACAACCAATGCTATCAAAAACATCAATGGGTTGTCAATAATTCCGATGACAAAAATCCCTCCGTGCGGAGCTCTTGATCCGCATCCAAACATCATGGATAATGCGCCTGCTACTGCAGAACCAACCACACATGGCGGAATGATTCGAAGCGGATCAGATGCTGCAAATGGAATGGCTCCTTCTGTAATAAAGGAAAGTCCCATGATGTAGTTTGTGATAGTTGTCTGCTGTTCACTCTTTGTGAAACGGTTTTTAAAAAATGTGGTGGCAAGTGCGATTGCGATCGGTGGAACCATACCTCCGATCATAACAGATGCCATAATATCAAACTGCCCACTTGCGATGGACGCCGTTCCAAATACATATGCCGTTTTGTTGAACGGTCCGCCAAAATCAATGGACATCATACCTGCAAGAACCGCTCCCAGAAGCATCTTGCTGGATTCTCCCATTCCTGAAAGGACATTATTCAGCCAGGTGTTAAATGCTCCAACCGGTGGGTTTACGATAAAGATCATAAATGCACCCATGATCAGGATTCCGAAGAATGGATACAGAAGAACCGGTTTTGTCCCTTCCAGAGTTTTCGGAAGCTTGTCAAACAATTTCTTCAGTCCGATCATCAGGTACCCTGCTGCAAATCCGGCGATCAGTGCACCGAAGAATCCGGATGAAATCCATGCGTCTTCTGCAAGGAATACGGAAGTTCCGGCTTTTGCAAGAAGTCCGCCTACAATACCAGGCATCAATGCCGGTCTGTCACCGATCGCCATTGCGATATAACCGGCAAGGATCGGGAACATCATCCCAAATGCTGTATTTCCAACGGTGTTGAAGAATTTTGCAAGTGGAGTTCCGCTACCAAATGCTGTTGTACCTGCATTTGCACCGTCAACCAGGAAAGAAAGTGCGATCAGGATTCCACCGCCGATTACGAACGGAAGCATATGGGATACTCCATTCATCAGGCTCTTATAAATCTTACGTCCAATGGTATCTCCGTCAGAGGATGCACCACCCTCTTCTGTTGCTCCACCCTTGCTGTGATAAACTGGAGCGTTTCCGCTCAAGGCACGTTCGATCAGCTCCTGTGCTTTGTTGATTCCGTCAGATACCTTTGTACTGATCAGCGGCTTGCCGTCAAATCTTGCCATTGCGACATCCTTGTCGGCTGCAATAATGATACAGTCACAGGCAGCGATTTCTTCCGGTGTCAGTACGTTCTTGGCACCACCGGATCCGTTTGTTTCTACCTTGATGGTAACTCCCATTTCTTTCGCTTTCTTTTCCAGACCTTCCGCCGCCATGTAAGTATGGGCGATACCGGTCGGGCATGCGGTAACTGCGAGGATCTGATACGGTTTTGCAGATGCATCCGCCGGAGCTTCTGCTTTTTCTTCTGCTTCTTCCGGGAATTTTTCTTTCTCGGCTGCATCAACATAAGCAAGAAATTCATCAACATCCTTTGCATGAAGCAGATTGTTTCTGAAATCCTCATCCATCAGAAGCATGGACAGACGACTGAGTACTTCCAGATGTACATTGTCCTCTGTATTCGGTGCTGCGATCAGGAAAATAAGGTATGCCGGTTCTCCGTCCAGAGAATCGTAGTCTACACCCTCCGGAAGTACCATGGCTGCAAGTCCCGGTGCGCTTACCGCTTCAGTCTTGCCATGCGGGATTGCAATGCCTTCACCAATTCCGGTAGTTCCTTCTTCTTCTCGTTTGAAGACAGTGTCACGATAGGTGTCAATGTCATTGATGTTCCCGCCTTTTGCCATCAGATCGACCATTTCACGGATGACCTGCTCTTTGGATTCTGCCTTGCCATTGAGGCAAATACTTTGCTTTTTGAGTAAGTCTGTAATCTTCATCTTGTCATTTCCTCCCATTTGGTTTTATATATGATACACTTCTGCCGGTTCACCAAGAAGTGCAACAATCTCATCTCTTGTAGCGAGCCATGAACAGAATGCCGAAGCACTTCCTGCCGCCACACCCAGCCGGAATGCTTTTTCCATATCTTTTGTATTCAGATATCCGGTAATAAATCCTGCCACCATAGAATCACCTGCGCCAACAGAATTGACAACCTTTCCTTTCGGAGGCATGGTCTCATAGACTTTTCCCTCCTTTGTCACAAGGATCGCTCCGTCACCTGCCATGGATACCAGTACATGCTGTGCTCCAAGTGCCTGTAACTTCTTCGCATGAATGATGATGTCTTCTTTTCTCTTCAGTTCTACGTTAAACATCTCACCTAACTCATGGTTGTTCGGTTTGATCAGGAACGGATGATATTTCATAACTTTTAAAAGGAGATCCTTCGTTGCATCCACTACAAAACGGATTTCTTTTCCGGAAAGTCTCTCCAGGATCCTCTCATAAATATCTTCCGGCAGAGTATTCGGAATACTTCCTGCAAGGATCAGTACATCGCCTTCTTCCAGCTTATCCAGCTTTTCATATAATGCCTGGAGCGCTTCTTCTGTGATAACCGGTCCCTGTCCGTTGATCTCAGTTTCAGTTCCTGCATTGATCTTTACATTGATTCGGCTGTTGCCTTCTTTTAATGGGATAAAATCTGTCTCACATCCGAACTCTTCCAGCATCTTTTCCAGCACATCTCCGGTAAATCCTGCCTTGAATCCAAGCGCTTTGCTCTTAAGTCCCAGATTGGAAAGGATCACAGATACGTTGTTTCCTTTTCCTCCCGGATAGATATGTTCGCTTGTTGTCCGGTTGATCTCTCCCGGGATCAGCTGATCTGCCTGTACCACATAGTCCAGAGACGGGTTAAATGTCACTGTGTAAATCATTATTTTGCAACCTCCACAATATTTTTATATTTGTTAAATGTAGCATCCTTAAGCTTTGTTGTAATGATGTCCACTGCATCCAGTTCTGAAAATGTCACCGGTGCTACCTGACCGAATTTGGTTGAATCTGCAAGGATGTAAGCCTTTGCGCTTCTTAAGATTGCCATCTCTTTGATCGCAGCCTCCCGGATATCCGGTGTGGTGCATCCACTCTCTATATGAATCCCATTGGTTCCGAAGAATCCTTTTGTGAAATGGTATCTTCCCAGGGTTTTCATTGCTTCCTCTCCGACCAGTGCCAGCGTTGCTTCTTTTAATTCACCACCGATCAGATAGACTTTACATCCTTTCTGTGTCAGTTTCTTCGCATGCATGATCCCGTTTGTCACATACACAGCGTCCTGCTCTGTCAGGAAGTCAATCAGGAAATCTGTAGTCGTTCCGGCATCGATATAAACAAAATCATCTTTTTCAATCAAAGCTGCCGCATACTTTCCGATCTGTACTTTTTCATCGATGTTCAGATCCTGTCTGACTGCAACAGATTCATCTCTGGTGTACTGCGCCATATTGACTGCGGTTGCACCACCATGTACCTTGATCAGCTTTCCTTTTTTATGAAGTGTTGTCAGATCTCTTCGTATAGTTGATTCTGATGTATCCAGAAGCTCGGTCAGTTCCTGAACGGTTATAGTCTTGTGTTCTTCGACTAGTTTCAGGATCTCGCGGAATCTTTCTTCTGCAAGCACTTTATTCACCTCCATTTGACTGTTTCTGATTATTTTGATTGTACTTTTTGATATTTAATCATTTTCAATCATTTATTTTCTTTTTCGTTCATCTTCAAATCTAATATATCGCCGTTTTCAGTCAAAGTCAATCATTTTCACTCATAAATAACTACCAAAAAATATCGTGTGATTTTGTGCATTTTAACGGTAAGGTAGTGAACCAAGAACAAACCTTTACACATTCTTATATTTTGTAAGATAATTATTTCTATCCACATAAGTGAAATTTTTTCTTATACCAAAAAAGCCAAAGCACTTTTCAAGTTATGTTGAGTGATAACTTCTCTTTAAGTGCGTTGGCTTTTTTATCTCAGATATTATAATTTAAGCGAAATCGAACAGAGACAGCTGGTTTGTCTCCGGGAGGTCGCCCAGCAGACCCATATCTGCCATCAAGTCAACCAGTGTTTTGCTGACTTTTGTTCTTTGACGGAAGTCATCCTTTGAAAGGTATGGCCCGTCTTTAGCGGCAATTTCCATGGCCTCAGCGGCTTTGTCACCCATGCCGTCAATGGTGTTGAACGGTGGAAGGAGCTTGTCGCCGACGATCTGGAACTTGGATGCTTTGGATTTGTAGATATCGATTGGTAAGAAATCAAATCCTCTGGCATACATTTCCAGTACGTTTTTCATATCTTTTAAGGTATCCTGATCTTTTTTGCTGAGCTGGTTGAGTTCGGCTTTTCTTTTATATTCTTTCATATGGTAGAGAAGCTTTTCTTTTCCCTGTCCCATCAGTTCGTAAGAAAATGCAGATGCACGGATTCCGAAGTATGCCGCATAATAGGCAAGCGGATAATTGATCTTGCAGTAGGCAATCCGGTATGCCATCATGACATAAGCTGCAGCATGGGCTTTCGGGAACATGTATTTGATCCGCTCACAGGACCAGATATACCATTCCGGCACGTCATGCTCCAGCATATCTTTTTTAAACTGCGGCCATTCCTTACATTTTCCTTTTGCAACGGTTCCTTTACGCACACGCTCCATGATCGTGAAGGATTCTTCACTTTCAACGCCTTTGTTGATCAGATAAGTCATGATATCATCACGGGTACAGATTGCCGTGGAAATGGTTGCCTTCCCTTCTTCAATCAGCGTCTGTGCATTGTTCAGCCACACATCTGTTCCATGAGACAGACCGGAAATACGGATCAGGTCCGAAAGCGTCTTTGGCTTGGTATCAATTACCATCTGGATAACAAACTCTGTCCCAAATTCCGGTACTCCCAGGCAGCCAAGCGGACAGCCGTCAATATCCTCCGGTGTGATTCCGAGCACCTCTGTTCCTGCAAAAAGCCCCATTACACCCGGATCATCCAATGGAATATCGGTCGCTTTAAATACATTATTCACTCCATCGTATTCGTTGTCCATCGCATCGGAATTGATCAGCTCTTCCAGCGTTTTGATCATGGTCGGATCATCGTGTCCGAGAATATCAAGCTTCAGAAGGTTGTGGTCGATGGAATGGTAGTCAAAGTGTGTGGTGATAATGTCCGTCGTCATATCATTTGCCGGATGCTGAATCGGGGTGAAGGAGTTGATATCTTCTCCATGTGGAAGAACAACGATTCCACCAGGGTGCTGTCCGGTGCTTCGCCGGATTCCGGTACAGCCAGCTACGATACGGTCAATCTCGCAGTTTCGCTTACGGTCACCACGCTCCTCATAATAATTCTTCACATATCCATAAGCCGTCTTTTCTGCAAGTGCGGCAATGGTTCCGGCACGGAAGGTCTGACCTTTTCCGAAAATAACCTCAGTGTACTTATGTGCCTTACTCTGGTAATCTCCGGAGAAGTTCAGGTCGATATCCGGCTCTTTGTTTCCCTTGAATCCAAGGAAAGTCTCAAATGGAATGTCAAATCCGTCTTTGACCAGCTTCTGTCCACAGACCGGACAGTTCTTATCCGGCATATCGTGTCCGCAGCCACCCACATATTTTTTCACTTCTTCCGAATCAAAATCACTATAGTGACAATTGCTGCAATAGTAATGTGGCACCAGAGGATTGACCTCCGTGATTCCTGCCATAGTTGCAACGAACGAAGATCCTACCGAACCACGGGATCCTACCAGGTAACCGTCCTCGTTGGATTTCCATACCAGCTTCTGCGCAATGATATACATAACCGCAAATCCATTGGAAATGATGGAATTCAGCTCTCTTTCCAGTCGTTCATGTACAATCTCCGGGAGCGGATCCCCATACATGGAATGGGCTTTATTATAACAGATATCTCGCAGCATCTGGTCGGAATTCTCAATAACCGGAGGACACTTATCCGGGCGAACCGGAGAAATCTTCTCGATCATATCCGCAATCAGATTGGTGTTCTTGATCACAACTTCATATGCTTTTTCCGAACCAAGGTATGCAAATTCATCCAGCATTTCCTCCGTTGTACGAAGGTATAGTGGTGCCTGGTTATCGGCATCTCCAAATCCTTTTCCTGCCATGATGATCCGGCGGTACACCTCATCCTCCGGATCCATGAAATGCACGTCACAGGTTCCCACAACCGGTTTGTGGAATTGTTCGCCAAGATGCACGATCTTCCGGTTCAGATCCATGATATCTTCCATGGAATTGACGGAAGTCACCTTGTCACTTTCTATCATAAAAGCATTATTTCCAAGCGGCTGGATTTCCAGATAATCATAGAAATCCACGATCTTCGCGATGGTCTCATCCGGCTTTCCATCCAAAAGTGCCCGGTAAAGCTCCCCGGCTTCACAGGCGCTTCCCACGATCAATCCTTCCCGGTGCTCATTTAACACACTTTTCGGAATACGGGGTCTGCGGTTATAGTAGACAAGATGTGATACCGAAACCAGCTGATACAAATTCACTCGTCCAATGTCATTTCTTGCAAGGATAATGACATGGTATGTCGGAAGCTTTTTAATGGAATCCGGGTTCAGATCCCCGAATTCATTAACCTTTGAAAGCGTGGTCAAATCCCGCTCTTTGAGCATCTGCACAAATTTCACAAAAATCTCAGCCGTACATCCCGCATCATCTACTGCACGGTGGTGATTCTCCAGTGAAATATTTAAAGCTTTTGCAACGGTATCCAGCTTGAAACGGTTCAGTGCCGGAAGCAGGACACGGGCAAGTGCTACGGTATCTACATAAGTAAAATCTGTCTCAATCTTCTGTCTTTTGCAGTTCTGCTCGATAAATCCCACATCAAAAGAAGCATTGTGCGCCACCAGAACCGCATCGCCAATAAAATCTATAAACTGCGGCAGGATCGTCTCAATGTCCGGCGAACCGATGACCATCTCATCAGTGATGCTGGTAAGTTCCGTGATACGGAACGGGATCGGTCGTTTCGGATTGACAAAAGTACTGAACTTGTCCGTGATCTTCCCGTCTTCCACTTTTACTGCGCCGATTTCAATAATCCGGTCTGTCACAGCAGAAAATCCGGTTGTCTCAATATCAAATACTACATAAGTACCTTCCAGATCCTGTCCTTTTTCATTCTCTGCAATCTTGGTCAGATCGTCTACCAGATAACCTTCCACTCCATAAATGACCTTGAACGGATCATCTTTATCCAGATCCTCGATCACATGGTTGGCATCAGTAAAGCCCTGTACCACACCATGGTCAGTAATTGCAATCGCCGGGTGTCCCCAGTCATGTGCCCGTTTAACAAGATCCTTCGCCTCGGAAACCCCGTCCATGTCGCTCATCTTGGTATGGCAGTGAAGCTCCACTCTCTTTTCCGGATACTTGTCTTTTCTTGTCACACGGAAGTCCGACGTTTTGCGGATTCCGGTTACGGATCCGATGGTCAGTTCTCCGTCAAATTTATCAATCGTTGTAACACCCTTTATTTTCAGAAATACCCCTTTTTTAATTTCGGCAAGCAGATCCGGAAGCTGGTCGTTTCGGGTAAACATCTTAACCATGATCGTATCGGTAAAGTCGGTCACGGCAAACATGACGATCGTCTTTTCATTCCGGATCTCACGGGTATCGAAACTGATCACCTGCCCGCGGAAGGTGATCTCACCCATCTCCCCGGTAACTGTCTTCAGCTCGATCGGCATATCGTCAAAGTCCCGCCCATAAATTACATTCGGATCATCTGAACGCTTGAGCGGATAGTCCCGGCGAACAAAGCTGCCTTTTCCACCTTTGAATCCACCGGATTTGCCCGCAAATTCCTGCTTTTTCGGAGTATCCACCTTCTTCTGCTCCGATTTTGCCTGCGGATTTTCCGATTCTGACTTTCCTTCTGCACTCTTCGCTCTTTCTGCTTTCTTCTTTGACACGCCGTCGGTTTCTTTTCCTTTTGCTTCGGTATCCTCCGTGGCATGCTGTGCCTGCAGCTTCTGGTTTCGTTCCCTGATCGCATCTACTTCCTGCTGAAGCTGCATCTCATTGAACTTCTTGTATTTGCTCTCCCCTACTTCTTCGTAATCAATCTCCACATCCACAGGCACATGAAAACGGTTCTCAAAGACATCCTTCAGATAGCTGGTGATCTCGCTGGTCTTTCCTTCGGCAACAATGGTATCTGCCATGGTCAGACACATAGTACGTTCCCCTTCGAAGCGGCACTTCGCCTTCTGGAACATATTTTTCTCCAGCACACTTTTCTGCTCCAGTTCAAAAAGAATGCTCTCCTTGTAGGCATGCATCAGGTTCTCCGGCGTATACTGCTCGGAAAGCCGGTATTCCTCGACGATCGTCACCGGAATATTCCCCTGCGAAAACAGCTGTTCCTCAATCTGGTTCTCCACATAACATACCGTTTTCTTCGGGATCAGATGGGTGCTGTAAATGTAAACCTTGATATGATTTCTGGCTGAAGTGGAGGTGATTTTCGTCACCTCCACCTTTTCAAACAGCATATGGCTGTCGTTATCCATATTCAATGTTGGAAACACATCAAAAAATAGCTTTGTCATCTTCTATTCGCCCCAATGTTCCAGTTCATTACGAAGTGCATCTAAAAGCTCATCCTCTTTTACCTTACGGATGATCTCTCCCTTCTTGATCAGAAGTCCTTCTCCGATTCCCCCTGCGATTCCAAGATCTGCCTCTCTTGCTTCTCCAGGTCCATTTACCACACATCCCATAACCGCAACTTTGATATCAAGTGGAAATTCAGCAACCATCGTCTCTACCTGGTTGGCAAGTCCGATCAGATCGATCTTGGTACGTCCACAGGTCGGGCAGGATACGACTTCAATTCCACCTTTTCTGAGTCCCAGTGCTTTCAGGATCTGTTTCGCACTCTTAATTTCTTCCAGAGGATCCCCTGTCAGTGATACACGGATCGTATCGCCAATTCCCTGATAAAGGATAATTCCAAGTCCTACAGAAGATTTGATGTTGCCTGAAAGCAGCGTCCCGGACTCGGTGATTCCTACATGCAACGGATACGGACATTCCTTTGCGATCAACTCATGTGCCTTCACACACATCATAACATCAGATGACTTGATGCTGACCACCAGATTGTCGTAACCCATGTTCTCGATCATGTGCACCTTATCAAGCGCACTCTCTACGATTCCCTCTGCTGTCACGCCACCGTACTTTTCCAGAAGGTTCTTCTCCAGAGAACCACTGTTCACACCGACACGGATCGGGATACCGTATTCTTTTGCTTTTTCAACAACCGCACGGACTCTGTCCTCGCTTCCGATATTTCCCGGATTGATACGGATCTTATCTGCACCGTTTTCAATCGCTGCAATTGCAAGGCGATAATCAAAATGAATATCTGCCACCAGCGGTATATGAATCTGCTTTTTAATCTCTTTTAAGGCCTGTGCCGCTTCCATGGTCGGAACAGCGCAGCGGATGATCTCACAGCCTGCCTTTTCAAGCGCAAGAATCTGCGCAACCGTAGCTTCCACATCCTCTGTCTTTGTATTTGTCATGGACTGGATCGCTACCGGATTTCCTCCGCCGATCTTTCTTCCTCCGATATTTATTACTTTTGTATCCTTCCTTGTCATCAGCTTTTAACCTCCTGTTCTCACACAAAACCCTCTGTCTGCGGACTTTCGTGCCCACAGAGAGAGGGTTCTCTTTATTTGCCTGCTTTTTCAAAAATCATCTGGTCTCCATAATCCCACTCGGTAAGTGTAAGCTCGGTTCCGTCCACACTGTAATTGAATGTAGTAAGTACAGAATTGATCGCCTGCTCTACTTCCGATGCAGTTACATCATCACCAAGTTCTTTCGCTGTCTCATCCAGTTCTTCCTGCTTTACTGTAAATGTAATCTGCTTTGCCTTGATATCCAGTGTATATCCAAGCTCCACATCCACATCCTTACCATCGATCAGGTTCTTCCAGTCAAGCTCTGCTTCATTATGATCATCTACTTCCAGTATCATATCACTTTCATCATGCTTCCACTTTCCTTCCAACGGATTCCCGAAAAATCCCTGGTAAATAAAATATACAGCCACAATGATGATCAAAACCGTTGTAATTCCGGTCACATAATTCCACACGCGGCTTCTTTTATCTTCATCATTCTTCGCAATAATCATAGAATCAAGCCCTCCACATCGTGTCAATCTTATAATTTATTATACGGGTTTTGACTGGCACTGTCAACGGGAGCATCAGAAACATCCAAGAAAAAGCGCCAGCCACAACTGTGACTGACGCCAGAAATACACAATCTCCCCTCTACTGAATGTGAGGAAATACTGGTTTGAGTGCCGGATAAATCTGACGGAACTCCTGATATCTCTTTTCGTATTTTTCAACCAGTTCCGCCTCTGGCTCTACAGTATCTACAATCTTAACCAGCTTGTCAGCTGCTTCTTCTACGCTTTCGTATTCGCCACATCCAACTGCTGCAAGGATTGCACCGCCAAGTGCCGGTCCTTCTTCACTCTCGATGATATCCACCTTCAGATTCATGATATTGGCGATCATCTTTCTCCAAAGCGGACTCTTTGCTCCACCACCGCAGATCTTGGTGCGTTCGATCTTGATTCCAAGACTTCTTGCAACTTCCAGTGAATCACGGAGTGCAAATACAACGCCTTCCAGTACTGCCTGCATCATATCTGCTCTCGTGGTATCCATAGTCATGCCGGTAAAGGTGGCTCTTGCATAAGGGTCATTGTGCGGAGATCTTTCTCCCATCAGATATGGCAGATAGAATACATGATTCTCTCCAAGCTTTGTGATATCTTTCTGCTCTGCTGCAAAATCATCCGTGTGAAGAATCTCTTCTGCCCACCATTTATTGCAGGATGCGGCACTGAGCATACATCCCATCAGATGATAATGACCGTCTGCATGTGCAAAAGAATGCAGGGCATTGTTCTTGTCTACTCCGAAGTTTGCACTGGAAATGAAGATGGTTCCGGATGTTCCAAGGGAAATGTTACATCTTCCGTCGCCAACAGTTCCTGTTCCGACAGCTGCAGCTGCATTGTCGCCTGCTCCTGCGATGATCTTTACGTTTTCAGAAAGTCCAAGTTCCGCTGCTACTTCCGGTTTCAGAGTTCCTACGACTTCGTAGCTTTCATAAAGCTTCGGAAGCTGTTCTTCTGTCACACCGCAGATGTCCATCATTTCTTTGGACCAGCATTTGTGTTCTACATCCATCAGAAGCATTCCTGATGCATCCGAATAATCTGAACAGAAGCTTCCTGACAGGCAGTATGCCAGATAATCTTTTGGAAGCATGATCTTTGTGATCTTTGCAAAATTTTCCGGCTCATTTTTCTTTACCCACAGGATCTTTGGTGCGGTAAATCCGGTAAATGCAATGTTTGCTGTGTATTTAGAAAGCGTCTCTTTTCCAATCTCGTTATTCAGATAATCGGTCTCTTCTGTGGTACGTCCATCATTCCAAAGAATTGCCGGGCGGATGACCTGGTCTTCGTTATCCAGGATGACCAGTCCGTGCATCTGTCCACCGAAGCTGATTCCTGCAACCTGGCTCTTATCACACTCAGAAGTCAGTTCTTTGATTCCTTCTACGGACTGTTTGAACCAGTCTTCCGGGTGCTGTTCTGACCAGCCTGGGTGCGGGAAATATAATGGGTATTCTTTTGAAACGATTTTTTTGATGTCACCTTTTTCATCCATTAACAGAAGTTTTACTGCGGATGTTCCAAGGTCTACGCCTATATAGAGCATGATATTCCTCCTTATTAGGGTTTTTGTATCAATATGGCGGGTTCGAGGGGGTGTGACCAGATTATGACAAATGAATATTGCATCTTCCAATCGGCAAACCATTCCGATGAGCCTCTTGGGGCGGAAATTGTGTCAGCAGAGGCTTCCACAATTTCTGAGTCTCATCTCCATTGCCTCAAATGGAATCTGCACTATTTATTTGTCATAATCTGGTCCTCAAGGTTCTCGACTGGACCATTTAAGACAAAAATCTTACTTATAAATTCGTGTTTCTTTGTACTATAAAGGGGCGGGTTCATTCATCCGCCCCTTATATGATTGTGTATAGTTTTAATTAGCCCCAAGGATTTTCGGTTGGGTAACGTACACCTTTTGGCTGGTTGTAGCCGATTTCGTCTACCGGTACTCCGATGTATTTGAATACTTCGTAGAGTGCTTTTCCGAAGTGTCCGAATGCTACTGCTCCGTGATGCGGGAAGTTCTTTTCAATCAGTACGTGACGGTAGAATCTGCCCATTTCCGGAATTGCGAAAATTCCGATTGCTCCGAAGGAACGTGTTGCTACCGGAAGGACTTCTCCCTGCGCGATGTAAGCTCTCAGTACGTTGTCTGATGTACTCTGCAGACGGAAGAATGTGATGTCTCCAGGTTTGATATCTCCTTCGAGTGTTCCCTGTGTTACTTCGATCGGAAGAGATCTTGCCATGATCATCTGGTATTTCATTTCGCAGAATGCAAGTTTGGAAGAAGCTGTATTTCCGCAATGGAATCCCATGAATGTATCTTTCAGTGTGTAATCATATTTGCCTTTGATATCTTCATTGTACAGGTCAGCAGGTACAGAGTTGTTGATATCAAGGAGTGTTACAGTATCTTCACTTACAACGGTTCCGATGAATTCGCTGAGTGCTCCGTAAATATCTACTTCGCAGGATACCGGAATGCCCTGTGCTGTCAGACGGCTGTTGACATAGCATGGTACAAATCCGAACTGTGTCTGGAACGCAGGCCAGCATTTTCCGGCGATTGCAACGTATTTACGGTATCCTCTGTGTTCTTCTACCCAGTCTTTGAGTGTCAGTTCATACTGTGCAAGTTTTGGAAGGATCTCCGGTTTCTTGTTACCAGCTCCGAGTTCTTCTTCCATCTCTTTTACGAGTGCCGGAATTCTTTCATCTCCGGCATGTTTGTTAAATGCTTCAAACAGGTCGAGTTCTGAGTTCTCTTCGATCTCAACGCCGATGTTGTAAAGCTGCTGGATCGGTGCATTACATGCAAGGAAGTTCAGCGGTCTTGGTCCGAAGCTGATGATCTTTAAGTTGTTAAGTCCGATGACTGCTCTTGCGATCGGTTCAAATTCATGGATCATATCAGCACATTCTTCTGCTGTTCCAACCGGATATTCCGGAATATATGCTTTGATGTTACGAAGTTTTAAGTTGTAGCTTGCGTTCAGCATACCACAATATGCATCGCCACGTCCCTGGATCAGGTTGTTGCCGCTCTCTTCTGCTGCTGCAACGAACATCTTCGGTCCATCGAAGTGTTTTGCGAGCAGAGTCTCTGAGATTTCCGGTCCGAAGTTTCCAAGATATACAACCAATGCATTACATCCGGCTTTCTTGATATCTTCCAGGGCCTGTACCATATGGATCTCACTCTCTACGATACAGATCGGACATTCGTAAATATGTTCTTCTCCGTATTTTTCTTTGTAAGCTTTCATAAGTGCTTCTCTTCTTGATACAGAAAGGCTTTCCGGGAAGCAGTCACGGCTTACTGCAACAACTCCGATTTTCAGTTCTGGCATGTTATTCATGATCTTTTCCTCCTAAACAAGGACTTTCGTCCGCTTATTTTGCAAGATCGATGTTCTCTCCCTTAAGACCATATACCGCACCTTCAATACCTGCTTCTTTGTGAGCAATGAGCCATTTGTTTTTTGCTGTCAGAAGCTTGTCATCATAAGATTTTGTATGACAGGTCATCAGATCTGTGTTTGTTCCCTGTGGGAGAACAACGATTGCTTTGAATCCATTTCCATCCACTCCACATGGTGCATAGTGAAGGGTTGTTCCATAAATTTCAATTCCTGTTCCTGCCGGAACAAGAAAAGCCTCTACCTTTGATGTCTCATAGGTAAAATCAGATGCAATATCCTGCTCTGATCCAAGAAGTAAAATGATATCTGTAACTGCAACATTCACTTCTGAACTTCTGTGATATTCCAACGCATTCAGCTTGCTGTTATGACCATTACAATATCCAATCTGTATTGGAAGTTCTCCAAAAATTCTCATCTTCAGATCAATTGCAGGTTCTGTCTTCTCCAGTTTGTTATCCGATGGCACATAAATAACCTCCTCTGGAAGTGGTGTTTGCTCCATTACCTTGATCATTTCTGTAAAATCATAGCCATCAACGATACGTCCATAACGTCTGAATTCTGGATCTGTTACATTTTTAATTTTCATTGTTTCTTCCTTCTTTCTTTTTATTTTAACAGGAGTGTTCAGTACCTGCTACCGAATACTTAGCCTGTTAACTGCACTTTCTTGTCTTTGTCAACTTTTTCTAACTTATTTTCTGATTCTCTGATTTCTGTCTTCGTCGAAACTCACTGGGTCTTACTCCGTATTTTTTCTGAAATGCTTTTGCAAATGCCCTTCCATCTGCAAATCCATTATGCTCTGCGATCTCTTCTACAAGCGCATCACTTCCGGTAAGCTCCCGGTAAGCATATTCCAGACGAATGCCCTGTACATATTCTTTATAATTGATCTTCGCATATTTCCGAAACATCCGCGACAAATACGTGGGTGAATAACCGAAACTCTGCGCCACTCCTTCAAGTGAAAGATCTTCTTTGAAATTTTCTTTTATGTAACCGGTAATAGCAGAAAGCCGGTTTCTGTTCATATGTTCACGCACAATTTCTTCACTGACATTCATCTTCCGATACTTCGTCACCATCAGATATAGCAATCTGTAAAAATAGCTCTGTACTTGCAGCTCATATCCTATCGCTTTTTCCTGATATATCGCATACATCTTCTCCACCAATTCTACCAGCTGCTCATCCTGTACTCTTTCCCTGTGGGTAAAACAGATAAACTGCTCATCCGTATAATACCGTTCAAATGTCTGAAGCGGCATCTGAAGTACAATGGTCTTATTCGGAAGTGGCGCCAAAATCGAATGCAGTTCATTGGAATTAACGATCACAAAGGTTTTCTTATCCAGATGGATATCTTCTTCATTGATATAAAAATCCAGCTTGCCTTCCAGTACAACAAACATCTCGATTGACCTGTGCCAGTGCTTTTCCCTGACATAATTTCCATCTTTCCCTTCAAACAAAAACATTCGAAAAGAAAGATCCTCATTTGGCAGAACCAGTTCATGTGAACCTTCCATCCTTTACCCCTTTCTTTCTCCTATTATAACGCATTTTGCAAGTATCTGCATGGCTTCTTCGTATTTGTCCGACTCTACACCTGCGCAGGTCAGTAACAGCGTATGTCCTTCGGCTTCCCGGAACGTAAGCCCTTCTTTTCGAGCTGTTTTTGCCACTTTCTTAACATCTGTTTCATCTGAAAATATGATTTGAACCATAAAACCGGCTTCTCCGATCTTTACATTTACCGCATCCCCAAATACCTTGTGTATACTCTCTGCCAGCTTTTCCGCCTTCGCCAGATGGATCTTCCGGGATTTGCGGATCTGGCTCGCCAGATGTCCGTCTCGGATAAACTGTGTCAGTGCAATCTGTTCTGCTTTGGATGCCGTCTGGTTGTAGCTGTCCTTTCGCACCTCATACCGTTCCATCAGTTCCGGTGGAAGCACCATATAACTGATACGGATGGATGGAAGCAGCATCTTAGAAAAAGTTCCCAGATAAATGACGTTCCTTCCACCGGCAAGTCCCTGCAGGGATGGAACCGGCTTCTGAAAATACTTGAACTCACTGTTATAATCATCCTCAATGATCAGGAATTTCTCTTTTTCCGCACGCCCGATCAGCTCCATCCGCTCCCGGATCGACATCACGCCGCCGAAGGTGGTCATCTGGGACGGCGACACATAGTACATCCCAATCTCTTCTTTATCGTCCCGTGCAATCCGGTAATTGTGATCCTCAAAGATCGCCAGCCCCTGCACATAATCCCCATCCTTTAAAAACACGGTTCTCTTCTGATCGATCAGTGAACATAAGATATGCAGAAGGCTCTGCACACCGGCACCGATCACGATCTGATCCGGGCTGCAGATCACGCTTCTCGTCTTCTGAATATATTCAGACAGTACTTCTCTGAATTCCTGTTCCCCTTGTGGTTCTCCATAAGAAAGCAGCCTCTCATCCTGGCGCAGTGCACTCTTCATATATCTCCGCCATAATTCAAACCTGAAACTCTCTTTATCTACATTAGATGTTGCAAAATCATAGACAACCGGATTCTCCAGCTTCCTTACATGCCGGCTTGCAATCTTTCTGCCCTCTTCCTGCTTCTCGGCAATATCCGTCACATAATATCCACTCTGCGGTCTGGACACAATATAACCTTCTGCTGCCAGAAGCATATACGCATTCTCCATCGTCGTCCGGCTCATCTGCAGCTCGCTTGCCCCTTTACGGATCGATGGAAGCTTTGTCTCTGACTTCATCTGCCCGGATAGAATCAGATTCCTGTAATAATGATACACTCTCAGATACCGGCAATGTTCCTCATTCTGTAATTCCACTCTCATAACTGACCTCTAAAAAATATTTCTTTTTGTGTATTTTACAAATGACACTTTTATTTTATTCTATATAAAACACATAAGAAATGCAAGAAATTTTCACTTTGTATTTCGGAAAGGATACCTCAATGATAAAACGAGTCGCTGTTATCAATGATCTGTCCGGCCTTGGTAAGTGCTCTCTGACAGCTGCGATCCCGGTTCTTTCCGTCATGGGTGTGCAGGCCTGTCCTCTGCCAACAGCAGTTTTAACCAATCAGACCGGCTATGACAGCTATTACTGTACGGACTTTACCGACAAGATCGATCATTACACAGAAGAATGGCAAAAGCGTCACCTTACCCTGGATGCGATCAGTACCGGATATCTTGGCAGTGCAGATCAGGCGGAAAAAATCCTGAATTTCTGTGAGAAGTTCAGAACCCCTTCCACCCTGCTCTTTGTCGATCCGGTCATGGGAGATTCCGGTATCAAATATGACATTTTCACCCCCAGACTCCAGCAGCAGATGCAGAAGCTTGTATCCCATGCAGATGTGATCACACCAAATCTTACCGAGCTGTGTCTTTTAACACACTCTGATTTTGCAGAGCTTACCAGACATCAGGATGAACCGGATTATCTGGACCGGATCGCTCGGATTGCCGCTCCTTTAAAAGAAACACAGATCCAAACGATCATCGTCACCGGTATTCTTTATCAGGCTCCTTCTGATGATACCGTAAAATATTACAATCTGGTTCTCGAGAACGACCAGATAAACGTCATTTCCTCTGGAATTCATGGAGGAAGCTATTCTGGCACCGGCGACCTGCTCGCCGCTGTCGTATGTGCCTCGATGGTACAGGGAAAAAGTGCAGCTGCAGGCGTGGAAAAGGCATGCCGGTTTATCGAAAGATCTCTGATTGACACCGTTGCCGACCAGATTCCACGCAATGATGGAATCAATTTTGAATCCCATCTTTCCATGCTGCTTGACTGACATTTACAAAATAAATAAAACCCAAGGAGGTAACTATCATGTCATCTACAACCATTAACAATCCAGAACCATCTGCAAACGCACTTTCTCATCAGAAAGTCTCCAGACTGACTTCAACAGCTCTTTTTGCAGCACTGATCTGTGTGACAACCGCTTATATTTTCCATATTCCATTCGGTGCAAATGGCGGATATGTACACATCGGAGATTCTCTGATCTATCTTGCCGCTGCATTCCTCCCAACGCCATATGCCATGTTCGCCGGCGCAATCGGTGGTGCCATGGCAGATATCCTGACTGCTCCGGTATACGCACCTGCAACCTTCATCATCAAGATGCTGATCTCCCTTCCGATCACATGTAAAAAGGACAAGATCGTGAATGTACACAACTGTGTCGGCGTCGTTGTTGCCGCTGTAATTTCCTTTATCGGATATTATATCACAGATGTGATCCTGTTCGGAACCTGGGGTGCACTGATTCCTTCGATTGTAGGAACCCTTGCCCAGTCTGGCGGAAGTGCTGTGATCTTTATCATTCTTGGTTCCACTCTTGACAAAGCCGGTTTCAAGAATACAATGAAAAATAAATTTGGAATTTAGCCAAATATTTGATTATACGCAAATGGCAGGTGGTTCCTGAATATCCGCCTGACTTTCAAAGAGGAGATTTTATTATAATGTCAGATATTATTTACACATTTAAAAACAATGCATATTTTAACATCACCAACCGCTGCACTTGCAAATGTATTTTCTGCATCCGCAACGAGCATGAAGCCATCGGAGAGGCAACAGAACTTTGGCACGACCACAATCCTTCTTTCGAAGAGATCAAGGAAGCCATTGATGCTTTTGATTTTACAAATTATCCGGAAGCCGTCTTCTGCGGCTACGGGGAACCGACCTGTGCCTACGATAATCTGATTGCTGCTGCAAAATACATGAAAGAAAAACATCCTGAAGTTCTGCTCCGCGTCAATACCAACGGACTTGGCGAACTCTTCAATAAAAAGCCGATCGCCGAAGAAATGGCAAAATATATCGATGCCGTATCGATCAGCCTGAATGCGCCAACTGCCGAGCGTTACCAGGAAGTTACGCAGCCTTGTTTTGAAAATGCATTCCCGGATATGCTTGCTTTCGCTGAAAAATCCAAAAAGTTATTCTCTTCTGTCCAGTTCAGTGTGGTCAGCATTATTTCACAGGAAGAAATCGATGCTTCACAGAAGATTGCGGACGAGATGGGGATTCCGTTGAAGGTTAGAATTTATTCTTAGTTCATTCTCTTTTTTACAATTACCTAAATAGGACGGCTGCCAAAATTTGCGCTGTATACGGCAGTCGGTCCAAAAGAAATGGTGCTAATTCCATTGTGCAAACCATTCCGATGAGCCTCTTGAAACGAAAATTATGTCAGCATAGGCTTCCACAATTTTTGAGTCTCATCTCCATTGCACAATAAGTGAATTAGCACCATTTCTTTTGGATCAACTGCCTGTTTTCAGTGTATTCTAGCGTGATACATGTTTTTCAACAAATGCCCGATAGTCGAATGTTTCCAACTAAACAACAGACTCCTCATCCCTTCTCAAAGTTTTCTCCTGCTTCGTTCTGAATTGCTGTTATCTTACCAATATTACCACATTTTATCCGATAAAGTCGAAGAGCGCCAGCCACAAAAGGAATCGTTCGGATTCTATTTTGCGCTATGGAGATGAGACTCAGGAAGCATGGAAGCCTTTGCTGAACATGCTTCCCGTCCTAAGAGGCTCATCGGAATGGTTAGCGCAACTTGAATCCGAACGATTCCTTTTGTGGCTGGCGCTCACTCAACCTATATCATTCGTCAAACAAAATGGCCATATACTTTCGTATACAGCCATTCTGTATTCTCTCAAAGAGAAAACTTTCACATTTTTATCCAAAGATTCCTCCGATTACGACGTAGGACAGGATATACATGATCACCGATGCCATGCATACGCCGACTACGATTGCCCCGAAAGCTTTTTTCCATTCGATGCCGAGGAGAGATGCGGCGAGAGCTCCGGTCCAGGCTCCGGTTCCCGGAAGCGGGATTCCTACGAAGAGTACCAGCCCCCAGAATTCATATCTGCTGATCTGATCGCTTTTGCTCATCGCCTTTTTTTCCAGCTTTTCTACAAGCGGACGGAAAAGGCTCGTCTTACGCAGCCATGCGAAAATCGGACGGATCAGAAGCAAGATGAACGGTATTGGGATCAGGTTACCCACCAGACAGATCGGGATTGCACGCCAGGTTGGGATATTTAAAAACGCCGGACCTGCCGCAAGGATTCCTCCTCTGAGCTCCAGGATCGGAACCATTGAAATAATAAAGATAATCAGTTCTTTGGCAGCCTTGCCGCCCAGATGGGTTACAAACCACTGTACTAAAGTTTCAGTCATATAAATCTCCTATTTTTTCATATATTTGCGCAGGAAAGCAAAGAGTGCTTCCATCTCTTCTCTCGTACCAATCGTCACGCGCAGATATTGCTCAATCCGCTCGCTTCCCCAGAAACGCACATAGATTCCTTTTGCCTTCATTGCTTCAAAGAGTTCTTTTGCATCGTATTCCGGATGTGATACAAAGATGAAGTTTGCGCTTGGTTTTGGAAATACAAAGCCGAGCTTTTTGAATTCTTCTTCTGCCCAGTCTCTTGTCTCCACAATTTTACGTGTTGTCTCAGCAAAATATTCTTTATCTTTTACCGCTTCTACTCCATACACCAGAGAAGTTTTGTTCATAGTATAAGAATTGAACGAATATTTTGCATCGTTTAAATACTTGATCAGGAGCGGGCTTGCGATTGCATATCCAATACGCATTCCAGCCATTGATCTTGCCTTTGAAAATGTCTGCGTAATGATCAGATTGTCATATTTGTCCAGAAGAGAAAGTGCTGACTCTCCTGCGAAATCAATATATGCCTCATCCACAATCACAATGACATCCTGGTTGTGTCTGATGATATCTTCCACAAATTCCAGATCTTCATAGATGGATGTCGGTGCATTTGGATTCGGGAAGATCACACCACCATTTTCCGGATAATAATCTTCTTTTACAATCCGGAAATTTTCATCTACCTTCTTACATTCGTATGGAATCCGGTAAAGATCCGCCCATACCTTATAGAAGGAGTATGTAATATCCGGAAAGAAAACCGGTTTTTCCGAGTTAAAGAAGGTAAGAAAACACATAGAAAGAACATCGTCAGATCCCACGCCCACAAAAACCTGATCTTTTCCAACATGATAAAAGTCTGCCAGTGCACTAACCAGTGCATCAGATGTCGGATCTGGATACAGCCTTAAACTGTCCACATGACCCTCCAGCTTTTTCATTGCTGCAAGAACTCCCGGTGCAGGTGGGTACGGATTCTCATTGGTATTCAGTTTGATCACTTTTTTCTGTGGCTGTTCACCCGGAACATAAGGTTCTACTTTTCGGATATTTTTCTCAAATTCTCTCATCTTGCTTTCTCACCTTTCTGTCACATCTTTTGCTTTTGTCTTATCCTAACTGATATTCTTTTGCAAGCTCTTTGAATTTCGGCAGTGCATTTACGATTGTCTCATAAGCTACACAATATGCAATTCTGACATATCCTGCACATCCAAAAGAACTTCCCGGTACCAGCAGCAGGTTGTATTTTTTGGCTTCCTGGCAAAATGCCTTTTCATCCTCGATCGGAGTCTTCATGAACAGGTAAAATGCCCCCTGTGGTTTGACACATTCAAATCCACAGTCAGTAAGTCCCTGATAAAGGGTCTCTCTGTTTCTGTCATAGTAAGAAATATCGGTCTTTTCATTCAGACATCTTGCAACCACCTTCTGCTGCAGGGTTGGCGCATTGACAAATCCAAGAATACGGTTTGCAACATTGGCTGCTGCAATGAGTGTCTCTGAATCTTTTACATCATCCGGGATCACCAGATATCCGATTCGCTCTCCCGGCAGGGAAAGAGATTTACTATAAGAATATCCTACGATCGTATTGGCATAATACTTGGTCAGATACGGTACATCCACACCATCATAAGCGAGCTCACGGTATGGCTCATCAGAGATAAGATAAATCTCTGTTCCGTATTCGTTCTGCTTCTTCTCCATGATCTCTGCCATCTTCCTGATCGTCTCTTCGGAATAGACAACACCGGTCGGATTATTCGGTGTGTTAACGATCACTGCTTTTGTCTTCGGTGTGATCTTTGCCTCAAATTCATCCAGCTTTGGCTGAAAATCTACGGTATTCGGTGAAATTTCAACCAGAACACCGTCAAAATTATTGACATAACTTCTGTACTCTCCAAAATACGGTGCAAATGTGATCACTTCATCTCCCGGATTTAACAGTGCTTTTAAAATAACATTCAGTCCACCTGCGGCGCCAACTGTCATCGTAATATTTTTTGCTGCAAACGCAGTACCAAAACGCTCATTCAGAGATTCAGCTACAGCCTGGCGGACATCTTCATATCCCGCATTACTGTTAGTATATCCATGAAGCACCAGTTCGTCTTCTTCATCTAAAATATCAAGAATCGCCTGCTTTACGGCTTTCGGTGCCGGTACATTTGGATTACCGAGACTGAAATCAAATACATTTTCCGGTCCGTAAATTTTTGCAAGACGGTTTCCCTCTTCAAACATGGCACGGATCGCCGAACTGTTTGCCACCATATTTTCCATCTTCTTAGATATCATCTTCTGCACACTCCTTTTCGCTGTCTTCTTTTAATGTCACAACACCTTTTTCTACCATAAATACCGGTTTGTAGGAAAGCTTGGCCTTTCTTAAGCCTTCTTCTCCAACATCATCTTCCCGGTTGGTATATTCGTATTTTCCGGCAATTTCATGCTCTACGAACTGCTGGTTGATCATGGTATACGCACCTTCCACGTCCGCATAAGCTTTCTCGATATGAACTACAAAGGTATCGTCATTTACCGCTTCTCCAATCGTAAATGCAGCAATCTCATCACCAACTCTGAGCAGGCCTCCGGTCAGATTCAGTTCTTTGTAAAGACGCAGTGAATTGAGTGTTACACACATCTCGGAATTCTTCTCTTCATCATCTTCACAGCCATTCAGATTCCGCCATTTCAGTGCCATCTGAAAACACTCTTCCAGATTATCCTCTGTAATCGTTTCGTAACTCCAGTTATCTCCGTGAAGTGTTTTAAATTTATTGACGTGATTCCGCTTGCCGTGCAGCTTTTTGCCGGAAAGTGTTGCAAGTTTCTCACTTTCATAGACATAATCTGCCTCATCTCTGTGATAGGTGATGTCGAATTTGCCTGGAAACCATGTTTCCAGCTTGGCGAAATTCTCTTTTGTCACCCCATACAGACAGAATGGAACGCCTTTTTCTTTCTCCCATTCCAGAATATCTTCGATGGCGGCTTTTACATCCTCATCTTCACCTGCCGGAAATGCATAGCCATATCCTGCACTATTGTCCCGGAACAGGAGAACGTTGTTATATTGTGCAAATTCTACTTCGTAAAACCTTGCCCACAGATATACATTTGCAAAAGTACGGTCGCAACTTCTGCTTGGGTACTTTTTGAAATAGGAATCTATGATATCCCGGTCTGTCAGTTCTGGTCTTTTAAATTTTGCTTCTGCCATAAAAAATCCTTCCATATTCCGCTTTTTTGCGGTACTGTCTGTTAGTATACCACATTTTGAGGGGATTTTTGCGGTTTTCTTGTATTTTTTTGTGTTACTTGTAAAGTTAGTGGTCCAAGACTGCAAAATAGAACGTTCCAATTCCACTCGGCAAACCATTCCGATAAGCCTCTGAGAGCGAAAATTGTGTCAGCAATGGCTTCCACAATTTTTGAGTCTTATCTTCATTGCCTCGAATGGAATTGAAACGTTCTATTTTGCAGTCTTGGCAGATCTACTTTACTGGCGATTACCTGTCGTCCCACTACGCTTTTTCTTTGCCAGACATAAAAATCGAAAAATCATTTCAGTTTATAGATGAATACTGGAAGCGGGGGATCATTTTTGCGGTTAAAATAGGAGTTTACGATTACGAGCCATTTTTTTGAGTCTAATTCTTTGAGATGATTCAAAATGGCTTCTTTTTCTTCGTAGCCGGTGTCGCCGCCGCTGTAGATGCAGAGGTTTATGACGCCGCCTTTTTTCAGTAAGTTAAGGGCTGAATTGATGGCGGTGAGGCTTGTGGCTGCGTGGGTTGCGATTTTGTGGTCGCCGCCGGGGAGGTAGCCGAAATTGAAGGTGATGGCTTGTACTTCTTTTTTTATGTAGGTCTGCATTTTTTCGTGACCATCCAGGATCAGTTCTGCCCTTTGGTCCAGACTGGCTTTTTTGAGGCGGTCTCTGGTATGGGCTATGGCTGCTTCTTGTACATCGAAAGCATAGACTTTTCCAGTCTCTCCGACTTTTCGGCACAGGAACTCCGTGTCACCGCCATTTCCGGCGGTGGCATCGATGCAGATATCCCCCTCTTTTATGTATTCTTCTAAAATGTGGTGGCAATATTCTGTGATCTGAAAACTCATGTTCAAAGCCTCCTGCTTATGGGCGGAAGGTGCGCATTGCCTCGATGGTCTGCGCGATCAGATCTTCCAGCGTCCAGCCAAGCATTTCTGCACCGCGTTCAATGACCTCTCTGGAGCATCCGGCGGCAAAATTTTTGCTCTTATATTTTTTCTTAACAGATTTGACTTCCAGATCCTGTACACTTTTTGAAGGACGCATGATCACAACTGCACCGATCAGTCCGGTCAGCTCATCGACTGCATAAAGAACTTTTTCCATCTCATGCTCCGGCTTGATATCAACGGTGATTGCATAACCGTGGCTTGCGGTGGCATGGATGATCCGCTCATCTACTCCGCGCTCGCGCATGATTTCCTGCTCTTTGATACAGTGCTGCTCCGGATACATTTCAAAATCAAGATCATGCAGGATTCCTACGATCTCCCAGAAATCTGCCTCTTCTTTGTATCCCAGCTTTTCTGCAAAATAGCGCATTGTCTTTCCGACGATCTCTGCGTGTTCCAGATGGAATTCATCTTTGTTGTATTCTTTCAGTAATTCCCATGCTTCTTCTTTTGTTATCATTTTCTGTCACTCCTTATCTGTCTTTTCCGTAAAACGTGAGCATTTCCTTCACTTCTTTTTCGTTATCGAATGGGTTTCTGATGATCTTATACTCTTTGCCTTCCCACGGTATGGTGATCTTGCCCCTCTTTACTGCCATCTGCTCAATGGCTGTGCGCGGCAGCTGCACAAGCTCGTTGCCATCTTTGTCATAGAATGCCATGCCATTGTCCCAGTAAATGATCACACGCATCATTTTCATTCCATAGCTGCGCGTGACAAGGCACACCACCGCAATCACAAGAAACCAGATACTGTAGGTCAGCCCGCCGGCAATTCCACTTCCTGCTGCACACAGGATACAGAAGATTGCAAATGGAAGCATCAGGTATTTGACTGTCAGACCACTGTAATATCCGGATACCAGACAGTGAAAACTTCCTCTCCATTCCTTTCCAAGCCTTGCTGCTTCCTCTTGTGTCTTCTTCTGAACCGCCTGATTCACTGCCTGCATGATGGCATTCCGGACCAGACGCTGTACAATGTGTCCCATCTTTTGTACCTCCTCATGTTCTCTCATTTATGTCAATTTTAGCATATTCTGTTGCTTTTTCAAGGACGCAATGCCAGTCTCGATATAAGTTTTTCTTATATCATTATTCATATTATGTATTTCTCATTTGTCCCCATTTCTCCTAAATTAGAAGTATCGACTTATGGAGGTACTGACCAATGAAACTTACTGCAAAAAGAAAAGAACAGATTTCTTCTGTTCTCATCATCTGTCTTGGAAATATACTCAACGCCTTTTCAGCAAGAGTGTTTCTTCTCCCCGCTGACCTTGTTGCCGGTGGCACGACCGGAATCGGGCTGATCCTGCAGCGGATCACCGGGATCCCGCTTTCCTCTCTGGTACTCGCTTTCAACATCGCCATGCTGGTGCTTGCCTATATTTTCCTTGGCAAAAAATATACATTTTCCGCAATCTTAAGTTCTTTTATGTATCCGATCGCACTGGAATTTTTCAACCAGATCCTTGGCGATTATGTTCTGACGGACAACCTGATTCTATGCACACTGTTTGCAGGGATCGGAATCGGAATTTCCCTCGGAATGATCATCCGTGCCGGTGCTTCTACCGGTGGTGTAGACGTTCCACCGCTGATCCTGAATAAATATTTCCGTTTTCCGGTTTCAGCCGGTCTGTACATCATTGACTTCTTTGTCATTCTGGGACAGGCGCTTTATCAGCCGGTTGATAAGGTACTCTATGCCATTTTGTATGTGATCATTTACACGCTTGTCATGAACAAACTGATCGTCAGCGGTACTTCAAGGATTGCCGTCCAGATCATCAGCAAACATTCGGATGAAATCCGCAATTTTGTACTCACCCAGATTGACCGCGGTGCGACCATGATTCCGGTGCAGGGTGGTTATCTGAACCAGTCGCTGAACATGGTACTCACCGTCATCTCCAACCGCGAGCTCGTCCAGCTTGAAAAAAATGTTCATCAGATCGACCCGGAAAGCTTTATCATCGTTTCCCAGGTACAGGAAGTCCAGGGACGCGGATTCAATCTGGACAAACAATGGAAACCAGAGTAGTCAGATACCTCTGAAAATCCCGGATTTCCGGCTCTTTTTTCTTTGATTTCAGGCAGGCAAAATAAAGGCTGTCCTGCCTGGCAGGAACCAGTGGCACTGCCGTGACACCATAGTATTCTGCAAAAGACTGCGGTCCGATCGCAATTCCGCTTCCGCTTTTCACCATCTTCATCACCGTATCGATGCTGTCCGAGCGGATAACTCTCTTCCATGTGATATTCTGCTCGCCATATGTCTTTCTGAGGAGACGGTCTTCCACCGAATGCTCCAGCCCTGTAAGCATGGTATATTCCCTGCAGTCCATGATCGAAGCATTTTCCTTCTGCGCGAGCGGATGATCCGGTGCCACCAGTATGCACTGCTTCTCACGGATCAGTTCTTTTGCAAAACAGACACATTTCTCCATGCCAATTTCATTTTCCGGCATCCGGTCCAGTGCCATATCAAGAGATCCGTCCTTGATCGCTGCATATGCATCCAATCCGGCTTCTGTATAAAAGGTCACTTCGAGCTCCGGATGCTTTTCAAAATATCTGGCAATCTTTGGAAACAGTCTGTTGGAATACACTCTGGCTCCAAGTCCGATCTTTAATTTCTTATGTTCTGTTCCTGAAATCACTTCCTCTTTAAAATGATTCCAGTCCTCCAGCATTTTCTGCGCTTTTTCGTAGAAAAGATTCCCTTTTTCCGTAAGCTCCAGTCCCTTGCTCGTCCTGCGAAATACGCGGTATCCCAGTTCCTTTTCCAGATTCCGGATCTGCTGGGACAGGGCAGGCTGCGAGACGAAAAGGTACTCTGCCGCGTGGGAAATGCTTTTGCAATTTGCGATTTCTACAATGTAGGTTAGTTGTTGTATGTTCATAAAAAACTATCTTGCAGTAGAGGTACTACCTGCAAGCCACTCCTTAACAAGTTGAACACTCACTCTCAATGCCTGTGCTATCTGCTCTATAGGCATTCCCATATTCTCAAGATTTCTGGCAGTTTCTTTCTTCTCATCCATTCTTGCTTCATCGCAAAGTTCTTCCATTTCCCTGCACATATGTTCCACTCCTTTCTCTGTCTCTTTGAGTTCCCGCACACGGTCTTGTAATGCGCCCGCCTGCATGTCTTTTGCTTCCTTAACCCGAAAATCATGCATCAGTTTCCCAAGCTTACCGCCATCATCTTTGCTGGAATCCACATAAATGAAGTGTGCTTCATCCCCAAAAACCTTGCCATTCTCTTTTATCATCCGATCAATATGAGCGATCGGAAGTCCATATCCGAGCGTATCATTCTGAGTTACAAAAATGACATAAGTCTCCGGCAGCTTATCGAAAAATTCACCTGGATCTAAAACATTTCCATCAAGCATCCCTAAATGGTATCTCGCCCTTTTCGGATGCGCTCCTTCATTATCCTGCTGTATTTCGACATTAAATATCTGTCCGTTTCCATTCTTCGCCACACAGTCCAGCACCGTACTTCTTCCATGCATGTTCTTGAAATCCATCTGCACTTCGTTGTCAAGGACTGTAAGTTCTTCATCATCCATAATAATTCGAAGAACATACTCGCAGGCTTTCCTGTCTTTAAAAACATTCCGCGCAAGGATATCGCTCATCACAGTCAGATTTTTTATCGTCTCTTTGTATCTTTCCATATGCTCTAAGAGCGTTTCATCTTTGGTCATTGGTGATTATCACCTCCTGCTTTTTCTGTACCCATCTCTCTAAAATCATTTTACAAGAATCCACAAAAACAATCAATATCCTTGTAATATAAAATCTACGCTGTGATTTCCTGAATCTTTGCTTTCTCTGCACATGGAAAATCCCCCACACAGGACATTTCTATTCTCTCATCCTGTATGAGGGTATCCTCTTACAATTATTCCTTTTCATTCACCGCAATCCAGATTTCACAATGATAATTCGGGTCTGAAATATCCGCTGACGAGTATACTTCAAATTCTACATTTTCAGCATACTCATACTGCGAACTCTGCGGGAAAAATTCGGTGACAATCCGGTTGTATGTTTCGATAAAAGCGTCTGGCATCTTGCCCTTACTCGTAAATACCGCATAAGTATTTGCCGGAATTGTGACTATTTCCAAATCATCATCAATTTTCCTTCCGTCATACTCCACGCCAATTCCATAAGGAAACTGTTTCGCATCGAGTTCTGCTGAAAAACAAATACCAAGCAGCCCTTTCATCACCGGATTCTCCGGCATACATTCAGCCAGCTTTTGCATCGTTCCATCCATGCCGTACTCCTGCCACATTGCGGTAATATCCGGCGTCGCATTTGCCGCCTGCGGCTTTCCAACTCTTTTTCTTTTGCACACCACCTGAAATGCATCTCTTTTTTCAATTCTGTAATCCATCTTACTGCCTCCTGTTAAAGTTAATTTTACAGACAGGGGAGTAAAGATCTGAACTTTTCCGCCACGCTTTGCTTCACTTGGCGAAATGCCATGGAACCGGGTAAAAGCCCGGGAAAAACTTTCCGGTGTATCATACCCATATTTCAGCGCGATATCAATGATTTTTGCATTGCCTCTGGATAATTCTTCGCCCGCCAGAGATAGCCTGCGCATACGGATGTAATCACCCAGTGACATTCCACATAAGATACCAAATACTCTCTGAAAATGAAAACTGGAAGAATATGCCTGTCTCGCTGCTTCTTCGTAATCAATCTCTTCTGTGATGTTGGCTTCCACATAGTCAATCGCTCTTTGTATTCCCTGTATCCAATTCATTTTTGTTCACTCCCTTTCTGTGATTACAGTCTAGCAAAATCTAGATGTTGTTTCCTGATTCTGTATGCTTTGGGGTGTTATGAATTTTTGAATTACTCTTTAAATTTATACTTTCCCTTTCCATGACCGGATACTGGTTCAATAATATCTGCCTGTACCAAATTGGAAAGAAGTTTTGAAGCCCCTGAACCTTTCAGCTCAAGAAGTTCCATAACTGCACTTCTTTCAAACACCTCATCAAAAGCAAACTTTTCAAAGAGTCTATGGATATGAACCGTCGTTTTTGCCGAGAAACCGCTGTCTTTTTCGGAAAGTACACTTTCAATATCCACTTTTGGGTCTTGAATGTCCACTTTTTCATTCTCAATATCCACTTTTGTATCCCAATGTCCACTTTTCCTTCATTCACTCCATATTGTTTATCCTCCACTGATTTCATCTCATTTTCAATTTATCTATTCTTTATCAAAGGTTTTATATATTTTCGTTACAACCGTTTATTTAACATTATATAGTACACTTTGAGTCATTTCAAGATTCCAAGTCGCACTCCACCACGGCTGACACTACAATGTTATTTTTCATAAACACCTGGCATTTCTTTTTATCCTCTCCAATTTTCCACAAAATAAAAAGAAGTACGAAAGCCTTTCTCCCGGCTTTCATACTCCCTTTATCTTCTCTATCCAATTACACTAAATTATACCGCCTCATTCATAGACGCCAGCTTCGCTGCCTGGTCTGCTGCGATCAGACTGTCGATGACTTCATCCAGATCTCCGTTCATAATGCTGTCCAGCTTATGGAGAGTAAGCTTAATTCTGTGGTCAGTCACACGTCCCTGTGGGAAGTTATAAGTACGGATCTTCTCGGAACGGTCTCCGGTACCGATCTGGCTTCTTCTTGCCTCAGCCTCTGCAGACTGCTGCTTCTCCAGTTCCAGTTCATATAACTTGGAACGCAGGAGACGGAATGCTTTTTCCTTGTTCTGCAGCTGTGATTTCTCTGTCTGGCTGTAGATTACGATTCCTGTCGGGTAGTGAGTCAGTCGTACTGCAGAATCTGTGGTATTGACACACTGACCACCGTTACCAGATGCACGCATTACGTCGATACGGATATCTTTTTCATCAATAACTACATCCACTTCTTCTGCCTCCGGCATCACGGCTACAGTAATGGTTGAAGTATGGATACGTCCGCCGCTTTCTGTCTCCGGCACACGCTGTACACGGTGTACACCACTTTCGTACTTCATACGGGAGTATGCTCCCTGTCCAGTGATCATGAATACGACTTCTTTAAATCCGCCGATTCCGTTCTCATTGAGGGAGATCATCTCTGTCTTCCAGCGTCTGCTGTCTGCATAATGTACATACATACGATAGATCTCAGCAGCAAAAAGAGCAGCCTCATCTCCACCTGCACCTGCACGGATTTCCACGATAACGTTCTTATCATCGTTCGGGTCCTTTGGAAGAAGAAGGATCTTGAGTTCCTGTTCCAGCTCTTCAACTCTCTTCTTGGAATCATTCAGTTCTTCTTTTGCCAGCTCTTTCATCTCTTCGTCGGATTCTTCCTCCAGAAGAAACAGGCTGTCTTCAATGTTCTGTTTACAGTTCTTATATTCTTTATATGCCTCAACAATCGGGGTCAAATCATTCTGTTCTTTCATCAGCTTGCGGAAACGTGCCTGGTCATTGACCACGTCTGGTTCCTGAAGCTCACCCATAATCTCCTCATAACGAATGAGCAGATCTTCTAATTTATCAAACATTTCTCTTCCTCCTGTTATTTGCTATGCCTATTGTACACGCCACTTACCACACGGTCAAGACCTGCCAGATCCTTTTGCGTCGAAACCTGTCCAAAACCTGCCTCTTTCAGCAGATTTTCCACAGCCGCACTCTGGTCATGCCCTATCTCCATCACGAGCCATCCACCGTCTGTCAGATACTTTGGAACCTCTTCTGCGAGGATTCGGTAAAAATATAGCCCGTCCTCTTTTCCGTCCAGTGCCTCATACGGATCATGGAGTCGCACCTCTGCTTCCAGTTCTTCAATCACCTTTGTCGGAATGTAAGGAGGATTGGACGTAATCAGATCAAAAGATCCTGTAATCTTTTCAAACATATCGGTGTGGATCCATTCCCCGTCCACTCCCAGCTTTTTCGCATTTTCCCCGGCTACTTTCAGCGCCTCTTCTAAAATATCCGCGCCCTTTATGGAAATCTGCGGATTCCTCAGCTTCAGGCTGATCGGGATACAGCCTGAACCGGTACACATATCCAGCATCTTCACCAAATCTTCCTTTTCCATAAGACGCAGTCTTTTCTCTGCTTCCTCTACCAGAATCTCCGTGTCCTGTCTCGGCACAAGTACATGCTCATTGACCAGGAATTCATATCCCATAAATTCCTGCACACCCGTCAGATGCTGTACCGGAATCCGTTCTTTTCTCCTGCTGATCAGTTCAAAAAACTGCTCTTCTTCCTTCTCCGGCATCGTTCCAAAACCATCCACATAATACCGGGTTCTTGTCATACCGGTCACATGCTCCATCAGGATCCATGCGTCACTTTCCGGTTCCGGAATGCCTGCCGCTTTCAGTTCTCCTGTGGCTTTCTGATATGCTTCCTGATAGATCACAGCTTTTACTCCTCTTCCATATATCCGAAATTCTCTCTTAAATACGCTTTCCAGTCGAACACTGCTTCCACGGATGCAATTCCGACCTCAATCATATCGTCGTCCGGCTCCTTTGTCGTAAGTCCCTGCAGCCAGAGTCCCGGCTTACTGAGAATACACACAACCGGATTCTCACTGCTTCCCGCCCATTTGATCAGTTCATAGGAAATACCCGCGATCACCGGAAGAAGTGCGATCCTTACAACCACACGCATCAGTGGGGATTCAACTCTTACAAAGAATAAAAGGACGATTCCCACGATCATGACAAACAGCATAAAGCTGGTTCCACATCTTTTATGCTCCTTGGAACTCTTTCTTACATTCTCAACGGTCAATGGAAGTCCATGCTCGATGCAGTTGATGCACTTATGTTCTGCACCATGATAGCAATACAGACGCTTGATATCCTTCATGACGGAAATCCCGCCTACATAAGCGACAAAAATCGCAATGCGGATGATTCCCTCGATCACGATCCGAACTGCGTAAGAGGAAATCCATTTTTTCAGCAGATCGGACAGAAAATACGGCAGTACCATGAAAATGCCGATCGCCAGTGCAAAGGAAATGATCATTGTCACCGACATCAAGAGCTTTTCCATACGCTCCTGCTTCTTTTCCTCAGCTTCGGTCATCTCTTTTTCTTCCTCTTCTTCATAGAAGCTTGCTGACCAGGTCAGTGTCTTCATCCCCAGTACAAGGGAATCTGCAAAATTGAAAACTCCCCTGACAAACGGAATCTTCGTCAGTGCCGTATATTTGCCGACTACACTTTTATATGTATCCGTTGTAACTTCTATTTTCCCGTCAGGCTTTCTTACTGCGACTGCGTAACGGTCTTTGTTCTTCATCATCACGCCTTCGATGACTGCCTGACCACCTATATTCGAAGATTTCATATTCTGTTATATCCTTTTTTAATTCCTTATGTAACAAAATAGGCTGAGATTTCACAATCCCAGCCTGTCGAATTCTCTTATTACTGAATTCCGTATTTCTTGTTAAACTTGTCAACACGACCTCTGGCCTGAGTTGCTTTCTGCTG
>CAKRFP010000028.1 GCA_934320645.1 uncultured Bariatricus sp.
AGCTTTCATATTGATTCTATTCCTCCTGTGTTCCACATATTTTCCATATTTTATTCGATATGGGTAGTATGTGGAAAAACGTAGGATTTTATTACTCCGCATCCCGAAAATCTTTATTTATAATATCTTTCTTCGATCATATCCAGAAAATCCTGGTTTAAATAGTCTTCCATCTTTTTAAATGTTTCTTCATTGCGGATCAGTCTTCCCGGCTCCTGATATTCTACCCACGCCATTGCACACCATGTAATTCCTCTGAGACACGTAATTGGAATAAAAATGTTCAGACGTTCTTCGATTCCACTCACATCAAATCTGCCATTTACCGCCTGGATATATTTTCTTGTAAAATCAGCCATCTCTTCTTCTGTCAGAATCACATCTGTTTTCCAGAAAGTTGTCGTTGGTGCAAGGAAATGCCCCAGATCCTGAACCGGATCACCATAAAGCGGCTTTTCCCAGTCAACCAGATAATTGTCTTTTCCTGCGCCATTCATCAAGAAATTTCCTGAATTCAGCTCTGTGTTAATACAGCATCTGTATCCATTGTAATCCCGGATCTCATTGATCTTCTCCTGTCCCAGCTCCAGAAGACGCCGGATCTGTACTTTTTTCTTTTCTTCTCCCAGATCAGACTCGTAGTATGTCTGCACCATCTGATTGCATTCATCCAGAATCGCCTGCAGCGGATTCGCCGGCGATATCAGTCCATCCGTATCATTCACCGGAACACTGTGGATATCCGCAAGACATTCTGCTGCTTCCATCAGATTCTTCCGATAATCCAGTGCACTCCCTTCCAGAAACTCCATAACCATCACACCATACGGCAGTTCCTTCTTACTTCCATCTACAAAAACCGGCACTGGCGTCCGTCCTGAATCCGCCAGAAGCTCCAATGCATGATATTCGTATTCAATCTGATTTTCCAGATGCATCTGGCTTCCTGTATTGACACGAAGCACCAGTTTCTTTCCGGTCAGTGGGTGTACGAACCAGTAGTTGATATTATATTCTCCCTGTGCCAGTGGCTGATAGGCAATCTGAATTTCCTTCTGCTCTTCTTTCCCGATCCCGATTCCTTCCAGATAATGTTCTGTCTGTACATATTCTTTTAATCCCTGAATTCTTTCCATCTTATTCTCCCAGCCTTCCCCACTTTTTATCTTTTTCACTCATTCTGTATGGCACATCAAGCTCTGGCCAGGCAACGTTAATCGTCGGATCGTTCCAGGCAATCCCGCCCTCATCATCCGGATGATAAAAATCCGTACATTTGTAGCAGAATTCTGCCTGGTCGCTCAGCACCAGAAATCCATGCGCAAATCCTTCCGGAATGTAAAACTGCTTTTTATTCTCTTCCGACAGTTCAATTCCATACCATTTTCCATAGGTGGCACTTCCTTTCCGGATATCCACCGCCACATCAAATACGGTTCCCCGGATCACCCGGACCAGCTTTCCTTGCGGATATTTCTTCTGATAATGAAGGCCCCTCAGTACTGCTTTTCCGGAAGAGGACTGGTTATCCTGTACGAACTTCATCGTAAGTCCGGCTTCTTCCATATCCTTCTGATTATAGGTTTCCATAAAATATCCACGCTGATCGCCATGCACTGCCGGCTCAATCACGCAGAGTCCTTCTATTCCACCTGCATTTTTTTCTACTTTTATCTGTCCCATTTTCCTTTTATCCTTTTCTCTCTGCAAGAACTTCCTGCAAATATCTCTCCAGCGCATTCTTCCAGACCGGCAGTGGCTGAAATCCTTCTTCACAAATCCTTTTTCTGTCAAGTCTGCTGTTAAACGGTCTTGCTGCTTTTGAAATTCCGTATTCTGCTGTCGTAACCGGAATCACTTTTACATCTGCATATTCTTTTTCACCAAGCTTCACAGCCTGTGCGAAGATTTCTTTTGCAAAATCATACCAACTGACATATTCTCCTTCATTAGTCACATGATAGATCCCATATCGCTTTGTCACCGACAGATCTGCAAGAAATTTTGCAAGATCTGCCGTGTAAGTCGGCGTTCCAATCTGATCACATACCACTCGAAGTTCCTTCCGTCTTTTCCCCAGCTCCAGCATGGTCTTCACGAAATTATTCCCGTTTTTCCCGAATACCCAGGCGATCCGCACAATAAAATACTCTTTCAGTTCTGCTTTCACTGCCTGTTCACCCTGTAATTTCGTTTCACCGTATCGGTTCAGCGGCGAAAACTCCTCACAATCCGGTTCCCACGGTCTGCTCCCCTGTCCACCAAACACATAGTCTGTACTGATATAAACCATTTTAGCATGAATTTTCTGGCAGGCGGATGCAAGATTTGCTGTGCCCTTTCCATTAACTTCCCATACTTTTTCATAGTTTTCCGGCTCTTCTGCCGCATCCACCGCCGTCCACGCCGCACAGTGGATCACAATATCCGGTTTGAGCCTTTCCAGAACTGCCATAACACCCCCCGCATCCGTGATATCCATCTGCACATAGCGCTCTGACACTTCTCTTTTTTTCGTACCGCTTCCGATCACTTCATAACCCCGGCTGTCCAATTCACGCACAACATCCTTCCCCAACTGTCCGGCGGCACCTGTTACCAAAAACTTTAGCATTTTATTTTCATTTCCTTTTCTACGATCGGTCTCCACCACTCCTGATGATTCAGATACCAGTTGATTGTTTTCTTAATTCCTTCTGCAAAAGAAGTTTCCGGAAGCCAGCCAAGCTCTCTGTGGATCTTTGACGGATCGATTGCATATCTTCTGTCATGCCCTTTCCGATCCTCCACATAAGTAATCAGCTCTTCCGGCTTTCTAAGCTCCCTGCAGATCAACTTCACAATGTCGATATTCTTCATCTCGTTATGCCCGCCAACATTGTAAATTTCCCCTTCTTTTCCGTGACGCAGGATCAGATCGATCGCCCGGCAGTGATCCTTTACATAAAGCCAGTCACGGACATTTTTCCCATCACCATAGACCGGAAGCGGTCGGTCATGAAGCGCTTCGACGATCATCAGCGGAATCAGCTTTTCCGGCAGATGATAGGGACCATAATTGTTAGAACAGCGACTGATCGTCACCGGAAGTCCATAGGTTCTGTGATAAGACTGTACAAGAAGATCCGCAGCCGCTTTGGATGCGCTGTACGGACTGCTCGTATGGATCGGTGTCTCTTCTGTAAAAAACAGATCCGGTCGTTCAAGCGGAAGATCCCCGTACACCTCATCCGTAGAAACCTGATGATAACGCCGGATTCCATATTTCCGGCATGCATCCATCAGAACTGCTGTTCCTTTTATATTGGTATCCAGAAAGACTTCCGGATCTTCGATCGACCGGTCTACATGACTTTCTGCTGCAAAGTTAACCACGATGTCCGGCTGTTCTTCCTCAAATAACCGGTACACTGCCACCCGGTCTGTCACCGATGCTTTCACAAACCGGAAGAGTGGATTTTTCATCGCCTGTTCCAGTGTTGACAAATGTCCTGCATAAGTCAGTGCATCCAGACAGATGATCTGGTCCCCGGAATGCTTTTCCATCATATAATAAATAAAGTTGCTGCCAATAAATCCGGCGCCGCCGGTAACAATGATTTTCATAAACTCTCTCCCCTGTCTAAAACAGATTCTCTCTGAACTTTCCTTCTGCTACGTCATGCAAATATTGTCCATACTGATTCTGTCTGTATTTTTCACAGACTTCCAGCAGTGCGTTTCTGGAAATCCAGCCATTCAGATAGGCAATTTCTTCCAGACATCCAATTTTCCGGTGCTGATGAGTCTCTACCGTCTTCACAAAATTGGTTGCATCTGTCAGACTCTCATGGGTGCCCGCATCCAGCCAGGTAAACCCCTGACCCAGAAGCTCTACCCGAAGTCTTCCCTGCTCCAGATAGATCCGATTCAGATCCGTGATCTCCAGTTCTCCGCGTCTGCTTGGCTTTAACTGTCTTGCATAATCGCTCACCCGGTTATCATAAAAATACAGACCTGTCACACAGTAATTACTTTTCGGATGTTCGGGTTTTTCCTCAATGGAAACCGCCTTGCCCTTTTCATCAAATTCCACGATACCAAACCGTTCCGGATCATCCACATAATATCCAAATATGGTTGCACCGTCTCCTCTCTCCGCTGCTTTTACCGCTTCTAAAAGGCGTTTCTTAAGCCCATGCCCTGCAAACAGATTATCCCCCAGGATCATTGCCGCCGCATCATTGCCAATAAATTTTTTTCCTATTATGAACGCCTGCGCAAGACCTTCCGGTCTTTCCTGCACCGCATAGGTTAATTCGATGCCGAACTGATGCCCGTCCCCGAAAAGTTCTTCAAATCTCAGTGTATCCTGTGGTGTGCTGATGATCAGGATCTCCCGAATCCCTGCACTCATAAGAACTGATAACGGATAGTAGATCATCGGCTTGTCATACACAGGTAAAAGCTGCTTGGATGTCACCATCGTAAGTGGATAGAGCCTAGTTCCTGATCCGCCTGCCAAAATAATTCCTTTCATTTTCATATCCCCGTTTTTCATTTTTATCTTTTTATTTTACCACGAAACAGCAGTTAGTTTAATAAAATCTCTCAATTATACCTATAGATTTTATCTATTCCGTTTTTATATATAGATTAAAACAATTATGAAATTTTTGTGAAAACTGTTACAATGTAATCGTAACCTAATTTTGAGAGTAAGGAGGAAAAATGAAAAGAAAATTATTACCAGTATTTCTGTCTTTCGCATTACTTGCGAACGGCTCTCTGACAGCTTTTGCCGCTGATCCGGTTGCTGATGCCGTTACAGAAAGTGATGTTCAGACTACTGTTTCAGAAGATCAGGAAAACCAGGAAGAAGTAACAGTTCCTGAAGGGGAAACTTCTGAAGAAGAAGCTTCTGCTGAAGCTGATGATTCTAAAGAAACTTCGGATGTTATTACTGATATCGCTGGTCGCTACACAGAACTTGGCACAGATGGTAATCCTATAGACGGATCAAAAGCCATCGAAAATGCAAAAGCCGGCTCTGGTGTTATCGTAGATGTACGCACACCCGAAAACTACAACAAGGGACATATTGAAGGTTCTATTTCTGCACCAGTATTTACTTCTGATGGTGTTGTTAAGCGTTCCGATGAACCTACTGCTGTAGCTTTCACAGAAACTGTAACTGGAAATTCCGCTCTTGAAGGAAAAGAAATCTATGTTCTCTGCAACAGTGGAAACGCGGGTGCAAAAGCTGCTACCGTTTTATTAAACGCTGCAGGATATTCTCTTGACAACATTCACACTATTACTTACGGAGCAACAGGCCTTGAAGTTCGTTACGCATTCCTTGGAACAAACAACGCTGTAACCGGTGCTGAAGCCGTAGCTGCTGTTGATTCATCTGATGTAGTAATCATCGATGTTCGTACAACAGAAAACTATGCAATAGGACATCTGAAAAATTCTATTTCCCTTCCTGTTTTCTATTTGAACGAAGAAGGCAAGCAGATTGTTGCTCCAACAAATCAGGACAAATATGCAATAGTTTTTGCTGAATATGTGAAAGCCAATCTTTCTACATTTACCGGCAAAAAAGTATATGTTCTCTGCAACAGTGGTTCAAGAGGTGCAAAAGCCGCTACTGCTTTACTTGCAGACAACGGTGTTGACAAAAACACGATCTATACCATCACCGGTGGTGCGAAAGATGACACTGTAAGCGGTGCTTTCGTAACTGTAGACGGCTACAAATTTGTATCCGGAAACGATGCTATTACAGCTGCAAAAGAAGGAACTGCATATGTCATTGATGTGCGTTCTACAAAAGCACAGGCTAAAACAGGCACTCTGAAAGGATCCATTTCACAGTCTCTGTTTGACGCCGACAACAAACTTGACACAGCTGAAGCTGAAGCACTTGAAACAGCTTTCAAAGAAGAAATTCCTTCCAAAATAACAGAAGACAAACCAATCTACATCATCTGCAACAGTGGTGCAAGAGGGGCTCAGAAAGCAACCAAACTTCTTGGAGAACTTGGCTATAACACAAGCACTAAGGAAGATGGAAAAGTATACACCATCACAAACGGTGCAAAAGGCCTGGAACTCCTGTACGCAATGTCAGGAACAGATGGAAATGCTGTAGACGGAAAAACAGCTGTTGCTGCTGTTGGAAAAGACGATGTAGCAATCCTTGATGTTCGTGCAACAGGCAACTATGGTGCCGGACATTTGAAAGGTTCTATCTCAACACCAGTATTTAATGCTGATGGTGTTGCAAAAACTACAGATGACCAGCTTTCCAAAGATTTCACAAAATACGTAACAGACAACAAAGCCACTCTTGAGAAAAAAGATCTCTATCTTCTCTGTAACAGTGGTGCAAGTGGTGCAAGAGCTGCTACTGCTTTATTAAAAGCTGCCGGATATGATCTTGCAAAAGTTCATACCATCACTGGTGGTGCAAAAAATGAAGATGTAAAAGCTGCTTCCATTTATGTATCTGATACTCATGTGATCAACAAAATGTCTGATACAAAGAATTACCTGATCCTTGATGTACGTTCTACAGAATCTTACACCAAAGGACACTTAAAGGGATCCCTTTCCCTTCCACTTTTCGACAAAGACAACAACCTTCCGGATGATCTTGCAAAAGCATTTACAGAATATGTAGCTGCTCACAAAGCAGATTTTGAAGGAAAAACAATTTATGTTCTTTGCAACAGTGGTGCAAGAGGTGCTGCAAAAGCAACTCAGCTTCTCAAAGAAGCCGGAATCACAAATGTATTCACCATCGAAAATGGTGCAAAGAGTGAAGTGATCAAGAAACATTTTGTAACAGATCCTGTTGTTGATCCTGATACAAAGAAAGACAACAATAGCAAAGGTAACGGTAATAGCCAGAATACAAATAAGACCGCTACTGCTGCTACAACAAAGACAGGAGATACCGCTCCTATCGCTGCACTTGCAGTTGCAATGCTCGCTGCTCTTGGCGCAATCGTTGCATTCGGTAAGAAAAAAATTGTAAAATAATAATTATTCCCAAAAAGGTTACAAAATCGGGACGCTGACTAAATTGCCAACGTCCCGATTTTTCAAATTCATTCATATTCATACGATGTTCAGATCTCGTTGATCTGCTTCTCTTTATTTCTCCAAATCTCCTTCCACACACCATCTGTAGAAAGATTCGTCATAGTTCTCTGAATTTTCAAAGCCACACATTTCCATTACAAGCTGCATATAAGCTGAACGGATTCCTCCGGTACAGTAAGTAATAATATGATCCTCTTTTGAAAGTCCTGCATCTTCAAACATCTTGGTCAGATCTTCATTACTCTTTAATGTACTGTCACTGTTAAACAAATCCGTATAACGGATCTGGATTGCCCCTGGAAGATGTCCCCCATTTGCCTCCCCATACATTGTCTTTCCATTGTATTCTTTATCTGTACGGGTATCTACGATTTTACAGTCGTCATAAATTTCCTTCAACTCATCCGTATTGATCACATGGGTTTCATCAATAGAATCAATTTCTACCGATACCGGTTTTGGCTCTGCTGCTCCTTTGACAGTCTCAACTCCTGCTGCTTTCAGTGCTTTGATCCCACCATCTACGATTTTCACATCCTCATAGCCTGCCGCGATCAGCTCCCATGCAATCCTGCCATCTTCTCCCCAGCCTTTCTCCGCATTTGAAAAAAGCACGATTTCCTTATCTTTTGCCAGCCCAAGCTCTCCTAATCTTTCGCTCAGGCGCTTTGTATCAAGGATACATCCCCAGTTTGCATCTCCCGCTTCCCCGTCTTCACAGGTTGCCAGATACTGCCATGTCGTTGCCACTGCACCTTTTACAGTACCTTTTTTCGCCTCATCTTCACCTCTTGCATCCACTACGATGATATCGTCCAGATTTTCTTTCACATAGTCGGCGGTTACTACATACTTTCCTTCAAATGGTTCACTGCTGTCTGATGCCGAATTCTTTGCACCACATCCAGAAAGAGATGAAATCGCAAGAATTCCTGCAAGAAATAATGCTGTTCTTTTCATAATCTTTTCTCCTCGTCTAATCTTCTTTCTTCTAACTATAACATATCTGCAATCTATTCACTAATTGATTGTCCTTATCCCGGATTAAGTATATTCGTCTTTTCTATAAATCACTTTTTCAGCAGACGCATGATTTTTCTCATCGGTTCTGTTATTTTCCAGCTGGTTGAATTTGCATATGTCTGGATCATTTCATCCTGCTCCCTGATCTTATCCTCATATTTCTTAAGCTGCCCTGTTTTCTGTTCCATCCGTCTGCCAAGTTCATCCAGCTGTTCTTCATAATGCGCGGTCTGCCTTCGCTGTCCTTCTATATATTCCTGCTGCTGTTCAATCGCTGCATTTTGTTTTTCAAGCTGTTCTTTCTGCTGCCCGATATACTCATCTTTCTGTCTGAGAATATCTTTATAATACGCCAGTTGCTGGCTTCCTTCTTCAATTTCGCTTATCAGCCATGGTGTCTTATACATATGTTCCCCGTTCCACTGATACAGATCAAAAATATCCAGATGAAAATGCTCTCTTAAAGTTTCCATTGCATTTGCTTCTCTCATAGTCTTCCCCAGTATTTCCATCCCCGCTGCTTTCAGTCCCGGTACTTCCTCTATACATTTCATCAACCAGAATGCTTTTTCAAATTCCAGCTGTAAATGTGATACAGAATCCGGATTCCGGAAATCTTCCCGGAAAAACTGACAAAATTTTTCATCCGTCATCGATTCAACACAATTTTTCCGGATCATGACAGATTCATTAAATGCGCGGACTGAATTTTCTCTTGTTGACATACTGATCTGTTTCTTTCCTTTTATATCCCATTGAAAACGGATCATTCTCTCTTCCAGAACCGTGATCTCTGCTTCACTTACAATCCGAAGCCACAGATCATAATCTGCCAGCTGGCGATACAAAAGATTGAAATATCCGATCTTATCCAATACAGATTTTCTGACCAGAGCTGAGGGATGACAAAGAAAATTCCCAGATTGCAGAAGCGTATGCAGATATTCTTTCTGTGTCGAACACTTCCTGTCAAAAAGCTCTGCCATATCCCTGCATTCTTCTGACAGATCATTGCCACTTTCATCAACCAGATATACTCTCGTAAAACATGCACCGAGCATCCGATCCTGTTCCATAACCGCCACCTGCTTTTCCAGCTTGTCCGGCAGCCATGCATCATCGCTGTTCATAAATGCCACATAATCTCCTTGGCAGTGATCAAGCCCCTGATTTGCCGCATAACAGTAAAATGAATTACGATCCAGTTTAAAATACCTGATCCGTGGATCCTGATAACTCTTTATCAGTTCTTCTGTTCCGTCGTTCGATCCGTCATCTACGATGACAAATTCGAAATCCTGATACGTCTGACAGAGGACGCTGTCAATCGCCTGTTTCAAACAAAATCTCCGGTTATAAGTACACATCAAAACGCTAACCATTATTCTACATCTCCAACAACAGCCCATCTCCAGAATGACTGATCATAATTGTATGTATGTTCAAATCCACACATTTCCATTACCAGCTGTGTATATGCCGAACGGATTCCTCCTGTACAATAAGTGACGATCTCATCATCTTTAGACAGTCCGGCATCCTCAAACATTTTTGTCAGTTCTTCATTGGATTTCAGATATCCTGCATCATCGAACAGATCTGTGTACCGGATATGAATTGCTCCCGGAAGATGTCCTCCCTTTGCTTCATCATACAGAATTGCTCCTTCATATTCTTCATCGGTACGCACATCCACAATTTTGTACTTATCATAATTCTTCTGTAATTCTTCGGTTGTCATTACGTGCGAGTAATCAATTTTATCAATTTCAACTTCTGCCGGTTCCGGTTTGGATGCAAGGAACTGTGTCTTGACCCCACTGTCTTTCAGGGCTTTCCATCCACCATCTACCATTTTTACATCTTCATATCCGGCTGCCCGAAGTTCCCAGAGAAGTCTCGCGTCATCTCCCCATCCGTCTAAGGTCTCACCGATCAGAATAATTTCTTTATCCTTTGTAATTCCAAGATTGCCAAGAGTCTCTTCCAGCTGTTCCGGCTCCTGGATGCACCCCCATTTCTCATCTCCCTGCTTTCCTTCTGTAATACTCCAGTCCTGCCATACTGTAGCAATTGCACCTTTTACAGTTCCAAGGATCGCCTGCTTTTCTCCCCTTCCATCTACAAACAGCGTATTTTCATCTCCAACCTTGCTGATTGCATACTCCGGCTCAACAATCCACTCTCCTACAAAATGATTTTCATCAGATTTCTCTGCCCTACTTTCTGTCTTCTGTTTCTGTCCACATCCTGTCAGACCAATTGTTGCAACAAGCAATACACTGCATAACCACTTTGTTCTTTTTCTCATTTCCTTTTTCCTCCCCTAATCATCACCGTAATAGTAATCTTCCTCATAATAATCCGGTAGTGTCTCTGTATCCGGCTGCTGTGGTTCTGTCACTGCCTGCGAACCTGAACCACTGTCTCCCGATGAACTGCCGGAATCCGTTCCTGCATTTCCATCTTCCGTCACTTCTATATTACTTTCTGTATGATTCGTTTCCTCAGATGTCTTGTCTTCCGACTTTTCATTCTCTTTTTCCGTCTCGTCTGTTTCCTCATATTTCCCACTGGAAAGCGCATCTTTTATTTCATCATCAATTCCTTTTACTGTCCCTGATACCTGATAATCTGTATCTCCAAACAAGAACTGATGTACTTCGGCAACATTGGATGCCAGTGTATCTGCGATTTCTGTACTTCCTACACCAGAAAGCATTTTGGAATACCTTGTATTTGGAAATCCGAGTGTTTCACCTACTTTATATTTTTGAAAATCTTTCGCATAATTCAGAATTTCAGTAAAAGAAAAATTGGTCGCAATCTGTGGAAAAACACTGTCAGCAATCTTATTGATCGTCGTCAGATCCATCTGCTGCAGCTTCTGCATGATATTCAGAAGAACGATTCTCTGACGCACTGTACGCTGCGCATCGCCACCATCTGTATAACGGATTCTGGCATACGAAACCGCCTGTACTCCATTCAGATGATAGGTTCCTCCGACCTCCGGTTCAATCTTCTTATAACTTTTTCCGGTTACTTCAGAAGTCTCTACACAATAGTTATTCATATGGACTACTTCCGCATCAGTCAGTTCCAGATCCATTCCTCCCACCGCATCAATCACATCAACTAAAGCGTTAAAATTCACAGATACATATTTCTCAATATTCATATCCATATTCTCATTCAGAAGTGCAACACCCCCATCCGGCCCGAAATAGGAATAGGCAGCATTCGCCTTATTATAGCTTCCATCTTTCAGCCGCATAAAAGTATCACGATACACCGATACCATCTTCACCTCATAAGTTTCCTGATTCAGACTTACAATCATGATCGTATCACTGCGGTTTCCTTTATCCAGTGAACCGTCCCTGGAATCCAGTCCGAATACTGCCACATTCAGGTATCCACTCTTATGTTCCACCTCTTCTGTAATCGATTCCTTCAGTGTTTCTTTTTTTACTTCGATTTTCTGGATTTTGTTCACTTTGCTGGCAGCATAACCAAATACTGCACATGCCATCCCCAGAACAAGAATCAGCATCATGCAAATAATCCCAATAATCTTTTTCTTCCACGACCATCCTGCTATTTTTTTAAGCATCCTCATCACTCCTTTCTATCCAGTAATTGCGATTCAATGTCAGTTTCATGATGAGACTTTCCGGTAATCGTCCGTAATGTTTTCCCATCTGGTAGCCCAGATATTTGCACCCGCTTTCCACAAACAGCTGCATAATCTGCAAATATTTTCTTTCTTTTAATAGCTTTTTCACAAGTGTGCAAATCAGGTGCATGCCTTCTTTTTCTGACTTTACTTTTCCAAATATTTCCGGATGACATGCCTGCGATACCCCCTGGTCAAAATTTCTCCTTACCAGCTCTCTGTAAGTATACTCATGAGAATGTATCACCCGTGCATCTGCTTTATAAATAATCTTCCATCCACTTCGGACTGCTCCTGCCGCAAAGATCAGATCTTCATTGAAGATGACCGGATGTGGAAATCCTCCCAGTTCCAGATAGACTCCTCTCCGATAGGCAGCACACACATTGGAGCAAAAATAAGTTTTTATTCCAAGCTCTGGCAGATCCTTCTGCGATTTAATCTGGCTTTTTGGGGGATAATTGAATACTCTCGTATATTTTTCCAACAGACCACAGTTCTGATCCGGTATCTGTCTGGCATAAGCTGCCACAGCATCCGGATGTTCCTTTAATGCTTCTGAAAGCTTTTCCAAAAGAAACAGATCTGCCGGAACTGCATCCTGGGTCATCATAACCACAATATCTGCATCCGACATCCGAATCCCCAGATCTCTGGTTCTTCCATGATCAAATTCTTTTTCCGGAATCGGAATCTCTGTAACGGAAACCCTGTCTTTACAGGCCGAAACATCCAACTTTATCCCATCTCTGGTATGCAGCAGAATAATTTGTTCTGGAAGATATGTCTGTCTGCTAAGTCCATATAATACTTTATGTAGTTTTTCTGTCGGTCTGTAGACCGGTATGATCACATCTATCTTCATCTTCCGTTAAAAAACCCTTTAAAAAATGTCAGAACCAATATTTTCAAATCAAGTCCCATTGTCCAGTTTTCAATATAGTAAAGATCATATTCGATCCGCTTCTCAATGGAAGTGTCTCCACGGTATCCATTAATCTGCGCCCAGCCAGTCATTCCCGGACGCACCTGATGTTTTACCATATAACGTGGAATTTCATCCCGGAACTTTTGCACAAACTGTGGTCTTTCCGGTCTTGGCCCTACCAGACTCATCTCTCCTTTCAGCACATTAAAAAGCTGCGGCAGTTCATCAATACTCGTCCTACGGATCAGCTTTCCAACCGGTGTAATCCTCGGATCATTCCTGGTAGACCATTCTGTTTTTTCCTCTTCTTCATCCTGCATGATCATAGACCGAAATTTGTACATATAAAATACCTGGTTATGCAGTCCAACTCTTTCCTGCCGGTAGATCACACTTCCTTCCTCTGTAAAGGCAACCACCAGCGCAGTAAGCAACATGACCGGTGAAAAAAGGAGGATTGCAACCGTTGCCCCAATCAGATCAACTGCCCTCTTTACCGCTCGGTTTCGCATGATATTCAGTGGAACTCTGCGGACATGGATCACCGGAATTCCCTGCATATCCTCAATATAAGGCCTGGTAGAAATCACATTTCCAAAATCAGGAATCATTTTCGTGTGCACCCCTGCCTTCTCACAGACATTCACAATCCGCTCCAGTTTCCCATAATCCTCTGCACGAAGCGCAATCACAACCTCATCCAGTTCATTCTCCTCCAGTATTCTTTCCAGTTTCTCTTCATCTTTCAGATGGGCAAACACATGATATCCCCACTTAGGATTCTGTCTCAGTCTGTCCATATACTGTTCTGCTGCCTGACTCTCTCCGACCATCAGAATATGTTTCTGATTCATCCCCTGCTTTCGTATTTCCCACAGTACTGTACGGATCAGATATCTTGAAACAAATTCCAGAAAAATATTTACAAGAAAGAAAATGCACAGCATCTGTCTTGAAAAATGCTCCTGCTTTATAAAATAAAGTACCAGGATAAAAGCCATAAGACCAATCCCATTGGCACGAATGATATCCCACAATTCCTGCCTGTAACTTTTTATCCTTCTTGGCATATAAAGTTGAAAACTGCTATACAAAAGCAGATATCCGGGAATTATAAAAAACAGAGCTGAAAAATACGTTTGCACCGGCAGGACTCCTGCGTCCTGCACAAAAATCCCACTCCTGAATCTCAGATACCACGAGAAAAGATATGCGACAGCAATAATTCCTGCATCTGCACATACCTGTGCTTTATTTAGCATCCGCTGATTGTTCTTTATCAAAATACCACCATCTTTTCTCTATCCATCCTCTTTTTCGCGCAAAGAATAATCACACTTCACCAGCGTAAGATTGGGATTGTACATCGGATCTCCTTTTTCCATGATTTCAGACCAGGTCCGGCGTACATAATCAATCTCGCACTGATATCTTCTGATCTTTTCCTCATTATCCTCTGCCCCTCTCGATCTGGATTCATAATGATACAGTTCCACATAAGGGTCATATACTACAAGATATCCGCATCTGCGTACCTTCAGACAGAAATCAATATCGTTGAACGCCACTGCAAGTCGCTCCTCAAATCCACCCACTTCTTCATATACGGAACGCTTTACCATCATACAGGCTGCTGTCACCGCTGACAGATCCTGCTGGGTACTTGCTTTGTGCAGATACCCGGAATAACCTTTGGGAAGCCCCCGAAACATATTTCCAGCAATTCCCCGAATCCCAATAACAACTCCTGCATGCTGCACCTGACCATTTGGATAATAAAGCTTTGCTCCAACAATCCCGACTTCTTTTCTCTGGCAATTTGCAAGCATTTCTCCCAGCCAGTCCTTTCCGATCACTTCCGTATCATTATTCAGAAGTACCAGATATTCTCCATCTGTCTGGCTTACTGCGTAGTTATTGATTGCCGAATAATTAAATGGCCCATCCCATCTCAGAATTCGGATATGGTCCGATTCTATTTTATCATAGTAAGCAAACGTCTCTGCCTTTTTACTGTTATTTTCAATAATCGTAATCTCATAATTCTTATAAGTCGATTTGGAAATGGACTGCAGACATTTTTCCAGATCTTTCACATGATCTTTATTGGGAATCAAAATGGAAATCTTCGGATTTCCCTGCACCTTATACCGGACACGATAAAACCCTCTATCCAGTTCCGGTAAAACTTCTGCATGTTCACCACATCTTAGCAGATGTGCTTCTATGGCACGCTGTCCGGCCTCAAATGCATAAGTTTTACTGATTGGATTGTCCGCAGTAGAAACCTGATGTACCCTCCAATGATAAAGAATCCTCGGCACATGCGCCGTTATCGTTTTTTCCACACACCTGAAAACCAGATCGTAATCCTGCGCTCCGTCAAATTCACTTCTCAGACCGCCCATTTCTTCGATCAGACTTTTTTTAATCACACAAAAATGACAGATATAATTATTCGCCCGCAACAGATCCAGATTGAAATCCGGTTTAAAATGCGGCTGAAAATGTTTTTTCAGATCTGCCGTCACTTTGTCCTCATCTGAATAAAGAAGTCCGGCCTCCGGATATTCATTCAGTTTCTTTACCATCTCATACAGCGCATCCGGCGCAAGCAGATCATCCTGATCCAGAAAACCAATATAGGTTCCGGAAGCTTCCTTTATCGCTGCATTTGTATTTTCAGAAATTCCTCTGTTTTCACGCATTCCGATCAGACGGACAGTTTTTCCTTTAAACACATCCTCTTCGAGAATTTCTTCTATTCTGCGTCTCTCTTCATCCGGAACAGCCATACAGAGTTCCCAGTTTTTATAAGTCTGCCGGCATACTGACAAAAGCATCTGTCTCAAAAATTCCTCCGGCGCCTGATATACCGGAACAACAATACTGAGCAGGGGTGCATACGAAAACTCTTCCTGTCTTTGTCTTTCCAGTTCTTCTTTGGTCCGCCTGTGATTCTGATACCATTTTTCATAATCAATCTTCTGAAAACGGATCCTTTCTTTTAAACGTATCATAAACTCTTTTGGTCCAAAGTACCGAAGATATACAAGTCCTTTTTTTACCCGATACAGAGACATTTTATTGAACATCTCCTATCTCCTCTCCACTTTTGCCATATGATTCAGTCCAAAGTCATTATGATCCAGTGTCAGATTCGGACTGTAATACGGATCTCCATTTTCCAGAATCTTTTTCCACCTAGTCTGAAACAATTTAATTTCTCTGTTAAAACGTTCAATTTTCTCCTCTGTGTCTTCATATCCTCTTGACTTGGACTCATAATGAATCAGTTCCGCATATGGATCATATACGATCAGATATCCTGCTTTCCGTATTTTCAGACACAGATCTACGTCATTAAATGCCACCGCAAACTTCGGATCAAATCCTCCGACTTCTTCATACACCTGTTTTTTTATCATCATACAGGCTGCTGTCACTGCACTCAGATCATGGATCACCTGCGCCCTCGCAAAATATCCCGGTGAATCTCCGTCCATTCCAAGGAATGCATGCCCTGCCACTCCTCCAAGCCCGATGATCACTCCTCCATGCTGAAGCGTTCCATCTTCATAATACATTCTCGCCCCGACAGCACCTACATCTTCCCGCATACAATAGCTCAACATTTCTTTAATACAGTCATTGCCGATCATTTCTGTATCGTTGTTCAGAAACAGCAGATATTCGCCGGTCGCATGATCAATTCCATACTGATTGATCTCCGGATAATTGAATCCTTCTCCTTTCCAGTACAGAACCTTAACTTTTGGATACTCATGCATGATCCTTCTATAATCTTTAAACGTTTTCTTTTTCTGGCTGTTATTTTCTACAACAAGAATTTCTATATTCTCATAAGTATTTTTTTCCCGGATCGATCGCAGGCATTTGATCAGATCATCTGTGTGATCTTTATTCGGAATAATAACCGATACCTTAGGTGTTTGCTTCACCGGATATTTTGTCCGGTACATTCCCGGATACTTCGTCGGAATAACTTCTGCTTCAATTCCCATTCTTCTGTAATGCGCTCTTACCGCTTTTGCACCTGCATCCACAATATAGGATTTATTCTCTGCGCTGTCAGCTGTAGATCCCTCGCATGCCCGCCAGTGATAAAGTACTCTCGGTATATGCCGGATCTTATCGGTATTTTCAACACACCGGAGCACAAAATCATAGTCCTGTGCACCATCGTACTCACCATTCAGCTTTCCTGCCGCCTGATATAACTCCTTTTTTACAACTACCAGATGACAGAAATAATTTGTTGTACAAAGCATATCTGGATTAAAATCCGATTTGAAATGAGGGAAGAAATACTCTTCTCCATCCATCGTAATCTTATCTTCATCCGTATAAATAAGCTCTGTATCCGGATATTCATTCAATTCTGCCACACACTCATACAATGCATCCGGTGTCAGCAGGTCATCATGATCCATAAATGCAATGTAATCCCCCGTTGCCATATCCAGTGCCACATTTGTATTATCCGAAATATGCAGTTGTTTTTTATTGTCCTTCACCCGGATTCGGCTATCCTTCTTTGTGTATTCTTCCAGAATCCCTACAATCGACGAATCTTCCCCGCTTCCATCTGAAAGACAGAGCTCCCAGTTCTGATAGGACTGTCCTCTTACAGAATCCAGCATTTCCCGCAGATATCTTTCCGGTGTCCGGTAAAGAGGAACAACAATCGAAATCTTCGGCATCCGGGTAAATTGCTTTCTCTTCTGCCGGTACAGTCTGATCCTGGACGGCTCATGTCTTCGCAGCCATTCTTCATACTCTGTACCGTTTTTCCCACTCAATTTGTCACCCGCCCTGATAAACGCTGCACGGATTCCAAACTGACGATAATAGATTCTGACTTTGCGAAAATCATCCAGCATTTTCTGACGTCGCAGTTTTCTTTTGAGCTTCATGATCTCTTCCGCATTTTTCTCTTCTTCTTCAAAGCATACTTCCAGTTTTCGCGGAATACCTTCCTCATAAAATGCCTTAAACCCGGCAATCTCTTCCTTTTTACATTCCGGATACTCTCGCAGCACATCCAGACGCCGGATTTTTTCTTCTTTCATCTCCAGTTCATTCTGATTCTCATCCAGAAACCGAATCGATGCATTTTTCCTGCTATAATACCATCCCTCGACTGAAAATCCTTTTTCTTCAGTATTCACCTTATCTATGCTGTTTGCCAGCCATTTCTCCAGGTTCTTCAATTCACTGACTGCAAAGGTCTTCATCAATTCTTCTTTTCCACGATACGACTGCAATACTTCCAGTCTGGACGCTTCTCTCCAGTCTTTCGGAAGATGTATCCAAAGAAAAAACTGTTTGGTTATAAGTCTTTTTCTTATCTTACGGAACTTCAACGGATGAAGACGGATTCCATCCGTTGTATAAAATAGTTTCTTTCCATCCAGCCGGATTTCAATCCGGTTTCCATCTGGTCTGTTATCCAGAAAATATCCCGTAATAAGTAATCTGTCTTTTTCTTTTACATGAAACCGACATGTTGCGATATAAAAAGCATTTTCCATTTTTAAAGTCCTCTCACTTCCACACTATCTGGAAAATAACCAGTTCAAAAACTGAAAGAAAACACAGATATACAATACTAACAGCAGAAATACGCAAAATGTTTCTATATCAAACCGATATGTAACCGTCTTTAAAATTAAAGTTCCTTCACTTTCTTCACTATTTATTTTCAAATTTGTTCCTTCCTCTGATGTCTTTTCCGTATAAAGTGCAATAGAATCTTTTTCAAATACTACTTTATACGCCTTCCCCCTGCATCTACTTACCGTATCAAACGAAAATTCATTGAATTTGCCCGTTTTTATATCTCCCACCTTCTTCACAGATTCCGCAACCGTTTCTCCATTTTCACAATCCTGAAGATAAATTCGGATCTCTGTTTCTGGATCTTCCTGCAAATTCTGGCATTTCACCTGGATTCCGTCCAGTGTCTCCTCCTCACAGACAAATTCCTGCGATATCTGATCCTGCGACACATTCATCATGACATACTGGTCATTTTCTATCATCCGGTCATAAATCGCATGCGTCTTATGAACATGTCCATAAACAAATGCAAGCAGAATCAGCACAATAACTGCTGCCAACTTTTTTACTTTTCTCATTTTTCCCTCTTATTCTGCTTCCTGATATTCTCTGCACAACTCATCTGCATCCCCGATACTGCGAACTCTTCCATGTTCCAGCCATACAATCCGGCTGCACAGATTTCTCACCTGCTCCATATTATGCGAAACAAACAAAATCGTAGCTCCATTCTCCTTCATCCGGTTAATTCTTGCTTCACATTTCTGCTGAAAATGGAAATCGCCTACCGATAATACTTCATCCACGATCAGAATATCCGGCTGTCCGATTGTTGCTACCGCAAACGCGAGACGCGAAAACATTCCCGATGAAAAATTTTTCACCGGTACATCCATAAACTGGTCCAGTTCTGAAAACTCTACAATCTCTTCATAGTGCTCCTCCAGATATTCCCTGGTATATCCAAGCAGCGTCCCGTTCAGAAATACGTTCTCCTTCGCAGTCAGGTCAAAATCAAACCCTGCTCCCAGTTCGATCAGCGGCGCGATCACACCGGAAGTCTTAACGCTGCCACAGGTTGGTTTCATGACACCGGCAATGATTTTCAACATCGTACTTTTTCCACTTCCGTTTACACCGATCAGTCCCAGTGTTTCTCCTTTATAGACTTCAAACGACACATCCTGCAGTGCCCAGAAATACTGATAGGTAATCTTTTTCTTTACTCTCTGTATAAAATATTCCTTAAATCCATCAAATTTCTCTGATGCCAGACTGAATTTGATGGAAACATCTTCTACTTTTACAATTACTTTTTTCTCCATCCTTACTCCTACAAATCAAAGATAAAACCATCCTGATGCTTATAAAAAACCCAGCATCCCACTCCAAGACACAGTACAGCTTCTGCTGCTGTCACCAGAAGCATCACCAGACCTGAAAGTCTGCCATAGATCACAACATTCCGGAACATGATCAGAATACTGGTCAGAGGGTTTATCATTACCAGATGGTATAACCATTCCGGCAGAATCGACATTGGATAGATAACCGGTGTCAGATACATCAGTACTGCCATCAGCACCGAATACAAGTGCAGAACATCCCTGTATTTCACCGCAATCGTCGCCAGAATCAGTCCAATCCCCAGAGCCAGAACCACCAGCAAAAAAAGTGGCACAACTGAAAGAAGCATTGTCCAGTGAAGCTCCGCACGCATACCGATCATAATCAGAAATAACGCTGCACAGGATGCCATCAGATTGATCAGACTGGAACACACCCTTGACATCACGAATACATATTTCGGTACATACACCTTCTTTATCAGAGATGCACTCCCGATAATTGCTGACATTGCATTTGTCGTAGCGTCATTGAAAAAGTTAAAAATAACCTGCCCACATAACAAATACAACGGAAAATTCTCTATATCAAATTTAAACAGATTTGAGAAAACGATGGATAAAACCGTCATCATAAGAAGTGGATTCAGCAGTGTCCATAAAACCCCCAGTATGGAACGCCGGTATTTCACCTTCACGTCTCTTGAAACCAGTTCTTTTAAAAACGGCTTAAATTTGACAAAATTTTGAATATAAACTGACATATTTTCTTCCCCTTTAAATTATAATTATATTATTTTTTCAGTCTTTATTCAATCAAATCGCTTACACTTATCATTGATTTTCTCTATTTCTTTTATTGATTTTACAAATAAGTAAAAGAGTCTGCATAAAGCAGACTCCCTAACGGACATCCTTATATAATTTTGCAATCTCTTCTGCCGGAACACCATCCCGGTACATGGCTCTCAGCCGGTTCATAAGCCACATTACTTTCAGCTTTTCGATTGTATTTCCGCCGAATCTTCTGTCTGAAGTATAAATCCTGTGTCTTGTCATCCCAAGCGGAATCCCTTTTTCTTTGAGGGCCAGTGAAAACTGATAATCCTCCAGAATCGGCATCTCCGGAAATTTTCCCACTTCAAAAAACAACTTCCGGTCAATGAAAATCCCCTGGTCTCCAAACATTACTTTTCTGTCTTTAATCCTGTGATTGGAGATCACCCTGCAGGTGAACATAAAAAAGTTATATGAATGAAATGCAATTCCAAAACACCCTGCCCGGTATTTTTTCATTACAGTCTCAATCTCTTCTAATGCTGTAGGTGGAACTTCACTGTCGCAGTGCAGGAAAAAAAGTACATCTCCACTGCTTTCTTCCGCTCCCATGTTCATCTGCTTTGCCCTTCCTTTCGGGGACTGAATCACCGGATACCGGTCCTTCAAAAGTGCCAGTGTTCCATCCGTGCTTCCCCCGTCTACAAACAGAATCTCACATCTTTCATTCAGCGGCTCCAGAGTCTCCATCAGCCTTTCAATTGTCGATTCTTCATTGTATGTTGGTATAATAATTGATATTTTCATCTCTACTTCACGGTTTCAATTTCTATGTTCATCCAGGTATCATACAGATTTCTCCGAAACTCGTCCGCATCTCTGATCACCGGAATCTTGAGAGTGCAGTTCTTTTTTTCTTCATCCTCTGCCAAAATCAGTCTTCCCTTTGTAAGCTTTTCTGTTGACAGCTGCATGTCCACTATCTGTGTCTCAAAAAGTTCCGGATGCATCATGTAAGCCGCAGCGATCGCATCCCAGTTATAATATCCGGGAATTCCATATTCATCCCAGTTATTGTCAAACCAGTAATCCGTCTCATTCTTGATCAGCCTTACAACTCCCTTACTCAGATCCGAAAGTTCTCTTTCATACTCTTCTCTTGTAAAAAGTACCTTCAGGCAATTATTACCCGTAATAACCGCAACATCCGTTCCACTGGTAAGTGTCGTATAAGTTGCCAGCGGATCACAGGAGAAATTAAGTTCATCCATTTCCCGCTTTGCAAAGATCAGCGGTTCTGTTGTTCCTCCCATCAATACGATACTCTTCACCTGATGAAAAAACTCAGGATTGTGTTTCCAGGCTCCATAAAGATTTGTCACGGAACCCGTCACCAGAATTTCCAGCTCCCCGGCATATTTTTCTGCCATCTCGGCAAGATAATGTGCCGCTTCACTTTCGGTTTCTCCAGGTGTTGCTCCACCTTTGTAAACGCACAACTCGTCATGCCCGATTGTCTTTACAAACTTCTTTGTATTTTCGTAAACCTTCTCCAGCGTATTGTTCCCATAAGTTGTCGTCACTCCCAGGACCTCTGCTTCCGGATCCCCCAGAAGATACAGCAGTGCCAGTCCATCATCTACATCACACCCGTTAATTCCAAACGTACAGTCACAATCATGAATTATTTTTCGCATACCATTCTCCTTTTATCACTTCTGAAACAAAATCCCCTGTCTTTCATCAATTTTGATGCCAACCAGTTCTCCTGTTTTTACCCCCAGTTTCATCCAGTCACGGTGAAGCATCCATACTGTCAGCTTTCCATCTGCATACTTCAACAGGATTTCTGCTGTTTCCCCCTCAAACATAACTTCTTCAATCTGATACATTCTTTCCGTCTCATCTACAGTCAGCGTGATCGCCGATGGTCTGACCATCAGTTCATACTCTCCTTCCGCTTTCTGCGTCTCAAATGAAACTGCCCGGCTTACGAATCTGCCATTCTCCACTTTCCCAAAAATATAATTTGTCTGTCCCATATAATCTGCCACCGCTCTGGACTCTGGATGGTAGAACATCCTCTCCGGCTTATCATACTGAAGCACTTCTCCAGCTTTCATCAGAGCGATCCGGTCAGACACCTTCATCGCTTCTTCTTTATCATGCGTGACCATAACGACCGTAAGCCCCATCTCATGATGCAGCTTTCTTACCAGATCTGCCATCTCGCACCGCAGATTCTCATCCAGGCTTGAAAATGGTTCATCAAGAAGAAGAATTTTCGGATCTGCCGCAAGCGCTCTTGCCAGCGCGACCCTCTGACGCTGTCCACCGGACATTTCCCGGATCTTACGCTTCTCAAATCCTTCCAGCTGGACAGCTTTTAACAGTTCTCCTACCCGCTCCTGCTTATCTTTTTTCGGGATTTTTTTCAGATCCATCGAAAAGCTGATATTCTGTTCTACCGTCATATGCGGAAACAGTCTGAGATCCTGAAAAACAATCACGGTTCCTCTTTTTTCCGGTGCAAGATTTGTAATCGATGTGTCATCGATCCGGATATCCCCTTCCTGCGTTTCAAGAAGACCTGCAATGCTTTTTAACAGTGTTGTCTTTCCGCAGCCTGAGGCGCCAAGAAGCGAAACAAATTCTCCCGTTCTAATCTCCAGATTTATATTCTTCAGTATTCTTGTCTTTTGTAAATCTACACAAAGTTCTTTAATTGTAAGACTCATGTGCTCCTCCTGCCTAATAATATTCTACTTCCTGTGCCTTTGTAAAACGTCCCACGATCCATTCCAGTATTCCAAACACCAGAAGCATGATCACCAGGAATATCACACTGTAAATGCTGGCAAAATTACGTTCTCCGCTTCCGAGATATGGAACCATGACGATCGCAAATGTTTTGACATTTCCCCCGCCGATCATCAACGTCAAGAAATACTGACTGAACGAAACAACAAATGCCATCGAAAACGCAGAAAGCATGACCGGAAACAGATTCGGAAGTGTCACTTTAAAAAACGCCTGAAGCGCACCAGCCCCCAGAACTCTTGCCTGCTCCTCCAGCTTTACCCCCATTGCTCTTGTTCCATCCTGCATCAGCGTAACTGCGTACGGAAGAGAACAGATCAGATGGACAATAATGACTCCCTGAACGGTTCCGCTTAATCCACATTTGATAAAGGTAATCTGAACCCCCATCGCAAACACGGTTCCCGGAACAAGAAACGGAAGCATCGACATAAATGAAAACAGCCGCTTTCCAAAAAAGTCATAGCATTCCAGCGCCCTCGCCGTCATTGTTCCGATCACAACCGACAGGAACGCGACCGAAGCCGATATGAAAAGACTGGACATACAAAGTCGCACAAGCTGCTGCCTGTTTCTCAGTATTCCATTCACCGCTCTCATCGAAAATTTCTGCGGGATAAGTGACGGCCATGCCCATCTCTCTGTCCCTACCCAGACAAGGATCGTAAGAATTGGTACAATCACCAGGAAAATAAAAATGCCTATGATCAGGCCTTCCCAGATGTTCTTTTTTCTTTTCATCTTCCTGTTCCTCCTAACCTGTCAGCTTCTTCGTGCTCCGGCGAAGTAATATGTAATATAAAACTGCTGCAATCAGAGAGATCACGATCAGGATTCCATTGATCGCCATCGCATACGGTCGCGCCCGCAGATCAGGCTTGGTATATTCCAGATAAGCCAGAACCGGCAGCGCCTTTGGTGTCGTTGCTCCAAGTATGAACGGCAGCTCATATGCTCCAAGTGCAAATACAAAGATGATCAGGAAACCACTGAGCACTGTATTCATACATAAAGGAAGCGTTACTTTCATGAAAGCCTGAAGTTTATTCGCTCCAAGATTGGTCGCTGCTTCTCCAAGACTGCCATTGATATTCGCCATCAGAGCAATCACAAAATAGATTATGAATGGAATTTCCTTCCACAGATAGGCAAGAATTACGCCAAGTCCATATCTGTCATAGATCAGCATCGGAAACTGCTGCTGATCCGTAATCAGTCCTGCATTTGCAAGGATTCTCGCAAGGATTCCATTTTGCGAAAGAATGTTTACAATAAAGAGTGCCACAACAACATGGGGAACAATGATCGGAATCTGAACGATCCGCATAATGATTCCGCGCACTTTTCCGGCACTCACCAGAACTGCACACAGAAATGTTCCTGTTACTGTGGCAAGAAAAGCCGACATAAATGCAATGTACAGACTATATTTTAATGACTGCAAAAGATCCGGTCTTGTCAGTACCTCCTTATAATATTTCAGCGTCGGTTCCGTTAATCCAAAAGCTGGAATCACCCCTAAACTTTGGATGATTCCAGTTCCCAGACCAATAATAAAAACTACGCCTAATATAAGTTGCGGCACCAACAGTATATAAGGTGTCATTTTTTTCTTCATTTTATTTTCCTACTACTTCCTCTGCCCAGATCTCTTCGATGATCGGTACAAGTGCGGAAGGCATTTCCGGAAGACGTTTTGATAAAAGCTCATCCTGAGGGATTACACCCTTACCAATCTCAACCTTATCAAATGCTTCTTTCTGTGTATCGTTTAATTTGTTGTAATCTACAACCGGAATAGTACGGATCTCAGCAAAACGGTCTGCCTGTACTTCCGGATCAAGCATCTCATTGATTGCTACCTGTGCTCCTGCTACATTTCCTGAGTTTGCTGCAATTGCAATGTAGTTTGTATTTCCAATTGTTCCTTTATCGAACTGGAAAGACTGAGATGTCTCTGTGTAAGTACCATTTTCAATGTTGGTAGCTGTTGAGTATGCACCATAAGAGATATCCATCACAACTTCTCCATCAGAGTACATATTGGTCAGCGCTGTAGAATCCTTCGGGAAAGTCTTTCCTTCGTTCCACAGGTATGGATTCAGTTCACGAAGATATTCAAGAGCCGGCTCAATTGCTGCTTTTACAGTTTCTTTGTCAGCTTCCATATCCATAAACTGTTCGTATCCGCAAATATCATAAATCACATTACGAACAAATGCACTTCCTGTAAAATCAGGTAATTCCGGATAAGTTACTTTTCCTTTGTTTGCTTTGCAGAATTCCATGAATTCATCTGTGTTTGTCGGAAGATCCGGTGTCACTGCTGTATCTGCGATCATAACAAGCTGTGCTTTTCCGTACGGAGCTTCATAGCCTTCAATCGGGAAGCAGAAATCTGCATTTGTCTCTTCATCATCTGTATCAATATAAGACTGGAAGTTCGGAAGTTCTTCTGCGAACGGTCCGTAAAGCATATTGTTTTCTTTACAGGTCTTGAAGTTTTCTCCGTTGATCCAGATCATATCGATATCGCCATCTTTTTTATCTGCTGAAATTTCACCGGAAAGCTGACTTAAAATTGCGTCAATGTCCATCGGTACACGTTCCAGTGTGATATCATATTTTTCTTTCAGACGTGGTGCATAGTAGTTGTCAAGCCAGTCATTTAAGTTGTCATCTCCGCCCCATCCGTAGAATGTAACGGTTGTACCCTTGGCTGCATCCACCATTTCATCGAAGCTCATATCCTCTACGGCTTCGGTTGTCTGCTTGGTTTCTTTGTTGTCTGCTTTTTCTGTCTTTGCGCTGTTTCCACATGCCGTTAAGGAAAACGCCATCACAGTACTTAAAAGCAGAGCTGCAATTCTCTTTTTCATTAAATTTTTCCTCCTTCATTTTCTCCGCCCTTCATTATAACAAATTATTAACAAAAAGCACGCTGTTTTTCATTCCTGCTTTGTTGTTACCCCTCAACACTTCGTTTAGTTATGGTAATTTTCTATATACTTATAGAATTTTTCTACTGACGGTTCCATTGCACGATCTTTCAGAGTAAGCAGTCCGATTTCCCAGATCATATCCTCTTCTTCAAAAGGAATCATGACCAGTCCATCCGTATTCATATCTTCATGAACAAAATCGATCGTCACAGAAATCCCTCTTTTTAACCGGCACATTTTATAACAGAGGTCAAATCCATTCGTCTCAAATACAATATCCGGCTCAAATCCATGATTCCAGCATCTGCTCTGAATAAATTCATTGAGCTTAAAACTGCTGTTCTCCAGATAAAGTGATTCGCCTTCCAGATCCTGAATCGATACTTCTTTTTTTTCTGCCAGCGGATGTCCCTCATAAACCAGAAGCCCCAGGCTGCACTTTTTCAGACTTTTCACATCAAAGCAGTCACCGGCGAACGGCCCGATCGACAATGCCACATTTCCCTCTTTATCAAGCAGCATTCTCTCCACGATCCTGTCCGGATATTCGATATAGGAAAACACAACCTTCGGATATCTCTTCTGAAACTCCAGAATGCAGTCCGGTGTCAGATACCGCAGGATATCATAGGCTACCAGAAGTTCCACCGTTCCTTCCTCATTCGCCCGTATGATATCGATCTCCTTTTTTAATTTATCATATTCTCCCAGAACGTTATTTGCATAATCATACAGTTTCTGTCCACTCTCTGTCAGTTCTATCCCAGAGGCAACCCTGTCAAGCAGCGTACACTCCAGTTCATTTTCCAGATTCTTCAGCACACGACTAAGTCCCTGCGGTGACATAAACAGCTCTTTTGATGCACGCGCAAGACTTCCCCTCTGACAAATGATCCGGAACTCTTCTAATTCTTTAATCGTCATTTTGCTCCAGCTTTCCTTTTAACCCCAATTCCAGATAATCAATTGTGACCGGACAGTTGCAGATTGCCCCTTTTTCTATATCATCATACAGATGCAGGAGGTCTTCCCTGTCATCCACATCATAGTACATCTGTCCTACTGCGGTTGACAGACGCTCATTCCGCATATGCTGCAGCGTATCATAAATCACAGTATTCGTTCCATACCGCTCGATCTTCCAGATTGAATCATATTCCTTCTTCATACCGATCAGATAATATCCGCCATCAAATGTCGGATGGATCACAATATCTTTTTCTTCCAGATTATCAAACGCATTCTTCAAAGTCTCCGGGTGGATCTGGGGAATATCTGTCCCGATCAGAACTACTTTTTTATACCCCATCCGGAGTGTAATTCCAATCGCATTTTTCATTCTTTCCCCAAGATCATCCCCATACTGCGGGAGGCAGACCGCTTCCTCATCCAGGACCGCCTGAAGTAGCCTCTTCTCATCCTTCGGTGTATAAAATACAAATACATCTGCCTCTACCTGCTTTGACTTCTCATAGATATCTTTTACAAAACAGGTATGTAGTCTGGCACATTCCTCCCCGGTCAGAAACGGCATCAGTCTGGTCTTTGTCATTCCCGGTATCGGAACTCTTGTAAATAAAATCAGTGCTTTCTCCATCATTTTCTCCTTGTTCTGCTTTCCTGTTCTTTGGAAAGCCTGTCCGTATCTTTTTATTATATAGTGTTACCGGCACTTACGCAAGTAATCCAAATCGGTTTGTATACCGTTTATATACGCAAAAAAATCCTCCACTTACAGTTTTCTGCAAATGAAGGATTTTCTTTATTCAATTCTTACAGTAATCCACCGATTGATAAGAATAACGGTGCAAATACAAGTGAAACAATTGTCATAAGTTTGATCAGGATGTTGATAGACGGTCCTGATGTATCCTTGAACGGATCACCTACTGTATCACCAACAACTGCTGCTTTATGAGCTTCGCTTCCTTTTCCGCCATGATGTCCTGTTTCGATGTATTTCTTAGCATTATCCCATGCTCCACCAGCGTTGGACATGAAGATTGCCATAAGTACACCTGTAACAAGTGCTCCGGAAAGTAATCCACCGAGGGATTCCACACCAAGAACGATACCAACGATCAACGGAACTACGACTGCCATCACACCCGGAAGCAGCATTTCGTGAAGAGCTGCTGTGGTAGAGATTGCAACGCATGATGTATAATCCGGTTTTTCTTCACCTTTCATAATGCCCGGTTTTTCACGGAACTGGCGTCTTACTTCTTCGATCATCTTGTATGCAGCCTTTGATACAGACTCCATAGTAAATGCTGAGAAGAGGAATGTAAGCATACCACCGATAAAGATACCGATGATTACTCTGTAGTCAAGAAGATTGATCGCTTCAAGACCAACTGCCTGTGCATAAGATACGAAAAGTGCAAGTGCGGTAAGGGCTGCTGATCCGATCGCGAATCCCTTACCCATAGCTGCAGTTGTATTTCCTACTGAGTCAAGCTTATCTGTGATTTCACGAACAGATTCATCCAATCCTGACATTTCTGCGATACCACCCGCATTGTCTGCGATCGGTCCGTATGCATCAACGGCAACTGTGATACCTGTTGTAGAAAGCATACCTACTGCTGCAAGTGCGATTCCGTAAAGTCCTGCAACTGAGTAAGATACAAAGATACCTACACAGATCAGGAGAAGCGGGATTGCTGTAGATTTCATTCCTACCGCAAGACCACTGATGATTGTAGTAGCTGCACCAGTCTCTGACTGTTCTCCGATTCCCTGAACCGGTTTGTAGTCTGCTGATGTGTAGTACTCTGTGATGTTACCGATGATCACACCAACAACCAGACCTGCGATAACGGCAATTGCCGCACTCATCTTTCCGAAGAGTACATTACTCAGTACAAGTGCTACAACAATAACTACGATAGAAGCTGCATAGCTTCCCTTTGTGAGAGCTTTCTGTGGATTCGAATTCTCATCACCTTTTACAAAGAAGGTTCCGATGATAGAAGCGATCAGACCACATCCTGCGATCGCAAGCGGATAAAGAACTCCGGATACAGCTCCTGCTGCTGCTCCAAGAGTCAGTGCTGATACAAGTGAACCAACATAAGATTCAAAAAGGTCAGCTCCCATACCTGCAACGTCACCTACGTTATCACCTACATTGTCAGCGATAACAGCCGGGTTACGCGGATCATCTTCCGGGATACCTGCTTCTACTTTACCAACAAGGTCTGCACCAACGTCTGCTGCTTTGGTGTAGATACCACCACCAACACGGGCGAAAAGTGCGATTGAAGATGCACCAAGGCTGAATCCTGAAAGCACATCTACGTTCTTTGTAACAATGTACACAAGGCTTACGCCAAGTGCTCCAAGACCTGCTACGCACATTCCCATAACGGCCCCGCCAGAAAAAGCAATTGATAATGCTTTATTCATTCCGCTTTCTTTTGCTGCGTTAGCAGTTCTTACGTTCGCTTTTGTAGCGACTGTCATACCACAGTATCCTGCAACTGTTGAGAAAAGTGCTCCAATTACAAAGCATACTGCTGTTACCCAGCTGATACCAAATCCGATCAGTACGAAAAGTACGACTACGAAAATGATCAGGATCTTATATTCAGCCATAAGGAAAGCTCTTGCGCCTTCCGCGATTGCTCCTGCAATCTCCTTCATGCGGTCCGTACCTGCATCCTGTTTTCCTACTTTGCCAGCAAGGTATGCTGCAAACAGTAAGGCAATAACAGCTGCAACCGGAACCAGATACATATAAGTATTCATTTCTTGTTCCTCCCTGAATTATTGTACCTCTAAAGACAATATCATAAAAAGAGCAAGAATGCAAAACAATTTTTTAAATTTTCAATAAGTTTTATTTTGTTTTTCTATAAGTAACCGTTTTTCCCTTGTAAGATTCCCGCATATTTTCTCGCAAAAAAAGTTCCTGCTTTAAATCCTGCCTTTCGAAATAGTTCAGCCTGAACATCTTTTCCATAAGTTTCTGACAGGATTTCTTTCAAAGAATACTCCAACATACGATATACAAATACCGGAACATCTTCACCTAAATTTCCTCGTCCCGAACAATTATATCCCAGATAATCCTCTAAAGTAATCTTTGACCGATTCGCCAGGAAAATGTTTTCTTCTTCCATTCTGGCACCCCTCTCTGTTGCGTTTTCACCAACTCATACTGCATTTAGTATACCATTATGCCTTGTTGCATTCCTTTTTTCTCTGATCCATGATACACTGGATTTATCATAAAACAAACGAATTCAGTGATAAGGAGATTATAAAATATGAAAGTTGTAGTTGCAATTGATTCATTTAAAGGAAGTCTCACTTCGATTGAAGCCGGAATGGCTGCAAAGGACGGAATCTTAAAAGCACGCCCGGATGCAGATGTAATCGTAAAACCACTTGCAGACGGAGGCGAAGGCACCACAGATGCCCTGATCACAGGACTTGGTGGGGAGCGCATTGACCTTACAGTTACCGGTCCTTTTGGCACTTCGGTAAATGCACATTATGGATATCTGGCAGAGAAAAATACTGCCATCATTGAAATGGCCGCCGCTGCCGGGATTATCCTAGTAAAAGAATCTGAAAAAAATCCACTCACAGCAACCACTTACGGTGTCGGTGAAATGATCGCAGATGCAATGGAACGCGGCATTCGCAATTTCATTATCGGAATTGGCGGAAGTGCAACTAACGACGGTGGTATCGGGATGCTAAGAGCACTGGGATATCAATTTTCTGATGAAAACGGACAGGATGCCGGTGAAGGCGGACAGGCGCTTAATCGGATAGCTTCCATTGTAACAGACAAGGCTAACCCGCTTCTCAAAGAATGTAGTTTTCGGATTGCCTGTGATGTAACCAATCCACTTTGTGGAAAGAACGGAGCAACCTATATTTATGGTCCGCAAAAGGGAGTCACACCGGAAATGGCTGAAGGACTGGATCAGGCAATGAATCATTATGCTTCTGTTACTTCTAAGTTTCTTCATAATGATTATGCATCTGCAGAAGGTGCTGGTGCTGCCGGAGGTCTTGGATTTGCTTTTCTAAGCTATTTAAATGCTACACTGACTCCGGGAATTGATCTGATCCTTAACGCTGTCGAGTTGAAAAAAGAATTAAAAGATGCGGATATCACTGTTACCGGCGAGGGGCGTCTTGATCACCAGACCGCCATGGGAAAAGCCCCTGTCGGTGTAGCAAAACTTGCCAAAAAATACGGTTCCAAAGTCGTTGCTTTTGCCGGAAGCGTCACCCCGGAAGCAACCGCCTGCAATGCAGCCGGAATTGATGCATTTTTCCCGATCGTCCGTGGAATCACAACACTTGCCGAAGCAATGGATCCGAGAAATGCAAAAGCAAATATGTCGGCAACTGTGGAACAGGTATTCCGTCTGTTATAACTTTAGTATTATCAACAAATTTCTTCACAAGAATATGGTGCAATACAAGCTGAATCACATTTATCTGAAATGTGGTCTGAATCCTCGTGCTTTCAAAGCTGCGGTACTTCTGTACCTTGCCTTGCGGTTATAATATATTTTTTGCCTCGTCCATTCTCCGGAAAAATTCGCTGTAAAATTCTTCCGTCTGATACGGAGTAAGGTAAAATCTCTGCAGTATATCCATGCTGACCGCCTTTGCGCTCTCCGGATGTGCTGCAATGTATTCCTGCAACTGAATCAGGAATCCATGCCATCTGGCAATATACGCTTCATAATCCTTCAGATTCGACGTATCCAGCCATTTTTTGACCTTTACTTTCGTCCGGTTCTCTTTCTGACATTCATGTACCTGAAGAAAATAGCGAAAACCATTTTCTTCATAATATCTTCCCAGTGGAAACAGACGACAGATACCCGGACGAAACGGATGAATCCCACATCTTCCTTTCTCTGTCAGAAAACCACAGCCATCTTCCGCTCCTGCCATCTTCAGATTCGGCAAAATGATTCCATCTACCACATTCAGCTCAATCATTCCTGCAAGCAGGGTTTCAAAAGTTGCACCTGTTCCCCTACAGATCCGGACAATATCCAGCGGATCCAGCACGATCGAGCTGCCCATCCCCGTACAACAGGCGTGGCATCCCTCACAATCGCCACAGTCCGCTTTTACCAGGTCATTGCTGGTATATAATTTTCCATCTGAAATTTCTTCCATTGTCACCTGTCTTTTCATATCAATCTCCTTTCCTATACTCCTTCCAGTGTAAATGGTGGAATAAAGCTCTCCTTTGCCGTATCCCCTTCCTGTACAAATGCCTGTGTCACACCAAGCGAGATCGCATAATCCACCAGTTTCTCATAAGCATACTCCGGCACCTTCCGGTTCAGTTCCGGATATTTTTCTGAATCCAGACTCGCAAGCGGCGTGTACTGGCTCATCAGACTCATATAAATCCGGTTTCCATAAGTCTCATATAAATATTTTACCACTCTCTTACCATCCGCAAGGCATCCCGGTAAAAGCAGATGCCGCACGATCACGCCACGCTTCATGATCCCACGCTCATCAAATGCCGGCTTCCCTGCCTGTCTTACCATCTCAGCAAGAGCCGCCTTCGCAACCTCCGGATAATCCTCCGCCATCGAATATTTTTTCGCATGATCTGTATTTAAATATTTGAAATCCGGCAGGTAAATGTCCACCAGACCATCCAGCATTTTCAAAGTTTCCACTCTCTCGTAACCGCCCGTATTATAAACAACCGGCAAATACATCCCCTGATTCTTCGCACTCTGAAGCGCCCGGATGATCTGCGGCACAAAATGCGTCGGCGTCACAAGATTGATATTATTCGCACCTTTCTCCTGCAGTTCCAGAAAGATCTCCGCCAGCCGCTCTTCTGAGATCACTTTGCCAACCTTGCTTCCCGCAATCTCATGGTTCTGACAGAACACACATCTTAAAGTACATCCCGTAAAAAAGACCGTCCCTGATCCTTCCTTTCCGGAAATACAGGGTTCCTCCCACATATGAAGCGCCGCTCTCGCCGCCCGGATCTCCCCTGTCTCTCCGCAAAAACCTGTCTTCCCATTCTCCCTGTCCGCCCCACACATCCGCGGACATAATGTACAGCCACTCATCCTATCGCGTAACCTCTCATCTATCCCTGATTCATTCCTATCAGTATACCGCACTTTTTGAAAAATAGCCACCCAAGTTTTCCTCTTCCAGAGATTGAAAATTCTTTCCCCATCTGCTACAATAAAGTGCAGACAGGCATTTTGCCTCAAGTTTGGAGGAATATACAATGAGTAAAATTGATGAAGTAAGAAGCGCTATGGTCGCAGCCATGAAAGCAAAAGATAAGGACACAAAAGAGACATTATCTGCTCTTCTTGCAGCCCTTAAGAACAAAGCCATCGACAAACGTGCCGATCTTACCGAAGAAGAAGAAGTTCAGGTTATCTTAAAAGAGATCAAACAGACAAAAGAAACTCTGGAGATGACTCCTGCTGATCGTACAGACATCATCGAAGAATGTGAGAAACGTATCGCTGTTCTTGAACAGTATGCTCCGAAAATGATGGATGAAGCTGAGATCAAAGAAGTGATCGCAGGTGTCCTTTCCGGTCTTGGAATTGATGCTCCGACACCAAAGGATAAAGGACGTATCATGAAAGAACTGATGCCGAAAGTAAAAGGAAAAGCTGACGGAAAGCTTGTGAATGATATTCTCACAGGACTGATGGCTTAATAGCAAATATTATGAATGCAGGGTTCCGGACTGGTTCCCTGCATTTATATATAGTCGAATATACTCTGTATTGCGTCTGTCACGTTAATCACATCTGCTATTTTTACACGATCTATTTTTTTATATCCCCTGACTCTCAAATCTAACATTTTCATCTGCTCACATAGGATATAACCTTTTTGATCTTCCGTCTCAACATAAATATGAAGTGGGCTTTGTTCACTTTCGCTTGCCATTGGACACCCAATTATTTCTCCCGACTGATTAAAAAAATTTTTACTCGCCACAAATACAGGAGCTTTAATTTTTTCTATCTTTAAAATATCCCCTTGCTGTATCACTACCTTTTACCATACCTCTCTTCCTTTAGGTTTATCCCAGTCATACTCTCCATCAAGGTTTAATTTACCTCCAAATTTTTCAGCTCTTTCTTCCAGTGTCTGATGTCTGAATGTCTTAACAAGCATAATCATACCATCTGATACTTTCACTTCCAGCATATCATTTATTTCTACATTCGCCGCCTGTAAAATATCTTTTGAAAGCCTGATTCCCTGACTATTCCCCCATGCTTTTACCTGTGTCTGCATATAATTCACCTCCAAAAAATGTATATACTAAGTATATACATTTCTAAAAAAATAATCAAATATTTTTTCTCCCAACCACACTCTTCCTCAAAATATGTTATAATTCATAAGCAT
>CAKRFP010000029.1 GCA_934320645.1 uncultured Bariatricus sp.
TCTTCTTACACCGATCCCAATGCAGGATATACAGAAGCAGAGCCGCAGGCAAAGAATGACAATAGCGTGCCAAAAGAGGCAGCGGACGATAATTTAAAGCAGGAAGAAAAAAGTCATCCGGCATATACTTACGGTGAAATGCCAAAGTCAGAAAACGGAACCAATCAGAGCGGAGCTTATACCAATGGGTATTCTGACAACCAGTACCAGAATAGCAGTTATAATACCGGATTTAACGCGAGCGGCTACAATAACAATTACAATAGCCAGAACAATTATCAGATGCCGCCAAAGCAGATGGATCCGTCGCCGCTTTCGATGGGTGAATGGCTTTTGACACTGATCGTTGGTGTCATTCCGTGTGCGGGACTGATCCTGTACATCATCTGGGCATTCAGTAATAGTGGCAATCTGAACCGGCGCAACTACTGCAGAGCATCCCTGATTCTTCAGGTGATTTCCTATGTGCTTGTGATTTTCTTTGTTATCATCGCAGCGATCGGCGGAGTAAGCTATTATGGTTATTAAATAAGTATCTGATGGGCTTTTCGGCAGGGCAGCAGTGCTTTGCTGAAAAGCTTTTTCGTTTTTTAAGAAATTCTTTAGAAATCTATTCCGGTTCTCTTTAGCTTTAGGAGATAGACTATAGTCAAGGATGAGAAAAAGAGGAGAAAAGCAGTTATGGAAATGAATCATGTACTGGTCGTTGAAGACGACAAGGAAATCAGAGAAGGTGTGGAAATATACCTGAAAAGTCAGGGATACGAAGTATTTCAGGCGGCAGACGGGATTGAAGGTCTGGAAGTGATCGAGAAAGAAGAGATCCATCTGGCAATCGTGGATATTATGATGCCACGTATGGATGGGATTCGTATGACGATGAAGCTTCGGGAAAAATATGATTTTCCGGTGATCATGTTGTCAGCAAAATCAGAGGAAGTGGATAAGATCATGGGGTTGAATATCGGGGCAGATGATTATGTGACGAAGCCATTTACACCGATGGAGCTTCTTGCAAGGGTGAATTCACAGCTCAGAAGATACCGGATGTTTGCAGAGAAGCTGAGAGACCGTGAAGAAAATCAGAATATCCATGTGATCGGCGGCCTGGAGCTGAATGAAGATACGGTGGAGGTATCGGTTGACGGAGAGCCGGTGCGCCTGACACCGATTGAGTACAAAATCCTGCTTCTCCTTATGAAAAGTCCTGGAAGAGTTTTTTCGGCAGAGGAAATTTACGAGCGTGTATGGAATGAAAAAGCGATCAATACCGATACGATCATGGTCCATATCCGGAATATCCGTGAAAAAATTGAGAGCTGCCCGAAAGAACCAAAATATTTAAAGGTGGTGTGGGGTGTTGGATACAAAATCGAAAAACAGGCATAAATTTGGGATTGTCCTGATTTTAGGCGTAATCTTACTTGCGACGGTGATCGTGTTAGGAAACTATAATACTTTTTATAAGAATGCAAAAAAGGAGCAGGACAGTCTGACACAGAACTACCGGACGAGTGAGTCCTTTATGAAGACATTTATCCGGGATTGCTATGTATTGTATTCCAAAGAATCCGGAAACGAATATAACGTAAAGTTTCTGGATGATTATTATCCGGAATTTGATGAGAAATTTAACCGGCAGATCGCATATATGAATTACCAGGTGCAGGATACAAAAGGAGAGGTAATCGATGGATACCGGTCGAACAGAGATTCCTGGGAAAAAGTGAAAGATACCGAGCTTGCAGATTATGCTCTTGGGATTAAGATCTCGTTTGACAAAAACGGTGAAATCAAGATTGATCAGGTGATGGGAACGGAAGTAACCAAACAGGAAGCTGTTCTGAAGATCCTGACCTCAAATCTGCCGGAAAAAATATTTGAATATGAAGATGAGAGTGAGATTGAAAATATTTCGCCAAAAGACAGAACCTATTATTTCATGATGACGGAAACAAAGATGAATGCATATGTTATGCGGGTATATCCGATTACTTCGATGGTGGGAAACGCGGCGGTTTATACAATCTTGACCCTTATATTGTTGGTCGCACTTCTGGCGTGGCTGATTCCGATGAAGGAAGATCTGCATACAGGAGATGAAAAAATTTTCCATGTACCATTTGAAATTGCGATAGCGACTGGTATTACTGGAATTAGCCTGATTTTCAGCTATCTTGGAGAACTGATTACGCACGCGAAAGGAAATGTGTGGCCAATCGATTTTCTGGTCTGGTTTGTTTTCTTTGCAGTCATGTACTGGGTATCCGGCTGTGTACGCCAGATCCGGCTTCTTGGAGTAAAGGAATATGTGAAAAAAAGAGTTCTGCTGATCAGGATCTGGAGAAGATTCGGAAACGGAATCCGAGGCGGTATCCGCTGGTGCAAGAGTAAGATCGAAGCATTTTATCATTCTCTGGACCAGTTCAATTTCAAGGAAAAGAATAATAAGATTATTTTGAAAATCGTGCTGTTCAATTTCGCGATCCTGCTGGTGATCTGTTCATTCTGGTATTACGGAATTGCAGGACTGATCGTATATTCTATAATCCTGTTCCTGATACTGCAAAAATATTTTAATGATCTCCGGAAAAAATATGCATTGCTTCTGGAGGCAACCAATAAAATTGCAGATGGAAATCTGGATGTAGAGATTGAAGGTGATCTTGGTGTGTTCAGTCCGTTCCGTAATGAAATCCAGAAGATCCAGAGCGGATTTAAGAAAGCGGTAAAGGAAGAAGTAAAAAGCCAGCGTATGAAAACAGAACTGATCACAAACGTATCACATGATCTGAAAACACCGCTGACTGCGATCATAACCTATGTGAATCTGTTGAAAGACGAGAAAGATGAGGAAAAGCGAAAGGATTATATTGATATTCTGGAACGCAAATCTATGCGTCTGAAAGTCCTGATCGAAGACCTCTTCGAGATCAGCAAAGCAAGCAGCCAGAATGTAAACCTGAATTTAATGAACGTGGATATCGTCAATCTGTTTAAACAGGTAAAAATTGAGTTGGAAGATAAGTTCGAAGAAAAAGATCTGGAGTTCAGGACCACTTTCCCGGAGAAAAAAGTGATCCTTCTTCTGGACAGCCAGAAGACCTATCGGATCTTTGAGAATCTTCTGAATAACATTGTAAAATATGCACTTCCGGGAACAAGAGTTTACGTGGAAATCGAAAAGACAGAGAAAGATGTATTTATCCGCCTGAAAAATATTTCCGCAACCGAGCTCACCTTCAATCCGGAAGAAATCACAGAACGCTTCGTCCGCGGAGATGAATCCCGCAACACCGAAGGCTCCGGTCTTGGCCTTGCAATCGTAAAAAGCTTCGTAGGTCTCCAGGGTGGAAGCTTCCACATCGAAACCGAAGCAGACCTCTTCAAAGCCGAAATCCGCTGGGCTTTGCCGGGAGAAGAGACAGTGAAGCAGGAAGCATAAGAAAAATAAATGGCACCAGATTCAACTTTTGCTCAACTGAATCTGATGCCATTTATTTTTTTCTGATTTGTCTCACAACCTACATCATTCAACTTTTTTACTTCGGAAACCCACTGGAGTAATGAATCTCATAATCATCCGTGATAAAGAGTGCCTCCGCCCCCTTGATTCCTTCGATATATTTCAATCCATCATCTAATCCCATCGCAAAGCAGGTCGTACTAAGCGCGTCCGCTTCCGTAGAAGAGTCACAGACAATACTCACCCCAAGCAGATCATTTTCATAAGGATACCCGGTTTTCGGATCTAAGATATGGTGATAAATCTTGTCATCCACCTTAAAATACCGCTCATAAATCCCGGAAGAAACCACAGATTGATCCTTGATCTTTACACTGGTGATCGCTTCTCCATTCTGTGCAAACGGTTTCTGGATCCCGATATTATAATCCGAGCCATCCGGTTTCCCGCCGAGAGCCAGCACATTTCCGCCCAGATTGATCAGCGCATGGGATACATTCTGCTCTTTCAGATATGCCTTCAGCTGATCAGCAATATATCCCTTTGCAATTCCGCCAAGATCAATAGCCGCCTCCGGATCCAGAAGCTGAACCGTATTTCCATCAACCTTCACATTCTCATATCCGATATGACTTTTCGCTTCCTGAATCGCCGCATCATCCGGAACGGTCCCCGTATTATTCTTGAAATCCCACAAGTCACTGAGTGGAGCGATCGTAATATCAAACTTTCCATCTGCCAGGCGGCTGTATTCTACGCCTTTCTGAATGAGATCTACCGTATCATCCGAAAGCGTTACAGGCTCCCCGTTTGCATGGTTCAGTTCATAGATCTCGCTCCCTTCCGAAGTTCTGCTAAACCGCGCATTATAATCCTCGCACTTCGCCACACAAGCATCCAGCACATCTTCCGAATCCTTATCATAAACCGTAATCGTCACCACCGTATCAAACACGGTAACCGTCCGGGACACCGGTTGTGCCGAACTCCCAGAACATCCGCCCAGACAAAAAGTCCCAAATAAACTCAAACAAATACCAATTCCCAAACTTCTTATGTTCATCGCAAACCTCCTCAAACCATCCCATTCGTCAATTACCCCATTATACGTTCCCCCATGAAAAAAATCAATCGAACACTTGATTGCATTAGATAAAATGATGTGTTAGAATAAACAAAGAAAAAGGAGAACCCTATGAGCTACAAAGAAAATAAGAGCCCTGAGGAGAAAGCATCCGGCTTCAAAAAGAATGATCTGATTCTTGCCTTACTTGTATTTGCTGTGTCAGGCATTTTTTTTGCAGGACATTTATTCACAAGCCAGAAAAACGCAGGCGTTGTAGAAATACAGATTGACGGGAAAGTGGTAGAGACACTGGATCTGAAGAAAGAGCGTGCATTTAAGATCAACGGAGGAACGAACACCGTCCAGATCGAGAACGGAAAAGTGAAAATGGCAGCGGCCAACTGTCCGGATCAGATCTGTGTACACCAGAAAGCGATTTCAAGGAACGGAGAGAGTATTATCTGCCTTCCGAACAAGATCGTTCTGAAAATTGTCGATGGAGAAGAAGCCGAACTGGATGCGGTGACGAATTAAGATATGAAGAAAAATACAGTCAGAACAGCGTGGTTTGGTGTATTTACCGCCCTTGCGCTGATATTTAGTTATGTAGAGACTCTGATCCCGTTTCAGATCGGGATCCCAGGCGTCAAGCTTGGACTGGCGAATCTGATCGTTGTGGTGGCACTGTACAAGATGGGTGCAAAAGATGCCCTGTTGCTTTCGGTGACGCGTATCGTGCTGTCCGGATTTATTTTTGCCAGTCTGTTCAGTATTTTATACAGTCTGGCAGGCGGACTTTTAAGCCTTGCAGTGATGGTGATTTTGAAAAAGCGGGGATCGTTCAGTGTTTTTGGAGTCAGCATGGCAGGTGGTGTCTTTCACAATGTCGGTCAGCTGATCGTAGCGATGCTGGTCGTGGAGACATTCAGCGTCGCCTATTATGTGCCGGTGCTTCTGATCGCAGGAGTGATCACCGGATTTATTATCGGAGTTGTGGCAAATGAAATGCTCAAAAGACTTGGCAGCATCGTATTGTCATAGCATGGGAGGAAGAGATGATTTCATATATAAGAGGAGAGCTTGCAGCTCTGGAAGAAGATAAAGTGATCGTAGATGTAGGCGGTGTAGGATACGGGATTTTCATGTCCGGACAGGCGATGGGACAGCTTCCGCCGGTTGGAAGTGAAGTAAAGATCCACACTTATCTGAACGTAAAAGAAGATGCCATGCAGCTGTATGGATTTTTAACCCGCGATGCGCTTTCTGTGTTCAAACTTCTGATCGGTGTCAGTGGGATCGGACCGAAGGGAGGTCTTGGGATCCTGGCGCAGCTTACACCGGATGAACTTCGATTTGCCGTAATGTCGAAGGACGTCAAGGCAATTTCAGCAGCACCGGGCATTGGTAAGAAGACGGCGGAGAAGCTGATCGTGGAACTGAAGGATAAGCTGAAGATCGAGGATGTACTGGAGCACCAGGTGGAGGCGGCAAATGGAACAGCCGAAGATGCAGTAAATGCGCAGGGGTTTCAGGCAGATGCGGTGCAGGCACTTACAGCACTTGGCTATGGAAGTACAGAAGCGCTGCAGGCAGTACGAAAAGTGGAAATGGATGAGAGCACGACGGTGGAAGATCTGCTAAAGGGCGCACTCAAATATTTGATATAAGAGGACTAGGATGGGAAGAAGAATTATTACCACAGAGAATCTGGAAGAGGATGTAAAAATTGAGAGTCATTTAAGGCCCCAGCTTCTGGAAGATTATATTGGACAGGCGAAGGCAAAAGAGACGCTTAAGATTTATATAGAAGCGGCAAAAAGCAGAGGAGAGGCGCTGGATCATGTGCTGTTTTACGGTCCGCCGGGACTTGGAAAGACAACCCTCGCCGGGATCATTGCGAATGAAATGGGCGTAAATATCAAGATCACGTCGGGACCTGCGATCGAGAAGCCAGGTGAGATGGCGGCGATCCTCAACAATCTGCAGGAGGGAGATGTGCTTTTTGTGGATGAGATCCACCGGCTGAACCGGCAGGTGGAAGAAGTACTTTATCCGGCGATGGAAGATTTTGTGATCGATATTATGATCGGGAAAGGTGCTTCGGCAAGATCGATCCGTTTGGATCTGCCACATTTTACACTGGTGGGGGCAACTACCCGCGCCGGAATGCTGACAGCTCCGCTCCGGGATCGTTTCGGGGTTGTGAGCCGCCTGGAATTTTATACGGAAAAAGAACTGCAGACCATCATCATCCGTTCAGCAGGCGTGCTGGATGTGGAGATTGATGAAAAGGGAGCCCTTGAGATGGCCAGACGTTCCAGAGGAACACCGAGACTTGCCAACCGGCTTTTGAAGAGAGTCCGGGATTTTGCACAGGTCAAATACGATGGGGTGATCACCGAAGAGGTGGCAAGACAGGCACTGGATCTTCTGGATGTGGACCGGCTTGGACTCGACCACGTAGACCGTAATCTCTTGACGACAATGATCGAGAAATTTCAGGGAGGTCCGGTGGGACTGGATACCCTTGCGGCAGCGATCGGGGAAGATTCGGGAACCGTAGAAGATGTCTATGAGCCGTATCTTCTGAAGAATGGCTTTTTACAGAGAACACCAAGAGGAAGGGTGGTCACAGATCTTGCGTATACCCATCTTGGATTTGACAAGAACGAAGAATAGAAAGGAAAGAGACGATGCTGAAGATAAAACAATATGTGAAAGCAGAGAGTCTGGAGCAGGCGTATGAACTGAACCAGAAAAAGACGAACCGGATCGTCGGTGGAATGCTCTGGCTGAAAATGAGTACCGCACAGATCCAGACTGCGATCGATCTGTCCGGACTTGGACTGGACCAGATTGAGGAGACGGAGGATGCATGGAAGATAGGCTGTATGGTATCCCTTCGTGATCTGGAGTTACATGAAGGATTAAATGAACTGAGCTGCAATATGGTCAGAGAAAGTGTGAGAAGTATTGTCGGTGTACAGTTCCGGAATCTTGCGACGATCGGCGGAAGTATTTTCGGACGGTTTGGATTTTCGGATGTACTGACCTGTTTCCTTGCACTGGATACAGAAGTAGAACTTTATAAAGGTGGGATCATTTCTCTGGAAGAGTTTGCAAAGATGGAGAGAGACAATGATATCCTTGTCCGTGTGATCGTAAAGAAAACACCGGGAAAGGGAAGCTATCAGTCACACCGCAATACCAAGACAGATTTTCCGGTACTGGCGGTTGCTGCTGACCGTTATGGAGATGAACTGAAGGTGGCAGTTGGGGCAAGACCGATGAAAGCAGTCTGTCTTCACATTCCGGCAGAACAGCTGGATGTGTGCACAGATCTGAAAAAATTTGCAAAAGAGCTTGCAGCCCAGGTGCCGATGGGAAGCAATATGCGTGGAAGTGCAGCGTATCGTACCCATCTTGCAGAGGTTCTGATCCGCAGAGCGTTAGAGAAAATTACAGACGGAGGTGAAAAGAATGCAGATTAGTCTGACACTGAATGGAAAAAAGATTACAGAAGAGATCGCAGATGATCTGCTTCTGATTGATTTCGTGAGAAATCATGGATGTTACAGCGTAAAGCGTGGCTGTGAGACTTCCAACTGTGGACTTTGTACCGTATTTTTAGATGAGAAGCCGGTTCTTTCCTGTTCCGTGCTTGCTGCAAGAGCAGACGGGCACAAGGTAGATACGCTGGAAGGACTGCAGGAGGAAGCAGAAGAATTTGGCTCTTTTATCGCAGGACAGGGGGCGGAGCAGTGCGGATTCTGTAATCCGGGTATGATCATGAATGCAATTGCACTTTTCCGCGAGAATCCGGATCCAAGCGATGACGAGATCCGGGAGTATCTTGCGGGAAATCTCTGCCGTTGTTCGGGATATGAAGGGCAGCTCAGGGGGATCCATGATTTTCTGGAGTACAAAAGAAAAGGAGGAGCCAGATGAAAGCAGTAGGAGTACCATTTGTAAAAAAAGATGCGATGGCGTTGGTGACTGGAAAGCCGGTATATACAAATGATCTGGCGCCGAAGGAATGCCTGATCGTTAAGCTTCTGAGAAGTCCGCATGCCAATGCAATGATCCGGGAGATCAAGACAGATGTGGCAATGCGCGTGCCGGGAATCGAAGCAATTTATACCTGGAAGGATGTACCGCAGCAGCGCTTTACAACTGCAGGTCAGACCTGGCCGGAGCCAAGTCCGTATGACCGGCTGATCCTGGATCAGCATGTGCGCTTTGTGGGAGATCCGGTGGCGATCATTGCCGGAGAAAATGAAGCGTGTGTGGAACGTGCGATGAAGATGATCAAGGTCAAATACGAGGTCCTTCCGGCAGTACTGGATCCGGAGGAAGCACTGGATGGTCCGATCCTGGTGCATCCGGAGGACAGCTGGAAGGCACTGTGCCCGGTAGGAGCAGATAATAAGAGGAACCTCTGTGCGCAGGCAGAAGACGGGAATGGAGATGTAGAAAAAGTTCTTGCAGAATGCGATGTTGTTGTAGAACATACATACCATGTCAAAGCGGCACAACAGGCAATGATGGAAACATTTCAGACGGTCTGCTTTATGGATATGTATGGAAGACTGAATGTGATGAGTTCTACGCAGATCGTTTACCATGTGCGCCGTATTGTTTCCAATGCACTTGGCATACCAAAATCCAAGATACGTGCATTCAAGCCGAGGATCGGTGGCGGATTTGGTGCAAAGCAGTCGGCAGTAAGTGAGGTGTATCCGGCATTTGTTACCTGGAAGACCGGTAAACCATCGAAAATTATATTTACAAGAGAAGAGTCCCAGATTGCGTCCTCACCGCGTCATGATATGGCAGTGACAGTCCGTATGGGAGCAGATAAAGAGGGAAATATCCGCGCAATTGATCTGTATACACTTTCTAACACAGGAGCATACGGGGAACATGGACCGACAACGGTCGGACTTTCCGGACATAAGGCGATTCCGCTTTACGGTTCGGCAGAGGCCTATCGTTTCCGTTACGATGTAGTTTATACGAACCGGATGTCAGCCGGAGCTTATCGTGGATATGGAGCTACTCAGGGGATTTTTGCGGTCGAGACATCTGTTAACGAACTGGCAGAAAAACTTGGTATGGATCCAATGGAGATCCGTATGAAAAATATGGTAAAAGAAGGACAGTTCATGCCGGCATATTATGGGGAGACAGCGAATAGCTGTGCACTTGATAAATGCCTTGCGAGAGTAAAAGAAATGTCCGGATGGGACGAAAAGTATCCAAGAAAAGTTATGCCGGATGGCAAGATCCGTAGCGTCGGAGTAGCACTTGCCATGCAGGGATCCTGCATTTCCAATGTAGATGTGGGATCTGCAACGATCAAACTGGGCGAGGATGGTGTCTACAATATGTCAATCGCGGCAGCGGACATGGGAACCGGGTGTGATACGATTCTTGCACAGATGGCAGCAGAATGTCTGGATTGTGATCTGGATGATATTGCAGTATCCGGAGCAGATACCGATACTTCGCCGTATGATTCGGGCTCTTATGCATCAAGTACGACTTATGTGACCGGTATGGCGGTGACAAGAGCCAGCGAGGAGCTGAAAAAGCGGATCGTCAGACAGGCAGCGAAGATGCTGAAATGCGAAGTGGATGAGGTTGATTTCGATGGACACATTGCAAGAAGCGATAAGACCGGAGAAGAGGTGACACTTGCGGCGATCGGAGCAGGAGCAATGTGCGGAAGTGATATTGCGCTTCAGGTAACAGAAAGCCACAGCTCGCCGGTATCTCCGCCGCCTTATATGGCAGGCGCTGTTGAAATCGAACTGGATCCGGAGACCGGACATGTCGAGATCCTGGATTACTATGCAGTGGTTGACTGCGGAACTGTTATTAACCCGAATCTTGCGAGGGTACAGGCGGAAGGCGGAATCGTGCAGGGAATCGGCATGACTCTTTATGAGAATATCCAGTACACGGAAAAAGGACAGCTTCTGAACAATTCATTTATGCAGTACAAGATTCCTTCCCGAATGGATATGGGAAATCTGCATGTGGAATTTGAGAGCAGCTATGAGCCGACCGGACCGTTTGGTGCAAAATCGATTGGTGAAATCGTCATCAATACACCGGCTCCGGCACTGACGCATGCAATCGCAAATGCTACAGGTCTGTGGTTCCGTGAACTTCCGATCACAAGTGAACAGATTGCAATGGGAATTATGGAAAATGAAAATTAAACTGATTTATCTGGCGGCTGGAAACAGCCGCCGTTTTAACAGCCAAAGGATGCAAAATACAGAACCGTCACAATCAGAAGCAGAGAACAAACTGCTTTATCTGCTGGATGAAAAGCCGATGTTCCGCTATTTATTCGACCGTCTGGTAAAAGTCTGTCAAAGGCATCCGGAATGGGAAGTGATTGTGGTAACACAGTATCCGGAGATTGAGCATCAGGTAAAAGCACTTCAGGAAACCGAGCGGAAAAGTAAAGGTTTCCCGGTAAAAACAGTGATTTCAAAAGACAGCTATAAAGGAGCATCCTATTCGGTAAAAGCAGGGATCCGTGCGACAGGAGATGCTGATGCCTATGCATTTTTTGTGGCGGATCAGCCTTATTTTACAGAAGAAAGCGTGGAAGGATTCCTGGAAAAGATGGAACGGGAGGCAAAAGCTGTACCGGGATGTGTGACCTGGAATGGACACGAAGGCAATCCGGTCTGGTTTCCGGCAAAGTACGGGAAAGAACTTCTGGAACTGGAAGGAGATGCAGGAGGAAGAAAGGTGTTCCGCAGATACCGGGAAAAAGCAGTATTTTACGAGGTGAGCCGGGAAAAAGAGCTGGAAGATATTGATTATATGCCGGAAACAGAAAAAATGCAGGTAACAGAAGGAAGCAGAGAGAAAACTTTCCACGTATATGACATTGAAAATGGAAAGCTTCAAAAGAAAGAGTCTCTGCTTATGGCACTTGGACTTACGGAACAGATGGTGCCGAGAATTGCTGCCGTGGGTGCGGGAGGCAAGACTTCTCTTTTGAAACAGCTGCTTGGTGAATACAAAGAGAAGGGTGCCCTCCCGGTCCTGGTGACTACAACCCATATGAAAAAAGAGACTGCCCCTTATTTTGTAATGGAGGATTCCATCGGAAAGATTCTGGAAGTGCGTAAAAGAGAAGGCGTGGTGATCGCCGGCCTGGATGTAGGAAGAGGCAGGATCAAAAGCCTCTCTGTACCGGTAATGGAAAAGATCTGGGAGCTTCCAGCGCCGGTTCTTGTGGAAGCAGATGGAGCACGGATGCTTCCGGCGAAAGTGCCGGGTGAACAGGAACCGGTTATTCCAAAGCAGATCCGGACGGTCCTTTCTGTATATGGACTCGATGCCGTCGGACAAAGGATAAAAGACTGCTGTTTCCGGTCTGAGCTTGTGGCGCAGGTGCTGGGAAAAACTGTGGAAGAGGTTCTGACGGAGGAAGACCTGGCAGGGCTGGCTGTTTCGGCAAAAGGCGGGAAAAAGAATGTCCTGCCGGAAATGGATTTTTGTATTGTGCTAAACAAAGCAGATGACGAAAAACGTCTGAAAATGGCAGAGAGAATCGCCTTAAGAGTGGAACAGGCTTCCGGTGAAAAAGTACGGATCACATCGTTTCGTTAATATTTTGGAAAAATAAAGCAATTCTGTGTTGAAAAATGGAACATTGCCGAATTGTCATTGAAAACCAATCGTGCTATCATAGATACGATAGCTTTGACAACGAAAGTTGTAAGTGGGTAGAGAAGGAGGCAAAAAAGTGAGTACGAAGAATAGTAATACTTCACAGGAACTATTTAACCTTAACGGAAAACCATCCTTTGGTCAGGCACTTCCGCTGGCATTCCAGCATGTAGTGGCGATGATCATTGGCTGTGTTGCGCCGGCGATCATTCTTGCCGGTGTGTCCGGACTTTCAGAATCAGACACGGTTGTCCTGATTCAGGCATCTCTTGCAATGTCAGCGATTTCGACATTCATCCAGCTTTTTCCGTTTATCAAATTTAAGTCTTATCAGATAGGAGCCGGGCTTCCGGTTATTATGGGAATCAGCTTTGCGTATGTGCCGATCATGCAGTCAATTGCACAGGATGCAGATGTTGGAACAATACTTGGTGCACAGATCGTGGGTGGTATTGTTGCGATCATTGTAGGAATATTTATCAAACAGATCCGTCATCTTTTCCCGCCGCTGGTTACGGGAACGGTTGTATTTGCAATCGGACTTTCACTGTATCCGACCGCAGTCAATTATATGGCAGGTGGAACAGGAAGTGCGGATTATGGTTCATGGCAGAACTGGCTTGTTGCGATCATCACTCTGGCAGTTGTAACAGGATTGAATCATTTTGGAAAGGGCTTTTTAAAGCTTTCTTCCGTTCTGATCGGAATCATAGTTGGATATGTAGTTGCGCTTGGCTTTGGAATGGTGGATTTTTCTTCCGTATTAACGGCAAAATGGGTACAGTTCCCACAGCCGATGCATTTCGGAATTAAATTCGAGCCATCCTCATGTGTTGCGATTGCGGTATTGTTTGCAATCAGTTCCATTCAGGCAATCGGAGACTTTTCAGCAACGACGACTGGAGGAATGGACCGTATGCCGACGGATGAGGAATTAAGCGGTGGTATCATTGGTTATGGAGTCAGCAATATTGTCTGCGCATTTTTCAGCGGACTCCCGACAGCGACCTACAGTCAGAATGTCGGAATCGTAAGCTCTACGAAAGTAGTGGCAAAGAGAGTGTTTGGAATTGCAGCGATGATCATGCTGGTTGCAGGAATCATGCCAAAGATCGCCTACATTCTTCTGACTATTCCGTCATGTGTGCTTGGAGGCGCAACAATCTCTGTATTTGCAATGATTTCCATGACGGGTATCAAACTGATCAATAATTCAAAGATGAATTATAGAAATACATCCATCGTAGGACTTGCCATTGCACTCGGAATGGGTGTGACACAGGCAAATGCAGCACTTGCACAGCTTCCTGCATGGGTAACAACCATTTTCGGTAAATCACCGGTTGCACTGTCTACTCTGGTTGCAGTGTTCCTGAATCTGGTTTTACCAAAGGAGAAAGAAGAGTAAATGAAGATCCTGATAAGAGGAGCCGGGGATCTTGCCACGGGAATTGCAGCAGAGCTGTGGGAAAGAGGATATCAGATCCTGATGACGGATGTTGCCATTCCACTCACCGTCAGGCGTGAGGTGGCATTTTCAAGAGCGGTGTACGAAGAACATGCAGTGGTAGAAGGAATGGAAGCAGTTCTTGCCGGAAATTTTGCAGAAGCAGAAGCAATTATGGCAACGCGGAAAATTGCTGTCATGGTGGATGAAAAAGCAGAAGTGCGGAAAGAATATCTGCCGGATGTACTGGTTGACGGGATCATGGCAAAAAAGAATCTTGGGACCCGGATCAGTGACGCTCCTCTTGTTATTGGTATCGGACCGGGCTTTACGGCAGCCGGAGACTGCCATTTTGTGATCGAAACGCAAAGAGGTGAGCATCTGGGCGAGGTGATCCGCGAGGGAAGTGCAATCCCCAACACCGGAATTCCGGGAAATATTGGCGGCTATACGGTGGAACGCCTTTTAAAGGCATCCGTAGACGGAATCATGCATCCGGTCGCGCAAATTGGTGATGTGGTGGAAAAAGGGCAGATTGTTGCAAGGTGCGGAGATGAACCTGTCTATGCGAGGCTCCACGGGATTGTCCGTGGGATGCTCCAGGAAGGCGTACCGGTCAAAAAAGGGCTGAAGATCGGAGATGTGGATGCAAGGATAGAGGAAAAACTTTGTTATACGATTTCGGATAAAGCACGAAAGATCGGAAACGGAGTTGCGGAAGCAATCGATTTTGTTTATAAAACGAAATAAAAAGTTGTCTGGACAACTTATTTACCCATCCTTTTTATGATAAAATATAAAAAAGGTTTGGGCAGAATACCTGCCGCAGTGACGGCAGGTATTTTTATGCCATAATCCATATAAAGTGAGGAACAAAAAATGAAACTGGTAAGAACAGAAGATGCAGTGGGGCAGGTGCTGTGCCATGACATTACACAGATCATTCCGGGAGTTGTAAAGGATGCAGTTTTCCGGAAGGGGCATATTGTTACCGAAGAAGACATTCCGGTACTTTTATCTGTGGGAAAAGAGAATCTTTATATCTGGGAAAAACAGGAAGGCGTGCTTCATGAAAATGAGGCGGCTGAGATCTTGCGTCAGATCTGTCAGGGTGAGCATATGCATCCTTCCGGGGTGAAGGAAGGAAAGATCGAACTGATCGCCGACTGTGAGGGGGTATTGAAGATCAATGCCGAAAAGCTGAATGCGGTGAACAGTCTCGGTGAGATGATGATCGCCTCCAGACATGGAAATTTTCCGGTGAAAACCGGAGATAAGATTGCAGGAACAAGGATCATTCCGCTTGTGATCGAAGAAGAAAAGATGCAGAAAGCCTGTGAAGTGGCAGGAAAAGAACCGATTTTCCAGATCCTTCCGTATCAGAAGAAAAAAGCGGGAATCGTAACGACGGGAAGCGAAGTGTATTATCACCGGATCGAGGATAAATTTACTCCGGTTGTGATCGACAAATTGAAAGAATGTGGCGTTACAGAGGTGAAGCAGATCCAGTGCAACGATGATCATGAGATGATCACAGAGGCAATCCAGACTCTGATCGAGGATGGTTTTGACCTGATCGTCTGTACCGGCGGAATGAGTGTGGATCCGGATGACAGGACTCCGCTTGCAATCAAAAATGCCTGTACGGAAGTGGTGACTTATGGGGCACCGGTTCTTCCGGGAGCTATGTTTATGCTTGCTTATTGTGAAAAAGAAGGCAGACAGATTCCGATCATGGGGCTTCCGGGATGCGTGATGTATGCAAAACGGACGATTTTTGATCTGGTTCTTCCAAGGATTATGTGTGATGAAAAGCTGCATGAAAAAGATTTCCAGATTCTTGGACAGGGAGGACTTTGTCTGTCCTGTCCGGTGTGTACGTTCCCAAACTGTGGATTTGGAAAGGGAGGATATTAAAATTATAAGAAAGAATAACTTATTTAAGAAAACAGTGGCAGTAGGTCTGGTTCTGCTGATGACAGCATCACTTGCTGCATGTGGCGGTAAAAAGACCGACACAAAAATAGAAGATAAAAAGACAGAAACTAAGGCTGACAAAGAAGAGGATGTAGAGCTTCAGGTATTTATCGCAGCCAGCCTGAATACGGCAATGACAGATATTGCAGAGCGTTATGAAAAAGAGCATCCGAATGTAAAGATCGTCTACAATGCAGACAGCTCAGGAACTCTGCTGACACAGATTGAAGAAGGATATGAGTGTGACCTGTTCTTCTCCGCAGCACAGAAACAGATGGATCAGCTTGAGGCTGACGGACTGGTAGTAAAAGGAACCCGCCATAATGTAGTGAACAATCAGGTGGTTGTTATCACATTAAAGGACAGTGGTACAGCAGTAACCGGGCTTGAAAATTTAAATGAGGCAAAGAGCATTGCGCTCGCAGGCGGAAGTGTACCAGTTGGAAAATACACCCGTCAGGCGCTGATGAATCTCGGAATTCTGGACAAAGCAGACGATGCGTCTACCATCACAACAGAACAGGTTTCTGAAGCTCTTGGTGGAGCAGAGATCAGTGAGCAGGCAAATGTAAGCAAGGTGCTGATCGCAGTTACTGAGGGTGCATGCGAAGTTGGAACAACTTATTATTCTGATACATACGGATACGAGGATCAGATCAAGATCCTTCAGACAGTAAGCTATGATTTGACAGGTAACGTGATTTACCCGATCTGCCGTGTAGAAAATAAAGAGGCAGATGATGCAAAGAAAAAAGCAGCCGATGATTTCCTTGCATATGTAACATCCGATGACGCAAAGAAGATCTTTGACAGTTACTATTTCGATACAAACGTAGAGTAAAAGAGGAACGATATGGAAGAAATAAGACAGATCCTTGCAGGGCTTGACTGGAGTCCGCTTTTCATTTCAATCAAAACAGGAATCGCAGCAACGATCGTGTCATTCTTCCTGGGAATATGGGCAGCAAGAAAGGTGCTGAAAGCGAAGACGGGCCTCAGGGCAGTGCTGGATGGAATTCTGACACTGCCGCTGGTGCTCCCGCCGACGGTTGCAGGATTTTTCCTGCTGCTCATTTTCAGTACGAGAAGAACCGTTGGATCGTATCTTTATACGACATTTGATATCAAGATCGTACAGTCCTGGGCAGGATGCGTGATCGCGGCAACGGTGATTGCATTTCCACTGATGTACCGGAATGCAAGAGCAGCATTTGAACAGGTGGATGTGAACCTGATCTATGCGGCGCAGACGCTCGGTATGCCGGAGTGGAAGATTTTCTGGAGGGTGATCATGCCGGCGGCAGGTCCTGGAGTTGCATCCGGTACAATTCTTACATTTGCAAGAGCACTTGGAGAATACGGTGCGACCTCCATGCTTGCGGGCAATATTCCCGGAAAGACGGCAACCATTTCCCAGAGGATTGCAATGGTCATCCAGGACGGTGATTATCAGACGGCAGGCGTGTGGGTCGGAATTGTAATCCTGATCGCATTCGGAATAGTAGTACTTATGAATCTGGCATTTGGAAAGGGAATGAAACATACAAAGCAATGGTAGAACTTGAGATAAAAAAACAGTATGGAAAATTCAGGCTGGATGTTGCCTTTAAAAGTGAAAAAAAGCGGATCGGAATCCTGGGCGCTTCCGGATGTGGGAAAAGCCTGACCTTGAAAAGTATTGCCGGGATCGAAAGACCGGAAAAAGGGCGGATCGTGATCGACGGAGTTACCCTTTTTGATGCCGGAAAAAATATTTTTCTGAAGCCGCAAAAAAGGAAAGTCGGTTATCTTTTTCAGAACTATGCGCTGTTTCCGAACATGACCGTGGAGCAGAATATCGGGATTGGATTTACCGGGAACAAAGAAGACAAGCAGAAAATGGTAGAACAGCTGATCCATCATTTCCAGCTTGACGGACTGGAAAAACTTTATCCGTCAAAGCTTTCCGGCGGACAGCAGCAGAGAACGGCACTGGCACGGATCATGGCATATGAACCGGATGTGATCCTTCTGGACGAACCATTTTCAGCACTGGATGCGTATCTTCGGGAGCGGATGCTGACCGAGCTGATGGAAATGCTGAGTGATTATGAAGGTACGGTGATCATGGTGTCCCACAGCAGGGATGAAATCTACAGCTTCAGTGAAGATGTTCTGGTAATTGAAGATGGACATGGAATCTGCCTGGGCCCGGTAAAAGAAGTATTTAATGCACCGCGCTATAAGACAGCGGCAAGACTTACCGGCTGTAAAAATATTGCAGATGTTTGCCGGATGGATGCGCAGACGGTGTATGTGAAAGACTGGGATGTGCAGCTGACTTTTGAAGGACGCAGTGTGCCGGAGAATGTGAAGGCAATCGGGATCCGAGCTCATGATCTGATTCCGGTATATGGAACGATATCCGGGGCTATGCTGAAAGTTAAAGAATGGAAAAGAGTGGATTATCCATTTGAACGAAAATATTTTATCCGATGCGAGTCGGGATGTGAGGATTTCTGCTGGTTTGTCCAAAGAGAGATTTCTGCCACTCTGGAAGAAAAAGGAATGCCGGATGCACTCGCATTTCCGGAAGAAAAAGTGCTGTTCCTTGAAGGATAGCGTGGCAGATGCTATAATGGACAAATAGAGAAAACGGGCAGAAGGTGGCAGCATAAATGCAGAAAGAACAAGACAGGGAAGCAATTTACCGGAGCATTTTCTTCTGTGATATGGATCGGAAGAAGGCGGATGAGATCATTAACCGGTTAGGCGGCAGAACCGTAACCTATGACAAGGGCGAAATCATCATAAGAGAAAGAGAAAAATTGAACAATATCGGAATCCTGCTTGACGGGGTGCTCTGTAAAGTGCAGTATTACCGGGATGGAACCGAACAGCTGGTCCAGAAGCTGGTCAGCTCGTTTGTTGTGGGAGTGGAGATTGCGGTCAGTGAAAAAAAGACGAGTCCTTATGATATTTATGCATCGGAACAGGCGCACATTTTCTGGTTTCCTGTACGGGCGATGGAAGAAGAGGGTGTGCTGGATCTGCGTGAGAGGATTGAGTTTTATAAGAAGACGGTTCATTTCCTTGCAAATGAAGATATCCGCAAGTGCAGGAAGATCGAACTGCTGTCGATCAGAGGAATCCGGGAAAGAATCGAGCAGTATCTGAGAATTCAGCAAAGCCGCCACAAAAGCAATGCCTTTGATATTGAATTTAACAGAGAACAGATGGCGAATTATCTGGGGATCAACCGGAGTGTGCTGTCACATGAGTTGAAAAAAATGGAAAAAGAGGGGATTTTGAAGGTCAGAAAGAATCATTTTGAGCTGACTGATAAAGAATAAGACAGAATTTCTGCTGAAAATATCGAAAAATGGTTGGTTTTTATCAGAATATAGTTTATAATGAGAAAAGGATTAGGCGGCAAGGAGGTTCTTTATGGCATCGTCAAAAAATTATACAGAAGTTTTGATAGGCGGCAAGGTATTCACCCTGAGCGGATTCGAGAGTGAAGATTATCTGCAGAAGGTATCCACCTATCTGAACCATAAAATCGAGGAATGTACAAGCAGCGATGGATACCGCAAGCAGAGTGCGGAAGCCAGAAGTGTGCTTCTTGCTTTAAATATAGCAGATGATTATTTTAAAGCCAAGAAACAGGGCGGCGCATTAGAAAGCGACATCGAAGCAAAAGACAAAGAAATGTACGACTTAAAGCATGAACTGATCTCAGTTCAGATCAAGTATGAGAATGCAGAGAAAGCACTGGATAAGTTAAAAGCAGAGAACCAGGAACTGCAGATGAAGATCGTACAGCTTGAAACAGAAATGAAAAATCACCACAAAAAATAGACTGTCCTGAGGCAGTCTATTTTTGATACCGGAGTATTTGATGAAGCTGCAGGTGGCAGCCCTCGGATATGCATGCCGGTTTGGAATAAAGGAGTTATATGAAAGACAGAGTTGAGATTCTTGCACCGGCGGGAAGTATGGAGTGTCTGAAAGCAGCGGTCGCGGCAGGAGCGGACGCAGTATACACTGGCGGCGCTCATTTCGGGGCACGTGCCTATGCCCATAACCTGACGGAGGAAGAACTTTTAGAAGCAATTGATTATGTGCATCTGCACGGGAGAAGACTGTATCTGACGGTAAATACACTGATCAAGGACCGGGAGATGGAAAGACAGATGTATGATTATCTGCTTCCTTATTACAGACAGGGACTGGATGCGGTGATTGTACAGGATATCGGACTTTTCCGGTTTATCCGGAAGCATTTCCCGGATCTTCCGATCCACGCAAGTACCCAGATGACACTTGCGGGAGTTGATGGAGCAAAGTTTCTTGAAAAAGAAGGCGCACAGCGCATTGTTACTTCCAGAGAACTGAGTATGGCAGAGGTGAAGAAGATTGCCGGTGAGACGGAGCTTGAGATCGAAAGCTTTGTCCATGGGGCACTCTGCTACTGTTATTCGGGACAGTGCCTGTTCAGCAGCTTTATCGGTGGCAGAAGCGGTAACCGGGGACAGTGTGCGCAGCCGTGCAGACTGCTCTATCAGACACCGGACGCCAAGAAACCGCAGTATCTGCTGAGTCTTAAGGATATCTGTACTCTGGATCTGATCCCGGAGATGATTGAAAGCGGGGTCTATTCCTTCAAGATCGAAGGACGGATGAAGAAGCCGGAATATGCGGCGGCAGTTGCGTTCCAGTACCGGAAGTATGCAGATCTTTATCTGAAATATTATGAAGAATGCCCGGAGGGAGAAGATCCGGCTGAGTATGCGAAAAAGAGGTACCGTGTCCGTGAGGAAGACAGGCAGATGCTTCTTGATCTGTACAACCGTGGCGGTTTCCATACCGGTTATTATCATACGCAGAACGGACGCGAGATGGTTTCCTTAAACCGTCCGAACCATGCAGGGGTACCGGCTGTGAAAGTGCTTGGCAAAAAGGGCAGAAATGTAACAGCGAAAGCGTTAACAGATCTGTCTCCACAGGATATCATTGAGCTTCCGATGCGCAGAGGCAGGGAAAAAGCGGATAACTATACGTGCAAGGATGCAGTCAGAAAAGGAATGACCATGCAGATCCCGGTATTTACAGACACGCCATTCAAGAGGGATGAGATCTGGATGCGTACAAGGAACAGTGCGCTGATCGGAAGACTGCATGAAGAATTTGTGGATGCAAAAGTAAAAGAGCGGATCCGGGGAACTTTCCGGCTGTATCCGCAGGAGACGGCAGAGCTTACTGTACGGTGCCGTGACACAGAGATTACGGTTACGGGCGAGAAAGCACAGGAAGCCTTAAGTCAGCCGATGAGCAGAGAACGGATCGAGAAGCAGCTCCGCAAGACAGGCAATACAGAATTTGAATTCTCCTTTTTAAAAGTGGAGATCGGAGAGAAAGTATTTCTTCCGATGCAGAGCCTGAATGAGCTTCGCAGGGAGGCTCTGGAAATGTTGGAGAATGCGATCTGTGAGAAATACCGAAGAGGCAGAGAAGTGGAAAATCCGGAAGAAGATCAAAGTGTATTCGCAAAAGAGGAGCCATCTCTTTTGGGATGGACAGCATCGGTAAGAACGGCAGAGCAGATGAAAGTGCTTGTGGAAGAAGAGGCAATAGGAAGAATCTATGCGGACTGTACCATGTTCCCACGGATCTGGGAGAAGGACAGCTATTTGGAATGGATTGCAAAAGCACATGCAGCAGGAAAAGAACTTTATCTGGTGATGCCTTATATTTTCCGGGAGAGAACCAGGAAGCAGTACGAAGGTGCGTATGACCGGATCTTCGGAGCCGGATGGGATGGCGTCCTGATCGCGAATTATGAAAGCTATGCCTTTCTGAAAGCGCATGGCTATACCGGAAAGATCATGACGGATTATAATCTTTATGAATTTAACCAGGAGAGCCGGAAATTCTGGAAGGAAAAAGGTGTTTCTGAATTCACAGCTCCGGTGGAACTAAATGAAAGAGAACTTCAGGATCTCCGGGTGGAAGACGGGGAAGTCATCGTGTACGGTTATCTTCCGATGATGGTTTCCGCAGGCTGCATCCAGAAGACAACAAAGGGATGTCAGCAAAAATCCGGACAGACGACAATAACTGACAGATATCGTAATCCGTTTGTGGTAAAAAATGAATGTGATTACTGTTATAATATCCTTTACAATTATGTGCCGCTGTATCTGGGTGACCGGATGGAGGAGGTATACCGGACTGGTCCGGGACGGATCCGTCTGATGTTTACTACCGAAAGACAGCAGGAGGTAAGACAGATTTTAAGTGCGTACTTTGAAGGAAAAGAGCTTCCGGAGGGAACGTACACCAGGGGACACTGGAAAAGAGGAATAAAGTAGGTGGAATTTTGGTCAATATAATTGTAGAACTGTCAAAATATCTGATGATAGCCCTGATGCTGGTCTATACATTTGAATGTTTTGCGGTGTTTAATTATGCAGATGAGTGTACACAGAGAAGTATTTTCCGGAAGCAGAATGTGCTGATGTTTCTGCTTCATATGATCGCATTTCTGGTAATGTATCTGCAGACAAATGAGACAAAGATGGTTGGCTTTTACGGGATGCAGGTGGTTCTGTTCCTGGCAGTCATTTTGCTGTACACAAAAATTTACCCGCGTATATCACGACTGGTCGTGAATAATATGTGTATGCTGATGGCGGTCGGTTTTATTATGATCACAAGGCTTTCGTATTCGCTTGCGGTGAAGCAGTTTATCATTGTCAGTGTATCGGTTGCACTGAGCCTTGTGATTCCGGTGATTATCCGGAAAGTGAAGGTTCTGTCAGAATGGAAAATATTTTATGCGATCGCCGGTGTTGTCATGCTGGGGGTTGTTATCGTGGTAGGACGTGTGACCGGAGGCGCAATGCTGAACGTGGCGATTGGAGGATTTACCCTTCAGCCATCCGAACTGGTAAAGATCATTTTTGTATTTTTTGTTGCAGCGAGTCTTAAGGAAGATACTTCCTTTAAAAATATTGTGATCACAACGACAGTTGCAGCCATGCATGTACTGATCCTGGTCGTATCCAAGGATCTGGGTGCGGCGCTGATCATCTTTGCCGTATATCTGGTGATGCTTTACGTGGCGAGCAGACAGCCCCTTTACGTGCTTGCGGGACTGCTTGCAGGAAGCGGGGCATCGGTTGTGGCGTACAAGCTATTTAACCATGTCCGTGTGCGTGTACTGGTATGGAAGGATCCATTTGCCATTTACAACGAGGGTGGCTATCAGGTGGCGCAGTCTCTGATGGCGATCGGCACGGGAAGTTGGTTTGGAATGGGACTTTTTCAGGGGGCGGCAGATCAGATACCGGTTGCAGAGTCGGATTTTATCTTTTCGGCAATCGCGGAAGAGATGGGACTGATCTTTGCACTCTGTCTGATTCTGGTATGTGTCAGTGTTTATATGATGTTTCTGAATATTGCGATGCAGCTTCGGGACAGCTTCTATAAACTGGTGGCACTGGGACTTGGAACCTGTTATATTTTCCAGACATTTCTGACGGTCGGAGGCGTGACCAAATTCATTCCGTCTACCGGAGTGACACTTCCACTGGTAAGCTACGGCGGAACGTCCGTCCTCAGTACGATCATTATGTTTGCGATCATTCAGGGACTGTATGTATTAAGAGAAGACGAGGAAGAGGACATTGAAAGAAAGAAATTACAGAAACGGCGAACTTCCAGATCTGGATCAGCAGCTGGAGAGTCTGCCCGACGAGAGCGGACATCGCGACCAAAAGAAGAAGGAACAAGGAAAAAGCCGCAGCAGACGACCGGACGGCGAACCGAAGAGAAAGGCCGCACGCAGCAGTCAAAGAGACGGACAGGGGCGTCAGAAGGAAGCACAGGCAGAAAGAAGCGGAGCCAGTAAGAAAAAAGAAAAACGGATGACCAACAAGGAACTGACGAGGGTTACTTATATTTTCGTGACACTGTTTCTTGTGCTGATGGGATATCTGGTTTATTTCAATGTGGTAAAAAGCAAAGAGGTTGTCAACAGCACTTACAATATCCGTCAGGATCTTCTTGCGGATCGTGTGCTGCGCGGCAGTATTACGGATAAAAATGGAGAAGTGCTTGCACAGACTGTGACGAATGATGATGGCTCGGAGACCCGGGAGTATCCAGACGGAGAAGTGTTTGCACATGTGGTCGGCTATGCGGCAAAAGGCAAATCCGGACTGGAATCCTCACAGAATTTCAATCTTCTGACTTCAAATGCTTTTTTCCTGGAAAAGCTGGCGAATGAATTTAAAGACCAGAAGAATACAGGAGATACGGTGGTCACAACCCTGGATGCGAACCTGCAGAATGCAGCATATAATGCACTGGGAGATAACAAAGGTGCAGTTGTCGTGATGGAGCCAAGTACAGGGAAGATTCTGGCAATGGTATCGAAGCCGTCTTTTGATCCGAATAATGTTTCGGAAAACTGGGATGCACTGAACAATGACGAGAACAGTTCGCTTCTTAATAGGGCTACACTTGGACAGTATACACCGGGGTCGACATTCAAGCTGGTGACAACACTTGCTTTTATGCGGCAGAATCCAGATTATAACAATTATTCGTTTGAATGTAACGGAGAATTTTCACAGAATGGGGCGACGATCCACTGTTATAACAGCACTGCCCATGGGGAAGAGAATCTGACGGATTCGGTTGCAAATTCCTGTAACTCTTCGTTTTCGAATATCGGGTTGCAGCTGGATAAGGCAGAATGGAGAAAGACTGCCAAACAGATGCTGTTTAACAGCAAGCTTCCGGGTGATGTGAAATATAACGAAAGCAGTTTCCGACTGAAAACAGATGCGGGAGATGCAGATACGATGATGACTGCAATTGGTCAGGGAGAGACACAGGTCAGCCCGTACCATATGGCGATGATCGTATCGGCGATCGCAAATGGTGGAAAGCTGATGAAGCCATATCTGGTAGACAAGATCACCAACTATGCCGGAACGACTGTGAAGAAATATATGCCGGAAAGCTGCAAAGAGCTGATGACATCTTCTGAGGCTGCACAGCTTACCGAATATATGAAGGCAGTTGTGGATTATGGTACCGGAGCTGCGCTTTCAGGTGCGTCTTATACAGTGGCAGGGAAAACCGGAACTGCCGAGGTCAGTGAAGATGGAAATACAGTACATTCCTGGTTTGTCGGATTTTCCAATGTGGATAATCCGGAGCTGGCGATCAGCGTCTGTGTCGAGGATGCGGATACGGCGACCATTACTGGTGTCAGTGTCGCAAAGCAGGTGTTTGATTCTTACTATAATAATTAAAGGTCAAGGTGACAGCGCACATGAGGTTTTACAAAAATCTTTATGTCAGCGAGAGCATGACAAAAAAGAAAGAAAAAGTGATTGCAAAACTGAATAAAAAAAAGTATCCGTTGAATACTTATGTGATCGCGCTGATCGAAGAAGGGGAAAATCAGCTGGAATTTTATTCGACGTTGATGTTCCGCCAGGGAAGTGTGATCGATGATGACATTTTCGTTGTCGGCATAGCGGGTGGATATGATGATGCGTTGTATCTGGTAGAAGAGATCGCGAAGGAAGTTTATGAAAAAACAGGGGATCTGGATATCCGGTCCTACATCAGAGAGCGGGAGAGGGAAGAAGCATGATTCTACATATCATTGGATTGATTTTGAAGATTATCGGGATTCTTCTTCTGGTGATTCTTGGAATTCTGCTACTTGTGATCGGTGTCCTTCTCTTTGCACCGCTGAGGTATGAACTGCGTGCCGGGTTTCCGGGGAAGCTGGAAGATGCGGAGGGGAATCTTAAGATTTCATGGCTGCTTCATCTGATTGCAGGAAGAGTGGAGTATCGGAACGGCGATGTGAAATGGCAGGGGCGGATTGCCTGGAAGAAGTTGGGAGATGTTCTGGAAGCGGAAGATAAACCGGTGAGAAAGAAGGAGAAAAAGCCGGATGGCGGAAAAAAAGCCGGTGCGGAGAATGCCAGTGAGAGAACGGCGGAAAGAAATGATGCGGTAGATGTAAAGAAGCCGCAGACGCTGCCGGAAAAGAAAGCCGAAAGCGGAACGTATGCAAAGCCAGAGCATGCGGACGTGAAAGATGAGAAGTCCAAAACAGAAACACAGGAAAGTCCTGACACGAAGGTGAAAACATTTTTAGAAAAAAAAGAAGAGAATGCTACACCGGAAAAGGAAAGTGAATCCAGAGAAAAAAAGGATGTTCATGACGAGAGAGAATCCGAAAAGGCTCACAAAACTCCACGAAAGCGGAAAAAACCAGTCAAAGCATTCGGAAAACTGATCCGGAAGCTCAGTCAGAAGCTTCGGGAGATCCTGGAAAAGATCAAATGTACATGGAAGAATTTATGTGATAAAATAAAGAATATCGCAGAGAAAAAAGATAAAATTCTGGAATTTCTGGAAAAGGAAAATCATAAGGCAGCTTTCGAACGCGGTAAAAAAGAACTGGTCTGGGTGAAACGCTTACTGAAGCCGGAAAAGCTCCGTATCAGACTGCATTATGGATTTGAAGATCCTTATCATACCGGACAGGTACTTGCGCTTTGCGGAATGCTTTACGCGTTTGTTGGAGAAAATATGGATCTGGAACCGGATTTTGAAAACCGGGTATTTGATGGTACAGTTTATATAAAAGGCAGGATCAGGGCAGTTCATATGGCAATATTTGCAGTGAAATTGCTTCTGGATAAGAATATCCGCAGCACCTATCATGATATCAGGGCGTTTAAGTGGTAAATGTTTCGATAGAGAATAACAGGAGGAATCGAAAAGATGGCAGCAGACAATCAGTTTAAAGAGACAGTAGATGCATTATTTAAAGGGATGAACGGAGTGGTTTCATCCAAGACCGTTGTGGGGGATCCGATCCACATCGGGAATACGATCATTCTTCCACTGGTGGATGTATCCTTTGCAATTGGTGCAGGTGCATTTCATGCAGATAAGAAGGACAGAGGAGCAGGCGGACTTGGCGGTAAGATGATTCCAAGTGCAGTGCTTGTGATCCAGAACGGGACAACAAAACTGGTCAATATCAAGAATCAGGATACCATGACGAAGATACTTGATATGGTTCCGGATGTGATCGACCGTTTTAAATCTCCTTCTGAGGATAAGATGACGGAGGAGGATGTGGCAGATCTGTTAAATGAAGCAGATACTCCGGAAAATCAGGAATAGGCGTAAGTTTCCGGCATATATTTATTGTAAAGAAGAGGAAAAAGCAGGAACGAAGATGAAACGGGTATGTGGATTTGCGCTGTTTTTTGTGGCACTAGGTATGGTGATCATGATGTTTATTCCGAGCATATTTATCGGAATCCTGATCGTTCTGCTGTGCCTCCTTGTAGGATATCAGCTTTTTTGCTGCTGATTCTGAAAAAATATGAGAATTGCAGGGAAAACCCTGAAAAAAGCCTTGCGTATGCAGGGCTTTTATGATACAATGCTAACGTTGCAAAAAAACACGTGTGTGGTTTATCCCGGTGGTGCCAAAGCTGAAAAGCATGGTTCGCGGACATAAGCACACGGAAGTAAAAAACCAATGGAGGAAAGAAACATGAGCGTTATTTCAATGAAACAACTTTTAGAAGCAGGTGTTCATTTTGGACATCAGACAAGAAGATGGAACCCTAAGATGGCAGAGTACATCTACACAGAGAGAAATGGTATCTACATCATCGACCTTCAGAAATCTGTAGGTAAAGTAGATGAAGCTTACCAGGCAGTATCTGACATCGCAGCAGAAGGTGGAAAGATCCTCTTCGTAGGAACAAAGAAACAGGCTCAGGATGCTATCAAGACAGAAGCAGAACGTTGCGGAATGTACTATGTTAACGAAAGATGGCTTGGAGGAATGCTTACAAACTTCAAGACAATCCAGAGCAGAATCGCTCGTCTGAAAGAAATCGAAGCTATGTCAGAAGACGGAACATTCGATGTACTGCCGAAGAAAGAAGTTATTGAAATCAAGAAAGAATGGGAAAAGCTTGAAAAGAACCTTGGCGGAATCAAAGAAATGAAGAGAATCCCGGACGCTATCTTCGTAGTAGATCCTAAGAAGGAAAGAATCTGTGTTCAGGAAGCTCACACACTTGGAATCCCGCTGATCGGTATTGCTGATACAAACTGTGATCCGGAAGAACTTGACTATGTAATTCCAGGAAATGATGACGCAATCAGAGCAGTAAAACTTATCGTATCTAAGATGGCTGATGCTGTAATCGAAGCAAACCAGGGCGAAGCTGAAGAAGTTTACGAAGGCGAAGACGTAGAAACAGCTGAAGAAACAACAGAAGAATAATTCGAACAATCCGAAAGATCATATTAAAAGATGGAGGAAAAAATCATGGCAATCACAGCAAGCATGGTAAAAGAATTAAGAGAAATGACAGGCGCTGGTATGATGGACTGCAAAAAAGCTCTGAACGAATCTAACGGAGATATGGATGCAGCAATCGAATACCTCAGAAAGAACGGCGAAGCTAAGGCTGTTAAGAAAGCTGGACGTATCGCAGCTGAAGGTATCGTTATGGCAGACGTTAAAGAAGATAAGACAGCAGCTATCGTAGAAGTTAACTCTGAGACAGACTTCGTTGCTAAGAACGCTGATTTCCAGGCATTCGTAAAAGCAGTTGTTAATCAGGCACTTACTACAAAAGCTACAGATATGGAAGGATTCATGGCTGAAGCCTGGAACGAAGATGCTTCTAAGACAGTTAACGATGCACTTACAGAAAAGATTTCTGTAATCGGAGAAAAGCTCAGCATCAGAAGATTCGAAAAGATCGTTACAGATGGTTGTGTAGTATCTTACATCCACGGTGGCGGACGTATCGGTGTTCTTGTAGAAGCTGATACAGCAGTTGTTAACGACGCTGTTAAAGAAGCCCTGAAAAACGTAGCTATGCAGGTAGCAGCTTTAAATGCTAAGTATGTAAGCCAGGCAGACGTAGATGCTGATTACATCGCACATGAGAAAGAAATTCTTCTTGCTCAGATCATGAACGATCCGAAAGAATCTCAGAAACCGGAAAAGGTTATCCAGGGAATGATTTCCGGACGTATCAACAAAGAGATGAAAGAAATCTGTCTGTTAGATCAGGTATATGTAAAAGCTGAAGACGGAAAACAGTCTGTAGCTAAATACCTTGACGAAGTTGGAAAAGCTAACGGAACAACTATCACTCTGAAGAAATTCGTTCGTTTCGAGACAGGTGAAGGTCTTGAAAAGAAAAATGAAGATTTCGCAGCTGAAGTTGCAGCTCAGATGAACGCATAATCTTACAGTTCGCATAAGAATTTGAACCGTATTATTATCATGTAAATCAACGAAAAACCTTGAATTTCCTATGAAAAATGGGATAATTCAAGGTTTTTTTGCGTGTTGGGGAATAAATTTTGACTTATCGTAAATTATCGCTATTTATGCATGGAATTGGGTAAAAGTTGGGGAGTGAGTTGGGGAATTTCAATTACCCAACTGGCGTATGAAACTTCGCCTCATTCTTCTAAAATAAGTAGGCGGAGATTGCCTGTTTTATTTTGTTGGGGAGTAGTGTAATTACCCAATATTTACCCAACTTTTGATGTATGATAGCGTAAGATTCCCCAACTTTTCGTAAGCTATCGTGGAAATATTTTCCGATTGATGAAAAGAGAAATGGAGAATATAATAAAAAGAAAAATATTTTTATATGAAAGGAATGAAAGAATGAATAATATATTGATTGGTAACGGATTTGATATCGAAATTGGTGGAGTAAAAGAATGTAGTAATGCGGCTATCATTGAAAGAGTTCATAAAAATATTGAAAAAAAAGACTACAAATACCATATTAAAGATATAACGGCTAGAGAGTTAAAGGACGTTATTGAGGGAATAGAAGGAGTTATATTGAAGGACATATTGTCTGGAAAATATAATTCACACTGTGAAACAGAAGAGGAAAGAAGTAATTTAAAAAGATTTGTGGATAATTATGATCCATCTCAGTCGATTGGCATGGAAGATTATTTTTTAATATTGCGGTTATTTCATAAAAAATATGGGGATAGCGAGGAGATGATTCATGCTACAGCAGTTGGTCTGGAAAAATTGTTTTTAGATGCAATTTTTAATGAAGGAGAACTTCAAAAATTGTATATGAATTTATCTGATGAGCGAAAATTGGAATTGCAAAATAGTTTAAATAAATTTGATAATATTTATACAATCAATTATGACTGGAATATTGAAAAAATAACAAATACAAAAGTAAAACATCTTCATGGACAGTTTGATCAGCTTAATCAACAATTTAGAAAAGACACTGCATTGAGTAAGTATGCAAAGATGACTGGAATTGATTATACTGCAAGAGAAGAAGATTTGTATCTATTTTGTAATGCAATTATGGGATTTAGCGGTGGATTGAAAGAAAGGCAGATAAAAATTTTTACAGGTTTAGAAAACAATGATGAATATTATTACAATGAATTTAAAAATTTAAAAGGAACCATGTCTTTGGCTGGAATGTCACCGAATAATGATGGTCATATTATGAGATTAATTTTTGAAAATAAGAATATTGATAGTGTGATTTTCTATTATCACTCTGAAAAGGATAAAAAAGCTGCGGAAGATTCATATGGAATGAAAGGAATAATTTGCAGACCAGTGTCTGAGATTTGGTAAAAAATAATTTTAATATATATTGTTACATAGCCGGTTGATTCAAATTGAAAGTCAGTCGGCTTTTTTTATGCTCATTTTTATACATAGCCAGTCTCGTAAAAAGGATTGGCTATTAAATTTTTCGAGGAAGGAGGAAGCCATATGACTAAGTGTAAAGTGATCGCCCTTGCAAATCAGAAGGGAGGAACAGCCAAGACCACAACAACATTAAATCTGGGAATAGGTCTTGCACATCAGGGGCGAAAAGTATTATTGGTCGATGCTGATCCGCAGGGGGATTTAACAACTGCATTGGGTTGGATAAATGCAGACAGTTTTCCTATTACATTGGAAACACAAATGAAGAAGATATTACAAGACGAACCGTTTGTGTATAATGAAGGCATTTTGCACCATGA